>JACABE010000025.1 GCA_013377005.1 Bacteroidota bacterium
GCAAAAATAAATAAAAATTTATTTGTTTTTTAAGACAGTACCTCGATTAGCGGCTGGCATTATGGCTTTGTCAACGTTTCATGTTCTTATTAGTAAAACTAATTCTATTAGCTTTTATTTATTTCTTAAGCTCTGTCAGTACAGATTTAGCTGTGTCAAGAACAGTTTTTTCAAAGGGAATTGGTTTCCAATTAAATGTATTCATCGTATCACTTACGTCAGCTTCAATAGTATTACCTACAAATGGCAACATTCCTTTCATTTCGTCATTAAAATTGGCAATAAATTTTAGTAAAAAGGTTGGTGCCAATTTGGTGCTAACTTTATCATATCCGTTTGATTTTAAAATTTTTCCAATTTCTTGTATAGCATGAGGTTTTTCTGATGTTACAATGAAACGTTTGCCGCTTGCTTTTTCATTTTCTAAGGCTGCCACATGGATAGTTGCAACATCTCTTACATCAGACATTACTGAATAAGCGTGGGGTAACATAGGAACTTGTCCTGTAATTAATTTTTTGAAGAAATCCATTGCTTCAGTAGCTAAATTCCCTGTTAGCGTTGGTCCATAAATAGGTCCCGGATTAACCACTACTAATTCTAATTTCTTTTCACCTGTCTGATTTTTAATAAATTCCCAAGCACTTTTTTCAGCAAGTGTTTTACTTTTAAAATATGCAGTCACATTTTTGGCATTTAGATTAGTCCAACTGTCTTGATTTATTTTAATCAAACCTGCTTGTCCTCCATGCATAGCTACTGTGGAGGATGTAAGCACTACTCTTTTAACTCCTGCTTTTTTTGCAGCTTTCAATGCTCTTAATGTACCATCAACAGCAGGTTTTATTAATTCGTTTTCATCTTTTGGAACTTTAACAACAAAAGGTGACGCAACGTGCAATAAATAATCGCAGCCTTCCATTGCCTTATCCCAACCTGCATCTTCCATCAGGTCAAGTTCGCAAAACTCTAAATTACCTTTTGGGTCAATTTCTTTTTTAATGCCATTTACTACTTCATCTGTCTTAGATAAGCTCCTTACTGAACCTCTAACGGCATAGCCTTTTTTTAATAATTCGGTAGCACAATGCTGTCCTACAAATCCTGAAATTCCTGTTACTAATACTTTTTTCATTTTTTATCTGGGATTAAATTTTTAAATAATAAACCAAACTTAGAAATTGACTAAGCTTGGTTTATAAATGCGAAAACAACAAATTACATTCCTGGTATAATTACCACTCTACCTGCCTCAGATTGTAGTTCATTAATACGAAGGTTTTTGTAAGGTTGATACTCCTCAGAGTTGTACCAGCCTTCGGCTGCTTCCATACTAGGAAATTGTAACACGGCAGCCCAATTTCCATTCCAATCTCCTTCTTTTACGTTTGGCGCAGGAGTGCCTGCAATCATTTGCCCACCATGTTTTTGCAAAATAGGAATTGCAAATTGTGCATAGCGTTGCATTAGTTCCTCAAGGCTTTCAACTTTCATTTGAACCATAATGTAGGCAGGCTTTGCTGCATTTGCACCTTCAGTGCTTTTTTCTTGATTTTCCATTTTTTTTAATTTAAAATTATTACTTTTGTTTCGCAAGCAAAAGTAATATTTAACTTTCAATTTGCAAGTAAAATTAAATATTAATTGCAATTAACAAGTAATAAACAACAATTAAATAATATGGATTATAAATTTAGATGCGAATGTCCTATCACATCAGCCCTTGATATTTTAGGGGATAAATGGATATTGGTTATCATCAAACTTATGCTAATACAAGACAAAAAGACGTTCAAAGACTTCATCGAAAGTGACGAATCCATTGCCACTAATATTCTATCTTCTAAGCTAAAATATTTGGAGGAATTCGGCATCATAACTAAAAAACAGCTTCCTGATAATAAAAAAACTAACCTTTACCTGTTAACTGAAAAGGGTTTAGCCATAACGCCAATAATAGTGGAACTGTCTGTATGGAGTGATGAAAACGTGAGAGAGCTCAATAAAATAATGGTAGATAGTCCTGAAATTGAAATTATGAAACGTGATAAAAATGCATTTATTAAAAAGATACAAGAGAATTATAAAGCTAAGACTGAAAAATTGAATTAAGATATTAACTATCTCTTGTCCTGTTTGGTGCGTCTATGCTTGCCGCTAACTTGTTTCTCGCTTCACCTTTGTGGTGAGCTATTCGCTATTCTTAGGTAGACTGCTACACCTTTTGTTTTTTTACAAATGTACAACAATTTTAATGTTCCGTATATTTATTAACAAAAAATCAAGGTAGAAATAGCTTAATTGTAAGGGTATAGTTTATTATACACTCCCAACTCCCTCAATATTGTCACTCAAGAAATCGACTCCGTCATTTTCACAATCGCCTCAGAACTTTTTGCAATCAATATTAACAAAAAAAACCCGTTGGGAGCTATGCACCCAACGGGTTTTGATTTCCAGAAACAAACTATCCCCGTTTAGTTTCCGTTTTTGGCATTGCGGCCACGGCGCTGGGCAAGGGTATCTTTGGTTTTGTTTAATAATTCGTTGAGTTTTAAAACGAATTCTTTGTAGTGGGTTTCGCCGTTTATGACAATCAATGCATTGATACGCTTAACGATTACATTGTAGGCAGCATCTACTTGAATTCTTACCTGTTTCATCCGAAGCTGGGTTTTTGCCGATTCGTCGTCGATACGTTGATAAAATAGGTCGTTAAAATTGGTATTATCATGCTGCAGCGCAGTTAACCAGCCTTGGATGCCCAACAAGCCGATTTCGGTGGCATAAGTGCCTGTGAGGTCGGCTATCAGATTATTTACCGAGGAAGTTTCTTCCTGATAGTTGTCTTTGGCAATATTGCCGTATTTGTTCATTACTTCGCTTTGCAAAATGGTGGCTGCATTGCTTACATTGGCATCGTAGTGATTGCAATCTGATTCAATACGGAGAGCCAGCCCGTGGAAGGTTCTATCGCGGTGGTCATCCAAATCTGCAAGTAAATCACTTTTACTGTTTTTGCCGATAAACTCAATCGCGTCTTTTTCGCTCAAAATGGCTGATTTGTACCCAACAAGCTCAGCTTCGATACCCAACGCTACGGGATCGGCCGCATCGGCCAATTTAACAACTCCGTCGTGTAAACTGTTGTGTTCTTCGTTGCGAAGATTGTTTAAATGAATTTTAATAATTTCCATAGGATTTGTATTTAGAATTAAACAATATATTTATTGGTTCATATCTTTGAAAATTAATATCGATTTTTATGAATTTGGATGCAAAAAGTGGTGAATGTCTGTCGTCGACCGAAAAGTACCGTTCACAGTATTGTGAATCGTCCCCGTCGATCGAAAAGTATCGTTCACAAGGTTGTGAATCGTCCCCGTCGACCGAAAAGTACCGTTCACAACGTTGTGAATCGTCCCCGTCGACCGAAAAGTACCGTTCACAACGTTGTGACTGCTTGCCGTCGACCGAATTGAGGTTTTCACCAAAATGCGGAGCATCATAACAAGCATTAATCATAAAATCACACTGAAATACAGTAGGTTGGAAACAGACTTCCGGCAGGTTTGCGGTAGTATGATTTTGTGCGATTATCATACGGTGGACAGTTTTACGTTTTTTACTGTTAATCGAATAACAAAAGTATAAAATTAAAAAGCAAAGTGTTATAGTTTTTGGTGATTTTTTTTTAATTTTTTTTAATCAGCAAAGATTCAGCTGAGTGAGTCTTAATTTGATGTTGGGGGAAGATGTGGGTTGGTGGTGGAAAACTTGAATGGTAACGGTTAGCAGCTTGCTAATTTAGTTAATTACTTTTTGTTTATATCTTCTTGTTGTTAAGCACCACTTAAAGCAAGGTACTGTTGGGTGCTTGCATTATTTCTTTTTATTGTAATTTTCCCACCATTTCGTTAATTTTTCTACAGATTGTTTTTCTGTCTTTGGACAACTGTATAGTCCCATTTTAATTTTAGTTTTTTGTCGAAACGAATTTACGAAAATTATTGCGTACCCTCCGATGTCAGCACTTATATTTGTTGGAATATAAGACGATAATGGATTTAAAAAACAATTGCATCTTTTTGTCGATTTTATTAGTGTCATTAATGTGTCAATATCAGATTTTTTAACCCAATCAATAGGGAAATCATCAACCATTGTAATTACATTTATTAAAGTGTCTTTGTCGTTTTTTCGAACTACAGCATTTAAAAATGAAATCGGAGTAAATTGTTTAGGAGTCATCCAAATTACGTTGTCTCCTTTTTCTTGCAATGATGCGTTATGATTAGTTAATTGATTACTATCAGTAGTTTCTCCTGTCGATATAGAATTATCTTGTCTACAAGAAACAAAAACCAAAATTGTTAAAAAGAAAAAATAATATTTAAAGCTTGTCATAGTCTTTGAGGCTGTTTTCTTATGCTTGCATCTAACTCATTTAAATATGTAATAAAACTACACAAAACCAGCCATATTTGGGTGGATTGTCGCAATACCATTGCATATTATTTACGATGTAAAAATAAATCATTTATCGAAATAAATCATCTTATTCTTATTTTATTTGCAAAGAACTTTCACATCGAACCGTTTTATTCAGTTTCTTCGGTATCGGTTTACACTCAATTGTATAAAATTCTTTTTATTTTGTATGAAATTTTAATATTAACAAAACCTTATCGTGTTTGGGTAAAATAAATGTTGATATTTGCAGGTTAATTAAAATCTCACACTATTTATTAATTTATTAATTCCATGAAAAAAATCCTATTTATTTTTTCGTTTGTAATGATGTGTATGCTTACATTTTCGGTACATGCACAAACAGTATTTATGAACGAACATTTCGATTATCCTGCCGGTGATTCATTAACGGCTCACGGCTGGGCGTTTCATAGCGCAGGAATCAATACTATTATGGTTAAAAGCGGGTCGCTAAATTACAATCAATATCCAACTTCTGTGGGAAACAGTGCATATCTGAAAAACACAGGGCAAGATATCAACCGCAGTTTTGCTTCGCAAACCAATGGAAGTATTTATATAGCTGCATTGGTAAAAATAGATTCAGCCAATACTACAGGCGACTATTTTATGCACTTTTTAAGAACTTCAACTTCCTTTGTCGGACGTGTATTTGTAAAGAAATCGGCAACAAATTCAGTGAATTTCGGTATTTCAAAAGGATCATCAACTGCGGTATACTCTACTACAACCTATTCAATGGATTCTACTTATTTAATCGTTTTAAAATATAAATTTGTAAGCGGAACAACAAATGATACTGTTTCTCTGTATGTAAATCCTCAGTTTACTGACGAAGGAAACCCAACCATTAAAGCCACAGATATAGCAACAACCGACCTTGATTCAGCATTTGCAATTGCACTAAGACAAGGTAGCAGCGATAAAGTAAATATTGATGAAATCAGAGTTACCGATACATGGTACAATGCAATAGGTTATTATACTTCTCCAACAGTATCAACTGCCGGCAATTCCAATATTACACCCAATTCAGCCACTTGTTCAGGAAACGTGCTTACTAATGGAGGATTAGTATTAACCGCAAAAGGTATCTGTTACGATACCATTGCAAACCCTAGTATCTTATTAAATCTATTTACCAACGAAACTGGAAGTTTGGGAAGTTTTTCGAGTAATCTTTCGGGCTTAATGCTTGGTAAAACTTACCATTACAGAGCTTATGCCACCAATAATTTAGGAACGGTTTATGGTAGTGATTCGGTATTTACAACTGCAACTACCGCCATTGCACCTATTGTAATAACCAATGCAATTTCCAATCTGTCATTCTATTCAGCAAGTATTTCGGGTGAAATAATTAGTGATGGAGGAGCAAACATAAGCTCAAGAGGATTTTGCTGGGATACCGTTGCAAATCCAACCCTTACAAATAACACTATGCCAATTGCAGGAACAATAGGAACAATATCTTCTAACCTTAGTAATTTGCTAAACAATACTACTTATCACGTAAGAGCATTTGCCACCAATTCAATAGGAAGCAGCTTTGGATCTGATGTTAGTTTTAAAACACTGGCTTATATTCCAACCTATACCATTGCACAAATTCATAACATTAACCCCACAACTGGCGTTGCCGATTCTAATGGAATTAACTGCAAACTATCAGGAGTGGTGCATGGAATAAATTACGCAGCAAGCGGCTACTCTTTTTATATGATGAATAATAATGCAGGAATCTCTGTTTATAAAGCAACAAGTTTAACATACACCCCTGTAACAGAAGGTGACTCCATCAGAGTTATCGGCAAAATTCAACAAACCAACGGACTTATTCAAATTGCGCCAGACTCTATCGTTAAAATATCATCGGCAAATACTTTACAAAATCCTATAGTTGTAAATAATCTATCCGATACTGTTGAATCACGATTGGTTAAAATAAACAATCTTACCTATTTGAGTGGATGGCCTACCACAATCACAGGTCAATCAAGAACAGTATATGCTTTGCACGGGGTTGATACTATTACATTAATTATTTACTCAACATGCACTATTCAGGGAACACCAGCTCCTACAACAACTTTCAACATTATAGGTATTGTTTCACAAAATGATAATTTGTCACCTTATTTGCAAGGTTATACTATTTATCCAAGATATATAGCCGATCTTACAATTAACTATACAATACCGGTAGTACAAACGTCTTCTGTTTCCTATTTATCAATGACTGACGCTGTTTGTAATGGAAATATAATATCAAACGGGGGTTCAACAATTACTGCAAGAGGTATATGCTATGGAACAACTTTAAATCCAGATACAGCTTCGTCTCACAATATCGTAACAGGAACTACAGGTATTTTCTCAACCACACTTACTGGACTTGCAAGCTCAACAATCTATCATTACAGAGCTTATGCCAAAAACACAACAGGTGTTGCTTATGGAGCTGATTCAAGTTTTACCACAGCATCCAGTCCTGTATTACCATTGTTAAGCACCGATTCAGTTTTTACCATTAATTATTATACAGCAAATATTGCTTCAAAAGTTATTAATGATGGAAGTGGCACAATCAGCACCAGAGGTGTTTGCTGGAAAACTTCTGCTAATCCAACAATTCTGGATTCATTAAGTCATCAAAGTGGGACAACCGGATCCTATGTAAATTCCATAGCAAACCTTTTTAATAACACCGTTTATTATGTTAGATCTTTTGCTACCAATTCTGCAGGAACAGCTTATGGTAACGAATTAAGTTTTACAACTAAAAAACTGTTGCCAACTTATTCAATTAAGCAAGTAAAAAGTGTTGATGTTTCAGGAGTAGCCGATTCAATAAATGTAAACTGTAAATTAATAGGAGTTGTACATGGAATAAATTATTTAGCAACCAATAATCCTAATGGCTTAACATTTTTCATTGTAGATTCCACAGCTGGAATCAATGTTTATAAAACTTCCAATTTAGGTTATACTGTCACAGAAGGTGATAAAGTAAAAATTATTGGAAAAATTGCACAAACCAACGGATTAATACAAATAGTACCCGATTCATTGGTAAAAATATCCTCAGGCAAT
The DNA here is from genome assembly GCA_013377005.1 of Bacteroidota bacterium. Classification (GTDB taxonomy): domain Bacteria; phylum Bacteroidota; class Bacteroidia; order Bacteroidales; family JACABE01; genus JACABE01. Next base: position 7,588 of record JACABE010000025.1, read on the forward strand.
ACATTGTTTAATCCAATTACAGTTAATTTACCTGATAATGACACCCTAGAATCTAAGTTAGTTAAAATTGATAATTTATATTATTTAAATAACTGGCCTACCACAGTAGGTGGTGGCACAAAAACTGTTGTTGCCATTAAAGGTATGGATACCGTTTACATAAAAATTTATACCAATTGTACGCTCCAAGGAACAGCAGCACCAACAGCAACTGTTAGTTTTTCAATAACAGGAATGGTAAACCAAAGTGATGTTACTTCTCCTTATACTTCAGGTTATCAGATTTTCCCAAGAACTCTTTCAGATTTAGTAATAAACTATAGCGACCCAACTGTAATTACCGGTACAGTTTACGGTATAACACAATATACAGCATTATGCTATGGAAATATCCCAACAGATGGAGGACATGCCATAACATCAAGAGGTATTTGTTACGGACCTAATGCTAACCCCACTACAGCAGATTCAATAAGAACAACCACAGCAACTACAGGAGCATATAGTATCAATCTTACGAACCTTACCTTAAGTACAACCTACCATTACAGAGCTTATGGAATAAACTCATTGGGAACTTTCTATGGAAATGATTCTTTATTTACAACTTCTGCTACACCTGTTGCTCCTGTTTTAACAACTAACGCTGCAACAGCAATAAGTTATACTACAGCAACTGTTTCTGGAAACCTTATTAATAATGGTGGCGATACTCTTACAACCAAAGGTATATGCTGGGCTATCCATCATAATCCAACAATTACCGATTCACTTTCTGTTGTTACTGGAACTGCTGCCACATTTAGCAGCATTTTAAGTAATCTTACTGACAATACAATTTATTATGCGAGAGCTTATGCTATTAGTGCAAGTGGTACTGGTTATGGTAATGAAATTAGTTTTACAACCAAAAAACTTCCTGTTTTGTATAACATTTCACAGGTTAAAGGTATAAATAGTCTCGGAGTGGCAGATTCGCTTAATGTAAATTGTAAACTTATCGGGGTTGTTCATGGTATTAACTTTAAACAACTAACAACTTTTACCGGATATAACTTTTATATACTCGATGCAACAGCCGGTATTAATGTTTATAAAGTACCTGCGCTTAGTTATACTCCTCTCGAAGGCGATTCTATCAGAGTAATCGGGAAAATAGCACAAGTGAGTGGACTTATCCAAATGGTTCCTGATTCAATTGTTTTAATTTCTTCAGGCATTGCTTTACATACTCCAACAATTATTACTGCTTTAAATGAAGTAAACGAATCTCAATTTGCAAAAATGGAAACACTCACTTACGTGAGCGGCTGGCCTACTGCACCAGGAACTGCTACGGCTTCTGTTTTAACATTAAAAGGAAGTGATACTATAACGTTGAGATTGTATACAAATTGCAGCTTACAATGGATACCTGCTCCTACCGGAACATTTAACATTACTGGTATTGTCAGCCAAACGGATATAACTTCACCTTATTTATCAGGTTATGTTCTTATTCCCCGCGATAGTAATGATATGCTGAATACTACAGGGATTAATGAAAATTTTGCGAATACATTCAAATTATACCCAAATCCTGCAAATGGAAAAGTAAGTATCTCGATGGAAAAATCTATGAATGCCGAAATAAAAATCTATTCATTGGTTGGTAATTTATTATTGAAACAAGAAACTACAGAAATATTAACAACCATTGACCTATCATCATTTGCAAGAGGCATATATTTTGTAAATATGGCTAATAAATCTAATGGAAAATCTTTCACTGAGAAACTTATTATTCAAAAATAAATTTTCCTAATTCATAAAGGCAACTTCAAATAATAACTTGAAGTTGCCTTTTTCATTTTATTTGCGTCAAAACTATTCCCTCTTCCAACTGTTTATTTATATTCAATAAAGCTTTAAGGAAATGTATACATTTGAACGAATTCAAACCATAGCTGCGCCCATCAATGAATTATGGAATTTTATGTCCTCTCCCTTTAATCTGCAAAAGATAACACCTCCCTATATGGGATTTAACATTATTAATAAGGATTTACCGGAAAAAATGTATGCAGGAATGATAATATCATACAAAGTAAGTCCTTTAATGGGTATCAAAATGAAATGGGTAACCGAAATAACACATGTAAAAGAAATGAAATATTTTGTGGATGTTCAACAAGAAGGTCCTTATCGTTTCTGGCATCATGAGCATCATTTTGAAGTATCAGGAAATGGAGTTTTAATTACAGACATACTAAATTATAGTCCACCGTTCGGAATTATAGGAAAATTTGCCAACAAATTTCTTATAGAAAAAAAACTAAATGAAATTTTTGAATTCAGAAAACTTAAATTAAATCAGATTTTTGGTTAATAAACTGATCATTTAATCTCACCCTATAATATTAAACTCTTCTTCCAAAAAGTCTTTTAGCTGCGAAGGTTGAATATCTAACGTAAATTCACCTTTTTTGCAATACGATATTTTGCCTGTTTGCTCCGAAACAACAATAGCAATAGCATCTGATTGTTCTGTAATACCCATTGCAGAGCGATGTCTCAAGCCCAAATCATGCGAAATATTTCGGTTACCCGAAACGGGTAAAATACATCTGGCAGCTCTTATTCGATTATTTACAATTATAACCGCTCCATCGTGCAAGGGACTGTTTTTAAAAAATATATTTTCCAACAATTGTTTAGATACATTTGCTTCAATAATTTCGCCGGTATTTACAAAAGTAGGCAGTTCATTTTTATTGGCTATCACAAGTAAAGCTCCGGTTTTTGAATGCGACATTTTCTGACAGGCCTGTATAATAGGGTCGATACTAAGATTGTTTTCATTTGACATATCTACCCGCCAAAATAAAAATCGCTTCGGTTTTTTGCTCATAAAACCCGGAGTACCCAGCAATAATAAAAACCTGCGTATTTCCGGTTGAAAAACAACAATCAATGCAATTACTCCCACACTGATAAACTGCCCTAATATTTCAGCAAGCAATTCCATTTCGAGAGCTCTTACCAGCTTCCACATCAAATAAATTGAAATAATACCTATAAAGATATTAATTGCTGCTGTACCTTTGATAAGCTTGTACATTTCGTAAAAAAGATAAGCAACCAAAACAATGTCAATTACATCAAGAATTCTTAGTTTGGGAAGATTGACGATAAATAATTCTAGCATAAAATCTCTATTTTACAAAAAAATTAAAACTGAATAATAACTGAATAAATAGCTTTCGATTTACGTACTTGTCCCTTAAAAACAGCAGGTATCCATTTATTCTTATAATTCGACAGCATTTTTTTTGCGGCAGTTTTATCAAATCCAAAATTTGTCCCATTCGCAATATCTCCAATATCAACAGTCCCGTTTTCGTAAAATAAAATTACAAAACTTACCTCAATCTCCTTATTTCTTAATAATTTAAAATTTTCAGGATATCTATTTTCTATAAAATCAGAAACTTTATTCCAATAGTTTTGAGCATACGTTACAAAGTCATCCCATCCATTTTGAGGATGAGCATAAATAATTTCTTTAGTGTAAAAATATTTTTTACCAGCAATAATATCATAACTTTCACCTTTTTTAAGTTTCCCTTTACTGTACCATTCAATAAAGTAAGGTTTATCATCTTTATATAAGCCAGTCCATTCACCTTCTTTTTTCCCATTGAGGTATTTACCTTTTCCTAAAATATTATTTTCAATAGGATAATTGATAATATTTGTTTTAAAATAATTGATTTCTTTTAGGCTTTCTGATGTATTAAAATCAGCAACATCCTTAGTCCCAAAACTCCAATAATCATCATTATAATCTGCTTTATCTTCCTGACAGAAGGCAATATTACAAATAAAAAAACTAAAAAAAATTAATGCCATTTTTTTCATTGCTTTGTATGTTTAAAACAAAGCAAATTTACATTAAAATTTTCTATCTGTTTATAAACATGCAAAAAATAATAGAATTTTTGATAAAAATATAAATATTGGTCATTAAATGAGCTATTCCTTTTCCTAGCTTAATAAAAAAAAACTATTTTTGCTTTACTAAAAACTAAGCTATTGAGAAACTTATTCCGTCGCAAATCCATTGAGATGATTCTGCATCATGCTAACATTGCAGCCAAAGAATCTTCGGGCATGAAACGCAGCCTTACAGTTAAAGACTTAACTGCTATGGGTATTGCAGCAATTATCGGGGCAGGTATTTTTAGCACAATTGGAACAGCTGCAGTTAATGGTGGTCCGGCAGTTTCTATATTATTTATTTTTACTGCTATTGCTTGTGGATTTTCGGCAATGTGTTATGCTCAATTTGCTTCAGACATTCCTATCAGTGGAAGTGCATATACATATGCTTATGTTAGTTTTGGAGAACTCATTGCATGGATTATAGGCTGGGATTTAATTATGGAGTATGCTGTTGGCAATATTGCTGTCGCCATTTCCTGGTCAGATTATTTTACAGGACTTATGCATGGCATTGGGATGAAAATTCCTGAATACATGAGCACTGATTTTTTGAGTGCTTCGAGAGGTTACCATAAGGCTTTGGAAAGTTTACAAAATGGAATTCCAATTAATCAATTAAGTAATGGAATACAAGAAGCCTATGCTGCTTGGCATAATGCACCTCAATTGTTTGGTGTAAGATTCATTGCTGATATTCCTGCATTTTCTATTGTGGTATTTATTACATATTTAGTTTATAAAGGTATTTACGAAACAAAAGTAGCTGGAAATATAATGGTTATTCTAAAATTAGCCATTTTAATGTTGGTAATTGGAGTGGGAGCTTTTTATGTTAATCCCGAAAACTGGTCGCCATTTGCTCCTAATGGGGTTGGTGGTGTATTGAAAGGTGTGGCTGGAGTATTTTTTGCTTATATTGGTTTCGATGCTATATCCACAACTGCCGAAGAATGTAAGAACCCGAAAAAAGATTTGCCTCGTGCTATGATTTATGCTCTTGCCATAACTACCGTTTTATATGTATTGATTAGTTTGGTACTCACAGGAATGATAAGTTACACAGAATTAGGTGTAGGCGATCCATTGGCTTATGCTTTTGAGAAATTACATCTCACCCGTTTATCGGGTATAATTGCGGTAAGCGCTATAATTGCCATGGCAAGTGTATTATTGGTGTTTCAGGTAGGGCAACCTCGTATCTGGATGAGTATGAGTCGTGATGGTCTTTTACCAAAACGTTTCTCAAAGTTGCATCGAAAATACAAAACGCCTGCATTTGCTACTATCATAGCTGGAATTATCGTTGCTATCCCCTCACTTTTTCTTAATCTTACCGAAGTTACAGATTTAACAAGTATAGGTACATTATTTGCATTTGTATTGGTTTCGGGCGGAGTATTGATTATGGATACTAAAAAAGGTGGTAACTCACTCCAACAAGGAGGAAGTTACAGAGTGCCATATTTTAATAGTAGATATATACTGCCAATTATTTGGATAGTGGTTTTGTTTTCATTGTTATATTTTAATGAGAAAAACATATTTCGTTTTTTTAACTTCAATGGGGAAATTTATCATGTAAATGGATTTTGGGCTGTGTTCAAACACCAAATCCCAATGTATGGATTTATTATAATAGCATCAACAATAACTATATTAGCTATACTGAAAAGCTTTTCGCTGATACCTGTGCTTGGCTTACTTTGCAACCTTTATTTAATGACAGAATTAGGAATTACCAATTGGTTGCGATTTATAATATGGCTCTGTGTAGGTCTTGTTTTATACTTTGCTTATGGCAATAAACATAGTAAACTAAGGGAAAAAGCTTAAAAAAATATATTGATTTATAATTTAAAACATGTCTTGGATTGTAATTACTGCATTGGTTTTTTCGGGTTTATTGGTTGGGTTTATTAATACGCTTGCAGGTGGTGGAACTATTATATCTATTTCCTTATTTATGTTTTTAGGTTTGCCGGCAGGTGTGGCAAACGGAACTAACAGAATTGCTGTTATATTACAAACCCTTACATCAACTGCCAGTTTTAAAAAACAAAAAGTATTAGATACACGTAAAGGTTTATTACTTGGGATTCCTACAGTTATCGGATCTATTATAGGAGCTGAAATTGCAGTGGATATTGATGAACACGTTTTTGAAAAAGCTATTGGTATTATAATGCTGGTTATGATGGTTTTTATCATTTACAAACCACAACAATGGCTCAAAGGACAACAACAGCTTCTTGAAAAGAAAACATCAGTATTGCAATATTTTATTTTTTTTCTGATTGGACTTTATGGTGGGTTTATTCATGTGGGAGTCGGGTATTTTATACTGGCAGGACTGGTACTTGGTGCTGGCTACGATTTGGTTAAAGCTAATGCATTGAAAGTTTTCATCGTTTTATTATATGCACCTTTTACCTTAATTGTTTTTATTTACAACAAGCAGATTAATTATGAATATGGCTTAATTCATGCTATTGGAAATATTATTGGTGCTTATATTGCATCCAAATTTGCCGTAAGTTGGGGTGCTAATTTCGTACGTTGGGTTATTGTTATTATTATTTTAATTTCATCGGCACAACTGTTTGGTTTATTCGATTTCAAGACCTTATTCAAATCTTTTTTATAAAAAATCTTAAAAATATTATATTTTACTTTTAAATCTTGTAAGTTTGCATTAATCTTTTAAAACTATATTAAAAATGAAAAAAATTAATCTTCTTTTAATCACAATGTTGATTTCAACCGTTCTTTTTGCTCAAAAAATAGCTATTACAGAAGTACCAGCTCAGGTAACGAGCGATTTTAAAAACAGATTTCCTGCGGCAGATAAAGTTGTTTGGGAAAAAGATAATACCTTAATAAAAGCTAATTTTATTAATGAAGGTAGCAAAATGGAAATTGCTTTTCAAAATAACGCTTGGCAACTAACTAAATGGGAAATTGCTAATGAATATGCCCCACAAAAAATAAAAGACTATATTACTCAGTATTATGCAGGGTTTAAGGTTAAAGAACTAAATTTTGTTGACAAAAGTAGTGGTGAAAGACTTTATGAAGTTGTAATTACTAAAAAGAAGAAAAACAATATGACTTTAATCTTTGATAGCACAGGTACCTTTCTTCGTAATGCAGATGAAGAAGTTAAAAAGGAAGAAGTTAAGAAGGAGGAAGTTAAAGATGTGAAAAAATAAATTAAGAAATACTTTATTTGTTTCATATATTTTATTGGAAAACTACCATACAAAAACTCTGACAGTTATGTCAGGGTTTTTTTGTTTATTATTAGTTCAACAAAAGATTTTTTATTGTATGATGATAAAAAATCAAGTAATGAGAACACTCCAAATATTCAAAAAACCTTAAAAAACTTTATGAACTCTTCTTTTGGCAATAAAAGGAAAATGATTAGCTTTGCAGCATCATCCAATTAACATTAATTCTAATGAATAATAATTTTGACCCTAAGCAAAACTACGAAGAATCAAAACAAAAAGTCGGTTATGTTTCTCGCAAAGAGGCCACTCAGGAAACCTATACCAGCATTGGCTTTATGTCGGGTTTGGAAGTTCATCAGCAGCTTTTAACAAAAGAGAAATTATTTTGCCACTGTCCGGCTGGTGTATTTCAAAAGCCAACTGTTTACGATGCTGAAGTAGTTCGTCACATGCGTCCTACCTTAAGTGAATTAGGTGAATATGATGGAACTGCTTTGATGGAATTTAGAACCAGAAAAGAAATTATTTATCGTATTAAAAACGAAACAACTTGTACGTACGATGTGGATGATACTCCTCCTTTTCCGATCAATCGCGAAGCTTTGGGTATTGCCATCGAAATTTCGATGCTATCAAAACTAAGCCTTGTAGGTGAAGTTCATATTACCCGTAAGCAGTATCTCGACGGAAGTATTCCTGCCGGATTCCAACGTACTGCTATTATTGGTGTAGAGGGAGAGATTCCTTTGAAAAACAAAAAGATTCGCTTAATTCAATTAAGCATTGAGGAAGATTCGTGCCGCGAGATTTCAGATATCGGACATACCCGTATTTATCGTACCGATAGATTGGGAATGCCATTGATTGAAACCGTTACTTATCCCGAAATGATGAATCCGGATGAAGTAATGGAAGCTTGTAATTATATTCGCTTCCTCAATCGTTCTACAAACAAAGTGAGAACGGGTATTGGTGCAGGTCGTCAGGATGTAAATGTAAGTTGCAAAGGGGGTACACGTGTCGAAATAAAAGGTGTGGCTCATACCAAATGGATTCCGGAACTTACTCACAACGAATGTTTCCGCCAATGGTCATTGTTGCAAATTCGTGATATTTTATTGCAAAAAATAAAAGATACAGCTGCATGGAAAATGGATGTTAAAGAACTTGATTTCTATGCCCTGCAATTCCCTTGCGATGCTATTAAAACTGCTAAAAATGCAGGACAAAAGATATATGCTGTAAATTTGCCTAATTTTAAAGGTATTTTATCTTATTTTACACAACCCGGCAAAATGTTTGCCAACGAAATTAGTGAACGGTTGAAAGTTATTGCTTGTATCGACATTCCTAACATGACACATTCTGAAGAAGTGAATGCATTAATTGCAGGGGATGATCAGGGTTATATTCGTAAATTATTTAAAGCTTGCGATAATGACGCTCAAATAATATTTTGGGGACCCGAAGCAGATATCAAAACTGCCATTGAAACTATTGACGAACGTTGTCGCATGGCTTTTACAGGTGTGCCTCAGGAAACCCGCAAATCTTTTGAAGATGGCACTACTATTTTTGAACGTGTATTGCCTGGTGCCGATCGTATGTATCCCGATACCGATTCAAAACCTATTCCTTTGGAAGAATCTTATATCAATGAATTAAAGAAAAATATCCCAACAGAAGTAGTAGATCGTTACAACCAATTAAAAACTTGGAACGTACCTGAAGATACTTATACTTATATTTTCAAGAAAAATCTTTTCCCTTTGATTGAAAAAATAGTAAAAGACCTAAAAATTAATCCTGTATTTGTAGGAACATTTTTTGGGCATTTCATTAAGTTTGTTGAAGGGCACAACAAAAAAGGACGTGAATTCAAATTTGAAATGATTTATGAATTATTTGTGTATCTGCTGAAAAATAAATACGATTTAAGACTGGCCAAAAAGATGATTCCTATACTTTATGTTCATCCTAAAATGGATATGGAGTCGGTTTTGATTAGCATTAAATTTAAACATATCAGTAAAGAAGATATAGTTAAGCACATTCCTTTTTTAAGAGAGAAATTTGGAAAAATTCGTTTTAATGACAACAAAGAAAACGAAACCAATTGGATAATGGGACAATTGCAACCCACTGCAATTGGAAATATCAATATGAAAGACCTTAAAAAGCTATTGGAAAGCAAATAGTAATTCTCAATTTAGATTTATAAAAGCACAGAATATTTTAATTAAATTTTGTGCTTTTTATTTTTATTATACTACCTTTGACAAAAAAATAAATTAAATAACAAATAAATGGAAATACCAATGGAAACAATTGTATTATTTATCGTTATCGGTATAATTATTTTTTTATTTTTAGGCGTTCGTATTATAAGACCTACACACAGAGGATTGATAGAAAGACTTGGAAAATACCACAACTATGCTAATCCTGGTTTTCACTGGATAATACCTTTTATTGACAGAATGTTTTTGGTTAATACTACCGAACAAATGGTTGATGCTGAACCTCAGGAAATTATTACCAACGATAATCTAAATGCCAGAGTGGATGCTCAGGTTTATTTTAAAGTTACCGAATGCGAAGAAAGCGTAAAGAACTCTCAATACAATGTAAACAATTATAAATGGCAAATTGTAAATCTTGCTCGTACCACTCTTCGTAATATTATAGGTACTCTCACATTAAAATCAGCAAATAGCGAACGAGGCAAAATTAATGCCGAATTGCATAAAACCCTTTGCGAAGAAACAAAAAGCTGGGGTATTGAAATTGTACGAACCGAATTAAAAGAAATTGATCCGCCAAAAGATGTACAGGAAACTATGAATAAAGTAGTGAAAGCTGAAAATGAAAAAATAGCAGCTATTGATTATGCCACTGCTGCTGAAACTGTTGCTGATGGTGTAAAAAGAGCTAAGATTAAGGAAGCTGAAGGCTACAAACAATCTAAAATCCTTCATGCTGAAGGCGAAGCAGAAGCCATTAAACTAGTAAATGAAGCTGCTGATAAGTATTTTACAGGAAATGCTCAACTACTTAAAAAGCTGGAAACAGTTGAAGCTTCGCTCAAAACAAATGCAAAAATAGTAATTCCAACAGGAACAGAACTGGTTAACGTAATTGGTGAAATGGCTGGAGTTTTGCCTTTGGATATAAAGAAAGAGAAAGTATAGTTAAAGATAAAGAATATTTTACGAAAGCGATTCTATTGTTAAAAAGTAATGGGATCGCTTTTTCTTTAGAATTTATTTCCAAAAAATACATAAAATTAAAAGACCTCTTATGATTGCAAAAAAACTTGAACTAACAAATGAACAAACATCCCCATTGTTTAGGATTATGTGGGTCAGTAATGTAAATATACCGATCAAACGACAATTTGATAATAATATCAGTGCTTTTCATATTGGAAATGGGTTCATCATTTCAGTAGCTCATAATTTAAGAAGCGAAAGTCAAATCATTAAAACAATTCCAGAGATTGTTTATCAAACAGAAATTATTCCTAAACTAAATCCTGCCCAAGTTGAATTGTTCAATCAATGTTACCTATTAGAACCTTTGAATAATAAAAGACATCTTAATATCACAAAGCAAGTTGATTTACAAACAATAATGGATAATATTAAAAGCATAAACTTTGATTCTCGATGGATTACACTTTCGTCCAGAAATTTCTGCAAACCTCATCTCATAGTTCAATTCAAAGAACCACAGTTTTATAAGAATGCTGATTTAACAACTCAATTTCTTGCATCAAATACTTGTTTTTACGAACCTTATTTAAACCGACATACTTTTTTGGTGGAATTAGAATTAGTAGAGGCTTTTTATAGCGAGGATATCGCACTTTATAGAATAGTAAATACCCATAAGGATATTATTAATCAACTTCCTTTTATAAAAATTGATTTTTCAATATTGGATGATAATCAACTTGATTTCTATTGCCTTCAAAGTTCACCGGGAGGTTTTTTAGGAAGAATGGTCAACAAAGCTAAAATCGAAGGTTTTCTAGATCATCACGGTACATTTAATGATAGATTTGGTGGTAATTATACTTTCGAAGGATTAAGATATTTGATAAAAGGGTATTTCCGCTTTGGATCATCTGGTGCTCCTTATGTTTATTATGATAATGAAAATATGATATTTAAAGCAAATGCTATTCAAAGTGAAGCCTGCCCTATTCAACTTTCAATTAATAATAACAGAGACGGAAATTTTCAATACATCAATGCTTTGGCTTCTCCATTTGGTATCATTAAAGATAGACTTGAAAAATATTTATAAGCAACCACTATAAAATAATTTTAAAGCGACTTCATTCTATAAAACTATTTCTTATTATTAAAAAAAGGCTCAGCTAATCAATTACTTGATTATTAAATATTAAAGAGTATTACAAATTAAAATCGCCATTCTATATGTTGCTATTATAACAAAAAAGGTTCTGCCAATGGCAGAACCCGAAATATTAAATGATATATATCAGAAAAACTAAGCTAGTTTAACATTTACTGCATTTAATCCTTTTTTCCCTTGTTCAATGTCAAAAGTAACTTCATCATCTTCATTGATACTGTCTTTTAATCCAGAAGAATGTACGAAATACTCTTTTTCTGATTCTGCGTCTTTGATGAATCCAAATCCTTTCGATTCATTAAAAAATTTTACTTTTCCTTTGCTCATATTATTATTTTGAAATATTGCGATAAAAGTACACATAATAATCAAGCTAAATCATTTTATTTTCAATAAATTGAATATTTATTGATTTTTTTAACATTTTAACATAGATTTGTCAAAAAAAGCTACGTTTTTTAAATTCTTTGCAAAATCAGCATTGGAAACAATTGAAATTTTATCACCTATTGTTTAAGCAGCCATAAAAGTATCAATACTAAAATCGTTACGTTTTATTTTTACAGTAATTTTAAATCCTGCAATGGTTTGTATACTCATTGGAATTACTCCTATTAAATAAATAGGATTTAACTCAATTTTCTTTGTAATTCCATGCCTGCTAAGATTGCCTGCTACTTTATAATTTTTTAAAATATTGTACTTTTAAAAGTAATGGTAGGATATTTCTCTACATCAAAGAAATCAGGTGTTTTCAGATGTTTGCCAGGTTGCTCATTATCTGTATTAAATTTTTACAACTGTAGCCTTTTCTGCAGTTGCATCCATAAAATCGGCTTTTGATACTACAATCTAATAAATAGTTTTATAGAAAGTTACAATTAAGGTATTTCATTTATATTCAGATTGCTTATATATTACAAATTTTATATAAGTTTGCATGTTTAACAGAACTTTATATTAAGTTGCAAAGAGGTAATGAAATTAATTTAAGTTTGAACTATTAATCAATAGTGTCAAAAAAAACAGAAAAACAGTACCTTTACTCTAATTAATTATTGTTAAGCCAATAACAGTGTTATTTATTTAACAATAATATTTGTTTTGTAAAAAATATCTGTTATTTTTGTACAGAAATTTAAAAATCATCTACTATGAAGAGTAAAATAGATGAAATCATTGAAAAACAAAACAATACAGATCGAAGCGATTTGTTAGATGTTTTGCAGGAGATTCAGGTGATTGAAGGTTATTTATCAGAAGAAGCTATTATTAAAACAAGTCAGTATTTTAAACTAGCTTCTGCTAAGATATATGGCATTGCTTCCTTTTACGATCATTTTAAATTTGTGCCTCAGGGTAGGTTTCATATTAAGGTTTGTAATGGAACAGCTTGCCATCTGGCTAATACTTCAAATCTACGTAAAGAATTTGAAAAAATATTAAAAATTCAACATGGGCAATGCACACGAGATGGCATGTTTAGCATCGAATATGTTCCTTGTATGGGAGCTTGTGGAATTTCTTCTGTTATTTCAATTAATGAAGAATATTATTCTTCCGTAAAGCCATCTGATGTAAAAGATATGCTGGAAAATTTAAGAAATACAGACGACAGAATTGATTAGCTCATATAGTAAAATGATTCGGTTATTTTGTTACAATTAAATAAGATATGGAAAATAACATTCAATTCTTAAAAGAAAAAGTTCTTTTAAACGAAACACTCAGTTTTAGCAAAGAAGTTGAGGAACGAATAAAAATATTAAAGCATGAAAAAACCACAAAACCTGTCATTTTTGTGGGAGCCTCTTCTTGTGGTTATGTGGCAGGAGCTCAAAAAACAATCGATGCGATTAATAATTATATTCTTGAAAATAATATATCTGTAGATGTTGTAAAAGTTGGGTGTATTGGCATTTGTGCTTTAGAGCCAATTATGGATGTTCAACTTCCAGGAATGACAAGAGTTTCATTCAAAAAAATCAATGCTGAAAATGTAGCTTCTGTGTTAGATGGTGTTTTTAATAATTCAATTGTAAACGAATGTGTTTTGGGGCAATATCGTCAGAAAAATTTACAAGCTTGGGAAAATGTAAATTTTATTGACGAAGTTGATTTCTTTGCCGGACAAAAAAGAATTGTGTTAGAGCTTAATGGAATTATTGATCCGGAAAATATTGAAGCATTTATTGCTCATGGAGGATATAGAGCATTTATAAAAACTATTTATCATTATACTTCAAATGAAGTTTGTAAAATAATAGAAAAGAGTGAACTAAGAGGAAGAGGTGGCTCTGGTTTTCCTAGTGGCAAAAAATGGAAAATTGCACATGATAATGCTGCCGATCAACGCTATTTGATATGCAATGCCAATGAAAGTGATCCTGGCGCTTTTATGGAAAAATCTATCATTGAAAGCAATCCTCACAAACTCATCGAAGGAATGGCTATTGCTGCTTATGGAATAGCTGCAAGCAAGGCTTATATATATATCAGGGCTGACAATAAATTAGCAATAGAACGCTTTAAGAAAGCACTTGAACAAGCAAAGGCCTTTGGATTGTTAGGTGAAAATATATTTGATAGCGGCTTTAATTTCGAAATTATTATAAAAAAAGGTCCGGGTGCTTTTGTTTGCGGTGAGGAAACAGCCATGTTGAATAGCATTGAAGGTAAACGTGGAATGCCTAGATATCGTCCTCCTTATCCAACAGAAAGAGGATTGTTTGGTAAACCTACCATTATTAACAATGTTGAAACTTTGTGCAATGTTCCTCAAATTATATTAAATGGACCTATTTGGTTTAACACTATTGGCACAAAAGCTAGTAAAGGAACCAAGGTCTTCACACTTTCCGGGAAAATTAATTATAACGGAATTATTGAAGTGGAAATGGGGAAAAGTTTTGAAGATATAATTTTCAAAATTGGTGGTGATGTAAAAGACAACAAACAATTTAAAGCTATTCAATTAGGTGGACCTGCAGGAACTTGTTTAGTAAAAGAAAACATTAACATTGTAGTTGATTATGAAGAATTGAATAGTATAGATGCAATTATGGGTTCTGGAAGTATCATCGTGATGGATGAAAAAACATGTATTGTTGATATTACTAAATTCTACATTAATTTTATTCAACATGAAAGCTGTGGAAAGTGCATTCCTTGCAGAGAAGGAACACAACGTATGCTCGAAATATTAGAAAAAATTACTAAAATCCCAAAAGACGAAGCCTCTCATCAAACATTAGAACGATTTAAAGGCGTAATGCAATTAGAAAGTATTGCCGAAGTAATAAAAGACACCTCTCTTTGTGGTTTGGGAAAAACTGCAGCTAACACTTTTCTTAGTTCACTTAAATGGTTTAGAGATGAATATGAAGAGCATATCTTTGACAGAAAGTGCAAAGCAGGTGTTTGTAAAGAACTTCGAACTTTCTTTATAGATGTTGATAAATGTACAGGTTGTAATGCTTGTATGAGAAAATGCCCAGAAAATGCTATTATTGGAACAATAAAATATCCACATTTTATTGTTGAGTCAAAATGTACAGGTTGCGGAATTTGTTTCGAAACCTGCAAATTTAGTGCAATATTCATTAAATAATTTGTTGAAAGTATGAAAAACTCTACGAAAATCAATATACAATTAACCAATAACTTAATAACCATTAAGCTATGATTTTTGATATAGAAGTAAATAACAAAATCATCAAAGCCAAAAAAGGTGAAACTATTTTATCGGCACTCAGTCGCAACGGTATTAAAGTCCCTACTTTGTGCTATATGGAAGAATTAGCCCCATCCGGTGCTTGTCGGATTTGTGTGGTAGAAGTTGAAGGACAGCCTAATCTAGTTCCTTCTTGTGCACAACCAGTTGAAGAATGGATGAGAATAAAAACCCATTCACCTAAGGTCATTAAAGCTAGAAAAACTATTGTTGAATTATTGCTTTCAAATCATCCTGATGATTGTTTGTATTGTGAACGAAATGGCAATTGCGAATTACAGAAATTAGCTGTTGAGCTAAATGTACTCGAACGTCGAATTAGCGGGCAAAAAGGCAAACAAAAAGCCGACCGATCGGGTTCAAGTATGGTAAGAGACCCCAAAAAATGCATTTTATGTGGCAGGTGTGTCAGGGTTTGTGAGGAAATTATTGGGGTTTCCGCCATTGACTTTATAAAAAGAGGAAATCATTGCGAAATTACTCCTTCATTTCAAAAAGGAATTAATCTTTCAAGTTGTATTAATTGTGGACAGTGTATTATGTGCTGCCCCACAGGTGCTTTATATGAGAGAGACCATCTTCCCGAAATAATTGATTCTTTAAATAATCCAGCTAAACATGTTATTATTCAATATTCTCCAACCATTTCTGTTACTCTAGCAGAAGAGTTTGGAGTAAAATCAGGAAAAGATATCAATGGAATGATAAATGCAGCTTTAAGAAAAATAGGATTTAATAAAGTATTCGACTCTAGTTTTGGAGCCGATATTAATACCATTGAAGTTGCAAATGAACTTGTAAATAGAATTAAGACCAATCAAAATCTACCCATGTTTAACAGTTGTTGTCCGGCATGGGTAAAATATATTGAACAAACGCACTCGCATTTAATTGAAAATTTGGCTACAGTAAAATCGCCTCAACAAATAATGGGTAAATTAATAAAAGGATATTATGCCGAAACATTCAATATTTCAGCTAATGATATTTATACTGTTTCTGTAATGCCTTGTATTGCTAAAAAATTCGAAGCACAACGCGAAGAAATGACCCATAAAGGTATTACAGATGTAGATGCAGTGCTAACAACAAGAGAATTAGCTCGATTAATTCGCCTTTATGGTATAGATATCATGAATATTGAATCAGAATTAGCTGATACAATATTAGGTACACGAAGTTCAGCAGGAAAGCTCTTTGCTGTTTCTGGTGGTGTTGCAGAAGCTGTAATCAGAACTAGTTTTAATTTACTAACAGGCAAAGATTTAGTTAATTTCAAAATTATCGAATTAAGAAGTATAAATAAAGGCAGAAAAGAATTCAAAATTAAAGCAGGAGATTATGAGATTGGAGTTGCAGTAGTAAGCGATATGATAAATGCTGAAAAAATACTTAATGAAATAAAAAATGGGAGAAATGATATTCAATTTATTGAGGTAATGGCTTGTCCCGGAGGTTGTGTAAATGGAGGGGGGCAACCTATACCTTCTCGAAAAGAAGATATTAAAGCGAGAATAAAAGCAATTTACGATGTTGATGATAAAGAATCTATTAAATTTGCACATAAAAACCCCCAATTAAATGAGTTATATAAAAATTATTTAGGAAATCCTTGTGATGAAAATTGCACAACTATCTTACACACAAGTTTTAATAAAAGAGATGTTCTATTATAAAACCAATAACATTAGGCACTTTAAAAAATATATAAACTAAAATATCAAATAAAAAATGAAAAAAAGTCTTATTTTATGTTGTTCAATAATTGCAATAATAGTTGCATTAACAACATCTTGTAAAAATAAATCAAGTAAAAATAATGCTGATAGTAAAGATAGCTTATCAGGAACTATTAGTATTTCTGGTGCATTTGCTTTATATCCTTTAACAGTAAAATGGGCTGATGAATACATGAAATTATATCCAAAAGTAACAATTGATGTATCAGCAGGTGGTGCTGGCAAAGGCATGACGGATGCATTATCAGGAATGATTGATTTGGGAATGTTTTCAAAAGCAGTGAGCAATGAAGAAAAACAAAATGGTGCATGGTGGATAGCTGTTACAAAAGATGCCGTATTAGCAACAATCAATACTAAAAATCCAGAAATTGAATCTATCAAAACCAATGGGCTTACAATGGAAAAATTCTATGATATTTTCATTACCAATAAGATTAAAAATTGGGGTACTGCGTTGAATACAAAAAGTAAAGCAAAGATTAATGTCTACACTCGTTCCGATGCTTGTGGTGCTGCAGAAATGTGGGCAAAATACTTAAATGGGAAAAAACAGGAAGATCTTCAAGGTATTGGTGTTAACGGAGATCCAGGTGTAGCAGATGCAGTTAAAAAAGATGTAAATGGTATTGGTTTTAATAATATTGCTTATGTGTTTGATATTAAAACCCGCAAAAAATATGAAGGTATGGCTGTTGTTCCTATTGACATTAATAAAAATGGGAAAATAGAACCAGAAGAAAATGTATATAATAGCTTAGATGAAATTATGGCTGCTATTAAAGATGGACGTTATCCTTCTCCTCCTGCAAGAGATTTATTTTTTGTGTGCAAAGGAAAACCACAAAAAGCTGTAATAACACATTTCCTCAACTGGGTACTTACTGATGGACAAAAATATGTGAATGAAGCAGGTTATGTTTTATTATCAGAAGAAAGTATAAAAACAGAGTTGGGAAAGATAAAGTAAATTCTAAGACGAAAGTCCGAAGTTAGAAGTTAGAAAACAGTAATTTTAAGGATAAAAAATTTTATAAAAATCGCTATGGAATTTAAATTTGAAAAGCTAGGAATTTGGGAGAAAATATTCATAAAATGGCTTCAAAGTTTCAAAAAGAGGAAATATTTAGTCTGTCTTTTCAAAAAGAGATTCTGAGTAAAAAAATGGTTGAGCAAACTACAAACTTTTTGCCTGGTGTTTACTTAATAAAACTTGAGAATGGTAAGACATTTGAGTTTGAGAAAATTGTGAAAGAATAAATCTCTTTCTTTTAAATTTAAGATATCTGAAGAAATAAGAATAAAAAAATCAAATAAATATATGAAGAAGATAACTACAGTTTTAATTTTAAGTTGGTTTTTTATATTTAACAGCAATCTGAAAGCTCAATGGAGTTCTGTAAGTTCAAGTACATTGTATGACATTTACGACATTCAGTTTTTAAATGCCTATGATATTTTTTTGGCAGGAGATGATGGATTGACAAAATCCAGCGATGGAGGTTACAACTGGAGTATATTACCTCTGGTTGACAATAACGGAACCTCTATGTATGCCAGTGGGTTACGGACTGTCCATTTTTTTGACAACTATAATGGAGTTGCAACTGGTTTAATGTACATGAGCAATAATGAATGCATGCTAAAAACTACCAATGGTGGTGCAAACTGGACAATAACTTATCTAACAAATAATATTGGTATTTTTCATAAAATACATTTTCCTAACAATAATACACTTACAGCTTATGCTGTAGGTGAAAATGGAAGAATTTTAAAAACAACAAATGGGGGAAATTCATGGGTGTCGCAAAATTCGGGAATTACAGCTGACTTAAAAGACGTTTTTTTTACATCAACTCAAACAGGATTTGCAACAGGTGGGAACTTTCTGCTTTCAACAAATAACGGTGGTTCGTCATGGCAGTCGGCTAATTTTGGATATCAAGTAAATAATGTAAAATTTATTAATTCTACAACAGGTTATATCGGTGCTGCAAATAAAATTTTAAAAACTACAAATAGTGGATCAACCTGGGACACAATCAACAAGCCACCTTATTATGCCAGCTATAAAATTTATCCAAAAGATGCTGATACACTGATTGCTATTGCAGGAAATATGGCTTTCATCACTAAAAATGGTGGTTTTCTTTGGGAAAAACAAAACAGCATATTTACAACCCAACTCAATGATTTTGAAACTTACAACTGGCAAAAAAGCATATTAGTAGGTGAAGATGGAAAAATTTACAAGACAGAAAATGCCGGAGGAACACCCTATCCGATTGCATCTTTTTCGTTTCCAAACAATACAATTTGTAAAGATTCTACAATAAATTTCATCAATAATAGCAGTAATACATACAATTATCATTGGTTATTTAATGGAGTTCCTTTTTCATCAGCATATAATTCAGCTTATGTTTTCCATAATCCTGATCAGTACGATACAATTTCATTGATAGCAAATAATGGCTACAATACTGATACATATTCAACATCACTTTATGTACAACCATCTCTGGATTTCAATTTGAGCTTTCAGCTTTCAAGTGATACAGTATGTTATAATACTCAAGATACTATAAAAATTCCAAATAGTGTTAATGGTGTTACTTACAAAATAAAAGACGCTAATTCTTTAGTAATTTCTTCTTTTTATGGAAATAGTGATTTGGTAAAAATCCCAACGGTTAATCTTACCAATACTGTTAATTATACCATTGAAGCAACCAAAATCAATAGTTGTGGAACAAATACAAAAACACTACCAATTCACATTGAAGTAAGTAAACCAAATATTAATCTGCCATTTTATGCTCAGGATACAATAGTCTGTTCTGGTGATTCTTCATATATTAAACTAGAGAACTCAGAATCGGGAACTATTTATCAGTTGTATTCATCTTATCAGGCAGTAGGTCAAGCTCAAACAGGAAATGGTGGCACTTTAACTTTTCGCTTAGGACCTGCTTCCACAAAAACATATCAGCTAACAGCAACAAATACAAGAGGTTGCCAGATAACTTTCACAAGAAACATTACAATTACACCAAGATCATTAAATGTTTATTTTACTTTACTAAATGGTTTTATCATGTTTGGAGACACCTTGAAAATCACAAATTCTTCGAATGCAGATAGTTATAAATGGGTGATTGATACAAATTTTTCAATCCCGATATCAACAAATGAAAATCCAATATTAACATTTAACACACAAGGGAGAAAAAAATTAACACTAATAGGAAACACTATACAGGGTTGTACTCAAAAAAGGAGTATTGATATTGAAGTTCTTCAACCAACAGTTTCAGGTAATATAACCCGTTGTAATTTTGTTGAGCAATCTGTTGATAAATCCCCAACTATTACTGACTACTTTGTTGATAATAATAAAAATCATTATTATATCGGGTATAAAAACATCAGTAGTTATAATAACCCAGGGATTTTTTTAGAGAAAAGAGACAGTATGTATAATTCAATTTTTTATAAAGAAATAGCTTGTACCAGCACAACTAATAACACATCTTTTCCTACATCTATAGCTACAGATTCAAAAGGAAATATCTATCTTACCGGGCATTTTTTTAACAATCTTATCAATATTGGTCCCTTTTCAATAAATTGTGGTAGTCATTCTTTTATTAATTCTTTCATTGTTAAGTATGATAACATAGGACAGGAAAAATGGGTTATTTATTCAAAAATCAATAGTGGATCAACCTCGACTTCAATGAATGGATTTTTCTTCTCAGATATTTCAATAAATAAAGATGATAGGATTTTTGTGAGTGGAGCGAACTATGAAAATGTAAGGAATACGATAAATTTCACTGATAATAGTAATATTGAATTAGGAATAGGAGTCAATAATAGAGATGGGTTTTTGCTTGAAATCGATTCAAATGGTGTTAAAAAGGATTTTGCAAATTTTGGAGGAATTTACTATAGCAGAATTACAGCTTATGAAAGTAAGAATGAAATCAATCAATGTATTGGAATTAATCCTAAAATAATAGCTGACTCAGCCGGAAATGTAAAAATTGCAGGATCTTTTAACAAGAGGTATTCTAATCCGGAACCTTTTGTTTTTGGTAATTTTCAACTCAATGACAGTAGTGCTGTATTTGTTGCAACTTATAACAAAACAACTGGTTGGAAAAGTGCAAAGTCTATTGTGAAAGGAGCTCAATTTGGACCGATCAAGCAATTTAAGTATGATGAAAATAATAATTACTTCCTTTCAGGAAGTGTAGATGGTTATTTTAAATATAATACTGACACTGTTTTTACTGATTTTAATCCGTTTCCAGTTAATGGTGGTGTAAAATATAGTTATTTAATTAAATCTGATTCTATAGGGAATCATAACTATTATTACACATCTCCAAATAATAATATTAGTGATTTTGAACTAATGGGCAATGGGGATGTACTGGCTCTTTTTAACATTCCTTATGTTAATTATAACGGTGCTACTCAAAATACGTTAGGTATTAAAAACTCACAAAATCAATATTATGGAAGGAAAACGCTTGGAGCAAAAAACTATCTTTTTGCAAATATTAACTCTACGGGAAGTTTAATATCTACTAATATATTCAATGGCTATAAAGATGATATTGGATATTTCATTAGAAAAGATAAATGTGGTGATGTTTACGCAATTACAAGAGAAAATATTAACTCTTTAACAACTAATTATAATGGATATTTAATGATTTCAAAATTTGCTACAGATGGTGTTTGCATTAAACAAAATTGCGTAGCAGTAAATTTTACCGATGCTGCAATTATTAATAAAAACAACTGGAATTCCTTTGCTACTCAAAATACAATAAGCACTTCAATACCAATTATTAATAAAGGAAATACTATTATTAATACTATAAAAGTGAGAGTTAAAAATAATTTATTGACTGACACTTTGATTAGCTGGACAGGTTCGTTACAACCAAATGATACTGTTTTAATTACTTTTAATTCAGTTCCTTTATACCAAGGTGGAAATAATTTATCCATTGTAATTGATTCTGTATTACCTAATATTGATCAAAATCATACAAATGATACAATAGAAACCTTTATTTATCGGTCTGCACCATTAAATGGAATTTATACTATAGGTCAGGATAACATTTCCGATTTCCCTGATGTTGTAAGTTCTGCCAATGCATTAAATAATCTTGGGATTTCAGGAGCCGTTACTTTTATTATAAAACCTGGAACTTATTACGACCCTATACTATTTTCAAAAATAAATGGAGTTTCTGCAACAAAAAGAATTACCTATAAATCGCTAAACAATGATAGTACCTCTGTGGTTTTATCCAATAGCACAGGAAATCAATTCGGAGATTATGTAATAAGAATTGATACTACAAATTATTTAACATTTAGACATCTTACAATTAGAAACAACAGTTTACTTCAAAATGCATCAACGATTCTAATTAACGGAAACTCAAATTATCTCCAATTTAAAAACAATATTATTGCGTCTAAGTATCAAATAGAAAATTATAATTTTTCATTAATAAACGCCCCTGTTTATAACTCTTTTACAAATAATATTACAATTGCAAATAATTTATTCGAAAATGGTAACAATGGAGTTAGGTTTTGGAATGGTTCTTATAGTTCAAAAAGTGATTCCCTGATTATATGTAATAATATCTTTAAGAATAATATTACCTCAAATATCAATATTTTTTATATTAAAAATTCTATTTTCAGTAACAACATTCTGCAATCAGCAAATTGCATTTACTTAAGAAATTGTATAAATTTAACAATTAGCAACAATATTATTAGAGCCAGCAATAATGCGATCTATTTATCTGATGATTTTGATAATTCAGACATTATTAATAATATAATTATTTCTGAAAATGGATATTGTATCTTTGCAGATGGTGCAGGATATTTCAATGTATATAACAATACAATGTTGGCAAGAATTGGTAGTTGCACTTATTATATGAATCCTGATGGTATTAAACACAGCAACAATATTTTTGCTTCTTTAGGTTCTCAATCCTGTGTTTACGGAACAAATTACGCAACTTATCAAGTGTCATCCGATTATAATACTTATTATTCATTAGCTGGAAACAATGCTTTTGCGAGCTTAACTGCTTTTCAAAACTTTCAGCAAACAAATCAAAGAGATTTGCATTCAAAATTTTATTTACCTCAGTTTAAATCTTATAATGACTTACATATTTTAAACGATACAACCATAAGAAATAAAGGAGTGTTTTTACCTGATGTACTTACTGATATTGACGGGGACATCAGAGATACTCTCCCAGATATAGGTGCTGATGAATTTTCAATAACTACTGCACCACCCACTCTTACTGTTTGGCCTGGTGATGCAAATGCAGATCATATTGTTGACTATCTGGATATATTTCCATTGGGAGTATATTATGGAGAATTTGGAATTCCACGTCAGAATACAATGAATAACTGGCAAGCAAAAGATGCGTATCAATGGAATCAAATTCAACAAAATGCTGCAAACTTATGCCATGCCGATTGTAATGGAGACGGAATAATTAACGAAGCAGACACATTGATAATTTACAAAAACTTTAATTTAAATCACGGTCAAACTAATACACAACCTTCTAATCTAGTGAATATCCCAATAAATTATGAAATTTCAAAACCAATTTATTTACCAGGTGACACAATTAAATTAAGTATTATTTTAGGAGACAGCATATTACAAGCAGATAGTCTTTATGGTTTAGGTATATCAATTGGTGTAATAAACAAAAACAATATAGATACCAATACGATTTCAAATATTTTTAATCCATCTTGGATTACAAACATTCAACCAATAGTATCCATTAATGCAATTGATAAATTTAATGCACAAATCCAATCTGTAAAGGTAAGAACTAATAAAACCAATGCTTTATCAGGGCATGGAAGTATTACTTTGTTATCATTAAAATTAAAATCAGCCAATTTAGATGATACATTAAAAATTGAAATAAAATCAATTATCGGAACTAATAAGAATGGTGGATTACAAAATTTCGGATCAAAAACAATTAAAATTCCAGTTGATACCCTTGGCCTTCCTGCTGCAGCTGGAAACATTTCAGGCTTAACAGCAATATGTCAAGGTCAAAATAACATTATATATTCAGTTCCATTGATAAACAAAGCCACTTCATATATATGGACATTACCTTCTGGTGCAAGTGGTTCAAGTTCAATGAATACAATTATAGTAAATTATGGTACTTCTGCTGTTTCCGGGAATATAAGTGTTAAAGGTCATAATAGCAGCGGGGATGGAATTAGTTCTATATTAGCAATAACTGTAAACTCAATTCCACCTGCACCTATTATCACGCTAACAGGGACTACTTTGAGTTCAAATGCAACAAATTGCAATCAATGGTATAATCTTGCTACTGGTTTAATTCCAAGCGCTACAGCTACAACTTATAATCCTGCACAAAACGGTAATTACTTTAGTATTGTTACAATAAATGGCTGTCTGTCAGATTCATCTAATATTTTATATTGCAATTATATAGGTATAAATGATATTTATTCAATTGCTGATGATTTTTATATTTACCCTAATCCTGTAAAAGAAAATCTGATAATTGAACTCAAAGGTAACAAGATATTACAAAATACATCTGTTTCTATTTATACTATTCATGGGCAATTGCTTAAGCAAATAACATTAAAGGAAAATAAAACTGTAATTGATACTCACAGCTTTGCAAGCGGTGTTTATATTATTAAATTGAATGATGAAAAGGAAAAGTTTGTGAGCAGTTTTCTGAAAGAATAAGTTCATAGTAAGGTATTTAAGTATATAGAACCGTAACAGGTTTGCAAGATATAAATAAAAGATAAGCAATGAACAAGAATGACCTTTGAACTTCTAACATAAAAATATGAATAAAAAACAAGTAAAGTTATCAGTCAAAAATCAGAAATACGGAGGTACTACTTCGAACTTTCGATTTCGGTCTTCCATCTTCCAACTAAAAAACTATGATAGTACTATTCTATAATCGAAAAACTAAAAATCGTTTAAGTACGCTTTGGATGTTGATAGCAATATCCTTTGTAATTATATTGCCTTTTATTTTGGGTGTGGGTTTGTATTATAAATCATCAATGCTATTTCAGGAAAATTCATTAGGCGATTTGTTGTTTTCCAAATTATGGAAGCCCAGCATCGGCAAGTTTGGATTTGCCACTTTTATAATGGGATCTGTATGGGTTACTTTTATTGCCATGTTGATTTCTGCTCCTATCTGTATCTTTGCAGCTCTTTCTATTACACAGTATTCACGCAAATTTTATTTACGAATTATACATCCTGTTATTGATATTTTAGCAGGATTACCTTCTGTAGTTTATGGCGTTTGGGGCGTTATAGTTGTAGTTCCTTTTATATCCAATGTTATTGCTCCTATTTTTGGAGCACAAACTATGGGATATAGTATTTTGGCCGGTGCCATTGTGTTATCAGTAATGATTATTCCATTTATTCTCAATATTTTAATTGAAATTTTCAGAACTATCCCCATAGAACTTACCGAAGCTTCATTATCATTAGGAGCTACAAAATGGGAAACTATAAAATATGTATTGGTTAAAAAGGCTGTTCCCGGAATCATTGCCTCTATTGGTTTTGGTTTGGCCAGAGCTTTTGGCGAAACCATGGCTGTATTGATGGTGGTTGGGAATATGATACAGATACCCAAAAATGTTTTTGATGCTGGTTATCCATTACCAGCTTTAATTGCTAATAATTATGGCGAAATGCTATCAATACCAAAATACGATTCAGCATTAATGTTTGCAGCATTGATTTTATTTGTGGTGGTTATGGTTTTTAATGCTTTAATGCGGATGTTAATAGTTAGATATGACAAATATTAATAAAAAGCAATTATTATGAAAAAACCACTTTTTCTTTTATTCATAACCTGTGCGTTAACAAAAGTAAATGCACAGCCCTATCAGAGCATTTTTTCTAAGCACACTTCTTTCAACGTATTAATTACTTTGAATGCTGGTGACGCTCCAATCTATACAGATAGTATATTTGTGTATGGCGATACAATTATTAATAGTATAATTTATCAGAAATTTACCAATTGGGGAATGGAAACTCCATTTCATCCCTATTGGGAAACGGAAACTTTTTATATACGAGAAGATACCACTAATGGTAAGGTATATGGAATGGATATTAATTTGAACAAAGAAATTTTATTGATGGATTTATCATTAAATGTAGGTGATACTTTCGTATTTCAAAAACTTAGTAACCATTTTGGAGATTCTATGTCATTAGTAATAGATTCAGTAGTTTATGTTAATGGTAAAAAAAATATTATTTTTAAAGATAATCAAAATACGAACATTCCTCTATCCATTTTAAAAATGAAATTTATAGAAGGAGTAGGACCAACCAATAGTCTTTTTGCTTATCAAAGAAATAAAATTAGCGGAAATTGGTTGGAACGTTATTGTGTTTATCTATTATGCCATCACGATGATAATGGAACTGTGCAATATGCACAACCTTTTTATTGTTGTAGTTATTTCGGTGGTGGTGGAATCAATGAATTTGATACTGATAACAAATTTAAAATCAACATTTCTCCTAATCCAGCTAATTCTAGCATAAGCATTACTTTTCCAAATACAAACGAATCAATGCAATTAGAACTTTATAACATATTAGGACAAATCATTTTAAATCAAACTATAAATAAAAATACATCTCAAGCAAAAATAGAAACTAACAACCTAAAAAAAGGGTTTTATAAGGTAGTATTAAAGGTGAAAGGTGAAATTAAAGGACAAAATTCTTTAATAATTTCAAAATAATATGATTAAAAAAATTGAAGAAATATTTTTTAGAAGTTTAATGCTGATAAGCAATTTGTTGATATTATTTGTATTGGCATTGATACTTTTGAGCATTTTCAAAAAAGGATTGGGAGCATTAAATTGGGAAATGCTCAGCCAACGCCCTCATGGTGGTTATTATTATGGTAAAGAAGGAGGCGTTTTAAATGCAATTGTCGGATCACTTTATTTGTCATTTGGTGCCACGCTTTTGGCAACAATAATAGGAGTTCCTGTTGCATTATTTATGAATGTATATTTAGTAAAACAAAAGAGAGTATTGAATTTTATTCGCTTTCTGCTTGACTTAATCTGGGGCGTTCCTTCTATTGTTTATGGAGCTTTTGGTTTTACATTAATGGTGTTTTTGGGAATAAAAACTTCACTTTTGGCTGGAATAATTACTGTAACTCTATTTATACTTCCCATTATGATCAGAGCATGCGATGAAATTCTAAAAACATCCCCATTGGGACTATTAGAAGCCTCATTATCATTAGGATCTACAAAAACAGAAACCTCTTTCAGGGTAGTTTTAATGCAATCATTTTCAGGTATAATTACGGCAATACTACTTTCTTTCGGAAGAGCTATAGGAGATGCTGCTTCTGTTTTGTTTACTGCCGGATATACTGATAATATCCCTAGTTCTTTAAGTGAACCAGCAGCAACATTGCCTTTGTCAATCTTTTTTCAATTAAGCTCACCTGTACCCGAAGTACAAAACAGAGCCTATGCAAGTGCTGTTATTTTAATAATAATAATATTAACAATCAGTCTGTTATCAAGAGCTTTATCAAAGAAGTATCATAAAAACAGAATCTAAATTATAAAGAAATAAGAAACTTTATAAACTTTTAACTTTATAAACTTTTAACTCATAAATGAATAACACTACAAAAATAAAAGTTGACAATTTAAACCTATATATTGGGAAACAACATATATTGAAAGATATCAATATAGAAATTCCGGAAAATAAACTTACTGTAATTTTAGGTCCATCAGGCTGTGGCAAAACTACATTGCTGAAATGTATGAATAGATTGACTGATTTATATCAGGACGTTAAAATTAATGGAAGCATTTTTATTGATAATGAAGATATTTTGCATACAAAAACAGATGTTACTGAAATCAGAAAAAAAATGGGTTTGCTTTCGCAACGTCCTTTTCCTCTTCCTATGAACATATATAATAATGTAGCTTATGGATTAAAAATCAGTGGAAGAAGAAATAAAAAGGCACTAGATGCCAGAGTTGAAAATTATTTAAAACAAGTAAATTTATGGGATGAAGTTCATGACAGACTTCACGAACCTGCTTCTAAATTATCTATTGGGCAGCAACAACGCTTATGTCTTGCACGTGGGCTAGCAGTTGATCCTGAGATAATCTTAGCCGATGAACCTACTTCTGCCCTCGACCCAATTTCAAGTGAAACTATTGAAAGAAAATTTGAAGAATTAAAACAACAATACACTATTGTAATGGTAACCCATATTTTACGCCAAGCAAGAAGAATTGCAGATTATGTGGTATTTATGTATATGGGTGAAGTTATTGAACAAGGTCCTGCAAAAGAATTTTTCGAAAATCCAAAAATGGATAGAACAAAATCATACTTACAAGGAGCTTTTAATTAATTACAAATTAAAAAACAAATTAACAATTAAACAAACCATGCCAGCTCATAAAAATCAATTGGTTTTTACAATTAAGGACAAATGTAAAGTTTGTTACACTTGTGTGCGAGAATGTCCTGTTAAAGCAATAAAAATTGTAAACGGACAAGCTGAAGTTATTGATAAGCGTTGTATTGGCTGTGGAAACTGTGTAAAAGTCTGCATTCAGGATGCTAAAGTTTTTTTAAATGCTACAGAACAAGTATATGAATTATTACAATCCAATCATAAAGTAATCGCAGCAATAGCCCCCAGTTTTCCGGCAGAATTTGAAGAAATTGAGCATTATAGAGTATTGGTTGGTATGATTAAAGCGTTGGGCTTTGATTATGTTACAGAAGTTTCTTTCGGTGCTGATTTAGTAGCTCAAAAATATGCTAATATATTAACAACACCAAGTGCGGAAGGCTTTATATCTTCAGATTGTCCTGCAATTACATTTTACGTTGAGCATTACAGTCCCGACTTAGTGCCATATCTTGCGCCTATTGTTTCACCTATGGTAGCTATGACGAGGGTTTTGCATAAGAAACATGGATATGATGCTAAGATTGTATTCATTGGGCCTTGCATTGCAAAAAAAGCGGAATCTGCTGAAGTAGATGAAGTTTTAACATTTAGAGAACTACGTGAAATGTTTGTAAAATCAAATATTTCGCAAGAAAATATATTACCTGTAGATTTTGATCCTCCACATGCAGGTAAAGGTGCTATTTTTGCTATCAGTAGAGGTTTACTTCAAACAACCAATGTTCCTGAAAATATTTATGAAGGCAATGTTATAGTAGCCGATGGAAGAGTTGATTTCAGAGAAGCCATTAAAGAGTTTGAAAACGGAACCATTCGATCCAATAATCTTGAATTGCTATGTTGCGAAGGCTGCATTATGGGACCAGGAACTTCTCCTTTAGGAAAAAGATATGCAAGAAGATTATTAGTAAGTAGTTATGTAAAACAAAAGCTTAAAGCCATTGACAATGAACAATGGAAAAAAGATATGGAGGAATATAAGAATATTGATTTAACACAATATTTTGCTTCCAATGATCGTCGTATACCTGATCCTACTTGGAATGAAATTACTGAAGTGCTTCATAAATTAGGAAAGTACAATGAAAAAGACCATTTAAACTGTGGTGCTTGTGGTTACGATTCGTGTAATGAACATGCCATTGCAATAATAAAAGGTTTGGCTGAAGAAGAAATGTGTCTGCCATATTCTATAGAAAAATTACATAAATATATCAAGGATTTGGCTGTTTCAAATGAAAAATTGGCTTCTGCACAATTGGCATTAAAACAATCAGAGAAACTGGCACACATGGGACAGCTTTCTGCTGGTATTGCTCATGAACTGAATAATCCGTTAGGTGTTATTACCATGTATAGCAATATTTTAAAAGATGAATGTAAGCCAGACGATCCTAATCGCCAGGATTTAGAATTAATAGTAGAACAGACAGACAGATGCAAAAAAATAGTTTCCGGCTTATTGAATTTTGCACGTAAAAATCAATTAAATTATGCAGAAATAGATGTTCATAAATTATTTGTAAGAAGTATCCAATCTGTTATTTGCCCAAGCAATATCAAAATCAATCTTAACTCTCATCTAAAAAATAATATGGCAATGCTTGATGGTGATCAATTAATTCAGGTTGTTACCAATTTATTTAAGAATGCTATCGAAGCAATGCCAACAGGAGGTAATTTAAATGTAGATTTAACTGATAATAATGATGATATAATTATCACTATTACAGATACAGGTTCAGGAATTGCAGCTGAAAATATGGAGAAAATATTTACTCCTTTTTTTACAACAAAAGGCATTGGAAAAGGAACAGGGTTGGGGCTGCCAATTATTTATGGAATTATTAAAATGCACAAAGGGAAAGTGGATGTTACATCGAATAATTTACCTGAAAAAGGACAAACTGGAACTACTTTTAAAATTACATTACCTAGATATAAAACGGAATAAAATAAAAAATAGATATTAATTTAATAATATATATAATGAAAAAAGTTTTAATAGTTGACGATGATATAGATTACTTGTTTCAGCTAAAAACAAAAGTTGAAAAACTAGGATTTGAAGTAATTACAGCAGACGGACAATATGAAGCAGAGCATATTTTGGAAAGTTTTAAACCAGATTTGGCAATTTTCGATCTTATGATGGAAAATGAAGATAGTGGTTTTATTCTTAGCTATAAAATGAAACGCAAATACCCAGATGTGCCAATTATTATTGCTACTGCAGTTACAGCAGAAACAGGAATGAGTTTTGCTGTTCATTCAGAAGAAGAACGAAAATGGATAAAAGCGGATTTATATATGGATAAAGGTATTAGAGGCGACCAATTACATAGAGAAATCAATAAACTTTTAAAAATATAAAGATGGAACTCATCAAATTATTGATTGTTGATGACGAACCTGGTATTCGTTCAGGTGTATCGAGAGTTTTAAGAGATTTTAGTGTTTCTTATCCTTTTATGGATGAAGCTTGCAAATTTGAAATTATTGAAGCTCCTACGGGTGAAGATGCTATTGAAATAATCAATAACAACCTGCCTGATATCATGTTACTTGACAATAAATTACCTGGAATACAGGGTATTGAAGTATTAGAGTATGTGAGTAAAAACCACCTGGATATTGTTGTGGTGATGATTACTTCTTATGCTTCGCTAGAAGTAGCAGTGAAAGCTACAAAAAATGGTGCTTTTGATTTTATTCCAAAACCTTTTACACCACAGGAGTTACGTTCATCTATGGAAACCATTACTAAGCAGGTTTACTTCCGTAGAATGACAAAAAAACTAAACACAGCTGGTAAACAAATTCGTTTTCAATTTCTTTCAGTATTATCTCATGAATTGAAAGCACCATTAAATGCTATCGAAGGTTATTTGAAAATGATGGAAGAAAAACAATATGGCGAAAATATTGATGATTATCAACAGATAGTGGAACGCTCAATTGCAAGAGTAAAAGGAATGCGTTCGTTAATAATGGATTTACTTGATTTAACTAAAATTGAATCAGGTTCTACAACACGTGAAATCAAAGAAGTAAATTTAATTGAGATAGCGCAAGTATCAGTAGATTCTATGAAACCTTTTGCTATTCAAAATGATGTTAATGTTTATCTAAATTCGCATAACAAAATTATTATTAAAGCTGATGCCAGAGAAATGGAAATTGTATTCAATAATTTGATTTCTAATGCTATAAAATATAACAGAGCTGGAGGAAGAGTTGATTGTGCTATTAAACCAAAAGACGATTTTGTTGTTTTTACTATTAGTGATAATGGGATTGGTATGTCAGAAGATGATATGTCAAAATTATTCAATGAGTTTGTGAGAATAAAAAATCAAAGAACTAAAGGTATTTCGGGAAGTGGCTTAGGCTTATCCATTGTTAAAAAAATAATTGATGCTTATGATGGTGATATCACAGTAACAAGTTCACCAGATAAAGGAACAACATTTACAGTAACCTTACCCATAAAATTATAATAATTAAATTATATATAAAGTGAAAGAGAACAAAAGATTACCCGATAAAACAGTAGAAAGATTAAGTCAATACAGACGAAACTTATTGACTTGTGTTGCCAATGGAAAAACACATATTTTTTCGCATGAAATAGCAAATCTTCTGCATATTACTTCAGTGCAAGTTCGTCGAGACATTATGCTGATTGGTTATTCAGGAACTTTACGTAAAGGCTACGATGTTCAGGAACTCATTGATTTAATTGGTGAAATTATTGATTCTCAATTTGGACAAAGAGTTGCCGTTATCGGCGTAGGAAACCTTGGCAGAGCACTTGTGAGCTACTTTAAAGGTAAACGTAGTAAATTATTGATAGTCGCCGCATTTGACACCAATGCCGAAAAAGTTGACAGAGTGTATGCTGGTGTTCATTGCTATCACTATGATCAAATGGCTGAAATAATAAAGAAAGAAAATATTTCTATTGGAATTATTACGGTTCCTGCTTCTGAAGCTGCAAAAGTTGCTGAAAATCTTGTTATTTCAGGCATTAAAGGTATTTTAAACTTTACACCTTCACCTGTAAATGTTTCACCACATGTTTTTCTTGAAGAATATGATATGATAACATCTTTAGAAAAGGTAGCTTATTTTGTGAAAAAGAACGATATGTAAAATTTAGTTATTAAGGTAGTTGGAAATATTATTTAGATGAAGATATTTAGGAATTTAGACGAAATTAAAGGTATTAAAAATGCAGTAGTTACAACTGGCTCATTTGATGGTGTGCATGTAGGCCATAAAGTAATTATCAATCGTTTAAGAAAGTTAGCAAAAATGAGTGATGGAGAGTCTGTTTTGATAACTTTTCATCCACATCCCCGACGTGTTCTGTATCCTGATAGTGAAGGTAAAGATTTATTACTTATTAATTCTCAACGTGAAAAAATTGAATTACTAAGAAAAGCAGGCTTGGACAATCTGGTAATTATAAATTTCACAAAAGAGTTTGCGCAAACTACTTCAATGCAATTTGTTAAAGATATTTTACTTGATCGTATTCATGCAAAAAAAATTATTGTAGGATTTAATCATTTTTTTGGACATAATAAAGAAGGCAATTATAATTCTTTGCACGATTTAGCTGGAACTAACGGATTTGAAGTTGAAGAAATTCCAGAACAAGATATACAAAACGAAACAGTTAGTTCTACAAAAATTCGTAAAGCATTGCTAGATGGGGATATTCAACGGGCCAATGCCTATCTTGATCATCAATACATAATGGTTGGAGAGCTTACACATGGTAGTGAAATGTGTAAAAAAATAGGTTTACCTACTATGAGTATCTTTATTGATGAAGATATTAAATTAGTTCCACCCGAGGGAGTGTATGCTGTAAGTATAATTGCAAAAGATTTCTATTTTAGAGGTATGCTTAATATTCGAAATGCTAAAACCATTTATCAGCCACATCATCCAAATACCTGCATTGATTTGCATTTATTTGATTATAATACGAATCTGATTGGCAATACAACTACAGTATTTTTTCATAAACGAATTAGGGATTTGGCTAATTTTAACAGTATGGATGACATGAAAAATCAACTTACAAAAGATAAAGCTATTATTGATGATTTGATTTTTTAGCACTTAATAAAAAAGTAACCGATTTATAACACAATTATACAATAATCCAAATATGACTAAAAAAATAAGAGTAACATTTCTTGGAACAGCAACTTCAATTGGAGTACCGGTTATTGCTTGTGATTGTGACGTATGTACATCCTCAGACAAAAAAGACAAACGATTTAGGGCTTCTATACTCATTCAGATTGATGAAATTGCAATTGTTGTGGATTGTGGTCCTGATTTTCGTATTCAAATGATTCGGGAAAATGTACAAAATCTTGATGCTGTAATATTTACGCACGAACATCGCGACCATATTGCAGGCCTAGACGATGTGAGAGCATTTAATTATGTTTTGAACAAAAAAATAGATATTTATGGCTGTGAAAGAGTTATGGAAGCTGTAAAAACTGAATTTCCGTATATCTTTTCCGAATCAGTTCGTTATTTTGGAGCACCTCAACTCACTATTCATAATATCGAAAATAAACCATTTTCTGTTCATGGTATTGATATTATTCCCATAGAAGTATTGCACGACAAATTACCGATTTTAGGTTTTCGTATCGGCGATTTTACTTATATAACCGATGCCAGTTTTATTTCGGAAGAAGAAAAAGAAAAAATAAAAGGATCTAAAGTAATCGTATTAAATGCTTTACGCAATTCAAAACATGTTTCTCATTTTTCAGTTGTTGAAGCTGTTGCTGTTCTTGAAGAATTAAAACCTGAACATGCCTATCTTACTCATGTGAGTCATTTTATTGGCAAACACGAAGATGTAAACAGAAAACTTCCAGACTTTATTGAATTAGCTTACGATAGTTTAGTGATTGAAATTTAATCCAACAATAAAAAAATCAACAATTATATTTTACAGTAAACCATTTACGTAAAAATATTGTCTTAAATATTTCAATAATATTATTTTGCTATGGCATTAAAAAAATTACTATTCATTTTTTTTTATTCTTTATTCTTCTTTTTAACAATTAGCGCCAATTCGCAAACAAGTGATACTATTAAAGTATTATTTATAGGCAATAGCTTTACGTATGTCAACGATTTACCACAAACATTTGCTCAACTTTCAATTAAAGCTGGGAAAATAATTTATGTTGATAATAACACTATTGGAGGCTATACTCTTAAAATGCATTTACAAAATGCTATTACTATCCAAAAAATATATAGTCAAAAATGGAATTATGTGGTATTACAGGAGCAAAGCCAAATACCATCTTTTATTCCAGAAAGAGACACTATGATGTATCCCTATGCCATTGCACTAGATAGTTTAATTCATGATAATTCTCCATGCACTCAAACAGTTTTTTTTATGACTTGGGCACATAAAAATGGGGATTTAGGATTACCTATCGGCAGTGACACTTACGAAGACATGCAACAGCGACTTCGTAGCGGTTATATGCAAATTGCTGATTCCTTGAACGCAATTGTAGTACCCTGTGGTTGGAGCTGGAGGAAAATACGGCAAAATTATCCTTCTATAGAACTTTATTCATCAGATAATTATCATCCGGCGGAAAATGGAACCTATTTAGCTGCTTGTAGCTTTTATGCAAGTATTTTTCGACAATCAGCAGTTGGAATCAATTATATTGGCAATGTATTGCCTATGGATGCTGTTACATTACAAACCACTGCATCACAAGTTGTGTTAGACAGTTTAAGTTTATGGAATATTGGTTTATACAATCCAAAACCAATTGCAAATTTTGGATTTTTTCAAAATGGGAATCAAATCCAGTTTTCGGATAGTTCAAGTTTAGCTGATGTTTATACTTGGGATTTTGGAGATGGAAACCACAGTAATCTACAAAACCCTTTTCATACTTATACTTCATCAGCAACATATAATGTAAAACTCATAGTTAGCAATAATTGTGGATCAGATACCATTAGTAAAAGTTTTCAATATTTTCTTTCAGATATCATAGATAAAGGAAAAAGTCTGATTTCTATTTACCCTAATCCAAGTAAAGATATTTTCAACATTAAAATACCTATAGATAATGGTGTATATTCTTATGAAGTTATTAACCCTGAAGGAAAAATAATTATTCACTCTAGCGTAAGTTCTTCAACCATTAATAATTTGCTTACTATTAATTTAACCAATGAAGCTAAAAACATTTATTATTTAACAATTTATACTCAAAATAAACCATTGAGATATAAATTATTCAAATTTTAATACAATAGGCAACCTTTTTGTATGTTAATTTGTCATACTTTTGTAAACTTTTTTAATATTATTGTTCATGAAAAATTTAATAACATTTATTTTCTTATTTATGATTTTTACTTTGAGTAGCACAAAAGCACAAGAAGTTTCTCAACAAACTAAGCCTGATTATTGGGGCACATTTTGTTTGATTTCTCAAACGGTAAGTGATACGAATTTCTTCAAGGTTGACCTTACTCAATTACCTTCTGAATTTGAAAAAATATATTTTAAGTTCTACTACATAGAACAAGATGTTTTTCATGCCCAAATAAAAAACTACAATATTGCAAAAGGAGAAGCAATTATAGCTGTTCCTAAGAAATATACAGTAGCAGACTATCGCTATTTTATGGCAAATATGAAAAAGATGACAGAATCAGCAAATTACATTTATACGACAGAACAAAAAAATGAGTATATTTTAAATCATAAAGAAAAATAATCAACGATTATGAAAAAAATATTTTTATTTGCAATGATTTTAGGATTTTCACTAAAAATAAATGCACAAGGTAGTTTATGTGGAAGTGCTACTATATCTTGTACAGGAAATAGTGCTTTTACGTTCCCTGCAGATACTAGTTATCCAGAAGTGCAAGGACAAGTAGGCCCTAATTATGGGTGTTTAATCACAACACCAAACCCAGCATGGTATTTTATGCAGGTAACTCAAAGTGGTGACATCAACATTGAAATGCATACTACACCAGAAAGAGATATTGATTTTATTTGTTGGGGCCCTTTTTCCGATTATACTACTCCTTGTACAGCTCTTTTAACAGGACCAGCAACTTCCCCTGGTTCACATTACTTACATGTAGGAAATGTTAATGTTGATCCAGGTCCGGGAGGAGGTTATCCAGCCGTTAATACTATTGATTGTAGCTTCAGTGCTTACTATCAAGAATGGTGTTATATTCCAAATGCAATAGCAGGGCAATATTATATTTTATTAATTACTAACTATTCTAATCATTCTTGTAATATTAGTTTTTCACAAATGACTGGTACAGGTGCTACCGGTTGTACTTCAAATGCTAACAACAATGGACCAATATGTGAAGGGGATAGTCTTAAATTATCTGCCAACTCAATGGCTCCTAATGCACAATATTATTGGATAGGTCCAAATGGCTGGTCATCTTATTTACAAAATCCTAAAATACCTGTTACATCAATGTCAAATTCAGGAACCTATTACTTAGATGTTACAATTGGAAATTATAATGCTCCAGAAACACAAACAGTTGTTGTAATAAAACCAAAACCTAATATTATAGCTCCTTCTGATACAATTTGTATTGGTGATACTGCTATAATTACAGCCTCAGGAGCTAGTTCTTATGTTTGGAAACCAATAGGTTCAACAACCAATCCAACTTTCACAACTA
Source organism: Bacteroidota bacterium (assembly GCA_013377005.1). Lineage (GTDB taxonomy): Bacteria > Bacteroidota > Bacteroidia > Bacteroidales > JACABE01 > JACABE01. The sequence goes on from JACABE010000025.1 coordinate 45,056, forward strand.
ATACAATTAAGCTTGCTGCTACAAGTAATTCTACTTATAAAGTAATAGGAACATTACAAGGATGTAAAGATTCAATTAACACATCAATTAAAGTAAATCCACAACCTCTAGTTTCTGTTAATAATCCTTCTATTTGCCCAAAAGACACTGCAACTCTCATAGCCAATGGAGCACATACTTATGTCTGGAATTTTGGGGTAATAAGTGATTCTATTAGAGTGAGCCCTACTCATGATACCACTTATGTAGTTGTAGGGACTGATATTAATAATTGTGTTGATACAGCAACTGCGTCAGTTCATCTTTACCCCTTGCCAACAATTCAATTAACCCCTAATACAACAATATGCTTGGGTAGTCAAGCTACACTCACAGCCGGAGGTGGTATTGCTTATTCATGGAATACCAATCCTCCTGAAACTACTTCATCTATAACTGTTAGTCCAACTGCAAACACAACAACTTATACAGTTGGAGTAACTGATAATAATAATTGTTTTGACTCAGCATCGGTTGAAGTAAATACACTTCCTCTTCCTCTTCCAACTATTTCAATAGAAATGGATACTATTTGTAAAGGAACTTATACAACTATTACAGCCAGTGGCGGAAATACGTATTTGTGGAATACAGGAGAAATAACACCTTCAATTTCCGTGAAGCCTTTAAGCTCTTCCATTTATAGCGTTACAGTTAGCTCAACTTTAAACAACGTAGTTTGTTCTAAAGATACTTCAATAAAGCAAAATGTTAGAAATTGTAATGTAATTTATGTTCCAAATTCTTTTATGCCGACTGGTTATAATACAGTTTTTAAACCTATTGGAGATATAGCTATCACCAAAACTTATCAATTTGCAATATACAATAGATGGGGACAAATGGTATTTGAAACTACAGATGTTAACCAAGGGTGGGATGGTCGTTTTAATGGAGAATATGTTCAAACTGGTGCATATATCTATTATCTCAAAATTGATAATGGTTATGAAGAGCCTTTTGAAAAAATTGGAACAGTTACTGTAGTTAATTAATTCTTCATTTTCTGATAATTAAAAAGAACAGGATTGTCATAATATGACAATCCTGTTCTTTTTATGAAAAATTTCCTTCTTATCAACTATTTATAAAAAATATCCCATTATTGTAACTTGAAATATTTAAGATTTTTATAGTTTTCCAGCATTTATTGGTTATTAACTTACCGTATGAATCAAAAAAAAATAACATTGTATTTTTCTGAACTAAATTACTTTGATAGTTTTAAAGACCAGATTTAAGAAAATTTCAACCTTTGTATTATTTAAGATATAACTATTCTAACTAAAATAATATTAGAAAATGTGGTCAAAATGGTGCTTTTAAGAAAATAGTTTTGAAATTTTGATCTAGAATAAGGTTTTGAAAGCTAATATATACTTTTCTGGTCTAAAAAAGTCAAATAGCTTAATTTAAACGAATGAATTTATAAGTAATACTACCAGTTTGATCTTCAGGAGCATCTGCATCGGGGCTAAAGCGAGCACGCATAGCAGCATTTTCAGCTTGTTTCCATAAAACACGATCAGAAGTAGTAGTACCTCTTTGTCCAGCTTCCACTCGGGTAACTTCACCATTTTTGTTTACCCATATTTTAACTACCACTGTACCTTGCTCTTTTGAACTGTACTCTGGTTTAGGTAATTCTTTCTTTGTTCGCCCTTTTAAATCATAAGAAATACCAGGACCTTTGCCGGGTCCATTTCCAGTACCAATTCCAGATCCATTTCCACCACCAGTTCCTAATCCTGAACCTGGCCCAATACCCGAACCATTTCCTGTGCCTTGTCCTGTGCCAGAACCACCACCTTTTGTGTAATTTTTACTGTTAGGATTTCCGTTTATTTCTCCCTGATTTCCATTTTTGTTGGAATTTCCGTCGCCATTAATTTTTTTGAATAAAGCAGCTGTGTTAATTTTAGTCACTTCTGCTTTTTCTTCAGTTTTGGTAGTTTTCTTTTCCTTGTTTGTATTTAAATTAATGGTATTATCAGTATTTGTTTCGTCTGTAATAACATTTTCAGAAGTAGTTGAATTAAGACTTATAGGATCAGGATTAATAATATCTTTTGCCGGTTGTTTAAATTCAGGAAAAGAAATATTAGCTTCGTCAACGCCCATTCCATTTTCTGAATTGCCAAGATTAACTTCGATGCCTAAGCCACCTCCGCCACCACCGGCATCAGGAAACGGAGGAATAGGAGTTTTAAGCACAGCAAGCCATAGCAAAAAAATCAGCAACGAATGAAATAATATTGTTCCCGAAACTCCAGCAAACTTGCGCTTGATATCTTCCCTATCAGTTTTTTGTTCCATTTGATGCTTTAGTTGCAAGAATCATTTTTATCCTTAGTTTATTACCTATCTCCAACACATCCACAAGGCTCTGAACTGATAAAGAATTATCGCAACGCAGCACAACCGTTGCATTATCCACACCTTTCAACTCAGTAAGCAATTCTGTTTCTAATTGATTAAAAGCCACCTGCCTATTGTTAATAAAATAATTCATTTCTTTCGTAACAGACAGACTAACTTCTTTCTGGCGTAATTCACTTGGATGTTTCGAACTGGGTAACGAAAGCTTAATCACATTTGGATTAAGCAAAGTGGACATTATCAGAAAAAACAACATCAGAAAAAACATGATATCGTTCATCGAAGAAGTAGCCACTTCAATAGTGGTTTTGTTTTTTCTGCGAAGTTTCATCGGGTAGGTTCTTGTAAAAAATCAATAAAGTTCATAGCATTATACTCCATTTTCTGCACAATTTTTTCAATCATAATGTTTAGCCAATGATAACAAATAAAAGCTACAATACCCACTATCAATCCAGATGCACTCGACACCATTTTAGTATAGAGTCCAGAGGAAACACTCGAAATACTTACGTCGCCTGCAAGTGAAATATCATGAAAAATCTTGATAACACCTATGATAGTACCTATAAAACCAAACATAGGAGCAATACCAGCAACAATAGCCAAAATAGCAAGATTTTTTTCAAGCTTATACACTTCAAACTTACCTACTATTTCAATAGATTCGCCAATTTCATTTAACGGACGTCCCAAACGTTGCAATCCTTTTTCAGTCATTCGGGCTGTGGGACTATTTGTTGATTTGCATAACGATAATGCAGCATCTAAACGATCGTTAACAATAAAATCACGGATATTATCCATAAAGTTTATTTCACCTCTCGAAGATTTTTTAATGGCAATATATCTTTCGATAAAAACATATACAGTTATCAGCGAAAGAATAACAATAGGAATCATTATCCACCCCCCTTTCACAACTAGATTCATAATCGAAATTGCTTCCTCTTTAGGTTGTGTTATCGGTTGATTAACCACTTGATTTGCCACATGGTTAATAGTGTCTGCCACGGTAACAGCTGTCTGTGTAATTTGCAAAATTATTCCTGTCATTTTTTATGTAATTTTATTTTATAAAAGTAAGCGAAAAACCCTTACAGATAATATGTAATATATCTTTTTGCTAACAGTTTTGTGTTAATAATAACGAAGATATTTGTTGGATATTGTATTACATAAGACATTAGAAAGCTTCCATTTTTCAAATAAAAAGTTTTTATGCAGAAGAATAAACAATAACTTATCTACAGTATTTTTTAAATTTCCTACCGCCAAACTATTTTTTTTTATTTCTTTGGGTTTTGATAACTTTGCCGCTTAATAAATTACACATATTTCAACAATTAAGCAAATAAACAACTATATATGATTACCAATGAATTAATCAACCCAAAGAGCATTGTAGTAATAGGTGCGTCCAATGATATAGAAAAACCAGGCGGTAAAATTTTAAAAAACCTAATTGATGGTCAATTTAAAGGCGAGTTGTACGTAAGTAATCCAAAAGAAGACGAAGTACAAGGTATCAAAAGTTTTCGTAATCCTGCAGATTTGCCACAAATTGATCTTGCTATTATTGCTATTGCAGCCAAGTATATACCCGAAACAGTTGAATTACTTACATTACAAAAAGGCACTAAAGCTTTTATCATTCTTTCAGCTGGTTTTAGTGAAGAAAGTCATGAAGGCAAACTTTTAGAAGATAAGGTAGTTGAGTTAATCAATAATGTAAATGGTTCTTTAATAGGACCAAATTGTGTAGGTATTTTAACACCCGCACATCATAGCATATTTACCTTGCCTATTCCTAAATTAGATGCACAAGGTTGTGATTTTATTTCCGGTTCAGGTGCTACAGCTTGTTTTATAATGGAAGCAGGTATCCCAAAAGGCTTAACGTTTTCAAATGTATTTTCTGTCGGTAATTCTGCCCAAATGGGTGTGGAAGAGATACTCAAATATATGGATGAAACTTTCGACCCTGCAACAAGCTCTAAAATCAAATTATTATATATAGAAAATATTTCAAAACCTGAAATGCTGATGAAACACGCAGCATCATTAATTAAAAAAGGATGTAAGATTGCTGCTGTAAAAGCAGGTTCTTCTGAAGAAGGTAGCCGAGCAGCATCCTCACATACCGGTGCACTGGCTAGTTCCGATGTGTCAGTTGACGCTTTATTCCGAAAAGCAGGCATTGTTCGTTGTTATGGTAGAGAAGACTTAATCAGCGTAGCTTCCGTATTTACCTATCCTGAATTAAAAGGTAAAAACATTGCTATTATTACTCATGCAGGTGGACCTGCGGTTATGTTAACAGATGCTTTATCTAAAGGTGGATTAAATATTCCGCACATCGAAAATGCAAAAGCTGATGAATTATTAACCAAGCTTTTTGCTGGCTCATCTGTTGCCAATCCTATAGACTTTTTAGCTACAGGAACTGCAGAGCAATTAGGCACTATCATTGATTATGTTGACAATGATTTTGACGAAATTGATGGTATGGTTGTTATTTTTGGAACACCAGGATTGTTCAAATTATTTGATGTATATAAGGTATTGGACGAAAAGATGAAAATAGCTAAAAAGCCTATTTATCCTGTACTACCATCTATATTAACAGCAAAAGAAGAAGTTGAAGATTTTATTTCAAAAGGCAGGGTAAACTTCCCTGATGAAGTTACCTTGGGCAATGCACTTGCAAAGGTTTATCATACGAATAAACCATTATTAATGAAATCGTGTACTTCACACGTGGATGAAGGCTTAATTCGTGCTATTATCGACACTTCTGAAAATGGTTACTTAGCACCAGAAGCAGTTCAGGGTTTATTAGATGCAGCAGGTGTTCCCCGTGCAGGAGAAGCTGTAGTTACTAAAAAAGTAAAAGCTGTAGAAGCAGCTACAAAATTAGGTTTTCCTGTTGTTATGAAAGTAGTTGGACCTGTTCATAAATCAGATGTTGGTGGGGTAGTATTAAATGTAAAAGATGCAGTAACAGTTGAAAAAGAATTTGAAAGAATGATTCAGATTAAAGATACAACAGCTATCCTTATTCAACCAATGCTTTCAGGTACTGAGTTATTTGTAGGTGCAAATTTTGAAGATAAATTCGGGCATTTAGTAATGTGCGGAATGGGTGGTATTTTTATCGAAGTTCTGAAAGATGTTAGTGCAGGATTGATTCCAATTGGAAAAGTTGAAGCTACACAAATGATTCGCAACCTGAAGAGTTATAAAATCATTCAGGGTGTGAGAGGTCAGGAAGGAATCAATGAAGAAATGTTTGTTGAAGTTATCATTGCTGTTTCTACTTTATTGTCTGTAGCACCGGAAATAAAAGAAATGGACATCAATCCTTTGTTAGGTAAAAAAGACAAAGTAGTTGCAGTGGATGCAAGGATAAGGATAGAAAAATAGCAAAATTAAAGGAAAAAGGTTAAAGTAGAACGTAGCGTAAATCAGTGCGAATCTGTATAATTTGCATTATTTGTGTTTCTATAATTTAAAGAACTTAAAAATGAAAAATCCATTTGGCAGCCGTTCAAAAATTGTTGCATTATCTCTATTGATACTGGCAATGATCATTATTATGTACAATGCTCCATCAGATATTAAATACTGGATAGCCTCATCTATTACTTTTGTGTCATTAGTTTTGATAAATTATGAGTATTTTATTCTTTATAACAAAACAAAAAACAAATAAACCAATATATTTATGAAAAAGAACGACTTTTTAGTAATTGGAGGCGTAATACTTTTGTTTTTGCCTTTCTTTGTATTTTCAAGTGTTTTCGGTTTTTACGAAAATTTCAATAAAATACACCCAATGATAATGAGTTTTATCAAGTTTGCTATTTTAGCTACTTTAGGCGAATCCATTGGCTTAAGAATTAAAGAAGGTCGTTATAATTATCGTGGATTTGGTTTATTACCCCGTGCAATAGTTTGGGGATTTTTAGGTTTAACTATCCAAATGGCTTTTGTAATTTTTTCTCAAGGAATTCCTGTGTTTCTTACCAAGACATTAGGCCTTGATTTTGGCAAATCCGAAGAAATGACTTTTGGAAGTAAACTCCTAATCGCATTTTGTATCAGTGCTGCTATGAATATAATTTATGCGCCTGTAATGATGACTTTACACAAAATAACCGATCTACATATTATCAATAACGGTGGCACTGTAAATGGCTTATTACAACCTATAAAAATGGGCGAAATCATGAGCAACATCAACTGGAATGTTCAATGGAACTTTGTATTTAAAAAAACCATTCCATTTTTCTGGATACCTGCCCATACCATTACTTTTATGCTACCACCAGAATATCGTGTATTATTTGCAGCTTTGTTAGGTATCGCTTTAGGTGTTATACTTTCGTTAGCTGCTATTAAAGGAAAATCAAAATAAATAATCATCTTACTTTTATGAACAAAAACAAACTTACTTTTTTACTTGTCATTGCAAGTATATTTTTAATTATGCCATCATTTGCCCAAAAAGATTCGGCAAAATTTGGTGTTAAATTAAATGGTTTTGTGAACTCACAATTGATGTTCGACACTCGTCAAACAGTGGGTGGACGTGAAACCATGTTACTACTTTATCCCGAAAATAAAAAGGCAGATAAATATGGTAAAGATATTAATGCAAGTCCTTCATTCAATCAATTAGCCATGATTAGTAGGTTAACGGCAAATGTATGGGGGCCAGATGCCTTTGGTGCTAAATCTATTGGTGTTATCGAAGGCGATTTCTCAGGGCAAACCAATAATGATAACAATGGTTTTAGGTTGCGTCATGCTTACATCAAACTTAATTGGCAAAAAAGTGACTTATTAATAGGTCAGTATTGGCATCCTTTTGATGTTCCTGAAATGTTGCCTGGTGTTTTGTCTTTAAATACTGGCGCTCCTTTTCATGCTTTTTCGCGAAATATTCAGTTGAGATATTCTCATACATTCAATCATCTTAAAATAATAGCAGTGGCTGCTTCGCAAAGAGATTATGCCAGCCAAGGTCCTTTAGGTGCAAACTCTGTTTATATGCGCAATGCTGTAATTCCTAATATGCACTTACAACTACATTATGCTATTAATGGACATTTATTTGGTGTTGGGGGCGATTTTAAAATGTTGCAACCAAAATTGGTTACTGATAGCAATTATAAAACAGATGCAAAAATAACTTCTTTAGCTGTAATTGGATTTTCTAAACTTAGCTTTAAAAAAATTGATATTAAAATAGAAGGTAGCTGGGGACAAAATCTATCGGATCATACGATGTTGGGTGGTTATTTTGAAAAAGCAATTGACTCTACCAATGGAAGCGTAAAATATGGTAATATGGAAACTGTAAACGCCTGGATTGACATCACAACAAAAGCTCCATCTTGGAAATTAGGTTTGTTTGCAGGATATACTAAAAACTTAGGCTTTACAAATGATTTGGCAGTCAAAGGTAAATTTTACGGTAGTAGTAGTAATACAAATAATATTGATTATGTTTATCGAGTAGCTCCTCGTATCACTTATACAACCGGTCAATTGGTTTTTGGAAGCGAGTTCGAATATACCGCTATAGCTTATGGCACACCAAACATAAAAGGGAAAGTAGAAAAAACTACTGAGTACAATAATTTCAGGGTATTATTGAGTGCTACTTATAATTTTTAGGTATTTACGATTATCTTATCCTAAAATAGGTTTTAATAAAATAGATTGAATTGGCAAAACAACCCTACGGCAAACTTTCAGAAGAGTCTGAAAGTTTGCCGTAGGGTTGCACGAAGCTTTCAGAACTATATGAAAGTCTCTCGTAGGTTTGATTTATGCTTTCAGAACTATATGAAAGTTTGCCGTAGGATTGCATGATACGTTCATAACTATCTGAAAGCTTCCCGTAGATATTCTGTATGTATTTATACTGAATTATAAGTATTTAGTAAATATGATTTGCATTTATTCTGATGACTTATTCATCCTTTTATACAAATAACAGAAAATAATGGCAGTCCAAAACGAAAACATGGCATACACCAATGCTACTTTACCATAATTTTCGTTGTGCAGCAACATACCCGAAATTAAAAATGCCAACGTTGTATTATGTACCGCCGATTCTATTGAAATTGTAATTTCATTTTTAAGTCCGAGCTTAAAGAATTTGGCAATGAATAAGCCTGTGAACAATAATAGAATATTTATTAGTAAAGCATAAGGAAGTATCTCTATGATTTCAGTGTTTTTAATACCACTCACTCCATCTAAACCCACAAACTTAAGTACAAAAACCAAACCGAGCAAAACAATTAATACTGGCTTCACATATTTTGATATGTTTTCAGCCAGCTTAGTATTAAATTGTCTAACTAAAACACCGATAATAATGGGTATAATGGTAAAAATAAAAATCTCACCAAAAGTATTCCAGAATGGAAGCAAAAATTGTCTATCCACACCTTCAAATTGATGCAATGAGATATTTACAATAAAAGGAATGGTAAAAAGTGCTAATATAGAATTTACGGCAATCAAAACAATTGCCAGTGCAGTATTCCCCTTAAATAAATAGGTAATAAATCCAGATGTTGTACCTCCCGGACTTGCCGCCAATATTACCAAACCTACTTTAATGTAATTTGGAATATCGAAAATAAATCCAATAGAAAAAGCAATAACAGGAAGTATAATCATTTGCGAAAACAAACTTACAATTAATGCTTTTGGATGGGTAAAAAGAAGTTCTATTTCATGAAACGTAAGCGAAACTCCTATCCCAAACATAATAAGTGCCAAAACAACCGAAACCAACACGTCAACTAATTCCATAGAAGCTTTTTAAAAAGAGAATAGAGAACATATCAAATAATAAAATGTTTTTAAAACGTCCTTAAATTCATTTACTATTTCAAACAAAAATACGTTTTAATTCAATACAAAGGCGAAGTGAATTATTAAATATCAAAAGATAAATTTCAAAAAAAATATCACAACAAGTCCATCAATTATAGTGTTAAAAAAATCTTTCAAACTTTTGCAACTATTATTGTGTAAGTTTCAAATTATTTCTATTTTTGAAAACAATTAATTTACTTTTATTTCAAACGTAATAGCGTAAAAACCATGAAGGATACACCTATAAAAAAAGAAATAGTTGACCAAAAAATTATTGACAACAACATTGCTGATGTTGGGAAAGCATCCATACGTGTTATAAAAAAATTAGTTGATGAAATCGAACGAGAATCAAACAGTCGATTTGTACGCATGGAAATGGGTGTTCCGGGTTTACCTCCTTGTCAAATAGGTGTGGAAGCAGAAATAGAAGCATTAAAAAAAGGTGTAGCTGCTATTTATCCCGATATTCAGGGAATACCTGAATTAAAGAAAGAGATTTCGCGTTTTGTAAAACTATTTTTAGATATTGATGTAGATACTACAGGTTGTATTCCTACGGTTGGTTCAATGCAAGGCGGTTTTGCTGCTTTTTTGCTCATCAATAATATGTACGAAGGCAAAGACACTACTTTGTTTTTAGATCCTGGTTTCCCTGTTCACAAACAACAACACCGTTTGCTTGATATTAAATATGAAAGTTTCGATGTATATAATTATCGGGGCAGCAAGCTTCGCGAAAAATTAGAATCTTATTTAAGCAAAGGCAATATCTCCTGCATGTTGTATTCTAATCCTAACAATCCTTCCTGGATTTGCTTTACCGATGAAGAATTAAAAATAATTGCCGAAATGGCTGATAAGTACAATATCATTATTATGGAAGACCTTGCATATTTTGCCATGGATTTCCGTAAAGATTATTCAGTACCCGGCAAGCCACCTTATCAACCAACGGTAGCTAAATATACAAATAATTGGATATTGTTTATCTCCAGTTCCAAAGCATTTAGTTATGCCGGTCAGCGTATAGGTATGATGGTAATTTCCGATCATTTATTTAATACCAAAAGCGAACGCTTACGCAAACGTTTTACTTCCGATATTTTTGGTAATGCCATGATATTTGGTACCGTTTATTCATTAAGTTCAGGCACTGCCCACTCGCCGCAATATGCGTTGGCAGCTATTTTAAAAGCCACCAACGATGGAAAATATAATTTCAGGAACGATGTAAAAGAATATGGCGAAAAAGCCCATATCATGAAGAAATTATTTATCGATAATGGATTTAAGATAGTATATGATAAAGACATTGACCAGCCCATAGCCGATGGATTTTATTTTACCTATTCCTATCCTGGTTATACCGGCGAAGAACTTTTGAAAGAAATGTTGTATTATGGCATAAGTGCTATTTCATTAGCCATTACCGGTAGCGAAAAAACAGAAGGCATGCGTGCTTGCGTATCTTTAGTAAATCGCAATCAGTTTCCCGATTTGGAAGCCCGTTTAAAATGTTTTCACGAAAACAATCCATATTAATTGTTGTAAGGAAAAACATTTTTTATATACTTATTCAGCCTGTAATTATATGATTGCAGGCTTTTTTTTGCAAAAAAATTTGATTTCTTTTTTAATATCGTATATTTGTAGTGATTTAAAAATACGAAACTTATATTTCGATACATTTGTATAGCATTTACCCTACATCACATTTACTCTTTCCTTTTCTTAAACTAAATGTTCTAATGGCATTAAAAAAAACGAAATGAAAAACAAAAACACAAGCGAAATCAATACCCAAACTAAATCAGAAGTTAACAAAATTAATTTTCCCATCGTTGGTATTGGTGCATCGGCAGGCGGATTGGAAGCATTGGAACAGTTTTTTCAGAATATGCCCCCAAACAGCGGTATGGCTTTCGTGGTAATTCAACATCTCGACCCTAATTACGTTGGTATCATGCCCGAACTTTTGCAACGGACAACCGAAATGCAGGTAGTTCAGGTAAGCGACCATTTGCAAGTATTACCCAATCATGTATATGTAATCCCTCCCAATAAAACCATGTCTATTTTAAACGGCTATTTGTATTTATTTGAGCCTATCGAATTGCGAGGCTTGCGCCTTCCGATTGATTATTTTTTCCGCTCATTAGCCGAAGACCGAAACGAAAAAAGCATTGGTATAATTCTTTCGGGCATGGGCTCTGACGGCAGTTTGGGGCTAAAAGCAATAAAAGAAAAAGACGGTATCACCTTGGTTCAAGATCCGTTGACTGCAAAATTCGACGGTATGCCCAATAGTGCCATCAATGCAGTAATTGTTGATATTATGGCAGCAGCCAATGAACTGCCGACAAAATTAATTTCATTTCTTAAGCTTAGTACGACTAATGTGCAGCGCCTTGAGATTGATAATAAAAGCAAAAGTAATCTCGAAAAAATTATTATATTGATACGGGCGCAAACCGGACACGATTTTTCGTTGTATAAAAGTAATACGTTGTTCCGCCGTATCGAAAGGCGAATGAATGTACATCAAATTGATAAAATTGTAAATTATGTCCGATTTATGCAGGAAAATCCAAAAGAGTCGGATATACTTTTCAAAGAGTTGCTGATTGGTGTCACCAGTTTTTTTCGCGATGCTGTTGTTTGGGAAAAACTGAAAGAAAAGATTCTGCCCGATTTATTTAAAGAATTGCCAAACGGGCATAGTTTACGTGCATGGATTACGGGCTGTTCCTCAGGCGAAGAAGCCTATTCTTTGGCAATTACGTTTAAGGAAGCATGCGAAAAAGTAAAGCATGACAAAAATTTCACCCTGCAAATTTTTGCTTCAGACATAGATAGCGATGCTATTGAGGTAGCCCGAAAAGGATTTTATAGTCAAAATATTATGGCAGATGTTTCGCCCGAGCGAATAAGCCAATTTTTTGTAAAAGAAGGAAACGGTTTTCGTGTAAATACGGTAATCCGCGAAATGATTGTGTTTGCAACACATAATGTAATAAAAGACCCGCCATTTACTAAATTAGACATGCTTTTTTGCCGTAATTTATTGATATATATGGAACCTGAATTGCAAAAGAAACTAATGAATTTATTTCACTACAGCCTCAATGCCGATGGTGTAATGCTACTTGGCAGTGCCGAAAACGAAAACTCCCAAAACAATCAATTTATTCCATTGGATGCTAAGTTGAAATTTTACAAACGCTCTGTAAATTCTTCAACCAACGAAATGATTAACTTTCCAAGTTCATTTACTCATACAAAAAAACAAATGTTAGAAGAAACAAAACCAATAAAAATAGCTGAAAATATTCAAACACTTGCCGATCAATTATTATTGCAACATTTTGCACCTGCCAGTGTGCTGATAAACGCTGATGGAGATATATTATATATTACAGGCAAAACAGGTAAATATTTAGAACCTGCTGCAGGAAAGGCAAATTGGAACATTTACGCCATGGCACGCGAAGGGTTTAGCCTCGAACTGCCGGGTGCAATTCGTAAAGCAAAGCAAAATTATGATGCTATAAAATTAAATCATATTAAAATAGGAACCAATGGTGGTACTCAGGTTGTGGATGTTACATTTCAACAAATTGAAATGCCCGATGCAATTAAAGGCACAATTATGATTGTCTTTAATGATGTAGAAATTCTCCCCAAATCAATAAACAGTAAAATAAAAAAAGGAAATCAAAGTACAACTATTCACGAACAAGAAATAGAACTTGATTTGCAACGAGCCAATGAAGAGCTGCAAAGTACACGCGAAGAAATGCAGACCACTCAGGAAGAGTTAAAGTCAACCAACGAAGAAATGCAATCGACCAACGAAGAGTTGCAATCGACCAATGAAGAACTTACTACATCGAAGGAAGAAATGCAAAGCCTGAACGAAGAGCTGCAAACTGTAAATGTTGAGTTGCAATGCAAAATAAACGATTTTATGGTGGCTAACAACGACATGAAAAACCTGTTGAACAGCACCGATATCGCTACCTTGTTTCTGGATAAGGACTTAAATATCCGCCGTTTTACCAACCAATTAACAAAATTGTTTAAATTGAGACAAATTGATATTGGCAGACCTTTTACCGATATGGTTACCGATTTGCAATACCCAAAAATAACTGAACATGCCCATGAAGTTTTACGAACGCTTGTGTTTAAAGAAACAGATATTTCAACACACGATCAACGTTGGTTTACGGTTCGTATAATGCCCTACCGCACTTTCGACGACCACATAGATGGATTGGTAATCACATTTTTTGACATCACTAAAGCTAAAAAAATGGAAGCCGAATTAGCCCTGTTCAATAAAGATGAAAAGGGAAAACGGGCAGCAGAATTAGTTGTTGCCGATAAGGAAGTTGTTATTCAGCACAAAGAGAAAGAAAAATTGGAAGCAGAATTAAAACATGCCATTGAGATATTAAAAAAACATAATCTCTACAAACCATGAAAAAGCAAAAAAGCAATTTAACAGATGCTGCTTCACTTCGCCAAAAGGCAGAAGAAAAACTGAAAACTTCTACTTCAATAAGTGGCAGTATAAAATCTTTTTCTGAAGACGAAATACTTAAACTAATCCATGAATTAGAAGTTCACCGGATTGAATTGGAAATGCAAAACGAAGAACTTCTTATTGCAATACATAAGGCAGAACTTACAGAAGAAAAATATATAGAATTATATGATTTTGCACCCTCTGGTTTTATCTCTCTCACAAAGGACGGCAAAATTGCAGAATTGAATTTTTCCACCGCTCTTATGCTTGGCAAAGAACGCTTGCATTTAATAAAAAATAATTTTGCTCTTTTTATTACAGAAGAAACACGCCCTATTTTTAATCTCTTTTTTACAAATGTTTTTACAAGTAAAATAAAACAAAGTTGTGAAGTAATAATTGCTAGCGAAGGCAATTTGACAAAACATGTAACTATCGACGGTGTTGTTAGTCAAGATGATGAATTTTGCCTTTTAACAGTAGTTGATATTACTGAACGTAAACTTACTGAAGCTAAATTGATGGAAAGTGAGGAATTCAGCCGGTATTTATTACAAACCATTCCTTTTGGCATGGATATTGTTGACGAAAATGGTACAGTTCTGTTTCAGAGTGATAATCTTAAAAAACTTTGTGGAGAGGATACCATTGATGAGAAATGCTGGGAACAATACCGTGACGATAAAACACAATGTTCTGGCTGTCCTTTAAGAGCAGGTATCAAAGTAGGAACAACCGAAATGTATGAATCATCAGGAGTAATGGGAGGCAAAACATTTGAAATCATTCATACAGGAATGATGTATAAAGGCAAAACGGCCATGCTCGAAATATTTATTGACATATCCCAACGTAAGCAATCAGAAGCAATATTCAAGGACATCATTGAGAAAAACCCAATGTCTATTCAAATACTGGATATGGAAGGTTATCTGATTCAGGTAAATTCGGCACATACCAAATTATTTGGAGTAAAACCTCCTTCCGATTATTCTGTTTTAAAAGACACTCAGTTATTATCATTTGGATTTAGCGAATTTTTTGAACGGATTAAAAATGGAGAAGTTGTTTTCTTCCCTGATACCTATTATAATGTTCATGATGTTGACCCATTATTTCCTGACTCCCCGATTTGGGTTAAAGCTCTTGGTTTCACTTTAAATGATAATAACGGGAAACCCAATAAAATAGTTTTAATGCATGAAAACATTACTGAACGCAAAAATGCAGAAGCATTGTTGAATGACATTATTGAAAATAATCCGATGTCAATTCAAATTGTAGATAAAGAAGGTTGTACGCTTAGGGTAAACCCATCATTTATCGAGTTATTTGGTTCTATTCCTCCTCCTCAATTTTCTATTTTTGATGATTTAAAAAGCAAAAGCCCTGAAATGGAAAATTTAGTTACCCATGTCAAAAATGGTGAAATTGTTCATTTGCCTGATATTTATTTCAATGCACATGATGCAGTTGCAGAAGCACCAGATATTCCACTTTGGATTCGTGCTTTGATATTTCCATTAAAAAATAGTGCTGGAAAGACCGAACGTTTTGTTTTTATGCATGAAAATATCACTGAACGCAAAAATGCTGAACAGGAATTAGTTATCGCCAAAAATCATGCTGAAGAAAGCGATCGACTCAAATCGGCTTTTCTTGCCAATATGAGCCACGAAATCCGTACACCTATGAATGGCATTCTTGGCTTTGCTGAAGTTTTGAAAGATCCTGATCTTAGCGGCGAGCAGCAACAACAATATCTTAGCATTATTGAAAAAAGCGGTGTACGTATGCTTAATATCATCAATGATATTGTTGATATTTCGAAAATTGAAGCCGGACTGATGAAGGTTTCCATAACTGAATCGAATATAAACGAACAAATCGAATACATTTATACTTTTTTCAAACCGGAAGTTGAAGCAAAAGGCATACAACTTTTTTTTAAAAATGCTTTGCCGGCAAAATCAGCCCTCATTCAAACAGATCGTGAAAAAATATATGCAATTCTTACCAATCTTGTTAAAAATGCAATTAAATATACGTATAAAGGAATAATAGAATTTGGATATGATTTAATAAAAGACAGTTCGCTGCAAGAGCAAAGTAGAATTACCCAACTGAAATTTTTCGTAAAAGATACAGGTATTGGCATTCCAAATGACCGACAGCAAGCAGTTTTTGAACGATTTATCCAGGCTGATATTTCAGACAGACGGGCTTATCAGGGAGCTGGTCTTGGTCTATCAATTACTAAAGCCTATGTAGAAATGTTAAATGGAAAAATCTGGGTGGAAAGCGAAGAAGGTAAAGGATCCTGTTTTTATTTTACAATACCATATATACATGAACTAAAAGAAAAAAACGATACTGAAAAACCAGTTTCTACAGAAAATACAGCATGTCCGTATAAAAAGCTTAAAGTATTAATTGCTGATGATGACACTACCTCACGTATGCTTATTTCGATGGTAATAAAGAAATTTTGTAAAGAAATTATTGAAGTTGAAACAGGTATAAAAGCACTGGAAGCATGCCGTAACAATCCTGACATTGATTTAATAATAATGGATGTAAAAATGCCTGAAATGGACGGTTATGAAGCTACTAAGAAAATCAGAACGTTCAATACTGATGTAGTAATATTAATACAAACAGCTTATGCATTATCTGGTGATAAAGAAGATGCAAATGCAGCTGGTTGTAATGATTACTTGTCAAAACCATTTACTTCTGCTTCATTATCAGCATTGATTAATAAGTATTTCAATAAAGAAAATTAATTTTTTCTAATGAATCTCCCCGCCGCAAGCGGACGGGGTATCATTAGTCTTTCTAAAAGAGT
>JACABE010000026.1:0-25836 GCA_013377005.1 Bacteroidota bacterium
TTATAATTCAATGAACAACTTTTTTTACTTTTTTCCTAAATGCACAACGGGTTATATAAATAATTACGTTTATCTTTTCAAAGATAAGCTTTTTTATTTCATAAGAATTACATGTTTTAAAATCTCAATGTCGCCGAATGCAAAAGCCTATGATAAGATTAATTATTGAGCAATAGTTTGCCAACAGTAATGGTATCGTTTATGGTAAGTTTATAAAAATACAAACCTGATGGATAGCTATTAGCTGTAAACGTAATACTTTGCTCGCCTTTGGCTTGTTTTTCACTAACAGTTTTTTGTATTTCTTTTCCTGTAATATCCATTATAATCAGAGATACCTGCGATGGCTCCGATAGATAATATTTAATATTTGTGCTGGCAGTAAACGGATTAGGAGTTACTTTTACATGAAAACGATTTGCAGTAGTAGTTTCAATTCCTGTATGGATATAATGAATAATATTTGACGAATCTGAAGTTTGTCCATTTATGCTAACAATTGTGAAATAATCACCCGTTTGCAAGGGCAGATATTTAACTGCCGTGGCTCCTGCAATGGCACCTGTAGCCAAATTATACCACTGATTACCCAAAGGAGCATCAGAAAAAAGCGTATCACCAATTAAAGTTATAACAGGTGTGGGTGGAATTACATAAAGAAATGAAGTTTTAACATTCCAGCCAAAAATATAACCATTATCCATAGCATAATCATCTGTAATTTGCATACTCCAAATGCCATTCAGCGGACAACCAACTAATGCAGATAAATAATTTTCTGGTTTTAAATAATTTGTATGGGTTATTTGATTTGTTGAATCTATTCTACGTTTAGTACCTATCAATGTTGTTCCAACCCCTGCTGTATCCACACTTAATTGGTTTAAAGTAAAGTTATAAGGGGAAATCTCCGACCAGCAATAATTCCAACCAATTCCAGGTGGATTAGTATATGAATCACATGCAGGAGTTCCATCATTTCCATTTGGAATGCCTAAATAATTACCACCAGAATGAGAGTTTCCATCCAAAACTACGCTTTGTCCATTAGGACAAAATAACTTAAATCCTAAATCACCTGAATAACTATGTTCAATGTTAACACAAATAGACATAATATTAGTAGCGGATAAAATAGTCGAATTTGCAGGAAAATTATTTACAATCACACTTGCATTTAAAACACCAGGAAGACAATTAGGTCCATCAGGAATAAACATAGTGCTGTCAAAGCCAAAACTAAGAGATTGCGCATTTATACACATAGTGCAAAATACAAAAGAAATTAATAAAAGAAGTTTTTTCATCGTTGGGGTGGATTTGAATATAAATATTTGAAACGTATTTTAAATCTATAAATAAAGTCGAAAGCAACTGCCTATGATAAGATTAATTGTTGAGCAATAGTTTGCCAACAGTAATGCTATCGTTTATGGTAAGTTTATAAAAAAACAAACCTGATGGATAGCTATTAGCTGTAAACGTAATACTTTGCTCGCCTTTGGCTTGTTTTTCACTAACAGTTTTTTGTATTTCTTTTCCTGTAATATCCATTATAATCAGAGATACCTGCGATGGCTCCGATAGATAATATTTAATATTTGTGCTGGCAGTAAACGGATTAGGAGTTACTTTTACATGAAAACGATTGGCATTAATTGTTTCAATTCCTGTAAAGATATAATGAATAACATTTGAAGAATCTGATGTTTGTCCGTTTAAACTAACCCTAGTGAAATAATCACCCGTTTGCAAGGGATGATATTTAGATGCAGTAGCTCCGGCAATAGCGCCCGTTGCCAAATTATACCACTGATTACCCAAAGGAGCATCAGAAAACAATGTATCGCCAATTAATGAAATTGCAGGTGTGGGAGGAATTGTAAATGGAAATTCAATACTCCAGTGAAAAACATAACCATTGTTTGCACCAAAATCATCCATAATCCGCATATTCCAGCTACCATTTATCGGGCAACCAACTAATAAGGAAAAAGGATTTTCGGGTAAAATATAATTTGTATGAACTATCCGATTTGTTGAATCTATAGTTCGTTTATTACCTACCATAACTGTACCAACCCCTGTACTTAAACCTAATTGGTTTAAAGTTAAATTATTACTTGGGTAAATCTCCGACCAGCAATAATTCCAACCCATTCCTTGTGGATTGGATAACGGATCACATGCAGAAACCCCATCCGTATCATTTGGTATGCCTAAGACGTTTGAACCAGAATGCATATTAGGATCTAAAACTACATTTTGTCCATTAGGGCAAATTAACTTAATACCTAAATCAGCTGGAGAACTATGTTCAATGTTTATACATATAGACATAATATCACTGGCGGATGAAACAACTGCATTTGAAGGAAAGTAATTTACAACTAAATTTGTACTGTATTCACCCGGAGGACAAGCAGGACCATTAGGAATAAAAACAGTACTGTCATAACTAAAAGTAACCGATTGTGCATTTAAACAAATAGTGTAAAATACAAAAGAAATTAATAACAGAAGTTTTTTCATCGTTGGAGTGGTTTAAACATTAATAAATATAAGAAAACGTAATTTTTAATTCTTTAAAACAACTGCAAATTTAACTGTTTTTTAAATAAAAATCTGATATTTATCAAAAAACTTAAGCAATGATAAAAAACTAAATAATAACTCACTACAAAGAAACTTATAAAAAAAATAATAATTTAACAATGCTTGTTTGAAAATTAGATAATAAAACTTAAATTTGCATATTCAACTTAATTTAATAAAACAACTTAAATTCAACAAATTATAAATATAAAGGAGGATAACTCAATGTCAACAGATCAAAAACAAAAGTATGTCTATTATTTCGGCAATAAACAAGCCGACGGCAAAGCCGACATGAAAAATTTATTAGGTGGAAAAGGTGCTAATTTAGCCGAAATGTGCTTATTAGGTTTACCTGTTCCTGCTGGTTTTACAATTACTACAGAATGTTGTACCGCTTATTACGAAAACAATTGCCAGTTACCTGTTTCTTTAACCGAAGAAGTATGGTCATCAATGAAAAAAGTAGAAGAAGCAATGGGTATGAAATATGGTGATACCGAAAATCCATTGTTATTATCTTGCCGTTCAGGTGCCCGCAGTTCAATGCCGGGTATGATGGATACCGTTTTAAACATTGGTTTAAGTTCTAAAACTATTCCTGCTTTATTGAAAAAAACCAATAATCCACGTTTCGTATGGGATTCATACCGTCGTTTGATTATGATGTATGCCGACGTAGTTATGGAAAAAGCCGAAGGTATGGAACCTGCTGACGGTAAAGGCATCCGTAAATTATTGGATGAAATGTTGGATGCTTACAAACATAGCAAAGGATATAAATCAGATACAGATTTATCTGCCGAAGATTTACAATTCTTAGCAGAAGAATTTAAAAAAGCAGTTAAAAAATCATTAGGACAAGAATTTCCTGATGATGCAGAAGCTCAGTTATTCGGTGGTATCAAAGCCGTTTTCAAAAGCTGGAATGGTAAAAAAGCAATCTCATATCGTCGTATCGAAGGTATTCCTGATGATTGGGGTACAGCTGTGAATGTACAAGCTATGGTTTTCGGAAATATGGGCGATACATCTGCAACTGGTGTTGCATTTACCCGTAACCCAGCTACCGGAGATAATTTCTTCTATGGCGAATGGTTAATCAATGCTCAGGGTGAAGATGTAGTTGCGGGAATCCGTACTCCAAGTCCATTAAACGATGATACTAAAAACGAACAGAACAAACATCTGCACAGTATGCAGGAAATTTGGTCGGATACATATAAAGAATTATTCGAAATCCGCAATCGTCTGGAAGATGCTTACAAAGACATGCTCGACATCGAATTCACTATTCAGGAAGGTAAATTATACATGTTGCAATGCCGTGTTGGTAAACGTACCGGAACTGCTGCATTAAATATGGCTATGGATATGCTGGCTGAAGGTCGTATCGACGAAAAAACTGCTGTATTACGTCTAGATCCTGCTCAGTTAGACGAATTATTACACCCTATCATCAACCCAGCCATGTTAAAAGGCGCTGAACCTTTCGTAAAAGGTTTACCTGCCGGTCCTGGTGCAGCAGTTGGTAAAGTTGTTTTCACTGCTGAAGATGCAGTTGAATGGCAACGCAAAGGCGAAAAAGTATTATTGGTTCGCGAAGAAACCAATCCTGAAGACGTTGAAGGTATGCGTGCTGCCGACGGTATTTTAACCGCTCGTGGTGGTATGACTTCTCATGCAGCTTTGGTTGCACGTGGATGGGGAAAATGCTGTATCGTTGGTGCTGGTGCATTACATGTAGATGTAGATGCTAAAAAAGCTACCGTAAAAGAAACCGGAGTTGTGATAAAAGAAGGTGATATATTAACTTTAGACGGAACCAAAGGTTACGCTTATGTTGGTTCATTAGATTTAATGGATGCTACCGAAAATCCTCGTTTCCAACAATTCATGGGATTGGCTGATAAATTCCGTACCATGGGTGTAAGAACCAATGCTGATACTCCTGCTGATGCAACTATTGCACGTAGCTTTGGAGCCGAAGGTATTGGATTGTTCCGTACCGAACACATGTTCTATGGTAAAGGAACTGAAAAAGCTTTGTTCTTATTACGTAAAATGATTTTGAGTGAAGGCGAAGCTGAACGTCGCAATGCATTAAATGAACTTGCTGAATTTGTAAAAAGAGATTATAAAGGCACACTTGCAGCAATGGATACCTTACCGGTTACTTTCCGTTTGTTAGATCCACCTTTACATGAATTTGTTCCACAGGGTGCAGAAAACCAAGCTGAATTGGCAACTGCATTAGGTATCAGTGCCGAAGCAATTGCAAAACGTGGCGAAGCTTTACACGAATCTAATCCAATGATGGGACACCGTGGTGTACGTTTGGGTATCACTTATCCTGAAGTTACCGAAATGCAGATCCGTGCTTTATTTGAAGCTACTGTTGAGTTAATAAAAGAAGGTAAAACACCAAAACCTGAAATCATGGTTCCGGTAACCTGCGATGTTAGTGAATTAGATTTTACCAAAATTATCGTTGACAGAGTATATGCTGAAGTTTGTGCTAAATTTGGTGTTGCAAAAATCGACTATTTATATGGTACCATGATCGAAATTCCACGTGCTTGCTTATTGGCAAACAAAATGGCTAAAACTGCTCAGTTCTTCTCATTTGGTACTAACGACTTAACCCAAATGACTTTTGGATTCAGCCGCGACGATACCGGTTCATTTATGCAAGATTATTTAGATAACAAAATCTTAGCCAATGATCCTTTCCAGACTATTGATCAGGATGGTGTTGGTCAACTGATAGAAATGGCTGTAACCAAAGGACGTGGTGTTCGCACTGACCTTAAAGTAGGTATTTGCGGTGAGCAAGGTGGTGACCCTGCTTCTGTAGAGTTCTGCTTCCGCAATGGCTTAAGCTATGTTAGTTGTTCTCCATTCCGCGTACCTATCGCTCGTTTGGCTGCTGCGCAGGCTGCTATTAAAGCAAGTAAAAAATAGTACTTCGGCTTCGCTCAGTAAGCGAATAGGAAGACTTAATTATATTAAAAACCCCGATAGTTTAATTTTCTATCGGGGTTTTGATTTGTAAAATCTTTTATCATTTATTATTTTCTTCAAATGTAAATAATCTTCTATTTGGAATATTATAATTTCTGAAAGGAGCATTAAATTCTTTAATTTTCCTGATACTTAATTGATTAAACTTTATGTTTTTTTTGACTAGAATTGTTGATTTTATTGTTTTAGCAGTTTTAGCTGAATAATATTTATCTATTCCATCTTTAATAAATTCAGCACTATTACCCTTATACTCTGAAAAACTAACACAAATAAATGAATCACTATCTTGATGTTCTATATCCCAAAAGAGGAGTTTTTTTAAATAAGCCCAATAAAGAAAAATTTCCATTTCTTTTAACTTAACTTTTTCCCGATACTCCCATACAAATTCATACCCATTTTTAGAATAATCATTTTGTATTGGAACTTTTTCATATATTCTTCCATGTTCAAATGGTAAAATCCAAAGTACATATATATCATTATTGAAATAGATTTCAGTCCTTCTCTTAATTTCAGAAACTGTTAATATAGTTGCCTGAACTTCAATTGCTATCCTATTTCCTTTGGGTGTTTCTATATAAATATCAGGTCTTACAGAATTATTGCAAATCCATTTTTCTAATTCTAATATTTTTAAATTTACACTCCAACCTTTTTTAATATAGTTAAAAATATCATATTTAGTTTTATAATGTATTTCCGTTTCTCCTGTTATATTAGGGCATAAAGATTCATTAGATTTATGTTTAAAATGACCTATTCTAACAGCTGATTCAGGGTTATGATGAATTACTATTTTTCCACAATATTCACAATAATATTCAGCTTCTATATCTTTATCGATTTGACTGCCAAAGACTTTATTTTTATCAGATTTTCTTATTGCTGTTAACATTTTTAAATCTACTATGATTTATATTGCAAATATACTTCTTTTCAAATATAAAATTCTTTCAGATTTTGGAAACCTGATAAGATTTATTTACAATTTCTGTTGAATTCTGCTTCCATAAAGGGTTTAAACTATGTTAGCAATTCACAATTCCGCTTGCCTATTATTTATTTGAAGATGTGATTTACTAAGAAAAAAATCTTAACTGATATCAGTAATTATATAGTAATTTTGCATAACAAATAAACAAAAAATGGAAACTTCAGATAACTTATTCCCCGATAGAAATAATATTCCCGAACAATTTAATCTGCCTTTTCCGATAATACAGTCGGAATATCTGGCAGATGGTGAAATCCGTGAATGGAAAGGCGAATTTCATGAGGTATATTCGCCGATATTTGTAAAAGAAGGCGAATCCTATAACAATTATATTGGCAGTTATCCACTGATGGGTAAAGAAGAAGCTATATTTGCGATGGATGCTGCTTGCAAAGCTTTCGATAACGGCAAAGGCGAATGGCCTGCGATGACAGTTGAGCAAAGAATCAACTGCATCAGGAAATTTGTAGTACTGATGAAAGAACAAAGAGAGCTGGTGATTAAACTTTTGATGTGGGAAATTGGCAAAAGCTTTAAAGATTCTGAAAAAGAATTTGACAGAACAGTAGATTATATTAATGACACCGTTGAATCTTTAAAAAGCTTAGACCGCGATTCGTCGAGACTGAGTATTTCGCAAGGTATAATTGCCCAGATCAGAAGAGCGCCTCTCGGCGTAGTTTTGTGTATGGGGCCTTATAATTATCCTTTAAACGAAACTTTCACCACACTGATTCCTGCTCTTATAATGGGTAATACAATTATCTTTAAGCCCCCCCGATTTGGAGTATTGCTGCATTTCCCACTATTGAAAGCTTTTAAAGAAGCATTTCCGAAAGGAGTAGTAAATACAGTTTATGGTAGCGGTCAAAAGATACTTACACCTCTGATGGAGTCGGGTAAGATAAATGTGCTGGCATTTATTGGTTCTAGCAAGGTTGCCGATATTTTGCGAAAGCAACATCCCAAGCCCCATCGCTTAAAATGTATATTGGGTCTGGAAGCCAAGAATCCGGCCATAGTATTATATGATACCGATATAGATGAAACCGTGAAAGAATGTATTACTGGTGCTTTATCTTTTAACGGACAAAGGTGTACTGCATTGAAAATACTATTTGTTGATGAGAAAATTATAAATACTTTTCTTGAAAAACTCAGCAATGAAGTGGAAAAATTAAAAATAGGAATGCCATGGGATGCTGATGTAAATATTACTCCTCTACCCGAAGCTAATAAAATTGAGTATCTAAACGGTTTAATAGAAGATGCTCAACAACAGGGTGCAAAGCTTATAAATCCATCGGGAGCTCAATCAGAGAAATCCTGTTTCTCGCCTGCTATATTGTATAATGTAAATAGCAAGATGAGGATTTACCATGAAGAACAATTTGGTCCGGTAATTCCGGTAGTAAGTTATAAAAGCATTGATGAGCCTTTGAATTATGTAATAGAATCAGACTATGGACAACAGGCAAGTATATTTGGCAAAGATGCCGACCAGATTGCTGAGTTGATAGACACTTTAATCAATCAAGTATGCAGGGTGAATGTAAATTCGCAATGTCAGCGTGGACCAGATAACTTCCCGTTTACAGGAAGAAAGGATTCTGCCGAAGGAACACTTTCTATATCTGATGCATTAAGAGTTTTCTCAATCAGAACACTGGTAGCAGCCAAAGAAACAGAAATCAACAAAGATATTATCAGAGAAATCATTAAGGAAGATAAATCCAATTTTCTGACAACTGATTTTATATTGTAAATTATCACTAAATAAAAACAACCAGCCCGATAGTAATCAAACTATTAGGCTTTTTAATAAATAAAAAGAATTAAAGCCTAATGAAAAATCTATTTTAAGAAAAGACCCTATCATTACACCAATATTATTTCCACCTCCCTACCCAAATCAGTTATTAAAGCTGATTCTGATAAGAATTTAAATAATAAAAAATTCACTTTGAACTATTCTTTCTGTCTTATTTTCCGCCTTACACTATGTGGTACATGAAAATCGCTTTCAATAGTTTCTCCTAACAATTCGCGTATAACTACCGATGCCATTAAACAACCAAATATAGGTGGCATATATGAAATGGTTCCCACAGTTGTTTTTTTATTAGGCTCGCTATCGTTAGCAAGCATAACATGTTTTGGAATATGTTCAGTGGAAAAAACAGTTTTAAAGCCCGTGTAAACACCCAGTTTATGTATTCGTTTTCGCAAAATATCAGCCAGAGGGCATATATGTGTTTGTGAAATATCGGCAATATGCACTTTTGATGGATCGGTCTTTCCTCCAGAACCCATAGAACTTACCAATCGTAATCCAGCCTTAACTGAATGATAAATTAAAAAAATCTTTGGAGAAAGAGTGTCGATAGCATCCACCACATAATCATAAGAAGCAGCTTCCACAATACCAACCAAACGCTGATCTTTGATATATTCGGCTATTACTTCTAGTTGTATAAGCGGATTAATATCTCTCAGGCGACTTGCCATTACTTCAGCTTTTAAACAGCCCTCATTGCTAAGCAACGCACCCAGTTGTCGGTTACGATTGCTGGCATGGATAGTGTCACCATCAACAATCGTCATTTTTCCTATGCCTGCCCTGCAAAGCTGTTCAGCAGTATAAGCCCCCACTCCACCTAAGCCAACAATCAGCACATGAGAGTTTTGTAATATTTCAATATTATTATTGCCCAATAATAAGGCTGTACGGGCATACCACAATGTTTCGTCCATTAAAAACCAATATTATATTAAAGTTTAAAACTCATATCAGATATTACATAAAAGCGAGGATAATTTTTTTTGAAAATTTAATTAGAATTTATGTGAATAAATTTCAAATTCTTTATTCCACGACCTCTTTCATTTTGGACCAATTTCAACTTTTACAAAGCATGAATAATTTAAATACTTTGTAAAGTTTCTCATTTTCATAAAATAAACTAAAATACAATTAAGCATTTAGAAATTACAATTTATCCATCAAAAATTTGGCAGTGTGAGAACGTTTACAATTTACAATATCTTCAGGAAGTCCTTCAAAAACAATTTCGCCACCTTTATTTCCACCATCAGGACCTAAATCAATAACCCAATCGGCACATTTAATTATGTCCATATTATGTTCAATTACAATTACTGTATGTCCATTCGCTATTAAAGCATCAAAAGCCGATTTTAGTTTATTAATATCATGAAAATGAAGTCCAGTAGTAGGTTCATCGAATATAAACAATGTAGGCTTGTCTGAAAAACCTTTCGATAAAAACGAAGCCAATTTAATACGTTGAGCTTCACCACCACTCAAAGAACTCGAACTTTGTCCTAATTTAATATAACCCAAACCCACATCAGCCAAAGGTTGTAGTTTTTGTACAATCTTATTTTCAAGAGAAGATGTCTTTTGATTTTCGCCAAAGAACTCCAATGATTGGCTTACAGTCATATTGAGAATATCTGTTATACTTTTATCTTTAAACTTAACATCCAGTACTTCTTCCTTAAACCTTTTTCCTCCACAACTTTCGCAAATCAAAGAAACATCTGCCATAAACTGCATCTCAATTTTCACAAAACCATCGCCCTCGCATTCTTCGCAACGTCCACCTTCTATATTAAAAGAAAAATAACCAGGTTTATAACCTCGATTCTTTGCCAATTGTTGTTCGGCATACAATGTTCTGATTTCGTCGTAAGCTTTAACATAAGTAGCCGGATTTGAACGCGACGATTTCCCTATAGGATTTTGATCTACAAATTCTACATCTACAATCTTATTATAATCACCTTCAATCTTATCAAATTTACCTGTTTTTTCACCATAACCGCCATATAATTTCTTTAATGCCGGATACAATACCGATTTAATTAAAGAAGATTTCCCCGAGCCACTCACACCCGACACAACAGTCATTACATTCAATGGAAATTTTACATTAATTGTTTTCAGGTTATTTTCTCTGGCTCCTTTTATAAAAATAAAATCTTTCCATTTTCTTCTTTTATCTGGAATTTCTATCTTTTTAACTCCATTCAGATATTGAGCCGTCAGACTTTTTTTATCCTTTAATAAAGCCTCAAAATTACCTTCAAAAACCACTTCGCCTCCATGTATTCCGGCTAAAGGACCAATATCAATCAAATAATCAGCCGACTTCATAATTTCTTCATCGTGCTCTACAATAATAACAGTATTTCCTAAAGCTCTAAGTTGTGAAAGTACTTTTATCAAACGAAGAGTATCTCGTGGATGTAAGCCAATACTTGGTTCGTCTAAAATATACATCGAACCTACCAACGAACTACCTAAAGATGTAGCCAAATTGATTCGTTGAGATTCTCCACCCGATAAGGTAGCTGACAATCGATTAAGCGTAAGATAACCCAAACCAACATCTTCAATAACCTGCAAACGATTGGTAATTTCCGTCAACAATCTTTTAGCTACTTTATATTGATAATCTGTAAGCTTAATATTTTTAAAAAACACAAGAGCATCGCTAACCGGCATTAAAACAATATCAGTAATAGATTTATCCGTAACTTTCACATAAGCAGCATCTTTACGTAATCGGGTACCTTTACAATCAGGACAAACTGTTTTGCCGCGATAGCGGGAAAGCATCACACGATATTGAATTTTATAAGTTTGCTCTTCAACATATTTAAAAAAATCATTAATTCCACCAAAAAACTCATTTCCATTCCAAAGCAGTTCTTTTTGTTGCTCAGATAAATCATAATAAGCCTTATGAATTGGAAAATCAAATTTATAAGCAGTTTTTATCAATATATCTTTCCATTCGCTCATTTTTTCGCCTTTCCAGCAAGCAACTGCATCTTCATATATTGATAAAGCTTTATTCGGAACTACAAGATCTTCATCAATGCCAATTACAGAGCCAAAACCTTCACAAGTTTTACAAGCCCCATAAGGATTATTAAAACTAAATAAATTAACACTGGGTTCTTCAAAAGTAATACCATCTAATTCAAAACGATTTGAAAAAGATGATTTCTTTGAATTATCTTCATAAAAACATTCAATTTTACACTCTCCTTCTCCCTCAAAAAAAGCCGTTTGAACAGAATCTGCAATTCTTGAACTTAAATCTTCATCATCACTTTTAATAACAAGTCTATCAATTAACAGGAAAATATCTTTAGTTTTTTTAGGAAGTTTTTGAAGATAATCCTCAATCTTTATAATTTCATCTTTTATTATCAACCTCGAGAATCCTTGCTGAATAATTATTTGCAACTGCTCTTCAAGACTACGACCTAATTTAACCAACAAAGGTGCAGAAATAATTACTTTAGTATGCTCTGGTTGCAATAATAAGTAATCAACAACATCAGTTATACTATCTCGTTTAACTTCTTTAGCTGATAGAGGTGAAATTGTTTTTCCAATGCGAGCAAAAAGTAATTTCAGATATTCATAAATTTCTGTAGAAGTTCCAACTGTGGAGCGAGGATTGCGATTGTTAACTTTTTGTTCAATTGCAATTGCAGGCGAAATACCATTGATATAATCAACTTCAGGTTTCGACATTCTACCTAAAAACTGACGAGCATAAGCACTCAAACTTTCCACATAACGACGTTGACCTTCAGCATATAAAGTATCAAAAGCTAAAGAAGATTTCCCAGAACCAGACAAACCTGTAATTACAATTACTTTATTTCGAGGTAAAACAACATCAATGTTTTTTAAATTGTGAACTCTTGCTCCTTTAATTAAAATAAAATCTTTAGTATTTTGTTTATCAATGTTTTCAACTTGCATTTTATCAGTAAATTTAGTCTTCAAAAGTACTAAAAATATGAAATGCTATGATGTATAATAAATTATATTTGAAATTTTATGAAAATAATTCAAAATAAAATATGTTTTGTAAAATAAAACATTATCTTTGCAAGCTAATATTCAAAAACATTCATATTTACTTAAAATACAGGAGGATTTTTATCGGATAAATATTTACTCTTTTTTCACTTAACAAAAGGAGGTTCGCATGGAAGCTAATGTTTTAACCGACAATGAGCTTATTGCTAAGTATTTAAATGGAAATCACCAAATGCTTGAATGTTTAATTTTCCGTCATCAAAAGAAAATTTTCTCGTATATTTTATTAATTGTTAAAGATAAAGCTATTGCTGAAGATATTTTTCAGGATACCTTTATTAAAGTAATTAATACAATACGAACAGGCAGCTATAAAGAAGAAGGAAAATTTATCCAATGGGCAATACGTATTGCTCACAATCTTACCATTGACCATTTCAGAAGAGTAAAAAAAATCCCTATCATCCCAAACAGAGATGACTATGATATTTTTGACACCATAAAAATATTTGATGAATCTACAGAAGAAAAGATGATTACTGAACAAATTCATTCAGATGTAAAATCTTTACTCGAATTGTTGCCTGACGAACAAAAAGAAGTAATTATTCTTCGTCATTATGCAGATATGAGTTTTAAAGATATTGCAGAACAAACCAATGTAAGTATAAATACAGCATTAGGTCGTATGAGATATGCTCTCATAAACATGCGAAAAATAGCAAAAGAAAAATCAATACAACTTTCTGCATAATTTTTAAATTTATTACAATATTCCTATTTTTTTTTCGTTAGCTTTGTATAATGTTTAAAATATTTACATAAGCCTATGAAAAAAAGCTACACCTTGAATCCTGATAATTTATTTAATACCGAAAAATCTTTTCCAATGAAATCAGTTAAAAATATTGAAGAAGATAATTTTTTACCAGGAAAACACATTATTCAAAATTTAATTAACTATTCAAAATCTTTGAATATAATTAAATTACAATCCATTGGTACTTTTGGTTTAATTTCAAATTAATCAAACAAAGTTCTGCTAATGACAAGATTCTTTAGCAGAACTTTTATTTTTATCTTATGCTTAATACTGAAAAAAGATTTCAATTGCTAATTGAGTATTTTAGCAAAAATCAACCTGTTGCCGAAACAGAACTTCATTACAAAGACCCTTTCCAATTATTGGTAGCAGTAATTCTTTCAGCTCAATGTACTGACAAAAGGGTAAATATTATCACCCCACCTTTCTTCAAAAAATTTCCGGATTGTCATTCGCTCTCTTTAGCAACTCATGAAGAAATATATGAACTAATTAAATCCTGCTCCTATCCGAATAATAAAGCCAAAAACTTATCAGGTATGGCAAAAGGATTATTAGAAATGTTTGATGGAAAGATGCCAAGTGATGTAGATGAATTGCAAAAATTACCTGGTGTGGGACGTAAAACAGCCAATGTGATAGCTTCTGTAGTTTTCAATAAACCGGCAATGGCTGTTGATACTCACGTTTTCAGAGTTTCCGAAAGAATTGGATTAACCACTAATTCTAAAAACCCATTGGAAACAGAAAAACAACTGGTAAAATATATTCCCGAAGATAAAATTCCTATTGCCCATCATTGGCTTATTTTGCATGGACGTTATGTTTGTGTTGCCCGCAAACCCAAATGCAATGAATGTGGATTAAAGGAATTTTGCAGGTATTATGCATCGAACTAAAATTAAATATCTGTATTATTTTAACTATTAGCCAATCTTTTTATCCCTTCTCTAACAATTTGATGGACGTCAATCAACATTATTTTAACACCCGCCATACATGTGCATTATTGTTTTTTATTCAATTTGTGTCTGTCAATTATAGTTTCCTTTAATTTGTCGTAGGGAACAACTGATATCAAACCTCTTAACGATTTTAATGTTATCGAGTGTTGACTTCTTTTATATTCATTTAGTTGTTGTGTCGCCAAAACGTAAAACTCCCAATGATTTATATTTAATGGGTCAATTGTCAGTTTTTCGGTATGATGAAGTAAACAAAATACATAAACATCAGCGTGTCTTTGTTTGATATCTGCTTGTTTATTTGTAAAACTATCCCAATACAATGCAGGTTTGGTGCTAAAGGAAATGGCAGAAAGTGTCCGCTGAAACCATGATTGTATAAAAGCAGAAGATTTTATTTCAAGTTTTATTCCTTCGGGTGTCTTAAGGTCATAAGCACTCCATTCATCACGCAAAACTGTTAAGTCAATATTCGTGGCAGTTGCCACAATAAATTCTGCAAATCCTCCGCGAATTGTGTTGGCAAGAATATCAGAAGTACTCCATCGCCAAAAATCTAATACTGAAAACCCTAATGGTTTTTCGTTATAGATTAATTGTTCTTGTCCGGTCTTTGGTCTAGGTTGTATTCTATCAAGATTCATCGTTAGTTGTCTTGTATTACACATAAGGCGTTTTATATATTTATATTAATCTCCAAAAATCCACCCATGCACAGCTGTCTTTTCCTTTTGGTTAATTTTCCCCTGCAAATATAATTATCTATTTATGTTTTTCACATAGCATCTACATTGATGGTTTGTAGGGCGAAGCCAAAGCACTCTCATATTATAGCTAATTACTCACAAGGCAAGTTCACTTGATTAGCTATTGTTATTTTTTCTCAGCAGACTATTAAATCTACCCCAAAATGATTTTTTTTGTTTTTATCATTGTCAATATTTCGCAAATTGGTCTGTCGTAAATCGAAGTGATATCAATGGAATAAGTATGTTTGATTTTTTTTATTAGTTCATCTTTTCCATTGTCTAAATAATGTTCCCAACTTTGAAAATAACTATCATCAGATACGAACGATGACGAATATGAAGTCCCAAGTATTTTATCCCAAAACTCGTCTATGAATGGTCGTAAAGAATCAATTTTTCCATTAGATGCAAAAGTAATTTTTGCTTTTCCGCTATCAGGTTGAGGAATTATTTGCTTTTCGTCTTTTAGTCGAAGAATTTCTTTATCAAACAATGGTCGCAGTTTATCCGAAACTTCTGTTTTATTATCTATTATACAAACAACATTATAAAGTTCTTCAATAGACGCAACAAATTTTCCCGGAAAATTGCCAGAGTCAACAATTTGAATTTTATAATCCTCAAATTTGAAATCCATTATTTCTGTATTTATAACAACTACTAAATCGTTTATATATACTCAACCTCCAAAAATCCGCCCATGCACAGCTGGCTTTCCTTTGTCTTTTTTTGAATTATATATATTATTGATTTTACGCACTAATGAGTAAGGGTAAGGCTCTTGATAAGTGCCTCGTGTTGCGAAAATCTATCACATAGTTTTTTACAATCTGCCAGTTCAAAATCAGTAAAATCGAATCCCGGAGCAACCGTACAACCTACCAATGTGTATGAGTTCTTAGCATTTACCTTAGCAGCAAACCATGCGTTGCGGGGGATAACAATCTGTAGAAATTCGTTATCATCAATATTATCGCCCAATTGCATAAGCGTAAGACATCCATCATCAGTAATAACGTATAAGGTAAGAGATGTCCCTTTGTAAAAATGCCAGATTTCTTCCGATTGAATTCGATGAAAAGCAGAGAAGTTTTCACTCTCTAACAAAAAATAAATAGAAGTTGAAAAACACCGATCTCCTTTAAAACGAATGGGAAGCGAAGCCTGTGGAATTGTTTCGTCGGAACGATAAACTTCTTTATAATAGCCGCCTTCGGGATGTTTTAGCAAGCCGAGCTTTTGAATCCAATAAGTTGAATTATGTTGCATCATTTAAAAAAACTAAAGTTTACCTTGCCATACAAACGATGCTCGTAGAAATGCGGATGACTTTCGAAATTAATTTCACGTGAATGCTCTATAACCAAAAAGCCA
Source organism: Bacteroidota bacterium (assembly GCA_013377005.1). Lineage (GTDB taxonomy): Bacteria > Bacteroidota > Bacteroidia > Bacteroidales > JACABE01 > JACABE01. The sequence continues at coordinate 16,400 of JACABE010000026.1, forward strand.
TCAGTTGTAAGCAGGTTCTTTTCAAAAATAATATCGGGAATAGTTGGTATTCCTTGCATATCATAAGGTGGATCAGCAAAAATAAAATCGAAAGGTGTATTTATAAATTTCAGGAAATTAAAAACATTGGTTTTAATAATCTGTATATTCTCTATTTTAAAAGCCTCAGCCGTTTTCTTGATAAAATCGGTACATTTAAAATTGCTATCAATTGAAGTAACAGAGATACAACCTCTCGAAATTAATTCTAATGATATATTTCCAGTCCCTGCAAATAAATCAAGAGCTTTAATATTTTCAAAATCTAAATGATTATTTAAAATATTAAACAAACTTTCCTTAGCAATATCTGTCGTGGGACGAACCGGAAGATTTAATGTTGGATGAAACTTTCTTCCTCTTAAATAACCACTAACTATTCGCATTTACTTAGATTTAGAAGTGTGAAATAATAATGTTCAGGTATTTCGTTTAGCAAGGTAGTAAGATTAGATTCAAAAGTATTTTTCGCAAAGTTTACTTCAACAATATATTTTAAAAGTAACGAATGAATAGGTGATTGTTCTGCTATTTTACCCATCACAATAATCTCTGTACTCGTCGGATCACAATTAAATTGTTTCATAGCAAACAGAAGATAATACAAGAAATCTTCCTTCATTTTAAATTGAAATGAATTGTAAAGATAAAACTTACTGCCTTTAACAATAATTACTTCTAATTCATTATTATTAATATTTACAAAAACCTTATCTGCATTTCCAACTACAAATTTATTATTAAAAACGCCTTGTATAAAAGCTGTTGAATTGTGAATGAATTTAGCATCAACAAAATTCATTTTTATAAGTTTTTCAATACTTTGTGGAATAGAATAAACATTATAGGCATCAATTTCTTTAATAAAATCAGAAACAATATTTGCATCTGGCACATCTTCAGTAGTAAATTTAAGATAAGTAGATAATTGATTCTCATCAAATAATTCTGTAGGAATTAATGTAGCCGTATTGTTTTTATAACTTACAAAGACTTGAGCAAATTCTTTTTTTAATAAATCCTGATATAAGAATAACTGAGTTAAAAAATCTACTAAACCTGAAACTGAAGACTTTTCAGGAAAATTATAAGCAACAATAGCCAGATAATTACCTTGATTATTATCTATTATAGTGAACGAAACATCATTCAAAGATAATTGAAGCGATAAACTTATCGAACTAAAACTTTGCTCGTTTAAAGACGAATCTATATAACTTTCGGTAGGATTAAGAGTAATAGCCATTCAATTATTTTTTAATTAGTGCAAATTTACTTATTTTTTCAAATGCTGTAGTTTTTTCAAATCGTATATGGAGATAAAATTCCAAAACTAATCTTGCTCTATATGACGAAGCACACAATTCAAATTATATTTCTGCTTGATTCTTTCAGCAATTTTCTCAGCACAATACACAGAACGATGCTGCCCGCCTGTACAGCCAAAATTAATCATTAAATTGCAAAACCCACGTTCAATATAATTATCAATTGAAATATTAATAATATTAAACACGTCGTCAACAAACAGTTTCACGCTAGCTTCTTGTTCTAAATAATCAATAACCAACTGATCTTTTCCTGTAAGAGTTTTAAATAACTCTAATCTACCCGGATTGGGTAATGCTCTGCAATCAAATACAAAGCCTCCCCCATTTCCTGAAGTATCAATTGGAATTTGTTTTTTATACGAAAAACTATTTATTGTTATGATCAACTTTTGTGAATTTACTATTTTCTTAATTCTATTAGCTTCAGGGAGCTTTGATAATACATTTAATAAAGTTGGAATACGAATAGGCAATTTAATATTTTCCAATATCCATTTTAAATTATTAATTGCATAAGGAATGCTTTGTAAGAAAACAGGTTTGTTTTCGTAAAATCCACGAAAGCCATAAGCTCCCATGGCTTGCAATATTCTAATAATTACATAACCATAATAATAGGCTAAGAATTTTTGTCTATCAATAGTAATATATTTTTGTAATTCATCGAGATAATATTCAAGCAATATTACCCTGGTTTCGTTGCTTAAATCGGCTTTGGCATCATATAAAAGAGATGCAATATCATATTGTAAAGCACCTTTCCTTCCACCCTGATAATCGATAAAATACGGTTCATCGTTATGCATCATAATATTTCTTGACTGAAAATCTCTGTACAAAAAATAATTACAATCTGTTTCGAGCAAAAAATCTGTGAACACATGAAAATCTTCCTCTAAGTTTTGTTCATCAAAAGGTATTTGAGCTAATTTTAAAAAATAATATTTAAAATAATTCAAATCCCATAACATAGACTGCTTGTCAAACTCTGGACGAGGATAACAATAATTAAAATCCATATCTTTTGATGAAAGAACTTGAAATTTTGGCAATTCTTTGATTACTTTTTGGTAGATAGAAATTATTTCTTCTTGATTAAAACCTTCGGAACGTAGTTTTTGTAATATAATAAACAAAGTTTCATCTCCAAAATCTTCTACCAAATAAATACTTTCATCTATGTTTTTGGCATAAATATGAGGCACTTGCAAAGAATATAACAAAAAATGATGTGTAAAAGCAATAAATGCTTCATTCTCTTTCTTATCTTGATTATAAACGCCTAAACAGCTTTTAGACTCACTATATATTCTGTAATACTTACGATAAGATCCGGAAGCAGGTAGTATGTTAATATTTTTTAGTTTTTCGCCAGCCCAATTTTCGAAAAGTATTGTTAAGTGCTGTTCAATCATATTTTGAGTATATTTTATTGGAAAATACAAAATTAAGAAAAAAGAATTGCATCAAAACTTTTTTGATGATTTTTTGTTCTAAAACTAATAAAAGTCATATTTTTGCAGCTTTCAAATACAATATTCAAATAATATAAAATATAATGGAAAACAAAACCGCAATCGACATTTTAAAAGAAGCTATTTTGCTTGAAAGAAGAGGAAAAGCTTTTTATACAAGTGTGGCAGAAAAATCTGATAGTACAGCTGCAAAAGAAATATTTACTATGATGGCTGAGGAAGAAGACGAGCACATCAAATTTCTTTCACGCCAGTTTGCTCATTATACAAAAACCAATGAGTTTTTGAAAAATGAAACAGCTCAAGATGCATCTCACGACGAGGTTGCATTGAAAATACTTACAGAAGATATCAAAAAACAAATTTCTGCTGCAAGTTTTGAAGCTGCTGCTATTTCTGCCGCTATGGATTTTGAAACCAGAGCCGTTAAAATTTATTCAGAAAGAGCTGAAGCTGCAACTGATGTTAACGAAAAAGAATTATATAAAATGTTAGCAGATTGGGAAACTGGTCATAACCTTTTGTTACATAAATTAAATACTGATTTAAAAGAAGAGATTTGGTACGATAATAATTTCTGGCCATTTTAATATTAGAATTATTTAATAAAAAAAGAGCTGTCAACTTGAATTAGTGAGTTGACAGCTCTTTTTTATTAAGATTTGAGAATAGCAAATTGTTTATTCGTTATCAGATTAGCGCTTCATACTTTCTTCAATAAGCATAGTATAAATTTCTTTTATGGTAAGTCCCATGGCACGTATTTGTTGAGGAACAATGCTTTCTGCAGATTGACCAGGAACGGTATTAACTTCCAAAAAATACAAATCATCAGTATTATTTTTTAAAATAAAATCGAAACGTACAATACCTTTACAATTAAGTTTATTATAAAGATATGCTGCAGTTGATTTCACCTTATTTGCAATAGTCTCATCTATTTCGGCAGGAGTAACTTCTTTAGATTTTCCTTTGTATTTGGCTTCATAATCAAAGTATTCGTTTTCTGGAATAATCTGTGTAATAGGAAATACAAGTAAACTCCCATTAGCATTTATCATACCACATGTTAATTCTTTACCTTCAATAAATTCTTCTATCAATACCTGATTATCTTCATGAAAGGCTTTTTGAATAGCTATTTCCAAATCCTTACTATGATTAACCTTTGACATACCTATACTAGATCCGCCATTGTTTGGTTTTACAAAACAAGGCAATGTAATTTCGTCGAGGATGTGCTGAATAGTGTAAGGCTGATTTTGAAACAAATGTATAGAATTAGCAATATTAATTCCTGCTGCTTGAACTATTTTATTGCAATAGCTTTTATTGAAAGTAATGGCTGAAGTAGTGTGGTCGCATGTAGTGTAAGGAATATCTATTAATTCGAAATAGCCTTGTAACATACCATCTTCACCTGGTGTACCATGAATGGCAATAAAGACACAATGAAATTTTATTTTAGTTTTGTTGATTGTTAGGCTAAAGTCATTTTTATCTATAGGATAATGTTTGCCTTCAGCGTCTGTATAATACCAATCTGTATGATGAAGACTAATTTTGTAAACATTGTAAAGTGACTCATCAATATTTTGTTCAATGATAATTGCACTTTTATAAGATATTTCGGCTTCACCAGAATTACCACCTGCTAACAATGCTATGTTTTTTTTATTCATCTAATTTACATTTAGAAATAGTTGATTTATTAATAAAGCAAAAATACAATTTTTAAGATTAGAAATAGAATTTTGTGTTATTTATATCTCCAATTATTATCAATATTATATCTAATATTCAGATATATTGTTAGTTCTTAAAGGTTTATTTTAAATTAATAAGGCTGGCAATCTTTGATTTCGAGATAATTGATTTTCCTGTTTTTAGTGTTATGAGCATTATTATTAAGATTTTGTTCATAACATCTATTTTAGTTGTTTATATTATACTTTCAATAGCACTGTCTTTCAAAATATAGCTATGTTTTTAAACCAAATACAGGCTATTCTTCCATTTTTTTTACAATTATAACTGATAAATTTCTGATATTAAGGTTAGAATAATTATTTAGTGAATTATCATAAAATTAATTTGAAATATTTACAACTATATTTTTGCTCATACTATTATTACTAAGTTTGCTATTAATAGTATTTAAACGATTTAAAAAGATATTTGTAAGAAATAAAAAAACTAAAACAAAGCACTTTCATCAAAAATAAACTAACTTTGCAATAACCTTAATAAATAAATGCTATGTCAAAAGAAAAATCTGCACAAAAAGAAGAAAAGAAAAAGTCTGAAAAAAGTTTAAAGGAAAAAAGACTTGAAAAAAAAGCTAAAAAAGAAAGTAAAAAACACGAACTATAGTTCTTAGATAACATAAACATATCCTAACTATTAAGTTTCAAAACCCTTCATAAAATATAATCTGCCCCAAAAAGTTGGACGGATTAATAACTAAAATTTAAACAGGCTAAGTTCGGAAATCAAATGGACTTGGTCTTTTTTGTTTAGCTAAAGCTCTTATACTTATGCAGGAGAATTCTTTTATTTTAAAAATCATTAGAAGAGAAAACACGACTTATTATTATTTAAAAACTTGCTATTACTGTTTTACCACCAATAACCTTTTGATTGATATTTACCTTTACCTTAACATCTAAAGGTAAGAACAAATCTACCCTGGAACCGAATTTAATAAAACCCAATTCATCTCCTTGCTGAGCAATGTCCCCTACTTGGGAGAAGCAAACGATTCTGCGAGCAACAAAACCAGCTATTTGACGGGTTAAAATACTAATTCCCTTTTCGTTTTCAACTACGATGGTGGTTCTTTCGTTTTCGGTAGAAGATTTTGGATGCCAAGCTACCAAAAATTTTCCCGGATGGTATTTGCTGAATTTAACGATACCACTCATTGAATATCTGTTTACATGCACATCATTAGGCGACATAAACACCGATACTTGCAAACGCTTATCTTTAAAATATTCGGTTTCTTCCACTTCTTCTATCACAACTACTTCTCCGTTAGCAGGGCAAAGAATATTGTTTTCATTCACTTCAATGGCAAATAATGGAACCCTGAAAAATCTAATTATCAATATATATAAAATAGATAAAATACTTGCAGTTAAATAAAAGATGCAAGAATAATCTCTAATAAAAGCTTTTTCGAAACTAAGTATTGCTAAAAAAAGTGCAAAAGAAATTACTAATATTTTATAACCTTCTTTATGAATTTTCATACTACAATGATTGTATATTATATTTTTAATAAATCTATTAATATCAAATAAAAGAACACAAAAGGAACAGAAATAAACAAAGCATCTAATCTGTCTAAAATGCCTCCATGCCCCGGTAAAATATTACCTGAATCTTTTATATTTAAACTTCTTTTAAACATGGATTCGGTTAAATCGCCCAATGTACCAAAAACAACAATTATAATTGCCATTCCTATCCATTCCGAACAACTTAGTTCCTTATAGAATACAGATAAAAAATAAGCAGCTATCATGCTAAAAACCAAACCTCCAATACTACCTTCCCATGATTTTTTAGGAGAAATTCTTTCAAACAATCTGTTTTTTCCAAATTTAACACCCACTAAGTAAGCAAAAGTATCATTTGTCCATATCAATATAAAAAGTCCCAATAAAATACCTTTATTGTAAACACCAGCTTCAAAAGATAAGTTTGGAATGAAATTAAGCAACGAAAGAGGAATAGCAACATAAATTATCCCTAATAAAGTAGCCGATAAATTTGCAATCGGAAAGGTTTTATTTCTGAAAAGCTCTATTATAAAAGGAATAAACAGCAAAGGAATCAGAAATAACAGCAATGAAATTGTGTGATTATAAATAGAAATATAAGCCGCAAAAATATATACAATAGCTGATATAATTATTCCAACATTGCGTTGAGGTTTAAATTGTTCTTTTCCAACGATAGTATAAAATTCGGCTACACCCAACATTGTAAAAACAAAAAATACAATCGAAAACAAATAATGATTAAGAAGAATAGAACCTACAACTAAAATTACAAATATAGCTCCTGTTATGGTTCTTGTTATAAGATTACTCACTTTGATCAAATTTTAAGATGAGTTGTTTCGCTTTCATAATAGCATCAATGGAAACATATAATTCTATATCACCAATTAAATAGGAAGAGTCTTGTTTGTTAACAATAAAAGATTCAATATCATTTTCCAAAAGCATGCCTCTTATCAATTCTATTTCATATAATTGATGAGAAGTATAGATTAAAGCCAATTTATCTTCCATTTAATCAGATGCTATCATCAATCAAAAACACATAAATTTCTTTAGGACCATGAGCTCCCATTACCAATGTTTTTTCTATATCTGCTGTTCTGCTTGGTCCGGTAATCATTGATATCATCGAAGGCATGGTATCATATTTATTTCTGATAAGTTTTAATGCATGCTTTAAATCTTCAACTAATTGAGATGCATAAGCAATAATCACATGAACTTCAGGATAAACATTCATTCGTCGCCCCGACATTTGTTTTGAAGAAACCATAATACTACCCAAGCGAGCTATTAAGAATTCGCATTTGGTAATACCTACTATCTGTTGTAAAAAATCTTTTTCAGCAGAGGAAACAGAAAGTTTTGAGTTTTTTAATATAGCGAGTAAATCAGTATCTATGCAAAAGATATTGTTCCACTTACGATTAATAGCTATTTGATCAAAGTTTAGGATAAAGTCACTTTCATCGGCACAATAAACAAAATTGCCGGAAACCTCATTAAATGCTTCAGCAAAAGTAATATCTAATGATTCTGTAATTTCATTATAAACTGATGATTCAAAATCAATATCTGGAAAAGGGTTGTCCGATTTATCAATCAAAGCATCCCTTATTTGTTTAAGTACCTGTTCCTTTGTTGTGCTTTCTTTCATTATCTTCGCTTAACTTTATCCTTTAGAGAATTTAACTATTTTCAGGTAGTGATTTTGGAGTTTCTGCATTTATTGTAGTTGTAGTATTGTTCTCATTATACCCTTGAAACATCAAATCTATTTCTATTTCTTTATCAAAAGGTCTTTTACCAAAAATACTTTCCAAATCTTCTCTAAAAATAACTTCTTTTTCAATCAAAACTTTAGCAAGGCTATTAAGTTTTTCTTTGTTTTCTTGCAATAACTTAATTGCACGTTGGTAAGCAGTTTCAATTAAAATATGAATTTCCTGATCAATGAGTTCAGCAGTTTTTTCGCTATATGGTTTTGAAAAAGAATATTCTTGTTGACCTGTTGAATCATAGTAACTAATATTCCCTATTTTTTCATTTAAACCAAAGTAAACTACCATCGCATAAGCTTGCTTAGTAACCTTTTCAAGATCGTTTAAAGCACCTGTAGAGATTTTACCAAAAGTAACCTGTTCTGCTGCTCTTCCGCCTAATGCTGCAGTAATTTCATCAAGCATTTGTTCAGAAGTAGTGATTTGTCTTTCTTCAGGCAAATACCAAGCAGCACCTAATGCTTTTCCTCTTGGAACAATAGTTACCTTAACCAATGGATGTGCATGTTCGAGCAACCAGCTAATAGAAGCATGACCAGCTTCGTGAAAAGCAATAACTTTCTTTTCGTCAAGCGAAATAATTTTATTACGTTTTTCCAAACCTCCAACTATACGATCAATTGCATCTAAAAAATCTTGTTTTTCAATAACCTTTTTCCCTTTACGAGCAGCAATTAAAGCAGATTCGTTACATACATTTGCAATATCAGCGCCCGAAAAACCAGGTGTTTGTTTTGCTAAGAACTCAACATTCAAATTAGTATCGTTTTTAAGATTACGCATGTGAACTATAAATATAGCCTTTCTTTCTTCCAAATCAGGAAGTTCAACATAAATCTGACGATCAAATCTACCGGCACGCATTAAAGCTTTATCTAAAATATCTGCACGATTGGTAGCTGCTAAAATAATAACTCCGGCATTAGTTGCAAAGCCATCCATTTCGGTAAGTAATTGATTGAGGGTGTTTTCTCTTTCATCATTACCTCCGGTCATAGCATTTTTACCTCTGGCTCTACCTATTGCATCTATCTCGTCAATAAAAATAATGCATGGAGCTTTTTCTTTTGCTTGTTTAAATAAATCTCTTACTCTTGAAGCACCAACCCCAACAAACATTTCAACAAAATCAGATCCTGAAATTGAGAAAAAAGGAACTTTGGCTTCGCCTGCTACAGCTTTTGCCAATAAAGTTTTTCCTGTTCCCGGAGGACCAACTAACAAGGCTCCTTTAGGAATTTTACCACCTAATTCGGTATATTTTGTAGGATTTTTTAAGAAATCAACTATTTCGATAATTTCAGTTTTGGCTTCTTCCAAACCAGCGACATCACTAAAATTAATATTTACACTTGTATCTTTATCAAATAGTTGTGCTTTTGATTTCCCGATATTAAAAATTTGACCACCACCGCTGCCTTTACCCATCATTCGCATTATAACAATCCAACCTACAATAAGTAAAAGGACAGGCCATATAAAGCTGAATATTTCACTTCCCCAATCTCTACGATTTTC
>JACABE010000026.1:25936-59138 GCA_013377005.1 Bacteroidota bacterium
CATAAATCCAGTAAAAACTAAATTTTGGTTTCTTCTGCATATTAAAGAGACCCTTTTTATCAGGGGGAGTATTTTTTTCTTGTTTATCTTTTTCGTTTTCCATTTAACTTATTATTTCAATAGCTTTTTTAATCAATATCTTCAATAATTTTTATATCAGCATCCGACCAAAGTTTTTCTAACTGATAAAAAGAACGTGCTTCTTTTTGAAATATGTGTACAACAATATCAAAATAGTCGAGCAAAATCCATTCTGAATTAATAAAACCTTCTTTAAAACGTGGAGTAGCTCCAATTGCTTTTCTAACTTCTTCTTGAACAGAATCTGCAATAGCTTCGGTTTGAGTACGTGAAGTTCCATTGCAAACAATAAAATAATCGAACATACTGTTATGAACATTTGCAAGGTTCATTACTGTAATGTCTTTCCCCTTTTTTTCTTGTATTCCTTTTACAATAATATCAGCTAACATAGCCGAAGTTGAATTAATTTTCTTTTTTACCATCAATTTTTTAGTTATAGCATGCAAAATTACGTTTTTTTAGTGATTATATTCAATACTTTTTAAAGGATTATTTTATTATTTTTACAAACAAAAGAAATCATACTTATGTTCGATAAATTTATTTCTAAAGATAAAATAATAAAGTTAGCCAATACCAACTCAACCAATGAATTTGCTGCGGATTTATTAAATAATAAAGATGTAGCTGAAGGAACTATTATTTGGGCTATTTCTCAAACAAAAGGTAAAGGACAAAAAGGAAATTCATGGGAAAGTGAAGATGGAAAAAACCTAACTTTTAGCTTAATTCTTCATCCTGCAAAACTAGATCCATCCCGACAATTTCTTTTAAACAAAGCTATTTCATTGGGAGTGATTGATTTTTTTAAAACAAAAATTGATGAAACCTTAGTTAAAATTAAATGGCCCAATGATATTTATGTCGGAAAATGTAAGATTGCCGGAATATTAATTGAAAATGAAATACTAGCTTCTACAATACAATCCTCAATTGTTGGAATTGGTTTAAATATTAATCAATTAATATTTTCAAATAATCTTCCTAATCCGACTTCTCTTCGTTTAATTTTGGGAACTGAATTAGATACAGAGGAAGTTTTAATTGAACTATTAAATAAAATTGAAGAAAGAATTATTAAATTATATAATAATGATATTCAATTTATTAATATTGATTACTTAAATAATTTATTATACTATAGGGTTTATAATAATTACCTATTATCTGGCGAGAAAATTGAAGCAATGATTCTGGATATTTCTGAATATGGTCAGTTAATTATTCAAAAAAATAATAATGAAATAATAAAATGTAATTTTAAAGAAATTATATTTTTACATGATTGAGTTTTCTCTTTTTCTTTAACTTTTATTCAAAATATCATTTTGAATCTGGATAGATTCTTCGTGAAGAATTTCTAATAGTTTTTTAACAAAATCCTTATGTAGTCCTAAATCCTTAGCTTTATTCAATCGCATGCAAATTATTTCATTCCATCGTTTTATTTGTAGAATAGTAATGTTATTTTGTTTTTTATATTCACCAATTTGGGTAACCAAATCCATTCGCTTTGCCAAAATATGAATCAATTCATCATCAGCTTCGTCAATCATTGATCGAAGGCGATGTAAGTCATTCTCAAATTCAATACTTCCTTTTTCTTTACGGAAAATTAAAGCTGAAAGCAATTCATTAAATACCTTTGGTGTGATTTGCTGCTTTGCATCAGTAAGTGCTTTTTCAGGATTATAATGTACTTCTATCATCAAGCCCTGCATCTCCAAGTCCAATGCTTTTTGGGCAACTGAATTCAGTAAATTTCTGTTACCAGCAATATGACTGGGATCCGTAATAATGGGCAAACTAGGTAATATACGCTTTAACTCTATCGGTATTTCCCATAATGGTGCATTGCGATAAGGTTTAGAATTATACGTGTAAAAGCCACGGTGAATAGCAGCAATTTTTTTAATCCCAACTTGATTTATGCGTTCTATTGCACCCAACCAAAGCTTCAAATCTGGATTTAATGGATTCTTTATCATTACAGGAATATCAACACCTCTAAGAGCTTCTGCTAACTCCTGCATTGAAAACGGATTTCCAACAGTTCGAGCTCCTACCCATAATACATCAATGCCATAATTTAAACATTCTTCTATATGATTAGGAGTTGCAACTTCCACTGTAGTGTACAACCCTGTTGTTTCTTTTACTTCTTTTAGCCATTCTAAGCCAATTTTCCCGATACCTTCAAATCCATCAGGACGAGTACGTGGTTTCCAGATACCAGCTCTAAAAATCTTAACAATTTTTAGTTTTGCAAGCTCCATAGCTGTTTGTAAAAGCTGTTCTTTACTTTCTGCACTACAAGGACCAGCAATAATAAGTGGTTCATCAAAAAATGCAAACCATTGATTTATAGGTAATATGTCTATATTTGTACTCATTTGTTCTTTTGGCAAAATTAATTAAAGTTTATTTACAGATTTTTAATAATTTTACACTCTTAAACTTTTAACAAAGTATTTTTATTGATAAAATACTTTGTTATCACAATATCATTTTATTACGAATTAAAAGTACATTAGATTTTATTTATCATTTCAAGAATTTAAAAATGAAAACATTGAACAGAAGTATCATTAAAGACTTATTAAAATCTGTTAAGAAAGAAGAATTAGGAACAATTATTAACGTAAAAGGTTGGGTTAGAACTAAAAGAGGAAATAAAAACATAGCATTTATTGCATTAAATGATGGTTCTATAATACACAGTATTCAAATTGTTGTTGATTTGGCAAATTTCGATGAAGAAGTAATGAAGCTTATTACCACAGGAGCTTGTATTTCAGTAAATGGCAAATTAGTGGAATCGATGGGACAAGGACAAAGCGTAGAAATTCAGGCTACTGAAATTCATGTTTATGGTACTTCTGATGCTGAAACCTATCCCTTACAAAAGAAAGGTCATTCACTAGAGTTTTTGAGAGAGATCGCACATTTACGTCCTCGAACCAATACCTTTGGTGCTATTTTGCGTATTCGCCACGCTATGTCTTTTGCTATTCATAAATACTATAACGACAATGGTTTTTATTATGTTCATACTCCAATCATTACAGGTTCGGATGCCGAAGGTGCAGGAGCTATGTTTCGTGTAACAACTTTAGATGCTAAAAATCCACCTTTAACCGAAGATGGAAAAGTAAATTATACTGAAGATTTTTTTGGAAAAGAAACCAATTTAACTGTTTCCGGTCAATTAGAAGCAGAATTAGCAGCATTGGCTTTAAGTAAGGTTTATACTTTTGGACCAACTTTTAGAGCCGAAAACTCAAACACACCTCGCCATTTAGCCGAATTCTGGATGAACGAACCAGAAGTTGCCTTCAATGAAATTAAAGAAAATATGGATCTGGCAGAAGATTTCATTAAATCACTTGTTAGTTATGCTTTAGAAAATTGCAAAGATGATCTTGAGTTTTTAAACAATATGTATGACAAAGAACTTATTGAAAGATTGAGTTTCGTAGTTAACAATAGTTTTGAAAGATTAGCATATACTGATGCCGTTGATATTTTATTAAAATCTGGACAATCTTTTGAATTCCCTGTTTCTTGGGGTGTTGATTTACAATCGGAACACGAACGCTATTTGGTTGAAAAACATTTCAAAAAACCTGTTATTTTAACTGATTATCCTAAAGATATCAAAGCATTTTATATGAAACAAAACGAAGATGGAAAAACAGTACGTGCAATGGATGTTTTGTTTCCAAAAATTGGCGAAATCATTGGTGGATCACAAAGAGAAGAAAACCTTGAAAAACTTCAACAAAGAATTGCTGAAATGGGAATTCCTGAAAAAGACGTTTGGTGGTATTTAGACACTCGTCGTTTTGGAACAGCTCCACACAGTGGGTTTGGTTTAGGATTTGAAAGATTGATTTTATTTGTAACAGGTATGTCAAATATCAGAGATGTAATTCCATTTCCGAGAACACCAATGAATGCTGAATTTTAAATCAATATCGTTATTATTTAAATTATCTTGTTGATAATATAAATAATAATAAACTAATCATATAAATTTTAATTAAAACACAATGTTAAGTCAACGATTACAGCAAAAACTACAGCAAAAACTTTCTCCACAGCAAATACTGCTGATGAAGTTATTGCAGGTGCCTACCGTTGCACTTGACCAACGCATAAAGCAGGAGTTAGAAGAAAATCCATTATTGGAAGACTTATCAGAGAATAGAGAGAAGGATATTTCTGACAATGGAGATGAATATGAAAATGATTATTCTGATGATAATTCACGAGACACTTCTGATTTTGACTTTAACGATTATCTGGATGAAGATGATGTAGATTCTTATAAATTAAGAGCTAATAACAAATCTGCCGATGAAGATCGTAAAGAAACACCTTATGCTTCAGAGGCTTCATTCCAAGAGTCCTTAACGGATCAACTCATGATGCTGGGTCTGGATGAAAAAAAACAAACTATTGGTTTAACTCTTATTGGTAATTTAGACGACTCAGGATATTTAATGAGAGATGTTAGAGCTTTAGTGGATGATTTTGCTTTTTCTCAAAATTTGATAACAACTACAGGAGAAATAACAGAAGTGCTGGAAATTATCCAGGAACTTGATCCTCCGGGAGTTGGAGCACGTAGTTTGCAGGAGTGTTTGTTATTACAATTACAGCGCAACGAAGATCAAACAAAATCTGTTCAATTGGCATATAAAATCATTAATACTCAGTTTGATCGATTTTCAAAAAAACATTATAATAAAATTATTGAAAAATTAGAAATTACCGAAGAGGATCTTAAAGCTGCAATTGACGAAGTGTTGAAACTAAATCCTAAACCAGGAAGTTCAATAGGAGGATCTTCAAAGCTAAATCAATATGTAATTCCTGATTTTATTATTACAAATATTAATGGCTCTTTAGAACTTTCATTAAATAATAGGAATACACCAGAGCTTCGTATAAATCAGGATTATGCAGAATTAGTGCAAGGATATGCTGTTAGTAAACAAAAAACCGAACAACAAAAAGATGCCGTGATGTTTATTAAACAAAAAATTGATTCGGCACGTTGGTTTATTGATGCTATTAAACAACGTCAGCATACTTTATATGTAACAATGAATGCAATAATGAACTATCAGCATGAATATTTTCTTGAAGGTGATGTTTCTAAGCTTAAACCAATGAAATTACAAGATGTTGCTAACATTGTAAATCTTGATATTTCAACAATTTCCAGGGTTGCTAACAGCAAATATGCCGAAACTCATTTTGGGACTTTTTTGCTTAGAGATTTTTTCTCAAAATCAATGACCAATGATGCTGGTGAAGGAATTTCAACTACTGAAATCAAAAGGATTTTAAAAGAATGTATTGATAATGAAGATAAAACGTCACCTTTAAATGATGACGAACTTACAGAAATATTAGGGAAAAAAGGTTATAAAATTGCTCGTCGTACAGTTGCTAAATATCGAGAAGGAATGGATATTAGAGTTGCTCGACTTAGAAAGGAAATCTCATAAAATGGAACTTAAAATTGCTCGTATTATTTCATACATTTTTCATCCGCTTTTAATGCCTTTTTATACTTTCATCATTTTATTCAACATGAAAATCTTTTTTGCTTCCATATTAACAGTGGAATACAAATTGATGATTTTAACATTTATTTTAGTATCAACATTCTTGTTTCCTGCTATTTTAACTTACATTTTATTACGTAAAAAGAGTATAAGTTCATTACATTTAGAAAAGAGGGAGGAGCGAACTATTCCTTTTTTATTTACCATTGTTTTTTATTATGGAACTTATCATATCATGAAAAATGCAGAGGTTCCTGCCATATATCTTCTATTGATGCTGGCTTCTACTTTCATAATAATAATGGCTTTTTTGATTAATTTTAAATTTAAAATAAGTGTTCATACTATAGCTGTTGGAGCTTTAACTGGTATCCTAATTGGAATTTCTTATCGTTTTAATATAAATTTATTATTACCTATTTTTATGCTAATCATTATTGCTGGTTTGGTTAGTTTTTCTCGTTTGGCTCTCAATGCTCATCGTCCTGCCGAGGTATATATCGGATATTTAATGGGCTTTTGTTTTATGTTGGGTCTTTTCATACTAGGATAGAGTTATATCTATTTTAGGAATTAATCTTTTTTATTCAGCAGCGATTCTCATCAAAAAGACTTCTTTTTTAGGAAATATGAAAAAATTACAGAGTAGAAAATCTAGAAGCATTGGTTAAAGAACTAAAAAAAGATGTTGTAATAATTACCGATACAATAGAAACCTATGAATACGGAAAATTTGTACATATCCTTGATTTAGAATGCAGCAAGATTGAATTATGGGAACCTTATTACATTCAATACAGCAAAATTACAGGCGAAATAACAAAATAATCAACATATTAATTCGTATTTTTCTTAAGTCTTTTTACACTATTGCTAAGCAAAGCTAAACCAATTGCTGTTATCTTCGTAATTGGCAACTACATGACTACTGTTAGGATAATGATAAGTATTTATAAGTGCAGAAACTTCCTGTTTCAGTACTATTAATGCATTTTCAATTAAATCTTTTCTGAAACCTTTTTCTTCTAAGTACAACACATGATCCATAGAAACTATTCTGCTAATTACTTTACCAAAATCAACAAGTTTTCGCTGAGAAAGCGGAATATGCAAATCAAAATTCACCATTTCGTGAACACTGTCTGCTACTCGTGCAGTAAAACCTTTTAAAAACTGATAAAAATTATTATTTTTAGTAGCCTTCATCATTTTTAGAACAGAGTCTGCAATCTGATGATACAAAATATCATTAGATCCTTCAAAAATCTGAAATGGCCTACTATCCACCAATGAGCGCCCTGCAAAATGATTAATCTTATAACCTTTGGCTCCTACCAATTGCAATAATGATTGAGCTGATTCCTGCATCAGATCGGAAGTAACCGTTTTAACAACATTGGCTTCGAGTCCAAATGCAGACAAATCATTTTCTGTACCCGCAATTTCACTCGATTTAAGACAAAAAGCAGAACAAATTGTATAGTTAGCTTGCAAACGAGAGAGACGACTTTGCACCTGATCATAATCGAATAAACTTTTTTTACTAACAATGCGTAAATTAGCATGAGCAATGGCTTCGTCTAATATCCGGTGGATAAAACCCAGCCCCATTGCCGGAAATTGAAACCTGCTCCGATGAAGTAAGTCAAGTAGCATCTGAATACCGGTAGTATGAGGAATTAGTTTTTGTGCCGCTGGAATATAAACATCGATATTATTTCTACCATAAGGTATTTGATAAAGTCCGAGATTTTCAAAATACTCCTCAACCTGAATTGCTTGCCGTGGAGCACTTACATCACAAACAAACATATCAATATCTCGCATTAAACTACCTGATTTTGAATGTTTACGTGCTGTAAGCAACCAAAAATCAGCCATACCGGTAAGTCCAGCCCAATGTTTTTTCCCTTTAAGATGATAATACCCATCTTTTTCATAAAAAGAAGTAAGCATACTCAATGCATCACTACCAAAATTGGGTTCAGTAATCATTAATCCCCCCATACAACTATTATTCAGAAATTGACCAAAAACCTTTTGTTTTTCAGATTCTTGTCCATACTTTGAAAAAGGTTGAATGAACAATCCGTTATTGATACCAAGTGTCAACGCAAGAGCAAGTGATTCGTAGGAAGCAGCTGAAATAAAAGCAATATTTTCTTTAATGCTGGCTCCAAAACCTCCGTATTGCCTAGGAATACAAAGAGCCAGAGGGTTTGTTGACATCAGTTCTTTTAAAACATCAGGAGGAAATCCTCTTGTACTGCAAAAACTGTCAATATCATCCACTTGCCTGAAAGCATGTTTCATACTTGTTTTAAACTTTTCTAACAACGTTGGAAATGCTATGTCTTGTAGATTTGTATTAATGGGTTGTTCTGAATTTAAATTATTTTGAGAATGCTGCATTTGTGTTTTATTATACTGAGTAATACCTATGCTGTAATTGTAACAGTCATTTTGGAAGGAATTACAACAAAAAAATTATGATAAAATTAAGGATGAAAAATATTTAATATTGTAGTGGAAACTAATTGGATGTAAGAATCAACAAACCGAATCACATTTTGTTTTTATAAGTATGTAATAGTGATACAAAAATTATAAATTACTACAAATCCAATTTAATACCCTACATTTGCAAAAAAAATTCACTTACGGACATTTCCCACCCTATAATAGTCAGGTTTTGGTCACTAAAAAAATCTACTTTAATTAAATTATGCCATTTCAATCATTAAACATCATTGAACCTATTCTTAAATCAATCAAACAAGAAGGTTATGAAATCCCTACGCCTATACAAAAAGAAGCAATTCCAATTGTGTTACGAGGAACAGATTTGCTGGGTTGTGCCCAGACAGGAACAGGAAAAACTGCAGCTTTTGCAATTCCTATCCTACAATTATTGCACGCAACAAAAACTTATGATAGGAAAAGAAAAATCAGGAGTCTGATTATTACTCCAACTCGCGAACTAGCCATACAGATTAACGAATCTTTTAAGGCATATGGTCGTTTTACAGGATTAACCTCTACTGTAATTTACGGTGGTGTTAATCAAAATCCACAAACAGCAACCTTACAAAAAGGTGTTGATATTTTAGTTGCAACTCCAGGTCGTTTGCTCGACCTGATGAATCAAGGATTTATTAGCTTACACGATATTGAAATTTTTGTGCTGGATGAAGCTGACTGTATGCTAGATATGGGATTTATACACGATATTAAAAGAATCATAGCGGCATTACCTCATAAACGCCAATCGCTTTTCTTTTCGGCAACCATGCCTGCTGAAATTATTAAACTCGCAAATACTATTCTTCATCAACCATCAAGGGTAGAAATTACACCTTCTGCTACACCTGTTGATATTATTAAACAATATGTATATTTTGTTGATAATGGAAACAAAACTGCTTTATTGATAGATGTATTGAGAGATAAAGATATTAAAACTGCTTTGGTTTTTACCCGTACTAAACACGGTGCCGATAAAGTGGTGAAAATACTGGAGAAAAACAAAATAAGTGCCGAAGCCATACATGGCAACAAATCGCAGAATGCCCGTCAACGTGCATTGGCAAATTTTAAGGAACAAACTACCAGAGTTTTGGTAGCCACCGATATTGCTGCTCGTGGTATTGATATAGATGAGATGGAATTTGTAATTAATTTTGAAATATCAAATATTGCTGAAACTTATGTTCACCGAATAGGAAGAACAGGCAGAGCTGGAGCAAAAGGTACTGCATATTCATTTTGCGATGCAGAAGAAAAAGCTTATTTACGTGATATAGAAAAACTAATCGGAAAGAAAATTCCGGTAATTGATGACCATCCGTTTCCTTTGATAGATCATAATCCAGTGAAAAAGGCAAAGCAACAACGGAATAATTCGCCACGTCAGCACAGAAATACTAATGAATCTTCTTCGGATGTAAATAGTAATAAAAAGAAATGGTTTGTAAAAACTACAGCAGGAGCTCGATAGTTTTTGTTTAATTCTTTAAATTCGCAATACATTGAATGTACTGCGGATTTTTTATTTACTTTTGTAAGGAAAGTTAAGATAAATTGCTTACTCGTTGTAACAATATTTAAGATGTATGAATTTATATTTTCTTTGCATTATTAAAACAAAAAAATACAAGTATTTATATGCCGGGAGAAAGCAGAAATGATATTAAAATTGGACTGGAGGTAGGAATTGTTACAAAAAAGTATCAAAAATCGGGTGATATTACTGAAGGTATCGTTCAACAAATCCTTACCAAAAGTTCTTTCCATCCGCATGGTATTAAAGTAAAACTAGAAACTGGCGAAATAGGCAGGGTAAAAATAATTAAATAAATTGTGGTATTGGTATGAAAACCGCTTCGCTCAAAGAAATTAAAACAGAACTGAATTTACTGCATCCAAACCGCGTAATGGAGCTTTGTATTCAAATGGCTAAGTTCAGAAAAGAAAACAAAGAACTGCTTGCCTATCTTTTGTTTGAAGCTGATAATGAAAATACATATATTGAAAATGTAAAAATACAGATTGACGAATTATTTGAAGAAATTAATAAAAGTAATATATACTTTGCTAAGAAAACCATTAGAAAAATACTGCGAAATACAAATAAATACATTAAATATTCCGGTTCTAAACAAACTGAAGTTGAATTGCTACTTCATTTCTGTAAAAGATTAAAGAATTTGGGCATTCCGTTGCCGCCAAATTCAGCACTTGGAAATATTTATCAGCGTCAACTTAAAAAAATACATCAGGCAATGGCTACACTGCATGAAGATTTACAGTTTGATTATTCGAAAGAATTTAGTCTTATAAATTGTATCTAAACAAGCACTTTCCTACAAAGATACTGGTTTGTATATTGAAAATAATATGCTGTTGATTTATTCTCTAAAAGGATATTTCTAAAACTGGTTTAATGCCTCTGAGGTAGTAAAAGGTAGTTTTAATAAAAAAGCCAAGCGTTGGCTTGGCTTTTTTATACTTTAAATTTTGAAAAAAATGTTAAAGCACTTCATATCCCATTTACACTGGAAGTATCGTTAAACAATTGGTCATTGTCTTTACCCAATAAATTGTCGTAGTTTTCGTATCCAGCTTTGGGGATTTTAATTTCATAAGTCTTTTTAGTTTTATTGGTAAGTTGTTTGTTTCGCAACCAAGGGTTAAAGTCTTTCAAAATACGATAAGTAATGTGGTTGGCTTTAGCAAAAGCAACTAAATTAGAAATACTAGAGTCAATGCTAACAATATTGTAAGGAATAGAAGGATAAAGGTCTTTTATTCTGAGATAATAGCCATATTTAACGGGTTGAGAATATATTAGCTTAAGCGCCAGAATTCGGTAAACATAGCGCGAAGTTTCATCGTTAAGATATAAATCGTAATAAGAACTAACATTCTGGCTTTCAAGCGAACGTTTTATGCCAAATTCGCCCATATTATAGGCAGCAGCAGCCAGTGTCCAATTGTCAAAAATATTATAAGTAGTTTTTATAAACTTACATGCAGCTTCGGTAGCTTTTTCAAGATGGTAACGTTCATCTACTTCTTCAGTAATTTCCAAACCATATTTTTGTCCGGTAGGTTTTATAAATTGCCAAAATCCGGCAGCATTAGCAGGTGAAACCACATTAAGAAAACCACTTTCAATCAAAGCCAAATATTTAAAATCGTCAGGGATATCATTCTTTTTTAAAATTGGTTCAATAACAGGAAACCAGCGATAAGCACGCTTTAGCATCAACATGGTATTCGATTGCCAAAAAGTATTGGTGAGCAATTCGCGTTCTAAGGATTCGCGTACATAAAACATTTTTAAAGGAACTTCTTCGTTACAAAATATTAATTTCGAAGGCACTTCTGCCGAAAAAATCTTATAGTTAGTTTGAAATGCTTTTCGGTAATTCTCATCTGATTTTTTTTCGTATTGTGAAGAGTAAATTAAATATTTACCCGAAACCAATGCAATAATTGTAAAGAAAACAACAAAAAATAATCGTTTAATATTCATAATGAAAGTCTATAGAAATGGAATGCTAAAATAACGTCCAATAGCTTTTTATATTGCGCAAAAATAGGAAAAATATCTGATTGATAAGCTATGAATTTTCCTGAATTTGATAAAAAACCTTTATTTTTGCTAAGTTTCAGTAAAAAAATATGTAATTTTCTTATCCTCAAATTTAAATATAAATCTTCTTTGATGAATATTTTTAAACATCAACTAAATAAAAATTCCGAAAAAGATTGAGGTTTTAAAAAATGCCTCTATGACTTCGTTAATCTTGATGACATCTATCCTTTTTTACTTAATAATTCTTGAATTTCATAATAATTATAATCATTCGTAAGATTAAGAAAATATTGAGCCAGTTCGGGGTTTAAAGGTGTAATACTGTTAATGACTACTATCATCAAATCGATATCAGCAGTAGCTATTGCATCAGTCAAATTTTTAACAATATAATTGGGCAAGTATTCAATACCCGCAGTAATTTGTTTTTCAGTGATGTGTTCTTTTTCATTTTGGGAGGAAGAAACTTTCTTAGCATTGTTTTTTTTATATATTTCGCTTTTAATAATAGTAAGCATTTCCTCATTATTAATTGGCTTACTTAAATATTGATTACATCCCGCCTTTATTGCTTTCTCTTTTTCACCTGATAATGCATGTGCAGTCTGAGCAATAATAATGACATCAGTATTAAATTCTCTTATTTTTCTAATGGCTTCAATACCATCCATTCCGGGCATTTGAATATCCATAAGCACCAAATCTATGTCTTTACAATTACGACAAGCCTCAACGGCTTCAATACCATTATTTGCAATTATTACTTCTTTGGCAAAAGTATTAACTTCAATGCTGATAATCATTTGAGACATTTTATCATCATCAACTATTAATATTTTAAGATTTTCTAATTCAGCCTCACTATTGTGAGATAATACAGTATTTACTAAAGGTATTTCTTCATGAACTGATTCCTCGTAAGGTAATGAAATACTAAAAACTGAACCCTTGCCTTTTTCACTTACAAGACTTATGCTTCCCCCGAGTATTTCAGCATGCGCTTTGGCAATAGATAAGCCTAATCCCATTCCTTCATATTTCCTGGTACTTGAAACATCAGCCTGCATAAATCTTTCGAAAATTATTTTTTGTATATTTTCAGGAATCCCTAAGCCTGTATCTTTAACAGAAAATATTATATAATCAGATTCAAGTTTAGCTTTAATTTCCACATCCCCTTTTTGTGTAAATTTTATAGCATTTCCAACAAATATTGATAGAATTGAATTAAGTTTCAGGCTATCTGTTGATAGATATTTATATGAATCGGACAATTCATTTTTGATTATGAATTTTAAACCTTTGCTGTCAGCATTTTTTTTGTTTTGAACATAAATATCATCAATCAGACTTTTAATATTTGTTTCAGATTTATTCAGTTTTATCAAACCTGCCTGAATTTGTGAAATTTCGATAATATCATTAATAGTAAACATGAGACGATTAGCACTTTTATTAATAATGCGAATATATTCAGCTCTATCCTCTTTGTTAAGTTTTTCGTTTTGAATCATCGAAAGAAACCCGAGTAAATCATTAAAAGGTGTACGAATTTCATGCGAAATATTATTAAGAAATGCAGTTTTTAGGCGATCGCTTTCTTCAGCTTTATTTTTAGCTACGTTTAATTCTGAATTCGTTATCTGTAATTCCAGTGTTCGTTCTTTTACTTTTTCATCTAAAATCTCATTTTGATTTTTTAGTTGTTGATGAAGAAAACGGGTTTCAAGCAAGTTCTTAATTCTAAGGTCCACTTCATTGAGATTAAATGGTTTGGCTATAAAGTCTTTTGCTCCACCAGCCAATGCACGTTGCTTGGCTTCCTCAGTTAAATCTGCTGTAAGAACCAGTACCGGTAAAAAAGTATCCTTTGAAATTAGCTCTTTTATTTGATTCATCACTTCATAACCTGAAAAATAAGGCATCATTAAATCCAGTAAAATTATATCAGGATCAAAATTTTTCATCAAACTTACTACCAAACGAGAGTCTGTTGTGTATTTAATATTAGTATATCCTTGAAATTCGAGCAAACCAATAAGAATATCTACATTAGCTTCTTTATCATCAACGATGAGAATATTTGCATTTTTTAATGTTGAATCTATCATAATTTTCAGCTTATTTGTTGTCTATTCTTAATATGAAACTATCAGTTTAAAATTCCAATCCGACAAACTATTTATAAATATTTTTATTCCGCTTTTCTATGTATTATTATTAGAAAATTTAATATCATGTTTTTTGCAAATGTAAGATTTTTTATAATTCTTCATAAAGCATTTCATTAGTTTCTATAGTTTTGAGCAGATATTAGCTATATTTTTTAATGAATTATATAATTCATAGTGTAATATTGTTATATTCAAAAATCAATTTTAAATACATATCAGATAATATTAATTATTTATAGTAAAGTAAAATTTGAACGAATTGTATTTATTAATACTATACTTTAACTATTATCGCCTATCCAATCATCCACCGATTGTAATAAAGTTTTAACGTCCAATGGTTTGCATAAATATGCTTTACTACCTGCTTTCATCAATTTTTCAATCTGATGCGACATTGCATCTGCACTTATAATTATTACCGGAATTGATTTTGTTTTTTCTTCAAGCTGAAGAAGTTTTAGTACTTCTGCACCGTCAATATCAGGAAGGTTAATATCTAGAAAAATCAAATCAGGCATGTATTCCATTGCCAATTCTACAGCCATTTTCCCATTCTTATTTGTAATCAGACGAATATTGGGGCGTTGTGAATTAAGTATCTGTTCCATGAGTTCAATATTAGATGCATTGTCTTCAATGTAAAGTATGCATCCTGACTGTTGAACGTGATTTGTATCAATAATATTGAAATCATTCATATTATCAGTGGTTTCCAGTTGGCTTTTACATTGCTGGAGTTCAATCCAGAAAGTACTTCCTTTTCCAACTTCACTGTCAATTCCAATAAAACCATTCATAGCATCCATAAGCTTTTTAACAACAGCCAAACCCAGTCCGCTTCCTTCAGTTTCTGTCTTTTCTGCACCAATTCTTTCAAAAGGTTTAAAAAGTTTAGAAATATTTTCCTGCGAAATTCCAATACCGGTATCTTTTATAGATATCCTAACATATTCTAAGCCATCTGAAATCCTTGCATTGCTTTCACATTCAATACTGATAGAACCATTTTTAGTATTATATTTTACAGCATTGTTCAATAAATTAAATAATACCTGATTTAAACGTTGACGATCAGAGAAAACAAAAAGTTGATCATTCGGAGAAATAAAGAGTTTAAGATTCAGATGATTTTCTCTGATAATTGGTTCCATTATATCAGTTATATCACGAATAATTGATGATAGCTGTATTGGTTCAAGCGAAATTGAGAATTCTCCTGATTCAATACGCGAAATATCAAGCACTTCATTGATAAGACTGAGTAAATGTTTACCACTCCGCAATATATGACTAACTCCTTTCTTTTGGATGGGCAAAAGTTCACCCATATCCAGTAATTGAGTAAAACCCAATATAGAATTCAATGGAGTACGTAATTCGTGACTCATACGTGAAAGAAATTCACTTTTGGCTTGATTTGCATGCTCTGCTTCGCTTCTGGCTCTGTTGATTTCCTTTTCAGCAAGTTTATTTTCGGTAATATCCCTAAAAGACCAAATACGACCAAAAGGTTTTCCATCTTCCCCTTTCACTGGGGCTGAATACCTATCCAATATGATTCCGTTATTGAGTTCTATTTCATCTCGTCTAGTTACTTCTTCATTTTCATAAAGATAAATCACTTTTTTAAGAAAATCATCGGGGTATTTGCATAAACTTACAACATGCTTTAATAAGGCAGCATCATTTTCATCTTCCAAAATATTTAGAGGGACATTAAATATTTCAATGATTCTTTGATTTATTAACAAGCGTTTTTGATTTTTATTGATCACCAATATGCCATCAAGCGTAGCATTCTTCTGTGCTTCAAGTAAAGCCATTTTTGATTGCAAAGCCTCTTCCATTTGCTTTCTTTTGGTGATATCAACCATAACTGTAAACAAACATAAATCGTTACCTATGTATATTTTATCAGCAGAAAACAATCCTGTTAAAACTGAACCATCTTTTTTCTTAACTTCAATTTCAACCTCTCTAACCTGAATTTTATTATTCAGGAATTCAATTAATGTTTTGCGTATTTTTTTATCAGTAAAAAGTTTAAGTTCAGTCGAGGACTTGCCAATTACTTCTTCTTTTGTAAAACCCAGAGTGCTGAGGAAAAGATCATTTACATCAATATATGATTCATTTTCAAAATTGGAAATAGCCATAAGGGCAGTATTGGATTGAAAGGCTTTGAAAAATTTTTCTTCAGATAATTTAATTTTTGACACATCCTTACTTACACCGAAAATTACAGGTTTTCCATCCCAATAGCCTGGTTTTACTCTGGTTTCAACAGGAATATATTCATTGGATTTTGTAATCAATGGAACAGGACAAAAATCAGCAGTACCTGCTAACATTTCACCAACAATTCTGCCTGCTTCAGCCCTCCTTTCCTCCGGATGAACCATAAGAACTGATTGATCAAACAACTCTTCTTTTGTATATCCAAGTCGTTGATTTACAGTTATATTAGTATGTATAACATTACCTTTTTCATCCAAAACAAAAAGAAAGTCATCTATGGTATTAAAAAAGGTTTCATAATTCTGTCGGGTTTGATTCAGAATAGTTTCTGCTTGCTTTTCGGATGTAATATCCCAATTGGTACCAATAAGCTTTAATGCTTTTCCGTTACTATCCCTTTCAACAATAGCAAGTGCTCTGATATTATGAATACTTGAATCAGGCCATATTACCCTGAATTCGATATCAAATTCTTTTTCACCAGCTATCGCTTTTTGAATGGCTTCATCGCCTTTTATCTTATCTTCAGGATGTAAACCCACAAGCCATGTCTCATAAGCACCAATAAAATTTTCTTTTTTGATGCCATAAAGCGCAAACATCTGATCATCCCATACAAGAATATTATTAACGATATCCAGATCCCAAACGCCTACGCCTCCGGCTTTGGTTGCAAGTGTCAGGCGGGTAGTTATTTCTTTAAGTTCATTCTCAGTCTTTTTACGTTCAGTAATATCAACAAAAGTAACTACAGCACCTTCTATTTTTCCATTAATAAAAACTGGAAAAGACCAATACTCAGCAGGGAAACAACTTCCATCTGCCCGCCATACAACTTCATCGTCTACATGCGAACCTTTCTCCTCAATAAAAGCTTTAAAAATCCTGCAATCATGTACATCAAAACTACTACCATCTGCATGTGCATGATGTATCAAGTCATGCATATTCTTCCCTAATAATTGTTCTGAACTTTCATAGCCCAGCAATTGATGACAAGCTGAATTTGAAAATATACAATTTCCGTTCATATCCAGTCCGTATATTGCCTCAGCAGTGGAATTAATTAAAATTTTAAAACGTTCTTCTCTTCCTTTGAGCTCTGAGGTTAATTGATCTGCAATCTGTTGCGCCATTTGCCTAGTAGTGTATAATGATAAAGATAAAGAATACAATAATAAACTGATAAAAACACAGGCAGCGAAAAATGAAATAACTTCCATGTGTGTATTATTATAAGCTTTATTTGATTTTGTAAAAAGTAATATCCATTTTTTACCGTTAAATTCTATCGGTATTTTGATCGTAAAGGTCGAATCATCATTGTTATTAATTGAATCATTTTTCTGAGAATCAAGTAATATGGATTTAGTAGAAATACTATCATCAAATATCTGTAAATGAATCCGTTCTTTATTTAACAAATCCCAACGACCTAATATTCCTATCATTAAATCATTCATACGATAAGGACTGTATACCCAACCTTTGATAGCCAGTCGACGTTGTTCAATTGTATTCACAGGCATGCCATTAGAATAAACAGGTACATACATCAATGTACCAATCTGAACATCTTTGTTAGATTCCTGAACTAAAATTACTTTTCCACTCAACATTGCAACATCTTCATCTCTGGATTTTTCCATCGCAGTTCTTCTGGTTTTATCAGAAAACATATCGTAACCGAAAGCCTTTAGATTTCTTCCTGCAAATGGCTCAAGATAAATGATAGATGTATATAACTCCCTATCACCTGCAGGTTTTACGGTATAATCAGGGAAGCCTTGCTGACGAATGCTTTGGATATGCTGTTGTAGTTGATTTTTAGGAATTATCACAGTATAGCCCAAGCCTAGTATTCCGGGTAAGTTTTTTTCAATCTTTGATCTTTCATTAAATACTTTCCAATCATTACGGCTAATGGAATCTGAAGCCTCAAAAAATGCAGACCCGGTTCTTAAAAGCTGTGCATGCGCATGAAGCCGGGTTGATATTTTATTTGTAATTTCATTACAGACTGAGGTAAATTCTACTTTAAGCTCTGTCGATACCTGACGATGAATGTAAAATGCTACAACAAAGCTAACAATCAGTCCTGAAATTAAAATCAGTATTGCTTTTCGCCTGTTTTCTCTGTTAATTTCAGAAAGCGAGAACAGATGTTTTAAGTTGTTTATTTTCATGTGTTATTATTTTTAAAATTATTTAAGTGCCACATGGAATACGCCATATAACATCATTCTCGGTTTGTATGAATATTTTACTTATGGCTATTTCATATTATAAATACTTCTTAGATTAAAACTTATAAATTATTTATCATACCGAAACCATAGAATGTTTATTTTTATTCTATTCCTATTTTTTATTATCTATCCATTTATCTACTACATCCAAAAGAGTATTAACATCCAATGGTTTACATAAATAGTCTTTACTTCCAGCTTTTTTTAACTGCTCAATCTGAAGAGGCATGACATCTGCACTGATAATTACTACTGGAATATCTTTGGTTCTTTCATCATTTTGCAAAAGTTGTAAAACATCCTTGCAATGAATATCAGGCAAATTGAGATCCAGTAGAATAAAAGCCGGCTTATATAAAATCGCCATTTCAAGCGCCTTCTTCCCATTTTTATTTGCAATCAAACGAATAGCCGGACGATGCGAAGTAAGAATTTGATTCACCAACTCAATATTGGATACATTGTCTTCAATATACAAAATACAATGCTTTTCTGCTGTTTTGTCAATAGAGGTATCCATAAGATTTTTATTTTGAGTGGTGAGTTCTCTTATTTTTTCTAAGAACTCAGACTGTAGTTTTTCTTTCTCTTCGCTTTGCAAGAGCATTTCTAAATTTGCAATTACAAGTTCAGCTGCAAGTTTTGCTTTCTCATCATTTTGGATGTCAATAGTTTTATAAGCTAGCAACAGTTCTGCAGCCAGTTTAACTTCCTCTTTGTTTTTAAGAACAAGGTCTCTGTTTGCTATCAATAGCTCTGCAGCCCGCTTTGCTTTTTCAATTTTCTGAGATTCTATTTCAGTATTGGCTAGTTTAAGAGCAGTTGTCTGATCTGTAATTTCCTGGCTTTGCAATGCATTTTCTTTTTTGACAATTCCCAAAGCAGTTGTTAGTTTATAGTTCTCAATATTTTTTTTTTTAGTATCCAAAGAATTTTCAATAATGGGTAATTCAATCCAAAAACAACTACCTTCTCCAAATTTACTTTCTATACCAATACTTCCTTTCATGGCATCTATCAGCTTTTTCACAACTGAAAGGCCTAGACCTGTTCCCTCTACTTCTGTTTTTTCAGCACCAATTCTTTCAAAAGGCAGGAATATTTTATCCAGATTTTCAGAAGGAATACCTGAACCAGTATCAGTTATTAAAATTCTGAGATTTGAAATACCATCATTATTTGCAGGTATTTCCTTGCAATCTACACTTACAGATCCTCCTATTTGATTATATTTTACAGCATTGTTCAACAAATTTATCAACACCTGTTTTAATCTCTGACTATCAGCATATACACAAACAAGATTATTTGCAAAATCTGAAAACTGAATGCAGATATTTTTCTTTGCAGCAATAGGCTGAATAATATCCAAACAATCGGATACAAGGCCTCTTACTTGAATAGCTTCCATTAAAAGAGACAAATAGCCGGCTTCAATACGTGAGATATCAAGTACCTCATTAATCATGTCCAGTAAATGTTTTCCGCTTTGTAATATATGATGGACGCCTTTTTTTTGTTTTACATCCAACTGACCCATTTCAAGTAACTGAGCAAATCCAAGTATTGAATTCATAGGAGTTCTAAGTTCATGACTCATACGCGAAAGAAATTCGCTTTTGGCCAGATTGGCTTTCTCTGCTTCATCTCTTGCTTCAAGAATTTTTTCTTCTGCCAGTTTGCGTTCAGTAATATCCATTGAAATACCTCCGAGTATCGGTTCTTTGCCATCTATAGAAATAAGAAACTTTTGGGTTTCAAAGTCGTGCAGTTTGCCATCGAGCTGAAGCAAACTTTCATCAATTTTATGATAACCCAACTTCATAGATTCAATATCATCCTTTGTAAGTTTTTCACCAAATTCACCCGGAAAGACTTCGAGCATCGTCTTACCTACCCATTTTGAAGCTCCAAAAGCTATATCCATGTATTTATTAACAAATAGCGTTTTCCCATTTTGATCTTTAAGAAATGCCACAACAGGAAGATAATCCATAAAGGAAGAAAATCTTGCTTCACTTTCCTTAAGTGCATTCTCTGCTTTCTTACGTTCAGTTATATCATGATAATTAAGCAATATACCATTAATAATCGGATCATTTACCAGATTAGTAGCTGTGAGTTCTATTAATTTATAAGTTTCATCTTTACATTTGTATCTGTATTCAAGTATTACAGAAAAATTATCTTTTTCGAGCAACTTTATATATTCATTTTTAACATACTCCATATCATCGGGATGGATAGTAAACCAACCCTCTTTTCCTACGAGATCTTCAGGTTTCCATCCAAAATATCTTTCAATGTTCGGACTTTTATACTTCATAATACCATCAACCCCCATTATACCTATAACATCCGAAATATTGGATATCATTGAAGCATGCTTTATTTCACTATCAATAATAGCTTTTTCAGCTTTTTTTCGTTCTGTGAGATCCATATTGGAACCTGTTACACGAATTGCTTTTCCTTCTATATCTCTGCTAATAAATCCACGTGAAAGAACCGGGACATAGTGTCCCTTTTTATGCAATAAGCGAAATTCAGCTTCGTAGCTATCCATATTGCTATTTAATGCATTACTTAAAATAGCGTTTATATTTTCAATATCATCAGAATGCATTAGATTTCTCCATAGTCTGCTATCCGATGGAATTTCTTCTGGCAAATACCCAATTTGTTCCCACCATTTTAACGAATAAAAAAGATTATCGGTAAGCAAATTCCAATCCCATGGTGCATCGTTTGAACCTTTAATTACTAAATTTAACTGCTCTCTACTTTCTTTTAAAGCTTCTTCGGATTGTTTGCGTTGACTAATATCTTCAAATATATAAAACCGTCCGTAATACTCATCTTTGCTTCCTCGTATTTGAGTAGAAAAACGTCTTACTGTTCTGTTTTCGGTAAAAGCAATTTCATCTTCAATTACTATCCGGTTCGATTCTTCCTGCAAGGGTTTGCACGATTCGGCAAAAGCGGGAATATCTGTCAGCACAGGTAAACAATACGGAATAATATCATTATTCTTCAGTTCTCCTCTTTGCATTTGATCAGCAATTTTTTCAATTCCCCATATTTGACAAAAACGTTGATTGAAATATAAAATATCATCAGTACGATTATCAACTACCAAAAATCCCAGAGGTGAAGAATTAGACATTAATTGTAACAAAGTCTGGTTCCATTGAAGAGCTTCTTGTGTTAACTTACGCTCTTCGATTTCATTCTTTAAACTGATATTTATTTCTGCCAGTTGAGTAGTTCTTTCTTTAATTTTATGTTCAAGATTGGCATTGAGATTATTGATTTCAGCTTCAGCCTGTTTGCGTTTTGTGATATCTTCCTGTACTGCAAGAAAATTCATGATCTTACCTGATGAATTAAAAATAGGTGAAAGCGAAGCAGATGTCCATATCAACTCGCCATTTTTCCTTTTATTTCGAAATTCTCCATACCAAGCATTTCCTGACTCTATGGTTTCCCAGAGTATACGATATTCATCTTTAGACTTTGCACCTGATTTTAAAATACGTGCATTTTGCCCCAGCAATTCCTCCAAAGAATAACCTGTCATTTCAGATGCTTTTGAATTTGCATATTCAAAATTTCCATCCAAGTCGGTAATGCAAATCATCACTGGGCTTTGCTCAACTGCATACGAAAGTTTTTTCAGTTCTTCTTCAGCCCCGATACGCTCGGTAATATCCCAGGCCATATCTGACAATAAAGAAACAATTTCAACATCTTTATCTGTATAATCAATTGGCTTATTTCCGACTCCAACAATAGCTACTACTTTTTCATTCCGGAATACAGGAACCACCAATTCGCGAACTACTTCTGCATGTCCATCTGGTAATCCTTTACGATGAGATAGGCTTAAATAATCATTATGAATAACTGCTTTTTGTTCACGGACACAATCTACCCAAACCCCTGCTTTATCAATATCATAATGTTCTCCCTTGCTTTCTGCACTGCATATATTTTTCAATGTATTAGATGACCAACACTGCAAGGTTAACGACAGTTGGTCATTGTTGACACAGTGAAAAAACCCAATCTGACTATTGCATATTTTTTCAAGTTCATCTAATAGTTTTTGTTGCAGTTCAATGCGGGAATGAGATTGTGCATATTCGCTTAATATAAGCCTTGTTTGAATAATTTGTTCTGATTGCTTGCGTTCACTTATATCTCTGGTTACAAAAACCAAATGAAATGCTTGCCCATGTTCATCTTTTATAAATTCACCATTTACTTCAATATCAAATGTAGTTCCATCTTTTTTTATGCCTAAATATTCTTCAGAACCCCATAAACCATTATACATTGACAAGAGATTAGCTAAAACTCTTTCTTGATCACTGTTGTGAATAAATTCTATTAATGATTTATTGATAATCTCTTCTTCTGTATCATACCCAAACATCTCAAAAGTCTTTGGCGACGACATAATAATTTTGCCTTCCAGATCGGTAATGGTAATAACATCAGGCGAAGCATTAATAATAGCACGGTACATGGCTTCACTTTCCTGCAATGCACTTTCTGCTTTCTTACGATCAGTTATATCTCTAAAAATACCATAAGCACCCACATAATTATCATTTTCATCAAATTTGGGTGAAGCTGATACATAGATATATTTAAGATTTCCTTTTTTTGTTTTAATTTTAAGTTCATAAGAATTTGTATTCCTGTTTTTCCTTTTTTGAGTCTGATTTTTAATTAATTCAACTTCATCTGGATGTAAATAATCAAACAATGAAGTTCCCACAAGTTCATTTTCTTCTGTTTCAAATATGGTTGCAGAAGCAATATTAGCAAATTCAAATTCTTCATTAATATTTATAAAGCCAATACCTTCGACTTGAGATTGGATTATTTCCTTGAATTTCCTTTCACTTTCTTCAACTAATCTTTTGGTTTTAATTAATTCATTTTCTGCATACTTCCTGTTAGTTATATCGCGCATACTGCCGATTATTTTTGTAGGATTACCCTCTGTATCATAAAAAAGACCAGATGTAATTGCTATTGGAACAATTGAGCCATCTTTGTTATAAAATGATAATTCATAGTCAGTTACTTTACCATATTTTTTAATATCTGTAAAAAATCTGTTTCTGTCTTCCGGATCTGAATAAAAATCAGCAATTGATGTTCCGATGAGCTCCTCTCTGTTATATTGTCCTTTTGAAATAAATTCAATAGAAGGGCTTATTTCTAACAACTTACCTTCAAAAGTAGCTTCATAATAAACATCCAGTATATTTTCAAATATATTACGGTATTTTTCCTCGCTTATTCTTAGTTTATCTTCTGCCTGTTTTCGACTGGTAATATCATTTATAATAGACAATATGTAAGGTTTATTATCCAAATAAATAATAGATGCTGAAAAAATAGCATTAATAATATCTCCATTCTTAATCCTAAACTTTTGCTCTAATCCTCTTATTTCTTTTCCCGCTTTTAGCTGAATGGTTATTTTATTTCTTTCCTCAATGTCAACCCATAAATTAAGTCCGATAGAAGAATCGGACAAGGCTTCTTCTTTGGAATATCCACTCAAATAAAGAAAGGCATCATTTACTTCAATAAATTTACCATCTTCAGGGTGTGTAATAAGAATGGCATAAGGTGACATAAGGAAGGCTTTTGAATATTTTTCTTCGCTTAAGCTTAATGCTATTTCAGCCTGTTTCCTTTCGGTTATATCGGTTAGTAATCCCGAAGCACCTATCATTTTACCATTTTCAATGATGGCATTGGTGGATGATCTTACCCAGCATATTTTGCCATTTTTATTAACATATCTGTATTCGAGATAAGAGTAATCCCTTTTATAAAGTTTTGAAATCCTTTCATAAATCATTGCTTTATCTTCATCGTAAATATAAGTAAGAATGTTGGTTCCAATTACTTCTTCGGCTGTATAACCCAGTACTCGGCTAACAGATGGACTTACATATTTTATAATACCTTCGTTTGTAATTTCATAAACAACATCATTGATGGATTCAACCATATTACGATAGTTTTCTTCACTTATTTTAAGTTTTTCTTCTGCATTTTTACTTTCGGTAATATCATAAAGTGTACCCGAAGCACCTTTAAAGTTCCCATCTTTAAAAATAGCATTGCTCGAAAAACGAATCCATTTGCTGATTCCTGATTTATTTTTAATTTTATAATCATGTACTATTTCATTTTTTTCTTTGAGTAATTGAAGTCGTGTAGATAAATATTCAGCACTTTCGCCTACAAAATCAATGAATTTTTTACCAATTATTTCTTGTCCAGAATATCCAAGTATAGTTTTAATGGATGGACTTATGAATTTAACAATTCCCTGATAATCTATTTCATAAATTGCTTCACTAATAGATTCAACCAGATTGCGATAAGTCTCTTCACTTTTCTTAAGTTTTTCTTCAGTTATTTTTTTATCTGTAATATCATGAACCAATGAATATAAAAGCTTAGTATCACCAAATTGAATAGGACCTGAATTTACTTCAACATTTCTTATTTCGCCACTAGCCAAACGATGATTAAAATAAAAATGTTTGCGTTTTTCGTCTTTAGCCTTTTGCATTTCTGCAATAATTTCCTCTTTGTTCAATGTATTTATTTCGGAAATATTCTTACAACAGATTACCTGATGGGACCAACCATAATATTTGCAGGCTGCCGGATTTGCATCTTTAATTGCTCCGTTTTCAGGATCTATTAATAGCATAACAGCATGATTGTTGTGAAATAAAGACTTGTATCTTTCTTCACTCTGAAACATATTTCCCAGAGGTTCTAAACCTACAATCATTTCAATTGCAGTTAGCAGACATTGCCCTCCATCTTTGCTTAGAATTCCTTCAAGGTAAATATTTTTTAGCGAATTATCGGGTGTCAAAAGGTTAAGTGTACAATATTCTCTGGTTTTAAGTGTAAAAATATTTTTTAAAAAAAGCTGGAAGTTAGCCTTAGTATCTGTAGAAACAAATAAATTAAAATACTTATTTATCAGATGTGGACGTTTTTCTCCAAGCATTTCAGCAGCACTTAAATTTAACTCTAAGATTTCACTATTGTTTGAAAGTGTAAAGTATGCTGAAGGTGCATAATCATACAAATGAGAATATTTTGTAAAATCAACTTCTGCTTGCTCTTTTGCCTGCATAAGTTTTTCATTTTGCATTTCCAGTTCAATCTGAAATTCATGAAGTTCATGTATAAGTTTTATTGTTTCAGATTCAGTAAATGGAGTATTCTTGTTTAATTCCTTGTTTTTCAAAAATTCTTCTGCTTTTTGGCGAAGAAGGTTTGCATCTTTAGATTGAGCAGCTTTTTTCATAAAAAAAGAATATTAATAGGGACAAATAAACAGTCAATTTTTAAAATTATAATGGGGGAAATTAAGTATTTATAAAATAATAAAGTAAAGATAATAAATTATTTCCAGAAATTCAGTTTTTATTTATAGCAACGTGTGATTATAATTAAATATAAGTTTTTGAATTTGAATTTGAATTCGTGTTACTGGTAAAGAAATTAAAAAGCTTTTATGATGAAAAAAGGAAATTATTGTCAGGAAAGACTTTAACATAAATAAAATGTCCTAAAACAGATTGACTATTCTAGGACATCATTTAGCAAAAAATATCTGTTGTTTAACTAAAATTCACTAACAAAGTCAGCAAATAAAGGAGAAACCTTATCCTTGTCAGATAAAATAGGATTTTCAATATTCCATTCTATATTCAAATCAGGGTCATTCCATAATATTGAACCTTCTGATGCTTTGTTATAAATATTTGTACACTTGTAAGAGAAAATAGTATCGTCTTCCAAGGTAGCG
Organism: Bacteroidota bacterium; assembly: GCA_013377005.1. GTDB lineage: Bacteria > Bacteroidota > Bacteroidia > Bacteroidales > JACABE01 > JACABE01. The sequence goes on from JACABE010000026.1 coordinate 52,234, forward strand.
AAACCATGGGCAAAACCAGGGGGTATCCACAACATGGTTTTATTAAGTTCGGTAAGTTCAAGCATAAAAGATTTCCCATAAGTAAGCGATGATTTACGAATATCAACAGCTACATCTAATACACTACCTTTAATAACTCTTACCAATTTGCCCTGAGCAAAAGGAGAATTTTGAAAATGTAATCCTCTCAATACATTTTTTTGAGATTTAGATTCATTATCCTGTACAAAATTCAAATTTAATCCTGCATCCAGAAATTTTTGCTTACTGTATGATTCAAAAAAATATCCTCTGTCATCGCGAAAAACCTGAGGCTGAATGATCAGTAAATCGGCTATTGGTGTTTTAATTATTTCCATCTTTAAATAAATGATTAATTGATTAAATGATTAACTGATTAACTGATTTTATTCAATTACTCAATTACTCTGTTATTCCATTACTATAAATGAATAGCTTCGCCATAAGCAGCGGCAACTGCTTCCATTATAGCTTCTGACATTGTTGGATGCGGGTGAACTGCATCTAATATATCACGTCCTGTAGCCTCTAATTTACGAGCAACTACAACTTCTGCAATCATTTCGGTAACATTGTCGCCAATCAAATGTGCACCTAAACACTTATTGGTTTTTACATCAAAGATAACTTTTACAAAACCATCTCTATTGCCCGATGCTGTGGCTTTACCAGAAGCAAGATAAGGGAATTTCCCTATTAATAACTCATAACCAGCTTCATGAGCTTGTTTTTCTGTCATTCCTACCGAAGCAATTTCGGGATTAGTATAAGTGCAACCCGGAATATTACCATAATCTAAAGGAATAGGATGATGCCCGGCAATTTTCTCTACACAAATAATACCTTCATGTGAAGCAACATGTGCCAACGCAGGACCATGAACAATATCACCAATTGCATAATAACCATCTATATTAGTACGATAATACTCATCAACAGTAACCTTACCTTTATCATAAACTATACCGGTTTCGTCTAATCCTATGCCATCTATATTGGTAGCAATACCCACTGCCGACAACACAACTTCTGCTTCTACTACTACTTCGCCTTTCTTAGTATTGATAGTAACTTTACATAAATCGCCAGTAGTATCAACACTTTCTACAGTAGCTTCGGTCATTACTTTCATTTTTTGCTTTTTAAACGAACGTTCAAGCTGTTTTGAAACTTCTTCATCTTCAACAGGAACTATAATGGGCATAAATTCAACCAACGTAACTTGTGTACCAATTGAGTTATAAAAATAAGCAAATTCAGAACCAATGGCACCCGAACCAACAACAACCATTGATTTAGGTTGATTAGCCAAGGTCATGGCTTCTCTGTAACCAATTATTTTTTTTCCATCTTGTTTTAGATTCGGCAATTCACGTGAACGAGCACCGGTAGCTAAAATAATATGGTTAGCTGAAATTTCAGAAATATTACCTTCGGCATCTGTAACATCAATTTTTTTACCAGGTTTGAGTTTTGCGAAACCATTCATTACATCAATATTACTCTTTTTAAAAAGGAATTGAATTCCTTTGCTCATTCCTTCGGCCACTCCCCTACTACGTTTTACAATATTTTCAAAATCAGCTTTTATTTCGCCCTCAATTTTAATACCATAATCAGCTGCATGCGATGCGTAATTGAAAACCTGAGCACTTTTGAGCAATGCTTTAGTTGGAATACAGCCCCAATTTAAACAAATACCACCTAATTCGGCACGTTCTACCACTAAAGTTTTCATGCCTAATTGAGTTGCTCTGATAGCAGCTACGTAACCCCCAGGACCACTACCTATAACTATTATATCGTAATTCATATTTTTTTATAATTAATTTATTACTGAAATTTATTCATCTTTCAAACAATGATAATGTGTATTGCCTAAACAACTTTTAGTTTATATAGTTTGATAAAAATGAAAATGCGAAATTATTAATTTATTCAATATTTTGCCAGAAACAATTGCATTTTTAATTATAAAAAAACGATTAGAGGAAAATAAACTCTATAATTTGCAGAGAGTTTTAAAAAAAAGAGTTAGAAAGTGTGGAATATCTTCTTTTTTTTATTTTTATCTTTTTTGTGAAATTCTATTTTAGGACAAAAGGTTTATCTTATTAATGTTATAGTTCCCTTTTTAATACCTTCTAAATTATCCTTTTCATTAGTTTTTGAATTATATTCAAGCATCCATATATAAACTCCTTCTGATGCCTGTTTACCTTTATAGTTACCATCCCATCCATTTTGGCTATTTTTTGATTCAAAGACTAATTCTCCCCAACGATTATAAACATATAAGTAAAATTGTTTTAATTCGGGAGAGGTTGTTATTTTAAATTCATCGTTTAATCCGTCTCCATTTGGCGTAAAGCTATTAGGAACCCAAATGTTTACCTGATTATTGATAAAAATTAGTTTTCCAATAGAATCCGAACAACCAAATTGATTGGTTGCGACTAAGTATATATAAGAATTTGTTAGGTTATTTAGAACGAAAGATGTATTTTGTTGTGTTGAAATTAAGTTAAACATATCATCATACCAATTATAACTTATTACAGGAGTTCCCGTGTATGAAAGAAATACGGTTTCACCATACGATGGCATATCAGGAGAATATAAAAATTCCAATACAGGCTTTTGATGAACTGTTAAAGTATGATTTAAAGTATCTGTAGTACATTGATTAGATGCAACAAGGGTGTAATTAGTTGTTGAAATTGGCATTACAAAAATTGAATCGTTTACAGAACCTGTGTTCCAATGATAATTTGTTCCATTAGTTGCAAAAATTAGTGCGATTTCTCCTTCACAAATTTCAGAAGTGCCTTGAATTGAAACAGTAGAAAAAGGTAAAACAATAACTTCTGACTTCATCGTGTCTCCAACACAACCATTAGTTGTTGTTTCGATAACAGAAATAGGATAGGTACCAGCATTCACCCCCCATTGAATATGAATACTATCGTTTGATTGTGAACCTATTATTAATCCTCCTGTTACATTCCAATTGAACATAGAGGCAGAGTCGCCTACAACTTTATAATTAGAAAGTTGCCCAATACATACGGTATCTATAATCTGACTTTTTCCTTGAAGAAAACAAAGATTTAGTACTAATAAAAATAATATAACTTTTGTTTTGTACATTATTAGCGTTTTGTTATTAATAATGAGTGATTCCTGATGTAATTGGTTTTGAATGAACTGTTACCATAGTTGTACCTGTTAAATTCGGACAAGAACCTGTTACATTCGTAGCATTAAGTGTATAAATACCAGACATAATGGGTAAAGCAGTAGATGAAACATTCGGGTTTTGCGATGTTGAAGTAAATCCGTTTGGTCCAGTCCAGTTGTAAGTTGCTCCTGCAACATTTGAAGTTAATGATAATTGGCTTCCCTGACAAACAGGACCATTGTTTGATAATGTAAGGGTTGGTCCTTGTGTTAATGTATATGTTATTGTATCTACAATATTCTGGCAAGGCAAATTTCCGTAAGCCTTTAAAATGAATTTTATACTTCCTGCTATAATATCAGCAGTTGTTATTGTATAAATAGGATGAAGAACGCTTGAATTACTGAATCCACCAGTACCAGTAGTTGACCATGATAACGTATTGTAATTTGAAGCAGATGAGCCAGAAAGTGTAATTTGAGTGCCATTAATAACACATATTGTTTGATTTATCCCTGCTTCAACTACTGGCAATTGAATAATTATCAATCTTAGTGAGTCTTTTGCAATACTACAAGGTATGTTACCAGATGCTGTTAAATATAATTTAACAAACCCAGCAGTAATATCGGTAACACTTGGTGTGTAAATAGGATTAATGATACCTGTATTTGAAAAAGTGCCTGTACCACTTGTACTCCAAGTCAAATTTGAATAGTTAGATGCCGAAGCATTAGAAATTTGATAAGTTGAATTTGAGCATATTGTATCATTATTTCCTACTTCTACTAACGGAGAAGGAATAATATGTAATATTTTAGTGCTTATAGCACTATCGCAAGGATAAATACCCAAAGCCTTTAGTTTCAGCAAAACTTGTCCCACAATTTTATCAGCAGTACTTGGTGTATAGATTGTTAATAAAGAGTTTGCAGACGAAAATGTACCACTACCTGAAGTTGACCAAATTAAGGAAGAAGCATTATTTTGTGTTGCCAATGTTGTAGTATAGGTTGAATTTGCACAAATAGAATCATTGTTTCCTGCAAAAACAGTTGGAATTGGTGAGAAATGAAGAGTTAATGAATCAACAATACTTAAACAGGGAGCATTCCCATTTACTATTAGTCTTAATATAACCTGACCAGCAGCCAAATCATTAACACTTGGAGTATATATTGTATGTAGCTGATTTGCATTACCAAAGCCACCAGTTCCAGAAGTAGTCCATAGTAAATTATTGTAATTATTAGCAGTTGCATTAATTGTAGAAAAGTTTATACTTGCACATATTGTAGTATCACTTCCTGCATCTACAGTTGGTTTAGTAATAAGCGTTAAAATAATTGTTGATGAAACTTGTGAGCAATTTGCTTGTCCTGTTGCAATTATCGTTAAAGTAACACTTCCTGTATTAACATCAGCTGCGCTTGGATGATAGACAGGATGTAAAATAGAAGTATTAGAAAACGTACCTGTTCCTGATGTTGACCAAAGCAGTGTATTTTGATTGGAAGCAGTTGAACCAAACAATGTATAAGAATTTGTATCGCATAAAATAGCTGCATTTCCTGCAAAAACTGTTGGTAAAGGAAGTATAGTAACAGCAATTGTTTTAGCATCTCCCTTACATCCATTAGAGTCGGTTTCAACTACTGATAAATCATAAGTTCCCTGAACATTTGTCCATATAACAGAAATACTATCAGTGTTTTGTCCTAAAGTTACTGTACCTCCCGAATTTGAAACCGACCAAAAATAAGTTGAATTTTGAGTACCATTCAACCAATATACATCCAACGAACCCGCACAACGGGTTTGTGTGAGATTTTCATTTTGTCCATTTGCAACTACAGAAATAAGCAGTATTGCAAAGAATCCGGTTATTTTAAATATTGTACGCATATCTATATACATTTAATAATATAGTTAATAATGGATAATATTGGGTGTTATGGGTTTTGGATTTACAGTGAGTTGAAGATCTGAAGGCATGCTTTCACAGCCACCTGCTCTTGCTTTTACTGTATATACACCACTCATTAAAGTAGTTGCATTGTTTATTTGCAAGTCATAGTTTGGAGCTGACAATATCTGATAAAACCCATTGGGACCATTCCAAATCAGTTGAATCGTGTTGCTGTAAGAATTTGTTGGCTGAATAGTAACAGATGTTCCAACACACATTATAACGTTAGCAACCAAAGGTTGCGAAGGCGTATTAATACTGCTGATATTGATAGAATCATTGTTTTTACAACCATTGCTTCCTGTAATCTGAACATTCACATGCGAAGAATCCGTAACAGTAATGCTTTGCGTAATTGCTCCCGTTGACCAAAGATAAGCATTCATTCCGGATGTTGCAGTTATAGTGAATGTCTGACCGGAACATATTATCGTATCATTTCCCAAAAAAAGAAAAGGTAGCGCATTTACTAAAAAGCTGCTCGCAGCTGAAGTGTTGAAACAATTGTTGAAATTCCCTTTCGCAGAGATATTATGACTTCCGATGGACAATCCACTTATTTTTAATATTCCGTTTTGTCCCTGATTCCCCAGAGAAACACCATCAATAAAATATTCATAGGTATTAGCACCAACAGCTGTTACAGTTAAAGTATCATTCTGGCATATTGTATTTCCTAATAATGTTATGGAAACTAAAGGTGCATTAGGATCTGAAATACTTACAGAAGAAACCGAAGAACAACCAATAGAATCGTAAACTGTTACCTGATAAGAACCAGCTGATAAACTATCCAATAAATTTCCATTTACAATTGGTGTTTGATTCCAACTAAAATGATAGGCAGGATTTGATAAATACGGAAAGCCACCGCTGGCAGTTGCAATAATATAACCATTACTTAATCCGCAATCTGTCGGATTAGTTGGATTAACAGTAATTTGTGGCAGTGTGCTAACTCTAATTGATACAGAATCATTACCAATGCAACCATTAAAACCTTTTACATAGCCAGTGTATTGTGTGGTTGACAAAGGCGAAACCATTGGATGTTGCAGGGTAGAATCATTCATTCCCTGAGAAGTATTCCAATTATAAGAATAGGGGAGACTGCCTCCGCTTGCAGTAAGATGCAAAGGAATAGTTGCACCCGGGCATATTAATGTATCTGATAATGCTGTTACTACTGGTTTAGGTTTTACAGTAACATTAATAGTGTCTGAATATACACAAGCCACACCATAACTTGCCTGTACCCAATAAGTGCCGGGATTGATGATGTTAAAAGAAGTTCCTGTAGCTCCTGTTGACCACAAATAAGAAGCCGCTCCGTTAAAATTAATTGTTTGCAGGGCTTCACCATAACATATTGCAGTATCAGGACCTAAACCATACACATAGCCGGGAGAATTGGTAAAAATCCATCCTAAATTATTACCTAAATCTACACTGTATGTACCTGCATAATAAGTAGCTCCTCCCATAGCATTTATATCCCTTACTTCCAGGAAATCTCCGGAAACCATGCTGCCGGGTTTTTGAATATGTGAAAGAACGCCCTGCTGTGTTGAACGCAATATCGTTGTAAAACAATTATTTCCCCTGACATTTAATTCTTTATTAACATGCGTAGTATCATTTGCCCCAAAAAGATAAACATGCCCAGCAGCCAGTGAAAGTGTATCAAAAGTATTAAAGTTAGAGATAGTACTGTTTCCGTTAAGCATACAAAAT
>JACABE010000027.1 GCA_013377005.1 Bacteroidota bacterium
TTTTAGACCTACCAACAATTTAAAAGTAAATCTTTCCTAAATGCACAACGGGTTACTAATAATATTATCTTTGTGTTTGAAAATAATATTCATTTAATAAAAAACATTCAGTGTATGAACGAAAACCTTAAATCAACATTCATTCAGCAGTGGAAAAAATATATGGGCAATGCAGCTCTTCCCGTAGCTTTGTTTTACAGCAACGATTTGCACAATGCAAAAGCTGTCGAAAAAACTCAGGGTCACTCTTGTATCATAGCAGGCTTTACAAAAGTTTTCAATGGGCAGTCGCTGGCATTTAATGCCGGCAACATTGGCTGTGGAGGTGGTTTAAGATACTGTGGATTTGCCGATCAGCTGCGTCCTGGTTTTGAATACTTTCTTTCCTATGGTATCGAAGGAAAAATGGAAGGCGAACGTTATAAAAAAGACCCAGCAACAGTATTGGAACTAATGAAACAAACACCCAAAGCAAAAGCTCCTGCTTCGTGGCTTATTATTAAACCATTTGAATTACTTGAGGCGAATGATGAACCAGAAGTAATTGTGTTCTTTGCCACTGCTGATGTATTGGCTGCATTGTTTACCCTTGCTAATTACGATCGCACCGATCTTTATGGCGTAAAATCGCCGTTCTGTGCTGGTTGTGGTTCTGTTATTCAATATCCTTTGCTGGAAAACCAAAAAGAAAATCCTGATTGTATATTAGGAATGTTCGATTCTTCGGCACGTCCTTATATAAAAGCCGGACAACTTTCGTTTGCCATTCCTATGAAACGATTCGAAACCCTTGTAGGCTATATGGACGAAAGCTTTCTGATAACCGAAACATGGGACGTTATAAAAAAACGCATATAAACTAAAGTAAAAGGATAAAAATCAAAGACTTTATCAAAGAAATATCCTTTGTTAACAAAAATATTTTATAAGTTTGTATTGTAATTAAAATTACTCACTTTTGAAATTCTAATGAGTTTCGTGCGAACAAGAAAGAAATGAAAAGATTATATTAATTTCGATCTGGGAATGTATAAAGTTTTTCAGCTATAACTTTACAATTCTGTATGGCAAATCGTTTTACAAAAGGAGTTTACATCGGGCAATACACTATTTATATCCAAAATTTTAAGCAATGAATGTATCACTATCAATTAATAAACAACAAAGGTAAAGTAATAAGCGTTAAGTTTGCGAAAGAATAAAAATAATATTCTCTTTTCGTTAACCCTAAAAAAAGAAAGTAAGCTTTATTTCTAAGAAAGTTTACAACAAGAACTTTCCTTTCCAAAACGCTATCAACAGGAAACAACCCATCAAAACTAATACTAAAACCTACCCAATCCAAGTTTTATTTTTAAATCTTCAAATTACCAAATACCTTAATCACCAAATTTTCTTACTATACATACCAAAGTTTTTTATAAATTCGCAGTCTAAACATTATAAAAACACCTTACATGCTAACACAATACAAAAAGTGGAACAACATCCTTGGATGGCTTGTTTTTATGGTAGCTGCGGCAGTTTATATTTTAACTTCTGAACCTACTGCAAGTTTTTGGGATTGCGGCGAATACATTGCCACATCATACAAATTACAAGTTGGTCACCCACCGGGAGCTCCTTTTTTTCAATTGATAGGTAGATTCTTCTCGCTTTTCGCTTTTAATGATTTAAGTCATGTAGCACGCATGGTAAATACCATGTCGGCATTAGCCAGCGGACTTACGATTTTATTCTTATTTTGGACCATTACTTTATTGGGCAAAAAATTAGTATTGCGCAATGGCGAAATGACAGACGGGAAAATAATTGCCATTTTCGGAAGTGCAATTGTTGGAGCTTTGGCTTACACTTTTTCTGATTCTTTTTGGTTTTCAGCTGTTGAAGGTGAAGTATATGCTTCTTCATCCTTTTATACTGCCATTACTTTTTGGGCTATCCTTAAATGGGACGAAAATGCCGATGAAAAACACGCTTTTCGCTGGTTGATTCTGATTGCTTATCTGATTGGTCTTTCCATAGGTGTTCACTTACTCAACTTGTTGGCTATACCTGCTATTGTTTTCGTGTATTATTTTCGAAAATTTAAAACTACACGAAAAGGAGTAATTTTGTCGCTGTTGTTAGCTTTAGTTCTACTAGTAGGTGTTTTATATGGTATTATTCCTGAAATAGTAAGTCTATCTGGCTTTTTTGAAAGAATAATTGTAAACTCTTTTGGATTACCTTTTGGGTCCGGTACTATTGTGTATTTTGCCATCTTAATTGCGGCTATTTTATGGGGATTTTACTACTCGAAAAAATACCGTAAAGTTATTCTCAATACCATCATTTTATCATTGGTATTTCTGCTTATTGGTTATTCATCTTTCTTTATTTTAGTAATTCGTTCCAATGCTAATACTCCCATTGATGAAAACAATCCAGATAATGCTACTGCATTGGTTTCTTATCTGGAACGCGATCAATATGGCTCTACACCCTTGTTCTACGGACAATATTATAATGCTCCTATTATTGATTATAAAGATGGAAATCCAGTTTATACCAAAGCATACATCGTTATGTCAGGCAAACTAAAGCAAGCTACTTTCTTTAGTGAGTTTGCTGCTAAACAATATGTTGAAAAAAACAAGAATATTCCTAATTTGAGTATTCAAGGAAAATATGTGATAACAGATGATAAAAAAGGGGAAGACGCTGTGTATGATCCAAGATTTACAACCGTATTTCCTCGTATGTGGAGTAATGGAGATCAACAACATATAAGTGCTTACAAAGATTGGGGGAAAGTGAAAGGTACCCCAATTACCATTCAAGGCAGAAATGGAGAACCGGAAACACTTATAAAGTCAACATTCCTCGAAAATCTTACTTATTTTTTCGGTTACCAGTTAAACTATATGTATTTCAGATATTTTATGTGGAATTTTGCCGGCAAACAGAATGATTTGCAAGGCAGAGGCGATAATTTAAACGGAAACTGGATAAGTGGCATTCCATTTTTCGATAGCTGGAGACTTGGACCTCAGGATAATATTCCTGATACCTTAAAAAACAGAGGAACAAATAAATTTTATTTACTCCCATTGATTTTGGGTTTAATTGGATTATTTTATCACTTCGATAAAGATACGAAAAGCGGATGGGTGGTTGCTTTGTTGTTTTTCCTCACTGGAATTGCTATTGTAATTTATTTAAACCAATACGCTTATCAGCCTCGCGAACGTGATTATGCCTTTGCTGCTTCATTTTATGCTTTTGCAATATGGATAGGTCTAGGCGTATATGCCATTTTTGATTATCTGAGTAAAAAAATATCACCAAAAACGGCTGCTGTGGTGGCTACTTTAGCTTGCACTTTATTAGTTCCTACCATTATGGCAAAAGAAGGCTGGGATGATCACGATCGTTCCAACAGATTTACTGCTTTGAATTTTGCTGAAAATTATCTGAATTCATGTGCACCCAATGCAATACTTTTTACTAATGGCGATAATGATACTTTCCCTCTTTGGTATGCTCAGGAAGTAGAAGGTATTCGTACTGACATCAGAGTTATCAACCTAAGTCTTTTGAATACTGATTGGTATGTTGATCAGGCAAAACGCAAAGCTTATAATTCAGAACCAGTTCCTTTTTCACTTACCAAAGAGCAATATATTCAAGGAACCCGTGATTTTGTATTGTTTGATAAATCAGCCAATACTGAAGGCGTTTATGTTAATATTAAAGATGCTATCAACTTTATTTCTGACGACAACAATACTCGTATGATGTCTAATCATAAAATGATGAGTTATTTCCCAACAGATAAATTCAGTATTCCTGTTAACAAAGATGTTATTATTAAAAATGGTGTAGTTGATGCTTCTATGAGAGATTCTATTGTAGATGCTATTAATTGGACAATGAATGGATATGGAGTTCAAAAAGCTCAATTGATGCAATTGGATTTGTTGGCAAACTTCGATTGGAAACGTCCAGTTTATTTTGCAATTACAACTGGCGATGAAGCTTATATTGGCTTGGAAAACTACTTTCAAATTGAAGGTTTGGCTTATCGTTTGGTTCCTATGAATGCCCACAATACTGATGGGCAGCAAGGAAGCGTAAATACTTCAATTATGTATGATAATCTGATGAATAAATTCAAATGGGGTAATATGACCGATCCAAAAGTGTATTTAGATGAAACCAATATGCGTATGACCATGAACTTCCGTAATGTTTTTGCCCGTTTGGCAAACGCTTTATTGGATGAAGGTAAAAAAGATTCTGCCATCAAAGTATTAGACCGTTGTTTTGAAATTATGCCTGATAGCAAATTTGGATATAATATTTTCGTATTACCATTAGCCGAAGCTTATTATAAAGCAGGAAAGATAGTGAACGCGAATAAAATACTTTCGCGATTGATTGAAATCAATCAAAAAGAATTGGCTTATTATTTTAGTTTTACAGGAAGTAAAGCTCGCACACTTGATTATGAAAAACGTCAAAGTTTGGGTCTCTTAAACAGGGTTAAGAATATTGCTGAAAAAGTAAAACAAAAAAAACTAAGTGAAGATGCAGCCAAATCTTTAGACCTTTATTATCAATTATATTTAAAAACAGCTCCGTTAGAAATGCAACAACCACAAGAATAATTGCAGAATTTTTAAATAAAAACTACATATTTGAGTGATTGTTAATTTGGCATAAACAAACTACCTCGTTGAAAAGCCAACAAGGTTTTAACTAAAAATAATTTCTCTTTCGAAGCAAAGCTTCATAGGATTTAACTTAAATGAACTTAAATACAATTATTTGTGATGTGTGTTTTTTAAAATTCATAACCCTTTTAAACTATTAAAATGAGAAAAAAAATTATTCTGCTATTTGGACTTACGATTTGCTTTGTCTTATTGAGCATCAATGCATCCATTTCACAAACTATGGAAGTAAAAACTGCTGTTAAATCAGATGTTTCAATTCCACTTAGAGACATGAAACCTATTAAACATCCATTTTGGAAAAAATGGTTTCGCGAATTAGAATCAGAACATGAGGTTCCTAATAAATTTAGAAATATTACAAATGTTCCAATAATTGATGATGCGGTACAATCCAATTATAATAATAATTTAAAATCTACCACTACCTCAACAACTGTTAATTTTAATGGTTTAACCAATGCTAACAACACTGGTGGAAGAACAACGCCACCTGACCCAGCGGGAGATGTTGGACCTAATCATTATGTACAAGCTGTAAACAGCATGTTGCAAATATTTAATAAGACAGGAACTTCTCTTTATGGACCCGTTACTACTTCAACTATTTGGAATGGGTTTTCAGGTAATTGGACAGGACATAATGATGGAGATGCAATTGTATTATATGATGAAAATGCTAATCGCTGGATTATTAGCCAATTTGCTGTAGATTGCGGATCTGCTGGTTCTTATACCGAATATGAACTTGTTGCCGTTTCTACAACAGCTGACCCAACAGGTTCTTATTATCGCTTTGCTTTCCAATTTGACTATATGCCCGATTATCCAAAACTTGGAATTTGGAATGATGGGTATTATTTAGCTGTTAACCGTTTTAATACTAATGGTAGTGGTTCGTTTGTAGGCTCAGCTGCTTGTGTTTTACAAAGAAGCAAAATGCTTACAGGTGATGCATCTGCACAAATGATATATTTTAAAACAGAAACCTTGGGAGGTTCTGGTTCTTCAGCTGGAAATAGTTGTTACGCTATGCTTCCTTCTGATTGTGATGGAACTTTTCCTGCAACTGGCACACCAAACTATTTTATTTATGACGACCAAGCTACTTCAGAATTAAGAATATGGGCTTTGCATACTGACTGGACAACTCCAGCAAATTCTACTTTTACTTACAACACTAAACTTACAGTAGCTGCTTTTACTGAATTAACTAATGTTTCTCAGCAAGGAACTACTACAAAACTAGATGGACTTGGAGATAGAATGATGTTTAGAAATCAATATAGAAATTTTGGAAGTTATGAATCATTTGTTACTTGCCGAAATGTAACTGTTAGCAGTGCTGCTGCTATCAGATGGTATGAATATCGAAAAACCGGTAGTACTTTTTCTTTGTATCAACAATCAACTTATGCGCCAGGAGATGGAAAATCAAGATGGATGGGAAGCATTGCAATGAATGCTTTAGGAGATATTGGTTTGGCTTATTCTGTTTCAAATAGTACCATGTATCCTTCTATCTATTTTACTGGTCGTTTGGCAACTGATCCAATAAATCAACTAACTATTTCTGAAGGAATTATTCAAACTGGAACTGTTTCAATGACCGGAGCTACAAGATGGGGTGATTATTCTGCTGTGAATGTTGACCCTACTGATAATCAAACTTTTTGGACAACACAAGAATATGTTGGAACTTATGGTGGTTCTTGGCCTTGGGCAACCAAAGTTGCCTCTTTTAAATTTCCTTATCCTCCTAAAATTGTTGTATCTCCAGCAAGTTTAGCTTTTGGAAATGTTCAAACAGGAACTACTTCATCTACTCAATCATATACAGTTACAGGAACTTATTTAACTGCTGATATTACAATTACTGCTCCTACTGGATATACCATTTCAACAACTTCTGGCGGAACCTATTCAAGCTCAGTGACATTACCTCAAACAGCAGGAAATGTTACTTCAACTCCAATTTTTGTGAAATTTTCGCCAACTGCTGTTCAAGCATACAATGTTAATATTTCAAATACAAGTACTGGTGCAACTACTCAAAATGTTGCTTTAACTGGTGCTGGTGTTGGAATAGTTGTACCTACAATTGTTGCCACTCCATCCTCTTTGGCTTTTGGTAATATTTCTACAGGAATATCTTCTGCTTCTCAATCATATATTGTTTCAGGGACTAATTTAACTGCTAATATTACTATTACTGCTCCTACTGGATATACAATTTCAACAACTTCTAGCGGAACGTATTCAAGCTCATTAACATTAACTCAAACTGCTGGAAGTGTTGTATCAACTACGATTTATGTAAAATTTTTGCCAGCTGCTATCCAAGCTTATAATGTTAATATTACTAATGCAAGCTCAGGTGCAACCACGCAAAACGTTGCAGTCACCGGTGCTGGTGTAGCACCAGCGCCTTCAATAATAGTTGCACCGACATCGTTAGCATTTGGAAGTATTACAACAGGAATTGTTTCTACAGCTCAATCTTATACAGTTTCCGGAACAAATTTAATTGCTGATATTACTATTACGCCTCCAACTGGGTATTCATTATCAACTTCTATAGGAGGAACTTATTCAAGCTCATTAACATTAACTCAAACTGCTGGAAGTATTGCGTCAACTACGATTTATGTAAAATTTTCGCCAACAGCTATTCAAACTTATAACACAAATATTACAAATGCAAGTACTGGTGCTACAAATCAAAGCGTTGCAGTTTCTGGTACTGGTATAGCTCCTGCTCCTTTAATAATAGTAGCACCAACATCCTTAGCTTTTGGAAATATTCCAACAACAACTGTTTCATCGGCTCAATCTTATACAGTTTCAGGAACAAATTTAACTACAAATTTAATTATTACAGCTCCTGCTGGATACACTATGTCAACAACTTCAGGAGGAACTTATACTTCTTCTTTATCTTTTATACCTTCTTCTGGTAGTGTAGCCTCAACATCAATTTATGTAAAATTTTCGCCAACAGCTATTCAAGCTTATAATGCCAATATTACAAATGCAAGTAGTGGTGCAACTACTCAAAATGTTGCTGTAACAGGTTCTGGGATAGCACCTACTCCTCTAATCATTGTTATTCCTTCATCATTAAGTTTTGGGAATATTCCAACCGGAACAATTTCTACAGCACAATCTTATACAATTTCAGGAAGTAATTTAACAACTGATATTACAATTACAGCTCCTAATGGATTTACTTTATCAACTATCTCAAACGGAACATTCACATCTTCTTTAACATTACCACAAACTGCTGGAAATGTTGCGTCAACTTTGATTTATGTAAAATTTTCTCCAACTATTATTCAAGCTTACAGTGTAAATATAACCAATGCAAGTATTGGTGCAACTACTCAAAATGTAGCAGTAACTGCTAATGGTATTGCACCTTCACCTTTGATTATTGTTTCAACATCAAGTCTAGCATTTGGAAATGTTCAAATAGGAACAAATTCAGCGGCTCAAACGTATTCTATTTCTGGAATTAATTTAATTTCTGATATTTCAGTGAGTGCTCCAGCTGGATATTCTCTGTCAACTAATTCTGGCGGAACATATAATAATTCATTAACATTAACACAAGTTGGAGGCAATATAGCTTCTACTTCAATATATGTAAAATTTTCTCCAGTTGTTATTCAAACTTACAATGCATATATTGCCAATACTGGTACTGGTGCAACTACTCAAAATATTGCAGTAACAGGAACCGGAATTGATTCTAGTTTAGTTGAAAATAAAATAATACTTTACCCAAATCCTGCAACTGATGGTTTTACAATTGAATTAAGTAATATTACACCTCAGGAAATTTCAATCGTTGATGTTTCTGGCAAAATAGTATTAACTGTTGATAAAAAGCTATTGAATTCTACGAAAGTTATAATTAATAAATTGAATCTTGCAAAAGGTATTTATATTGTTAGAATCCAAACTGAATCTAAAACTTTCAATGAAAAACTTTCAATTGGAAACTGATTTCTAGAAAAATAATCTTATCTAAAGCACCTATAAAGGTGCTTTTTTTATCTCAAGTAATTGAAAAATTTAATCTAAATTTGTAAAAAAAATAAATTTGGAAGGTATAGTTGTAAAATCTACTGGTAGCTGGTTTACCGTATTACATTCGGACAATATTACTACCGATTGTAAAATTAAAGGGAATTTCAGGATGAGAGGCATGAAAACCACGAATCCTTGTGCGGTAGGCGACCATGTGGTTTTTCAAATGATGGACAACGAAAATATTGGTGTTATCAGCGAAATAAAAGACAGGCATAATTGTATTATTCGTAAATCAACCAATCTTTCCAAACAAAAGCATTTGTTGGCTGCCAATATCGATCAGGCACTTTTGGTGGTAACGGTAGCTTCGCCACGCACATCTACGGGTTTTATTGATAGATTTTTGGTAACTGCAGAGGCATATTATATTCCTACTATATTATTGTTCAATAAAATTGATCTTTATAATGAAGAAATTATGGAGTATCATCATTTGGTGAAGTCAATTTATAAAAATGCAGGTTATTTGTGTTTAGAAGTTTCTGCTTTAAGAGGCGATAACATTGATGAAGTCATTGTTTTGTTGAAAGACAAAATAAATCTGTTTTCAGGACATTCGGGCGTGGGAAAATCTGCATTGATTAATAAAATAGTTCCGGGGTTTAGTTTAAGAACCGGGGATATTTCCGGCTCACATCATAAAGGGAAGCATACCACTACTTTTGCCGAAATGTTTCGTTTGCCTTTTGGTGGATTTATTATTGATACTCCCGGCATTAAAGAATTTGGTATGGTTGACTTTACCAAAGAAGAAGTTACATATTTCTTTCCCGAAATGAAGCTATTGGCAAATCAATGTCAATTTGATAACTGCACACATGAGCACGAACCAAAATGTGCCATTAAAAAAGCAGTTGAACAAGGATGTATAAGCGAAACCCGCTACCAAAACTACCTCAATATTATCAACGGCAGAGAAATGGATATTGAAGGATGGGAACTAAAGTAAGGTTAAAGTACAAATTATAAAGGTTAAAGTAATTAATTATCCGAAGCCAACGTTGATTTTTCAGCTTACATTTATTTTTGCCCGTAGGGCATTAATATCAATAAAAAGATATAAAGATGTAATTTTTATTTTCTGTAGGATATCAACAATGAATAGGTTTATTCTCTAATAAAACTTTTTACTTTATAAACTATTTTACCACTAATTTCTGAGAAACAGAATATTCTTTGGTACTCAGTTTTACAAAGTAAACCCCTTTTCTTAAATCAGTAGCATTTATGAAGAAGTTTTTATTACCCGATGGAATTTTTCCTTCGTAAATTGTTTGTACTTTTTCACCAATCATATCAAATAATTCAATTGTTGCAGCAATTTCTTTTGTAGTTTCTACAGGAATACAAGTGACGGCTGATGCTGGATTGGGATAAATACTTCCAAGTTGAACTTGAGTATCATTCGTTTTATTTTCATTAATTCCATTGGGCTGATTAAATTTAAAAGACCAAAATCCCGTTGGAGCAGTAATAGGTCTGCATTGTTTTTTTCCTGAATTTGCTTCTGCTGTAATATAATACTTATAATTAGTCAGTACTGTATTTTTGACAGGAATATATAATGGTATATTTGCTTTATAGTAGTCAGGTTGTCCGGGAATTGGGAGCATATCTAAAGAATCTATCAAAAAATCGTTGAAAACATAATGCAATTTAGCATGAGATATTCCAGAACGATGTTTTATCATAGCTTTTACTTCTACAAATAACTGCCCGGTAAAAGAAACTGTATCTTTTACCGGCTGATGAACAATCAATAAAGGGTCATTAGAAGCAATGCAATGGGTAATACAATGGATTGCTCCGCTTGAAGAAATGGTTGAATTACAATCAATGCCCACTACATTATAGCCGGGTAAATTCTTTTCATAAATATGCTGGGCAATTGTATCGTATTGTGTGTAGTAGGTTGGATACAGAAATGTTTTGTTTACAAAAACTCCATTGGTATAAGTAAAGTAACTTGAATAAGGAGGGTAATTATTGGTTCCTATTTTAGGTGGCATTGGCATTCTAACTACCCTATAAGGTGTTCCAAAAACAGATAAATGATTTGCTAATAAATACTGTAAATTAGCTTCAATTTGTGGACCATCAGCTGAGTCATTCGGATACTGTCCTACTAAAATAGTTTCTTCGTCCAATAATTTCATGTGCATATCAATATGATGAATTTCATCAAAAGGCAATGTCTCGAACTTAATATATCGATGAATACCCAGATATTTTTTAGCCAGTGTATCAATTTGAGCTTCTGTGAGATTTTGGTTATAGCCACCACCCAATGCATTGTCGTTTAAAATTAATTTTGATGCGAAAGCAGTTCCCAAACCATCGCTCATATAGTTTCCTCCTGTAGCAACTAATTTATTGGGCGTTTGTGTCATTTCGTACAATGGCAAACCAGTAAATTTCGTCAGAGTTCTTGCCAGCGTATCATCTTTTGGGCGAGGGCGATTGTATGTCCAATCAACCAACAACAGTGAATCAACATCATTGGTATATACGTTATTGGCACTGTAATCTCTTACCCATACAGTATTAAAGGGAGCTATTACGTATTTAACATTGGTTAAACTGATATTACCTGCTGTTAAATAAGTTTTTACAGAATTAGAATCAGAACATACTATATAAACTTTACATTCATTTACAGCATTACGGACAATTTCGCGAATTACAGGTGTATAGCTTGTCCATGTTACTATTAATGCATCTATTTCTTCCCATTCGGCTGCTGATCTTACTTTTGAGGATGGAGGGACTGAATATCCTTTGGTGTCATTATTAAAATAATAATCCTTCATTAGAAGCTTCTCTTGTGGTGTAAGAGATACAGGCAAATCCTGCCCGAAAGTATTGATTGATAATAAAATTACAATTCCGAAGATTATTTTTTGAAGCGATTTTGCGTAAATAGTGTTCATCTTAATCATGGTTTAGAAATAACTATGTAAAAGTAATAAATTAAGTAAAATGAGAAATAAAAAACACTTAATAGTTTTAGTTTTTAATTTAAATTTTTAATTTTACCCAAATATTTTACAATGGTTTAAATGAATACAGCTTATCTGCTTTTGGGTGGTAATATGGGTGATAGACTGAGTATTATTGCAAAAGCGATAACACTTATTCAGACATCATGCGGTAGAGTTGTTGAAAAATCTTCTTTATTTGAATCGGCTCCTTGGGGGTTTGAGGATAAAAACCAATTTATAAACCAGGTAATAATGATTGAAACGGCAATGCCTGCCAAGGATTTATTGCAAAACTTATTAGATATTGAATTATCACTCGGTAGGGTTCGCAACAATGCAGCCAACTATAGTTCAAGACATATTGACATCGATATTTTGTTTTTTAATGATGCTGTTATTAATGAACAAAACTTGATAATTCCACATCCATTATTGCAAGAGCGTAAATTTACATTGTTGCCTCTCAACGAAATTGCTTCGGATATTATTCATCCTGTTTTTAAGAAAACGATACATGAATTATTGAATGAATGCAATGACAACTTAGAAGTTTCAAAATACAATCCAACTAAATAATTACTTATGACTCATTACAACTACATAGTGATAGAAGGAAACATCGGTGCCGGAAAAACCTCACTTGCTACTATGATAGCCAATCAGTTTAATGCGAAACTAATACTTGAGCAGTTTGAAGAGAATTCGTTTTTGCCTAAGTTTTATAAAGAGCCTGATAAATATGCTTTTCCTCTTGAATTATCTTTCTTAGCCGAACGCTACCAACAATTGAAAGCACAGTTAATATCACAGGATTTATTCAAAAGTTTTGTAATAGCCGATTATTTTATTGATAAATCATTGATATTTGCACAGAAAAACCTTCCTGAGGATGAATACTCTCTTTATTCAAAACTATTTAATATAATCAACCCCACCTTGCCAAAACCCGAATTGCTGGTTTACCTTTATGTGAATATCGACCGTTTGAAGAGTAATATCAAACATCGTGGACGTTCGTATGAGCAGGATATTAAAGCTGAGTATCTCGAAAAAATTCAGGCAGGATATTTTGAATATATCAAGCATATTCCCGAAAGCCGAATACTGATTATTGATATTAATACCATTGACTTTGTGAACAATGCAGCTGACTATCAAATTTTACTGGACCTAATCTTTAAAGAATATTCAAAAGGAATACATAGGATTAGTTTATAAATATTGACTAATTATGAACGAATGAAAATATTCTCGAAATATATTGTAATTGTATTGGTTTTTGTAAGTTTTATAAGCGGAATATACGCTCAAAATTCTGCTATTAATAAAGCTTACAAACCTAACTGGAGACTTGTGTTCTATGACGAGTTTGATTCTACTGCAATCAATACCCAGAAATGGATAAATCATTTCCCTTGGGGTCGCTGGACACATGGATTGCATTATAATAGTGATGGACAAAATTTATCGTTAGATGGAACCCATCTTAATATCAAGATTGATGATGATAGCTTAACTACAATGATTGACAGTTGGGATAGTTTGGGGAATTACACACCTTATCTGAAACATTTTGATTATACTTCCGGAATGATTTATTCGAATCGTAGTTTTAAGTATGGTTTCTTTGAAAGCAAAGTAAAGGTTCCCGCCAATAAAGGTTTAAATGCTGCTTTTTGGTTGTACGGTCCCAATTCATGCGAAATAGATGTGTTTGAAATTCAGGGAAGCACACCAAATAATGCACAAATGACCTTGCATTGGAAGAATTTAGATTCAATTACCAATAGTCATCAGAGTGCTTATCACACTTTTAGTACTGATTCAACTTTTGCTGAAAAAGAATATATATTTGGGGTTAAATGGAAACACAATGAGCTTGTTTGGTATATTGATAACAATGAAATTATTGAAGACTTTTACACCCGTTTGGTAAGGGCAAGGCATATTCCCGATGTTAATATGAATGCTATCTTTACTTGCGAAGTAGGAACTATGGACGGATTACCTAATGCTTCCTCTACATTTCCTGTTTATTATAATATTGATTATTTTAGGGCTTACAGCGACGATACTGTGCCACCTCCTTTAATTATCGGACAAATTCCTGTGAGCATGTCTTATTTTTCTACATTGACAATACAGCCCAATATGCTTTTTGTTTCCGATTTCTATCACACTTATCCGGCAGGTTTTAAAATTGAGGTAATGAGTGGCAATGATTATTCATTAAGTGGCAATCATATAACGCCTTTGCATAATTACATCGACACATTGTATGTTCCTGTAAAGGTAAATGATGGCATAGATAACAGCAATATTTTTTATCTGATGGTTGTGGTTCCCGATGCAAATTTTATAGAAGAAACCGATTTCAACAAAGACTTAATCCTTTTTCCCAACCCAGCTGACAAATATGTAAATATAAGTATTAAGTCGAAAGATGAACATATTGATTTTATTGATGTATTTGATGCAAAAGGCAAAAATTACATACATGCTCCATTGAATAAACAGGGAATTCTTGATGTAAACAGTTTAACAAAAGGGATGTATTTTATAGCCATTACAACCAACAAAGGGAAAAGAATGTTGAAATTTTTGAAAGAATAGGATAAAAAAATATTCATTGTTTGTTTTTGTATTATATTTGCATCATGATAAATAAAAAGAAAGATAGTATCAATTTTCTATTCACAACACTTTCTATTGTGTTTTTCTTGCTTTTGTTATCATCTTTTTCCGATAAACCTGTTAAACAAATTTATCCTGCTGTTCAATATGAAATAATATCAGAACATGTTTCGGATATTGGAAATGCTGTTACTGTTGATGCTGTTCAAAACCCTTCTTCTTATAGAAGTTGTGTATCTTTACTCAATTATTTTTTAAATTTAACCCACAAAATAATTACTGACAATAGTAAGATTACACATCGCATTATTTTAAATCAAAAAACGCAGATATTGACAAAACCTATCAACATTTGCAGATTTTATTATCACATCTTCTGTAAAGATGCCGAAGACTTGCCGGCTTTAAGTTAATTCCTTTTACAAGTATTTATTATTTGTATGCCTTTAAAATTGGAGGCATCGGATATATATTAATTTAAAATTTCATCAAATTGTCATCGTCATGAATAATATTCAATCGAACAGGGGATGTTATGATGGTATATCGTGACAGGCTATTTGACCAATAAATAATTTAAAAACAATAACAAATGAGAACAATATTTTATACACTCATTGCAGTTTTTATCTTCGGAATCATTGCAATGAGCTTTACAAATAAAGCAAATACTAAAAAAAGTATTGTAATTCAATCTATTGATAGCAATGTGTCTTCCATTTCACTTTCGCAATCTGCAGAGATTATCAAAAACAGATTGAAAGATTTTAGCACAAACGAATTTGAGCTTACTATCATTTCTGAAAAGAACCAAATTCAGGTAACATTCGTTAAAACCCTTGATTTAAAAATTATAGAAAATCTTATGATACAAAAGGGAACATTGGAATTTTATGAAACCTTCAATCGTAAAACTTTATCTGAACTTTTAATGGGCGATAATCGCATATTTTCATTATTTAATGCAGCTAGTGTAATTGATTCTTCTACTGAAATCGGATGTACTTCCAGTATAAAAGTTGGGAAAATCAACGATTTTATAAATACGCTTGGACACAATAATAAATGCAAATTTGCATGGAACCAGAATACTGATAGTTCTGAAGTGTGTCTTTATGTACTTAAAACGGATAGCCAAAAAGCTGCACTAATAGCCAAATCTGATATTAAAAGTGTTAAATTTAATCAAGCTAAAGTCTCGAAAAATAATGAAATAGAGATTCAGTTAAAAGAATCAGCTATAGCATTATGGGCCAATGCAACAAAACACAATATTAATAATGCAATAGCAATAGTGTTGGACGATAATGTAATTGCTGCTCCTATTGTACGTTCGGAAATTAACGGAGGACGTTGTACAGTTACAGGCAATTTTACACAAGCTGAAGCAAAATATATTGCGGCACTTGCCAATAACGGAGAATTACCATTGAGTTTTGAAGTTTTAAAAACTGATAAAACCAAATAATTTTTCAACCAGTCAGGTTTTAAAAACCTGACTGGCTTTATTTAATAAATATGTAGTACATTTGTACTGAAAAATATACTGCATAAACATCCGTGTGTATAGCTTATTTTGTAATGTTTTTTATAAATTTAAACAGGCAATAATTTAATTTCAAGATTACGAAAAATAAAACCATGAAAAAGATCATCATACTTCTGATTATTTTCAATCTGTTTAGTTTGAATCAGATATTGTTTGCGCAGTCATTCGCCGGAGCTGAGGGATATTCTTCACAATATAATGATTATTTATATGATTATATGCACTACAATGGAGACGAATATTGGCTTTTTAAGCGATTTGCATTTAATTATTTATCCGACTCCACCTTTGTATCAATGATAAAAATACCAGGTAAATCTGAAAAATTACTTGGAACTGAATTTTCTAACCTGAAATTTGCACATGATGATAATGCCAATATTTACATTGCCGGAATATATACACCTAATCTTATCGATACTTCCTACCTGTTTGTTACCAAATTAAATATTAATGGAGACCAGATTTGGATAAATTACTATGAAAAAAACAGTAATTCAGCAAATATTTTTATTAATGGTTCCGATTTATACATACACGATAATTCCTTTCTGTTCAAGTTAAATTTAAATGGTATTCTGATATGGAAAAAGCAACTTTCAGGGATTATTAAATTATCTAAAAATACTTTTTGTAATATACAAGTTTTAAACAAGATACACAATCAGATTTTTAATTACGATTACTGTAATGCATTATTATTTCAAAAAATTGATACTTCAGGAAATCAGGTTTTTCAGAAAATCATTAATACCAGCAATTCAGGGAATACAGAAATATCTACCAATATTTCTTTTCATATTCTTAATAATAAAATATTTTTAAGTAATAGTTACTGGGGTGAAATTAATACTGATCCTGCTACATCTAATCAAGTCTTTGTAAATTACAATACTATACCTTATGGTCCTTTCGGTAATAAACCAATGTATAATAATTATTTAGCTGTATATGATACTGTTGGTAATTTGATAATTTCTAATTCAAAAATTAATTACCCAAAATTACTTTACTCATGTACCGATTCTGCCGGCAGTTTGTATTTTTCGGGTTCTGCAATAAATAACACAGATTATAATTTAAAATCAGCCAGTGTAATTAATATAAATGCTTCGGCTAACCAAATGTCCTTTTTGGCAAAATATACAACTAATTTGAATTATCTCTGGGCAATAAATCTTACAGGTTCAATAAAATATATAGATACTAGCCATTATGTATTTGATGGATTAGAAAAACTTGATATTGCCGGAGATTATAATGGCACAATAAATTTAAATTTCGAATCACCAGATCAAATTACATTCACAAGCAGTGGATACGATTTATTTCTTGCAAATTATATATATCTAAATGCCAGTAATACAATCGGGATATTTACCAATATTAATAATTATAATAATTGGAAAATATATCCTAATCCCTGCAAAGAATTATTAAGAATAGAAACTAAAGAATTTAAAGATGCACAAATAGAGATTTTTGATATAACAGGAAAACTTAGATTGTCCGAATTAATAATTAATAAATCAGATTATCGTTACATTGATGTTTCAGATTTTGAAAACGGATATTATATTATAAGATTAAAAAGTGATGAGAAAATAAGCACACAGAAATTAATAATAAGTAAGTGATTTTCAAATTTCTATTCTGAATGAACCCAAACGATATTTCAAATCTACGCTTAATCAATCAACAGATTGCTGTATCAAAATACAAAACTGCCAAAGATATAGTTGCATATATGGGAGCCATGCAGGCACAGGATTTTAATATGGCCAAGTGGGCTATAGGCATCCGCTTACCAGCAACAACCGAAAAACAAATAGATGCAGCCATTAATAAAGGCGAAATTATCCGCACCCATCTTTTGCGTCCTACCTGGCATTTGGTTTCGTCGGATGATATTCACTGGATGCTCGATTTAACAGCTCCGCAAATAAGAAGGGTAATTAAGCCGAGAGATAAAGATTTAAACCTTACCGAAACTATATACAGCAAAGCATTTGCTATTATAGAAAAGAAACTGGATGGAGGCATACATCTGTCACGCGAAGAATTGATAACTGAATTTGTAAAGGCTGATATTGCGGTTGATAACAATCGTGCATCGCATCTTTTCCTTCGTGCCGAAATTGAAGGAATTATATGCAGTGGCAAAATAAAAGCGAACAAACAAACCTATGCTTTGCTTCACGAAAGAATTCCCAAAACCCGAACTTTAAAACGTGATGAAGCACTGGCACAACTTGCCCTCAGGTATTTCAGAAGTCATTGCCCCGCAACATTACAGGATTTTGTGTGGTGGTCGGGTTTATCGGTAAGCGAATCGAAACAGGCATTGGAAATGGTAAAATCAGATTTCATTCCCGAAACCATCGGTAATCAAACCTATTGGTTTACCAATTCATATACTGTACCTCAAAACACAACAGATAAAATACATTTAGTTCCGGCTTACGACGAATTTCTTATCAGTTACAAAGACCGTACAGCATCACTGCCTTTTAAAGATAACATCAAGGCAGTTTCCAACAATGGCATATTTCGCCCTGTTATTGTGCACAACGGACAAGTAATTGGTATCTGGAAACGAACAATACAAAAAGACAAAGTAATTGTAGAAACAGACTTTTTTCAGTCGTGTAATAAATCAATGAAGGATTTAATTGAAAAAGAAGCTATGACAGTTGGATCCTTTTTAGATAAAAAAGCAGTAATAAAAAACAGTACAGAGTAGCTCAACAAATAATTATCTTCTATTATTATTTTGCCAACCCTTTTTCAATCAGATATTGTGCAATCTGCACAGCATTGGTAGCTGCACCTTTACGAAGATTATCGGCTACTATCCAAATATTTAATGTATTAGGATTTGATTCGTCACGGCGGATTCTGCCTACAAAAACTTCATCTTTACCTTCGGAAAGCAATGGCATAGGATAAATATTTTTTTCTATATCATCCAGCACTACTATACCGGGCATTGCTATAAGTAGTTTTCTTACATCTTCGAGGGTAAAATCATTTTCAAATTCAATATTAACAGCTATGGAGTGACCACCTGTAACAGGAACTCTTACAACCGTAGAGGTTATTCTCAGGCTATTATCTGATAGTATTTTGCGTGTTTCGTCCACCAGTTTTTGTTCTTCCGAAGTATAGCCGTTTTCTAAAAAACTACCTCCATGTGGAAATAAATTTCTATGAATAGAGTAAGGGTAAGCTTTTTCTGTATCAATTCCTTTAGTTTCGTTTTCCAATTGTCTTACAGCTTTAACACCGGTCCCTGTAACCGACTGATAAGTTGAAATTACCAATCTTTTTATTTTATATTTGTTATGAAGTGGTGCTAATGCCATCACCATTTGTATGGTAGAACAATTAGGATTGGCAATAATTTTAGTTTCCAGTGTAATAGCATTGGAATTAATTTCAGGAACAACAAGCGGAACATTTGTGTACATGCGCCAAGCCGAAGAATTATCTATTACAAAGCATCCTGTTTCGGCAAACTTAGGAGCATATTTTAATGATGCATCCGAACCTGCTGAAAATATTGCAATAGCTGGATTTTGTGCGATAGCTTCTTCAACAGAAACTACTGAATAATCTTTGTTCAAGAACTTTATTTTCTTTCCAATTGAAGCCGATGAAGCCACAGGTATCAATTGAATCTTATTAAAACCTCTCTCTTCTAAAACTTTAAGCATGATACTACCAACCAATCCAGTAACGCCTACAATTGCAATTTTCATTATAAAATATTATTTAAAAACGACTTCAAACCTACGAAATATTTTTTTATTGTAACGGATTTTATTTAAAAAAAATGTGTAGGTTTGCTATTTAATCAATAAATTTGTTTCAAAATATATTTTGATGAAAAAGCTTTTCGTTTTAATCTTTTTTCTTCCCTTTTTTGTTCAATCACAAGTTATTGACAACTTTAATGATGGCGACTTTTCCAACAATCCTATCTGGCTGGGCGATATAATGAGTTTTAATATAGAAAGTTCTCAACTACACAGCAATGGATCTTCAATTACTTCTGATACAATTTATTTAAGCACTTCTAATGCAATGATTGATAGTACAGAATGGAATTTCTTGATTGATCTGAAGTTTGCACCTTCTTCTATCAATTATGTTCGTGTTTATCTAGTTGCCAGCGACTCAAATTTAATATCTACTCCAAATGCTTATTATATTCAGATTCAAGGAACACAAGGGGCAGTGAATTTTTATAAAAAACAGGCTGGTGTTTCTACTCTACTCTTTACCGGTTCTACTTCTTTCAGTACAAGTATTACAGAGATGAAAATCAGGTTAAAGGTTTGCCGTAAGAATAATGGAATTTGGAATTTCTATTCAGATAAAACAGGAGGATATAATTTTGTTTCAGAAGGTAATGCATTGATTGAAAACAGCATTACAAACACATCATATTTTGGATTTTATTGTAAATATTCAACATCATCTCGTTATAATAAATATTATTTCGACGATGTATTTATCGGTAATATTATAGCTGACACTACAAAACCTATTATTACTTCTGTCATGGCAAAAAGCATTAATAGCTTGGATGTTTTGTTTAATGAAGAAGTTGATGGAAATACTTCACAGAATTGTTTGAATTATATAGCAGATAATGGTTTGGGAAACCCTGTGTTAGCAATTAAAGATGCTGTAAGCAATTCAATAGTTCATTTACAGTTTGCACAAGATTTTCCTGCGAATGGAATTAGCCATATTAGTATTAAAAATGTGGAAGATATGAGCGCAAATGTGATTTTGCCTGTAAATTTCCCATTTGCTTTTCCTATTGAAGCACAACCAAATGATGTTGTTATTAACGAAGTACTTTTCAATCCGAAAGATGATGGCGAAGATTTTGTAGAAATCTATAATCGTTCGCAAAAGAATATTGATTTAACTAAATTCATGATTGCAACTTACGATTTAACAAGCAATAAGTTAAAATCAATGTATGTAGTTTCACCCGATTATAAAATATTGTTTGCAGGTGAATATTTGGTATTGACAAGAGACCCAGATAAAGTTAAGCAACAGTTTTATGCTGAAGCACCTTTGAATTTTGTAAAAATGACATCAATGCCTTCGTTTAACAACGATATGGGGGTAGTTGTACTTACACGACCTGATTCTACAATAATAGACAGATTTGATTACAATGAAGCTATGCAATTCCCTTTATTGGTATCAGTAGAAGGTGTTTCATTAGAACGGGTCAGTTCAGAAAAACCTTCGCAGGATAAGCAAAATTGGCATTCAGCTGCTCAATCGGTTGGCTTTGGAACGCCAACCTATAAAAATTCGCAATACAGTACTTTTCTTTATCTTGAAGATCCTATTACAATACTTCCCGAAATTTTTTCGCCAGATGATGATGGTTACAACGATATATTAAGCATTACCTATCAATTTTCCACACCTGGTTATATAGCCAATGTTATAATATATGATGCAAAAGGAAGGCTTATAAAAACATTGATAAAAAATGAATTACTAGGAATAAAAGGTAGTTTTAGCTGGGATGGTATTGATGAAAATAACCAAAAAGCCAATATTGGTATCTATATAGTTTATGTAGAGATATTCGATACTTCCGGCAATGTAAAAAGCTATAAGAAAACTGCGGTTTTGGGTGGAAAATTCTAGTTAAACTTCATCCTATTTCGCATAGAATAATTTTTTTGAATCTACCTAAGCTTTCAACACAAATAAAAAAAATAATATTTTAGTTTTAATTCCCTTTCTCCTGATTATGAAATAGAAGCTTAGTTTATTGTTGAATATTACAACATCTGTTTAATTTCTATACAATACTTTTATCTTCTTAATAATCATTAATTTAAAACAGACTCCTAATATTAGTGTTGAATAATTAAACATTAAATGTATTTTAATATACAACTAATTTATTATAAATAATTATAAATCTGAAAGATATATTGATTGGCATTATAATTGCTTAATGATAATTGTAAACATTAAAAAAAACAATATCATGGTAATTTTAATTATAATAGCATTTGTGGTGGTGAGTATCACTGTGGATGCAGTTGTTCAATATAGCAGGAAAAAGAATTTAAAAGTTTCTGCTCTATCAACAGTTATTTCCCGAATCTTTAATGAAGATTCTGTAACTATTCCAAAAGGTATATATTATGACAAAACTCATACATGGGCTTTTATGGAAAAAAACGGCTTCGTAAAAGTAGGAATTGATGATTTTCTTCTTCATATCACAGGCCCTTTGAATCGAATTAAATTGAAAAATCTAAATGAAAAAATTCAAAAAGGAGAACCACTCTTTTCAATTATTCAGAATGGAAAACAATTGACAATAAATGCCCCAATTTCGGGTATTATTAAATCAACAAACAAACAATTGCAAGAAGATTCAAATCTTATAAATACATCTACTTTTAATGATGGATGGATTTATACCATTGAACCTACAAATTGGACAAGGGATTTACAGTTTCTATTTATAGCTGATAACTATAAGGAATGGTTAAAAACAGAGTTAGTACGTCTCAAAGATTTTCTGTCCACAATTAAGTTAGTAACCAATGCTGAATTAGCTCCAATAATCCTTCAGGATGGAGGTGAACTTAAAGATAATATTCTTACTGATTTCGGACCAGAAGTTTGGGAGGATTTTCAATTGAAATTTATTAATACATCCCGATAACAAACAATCTGAGTACTTTAATATAAATTTATAATTACATATTATCAATGTATAAGCTCGAAAATATTAGTTCTTTTTAAATAATAACTATTATTAAAGTGCAAAATACTGAAAATTATACTAGCCCTGGTCTTTATAGGTCGGGGCTTGTAATTATATCTCAAAATAATGTTGACTTTTTCAACATATTATAAAAATAATATTTAAATTTGTGGTTTACAAAATAATTTAGAAATAATGGAATTAAAATTCAACAAACTATTTGAAAGTCCATTACTAAAGAAATATTTAAAGCTCAGATCTTCTATCTATGGTCGTGTTGTATTTATAATTATTTTACTATCTGTATTTCTGTTTGTTTCCTTTGGTATTATTTTCAGATCGGTTAATGAAGGATACATGAAAAGTATCATTCATCAGCGCGGAACAAATGCTGCTTTACTAGTTAGAAGTGCTTTGTATCAATCGATGCTCGAAAATAATAAAGAATCTCTTCAAAATACACTTGATGTTATCAATAGAATGTCAGGGATTGATGAAGTAAATTTATATAATAATAAAGAAAAACTAGTTTATTCCTCTTATCCTATCAATACAGTTGGCCATAGCAATCCCAATTGTCTGGAATGCCATGCAAGCATAAAAACTATACTACCTGAAAAAGATAACTCTTACAAAGTTATAGAAATAAACAGCGAATGCGAAATGAATCAAAATGACAATGCTCACAGGCATTTATTGATTAATTCGCCAATTCAGAATGAAAGATCTTGCTATACCAGTTCTTGTCATGCACACCAACAAAGCGAAAAGGTTCTTGGTTCACTGGTTATTAAAATTCCTTTGCAGGAGCTTGACATGACTATGGAAAAGTCGTCATGGGATTTTTATATTTTAGCAACCTTCACTACTTTACTTCTTTTAGGTTTTCTTATCTTTTTTACAAGAAAAAAAATCAAAAATCCTTTAAAAGCTCTCATCAGGGCCAGCGATGAAGTTTCGAAAGGGGACAGAAATACAAGACTGGAAATAAATTCAAATCAATTGGATGATATGAGGATGGTTTCCGAAGCATTCAACCACATGCTTGATAATTTACAGCAAGCTAATAATGAATTACACAATTGGTCGCAACAATTAGAGTATAAAGTTAGAATAAAATCAGAAGAATTAGGACAAGCACAAAACGAGCTAATCAATATTGAAAGAATTGCCTCTTTAGGGAAATTATCACTTTCAGTGGCTCACGAAATCAACAATCCGCTTTCGGGCATTCTTATTTATACAAAATTAGTTCACAAGCAACTTCTCAATCAGAATCTAGAACCGGTAAAAAAGGAATCTATTTTAAAACATTTGAAAATGATTGAGAATGAAACCAAAAGATGTGGCGATATTGTGAAAGGTTTGCTTGATTTTTCAAGGAAGGATAAAAACTTTTTTGAAGATAAACATATTCATGAAGTCTTGCGTGAAACCAGCGATTTAATGAATCATTCCATGAAAATTGCTAAGATAAATTTTATTACCGATTTTTCAGCTAAATCAGATTTGGTTTACTGCGGTCCTAATCAAATTAAACAAGCTTGTATTGCCGTATTGGTAAATGCTTCAGAAGCAGTAACTGAAAGTGGAGAGGTTTTATTTAGAACTCGCAATTTTGATGATGATACCGTAACAATTGAAATTACTGACAACGGCAGTGGTATAGCAGAAGAAGATATTTCTCATATCTTCGAACCATTTTTTTCGACCAAACATAATGAAAGAGGTACAGGGTTGGGCTTAGCTATTGTTCATGGGATAATTCAAAGTCATGATGGTAAAATAAGTGTAAAATCAGTACATGGAAAAGGAAGCACTATTTCAATTACATTACCTTTGAAAAAGGAATTAACAACTACAAAAAATGAGTAAAAAGATTTCGATATTGATTGTTGACGACGAAGATTCGGTTAGAGATTCTCTCTTCAACTGGTTTATAGAAGATGGATATCATGTTGAATGTGCTGAGAATGCAAAGATTGCATTATCGAAAATTGAGTTGGATTACTTTGACATTATTCTGGCTGATATTAAAATGCCCGGTATGGACGGCATGGAGTTACTCAGAAGAATAAAATCGTTAAAGAATGAATCAATAGTTATCATTATGACGGCTTTTGCTACTGTTGATACTGCTGTTCAGGCTCTGAAAGATGGAGCTTTTGATTACATTACCAAACCTTTTGACCCGGATGATTTATCGCATTTAATAAGAAATGCTTCCAAACAAATTTTGTTGAAACAAGAGAATGAAATACTCAAAGATAGGGTAGTTACTTTGGAAAATGTTGAAGATATTATTGGCAATAGTGAGGCTATGAAAAAAGTGCTTCGCGATGTGGAGAGTGTTTCACAATCGAATTCTTCGATAATTATTACCGGTGAAAGCGGGACAGGTAAAGAACTTATTGCCAAAGCTATTCATTCTAATTCGTCGCGAAAGTATTTTCCTCTGGTAAGCGTTCATTGCGGAGCACTTACCGAAAGTTTACTGGAAAGTGAATTGTTTGGTCACGAAAAAGGTGCTTTTACAGGAGCAATGTATAATAGAAAAGGTAGATTTGAAATGGCTGACAATGGAACGATTTTTCTAGATGAAATTGCTACTGTATCACCTAAGATGCAGGTTGAACTCTTGCGTGTTCTAGAAACAAAAGCTTTTGTCAGGGTAGGAGGAAATAAGGAAATAAATTCCGATTTCAGGGTAATATGCGCAACCAACCGAAATCTGAAACAAATGGTAGAAGAAGGTATTTTTCGCGAAGATTTATACTATCGATTGAATGTTGTAAATATTCATGTTCCGCCTCTTCGTGAAAGAAGTGGGGATATTCCGTTGTTGACAGAATATTTTATTAAAAAATATTGTACTTCGATGAACAAACCTTCTATTCCCATTGATTCTTCAGCTATAAAGCGTTTAGAAGAATTTGATTTTCCTGGCAATATCCGCGAATTAGAGAATATGATTGAGCGTGCTATTGTTATTGGCAATGGAAAAAAAATTACCTTAAAAGATCTTCCATTGGCTAAAAACATCATTAATACCTCAGGCGAAAGTTTGTATGAACAGGAAAAAGTTCATATCCTTCAGATTTTGAATAAATATGATTGGAATATATCAAACTCTGCAAAAGCTTTAAAGGTTGATAGGGTGACGCTTTACAATAAAATTAAGAAATACGATTTGAAATCATCAGATAAAAATAAAGAAAAATAGCCATAGACACATTGCAAAAAACGGTTTAATACAATTGGTAATTTCTAAAAATTATCTGAATGAAACTTCAAAAAATCACTTTAATTTCCTTTGGTTATTTCGACCATGATTTTCTGCAAAATATCGCAAAAAAGATTCATGACGAGTTTTTTATAACTGCTCAGGTAAAGGAAGCCTATTTTGATTTAAGTGATTTTTATGACCCTGCCCGTCGACAATATGATGCAAACCAATTGTTGCATTATATTGAAAAAAACTATTCGGCTGATGATGCAAAAACAATTGGTTTATTTAATGTTGACTTATTTATCCCTATTTTTACATACATATTCGGACAAGCATTTTTAAATGGGCGAACAGGCATTGCGTCGGCTTACAGGCTAAGCAATGAACGATATGGTATAGACGCTGATGCAGAGCTTATGCAGGAACGTTTTGCAAAAGAAATTATCCACGAACTTGGACATACTTTTGGATTGAAGCATTGTCATGTTTCCGACTGTATAATGCGATCAGGAACTTATGTTGAAGATATTGACCAAAAAAATTCAGGCTTTTGTCAAACTTGCAATGATAACTTATTGATATAAAATTCTTTCTTTAAACGATTAAACTTGCTTTGCAGCTTAATCCCTCTTTGTTAAGTTATTTACGGTTGTACTTTTTTAAAATTAAAAAAGAAAAAAATGTTACTTTGCTTTATTGAAAGATACAAGAAAATAATAAGCACTAAAAAACGGTAGCACAACATAATGTTACACTACCGTTTTTTTATTAGAGATTTTTTTTATGAATCTGAAAGAATCGATTTACGGAAGATTGTTTAAGTAGGTTCTGTCTTGTTCTGTCATTCCACCATGATCGGTAATATTCCAAATAATACTTTGAACTTGAGAACCTTGAGAAAGTTTCTTTTTCTTACTCAAAATATCAACCAAATTCCATAAATCAGTGTGAAGTGTTGTACCTAACATTGTGTATTTTGTGCTATTTGGAACATGTTTATGAACATTAGTACAATAAGTTCTGATATGACAGCTAGTGGTGTCGTTTCCAGAAATAGTAATTGTATCGGGTTGCACAGTAATACCTGTTTGACATGAGGTATCATGAGGACAAAACATAAGACCACCAGGGATAATAAAAGTAGTAGGTTGAGAACTTTTATTTCTAAACTTAATATATACCTGAACAAGTGATCCTGAACCAATTTCAACAGAAGTAGATTTAGGATTAATAATATAATTTTCAATGTTTTGTGTTTCTTTATTAAAATCAGTTGCTTTAAAAGCAGCACTGCTGATTTCACCAACTAATTCAATATTGTAAGGTAACACAAATGTTTTACAAACAGGAGTTCCCGGTGTACTTCCAAGTCCTGCAGGATAATTTCCAACAGGCACAACAACAGGTGCTGAAGGGTAGCTTGGACTTACATCCTTTTTACAAGCATTAAATACAATGGCACCTAATACTACAATAACAACAGAAAAAATAAGACTTTTTGTTTTCATTATTTAATGATTTTGATGAATAAAATATTTTGTAATCGTTAATAAGACAATTTTTTAAATATAAAAGTTGCCTACAAATGTACAATATATAAAATGAAAACCTAATTATTAAACGTTTTTTTTTAAGAAGATGAAAAATTATCCGATAAGTTATTAAAAATAAATAGTATGCATTATTTAAAGAAGACAATGACCTGAATTTTATTATTCAATATCGAATAATATTTCTTTTGTGAGGTTGTTGTTGTTAGTTAATAGGGTTGTTGTTTTATTTGATTTTCGAAGAGATTTTTCTAGTTACCAAAGAAAAGATAATCTTTGATTTTAACTTATGTAAAAAGTAAAAGTTTTAATACCAATAATGATAGCTATCATTATTGGAAATATCTTCAACACTTTTCCTAACTTAATCGCACATCACATATAAATCATCTCTTTGGTTCAAACACATCACAGAAATATTTTCGTTGTTAGTGATGATTGACAACTCTCTGGGCCCTTTTATCATATCAATAATGCTATAGCTTTTGGTAGATAAAACGATGACAAGTCCAGCATTTTCTTCTGCCGCAGTTCTAATGGCTGCTTTATCAATGGTATGTTGTTTTTCGCTGGTTTTGATGATATCAAAGTTTACCTCAAAGTTATCAAATATCTTTTTAATAAATTTCAGGTTATTATTCAATTGTCGCAATAAATATTCGTCTTTCACAGTTGCTGCCATCACCTTTAATTCGGCATCATTAAATCTTCCGAAATAGCTTGCCCAAAGCACTTTTTCTTTCGATTCTTTGGTGGAATCAACCGGTAAAATTATTTTTTTGTAATACGATGCATCTGTTATTGCATTGTTGACAAATATATAAGGAATACGCGATTTGTGAAACATCTTAAGCAATCTGGCAGGATGAAAATCGCTCTTAGTATCCTTATTGTTAAAACAAACAATAGTTAACACTGCATTGATTTCAGGTACTAATTCGTTAAAAGACTTCGCAAAATTGCCTTTTAAAACATTAGTATAAGCTACAATGTTTTTTGCTTTAACAATTGCTTGCATTTTTTGCTGCAATATAGCTTCATCGTCACTTTTTTGCATAAAACATAACAAGCTTAGTTCTTTTTCCAAAATATTGCTAAGTACAATAGCATGTTCAAGTGCAATATTGCCGTTCTCGCTAAAATCAGTTAAAACAATAATTTGTTGATTTCTTTCTTCCATTTTAATACAATCCTTTAACAACTGATTTTGCAGCAATAAAATCTTTCAAATAAAAAGGTTCGAAATAAGCTGAACTTTCAAATATTTTAGATTTAAACTTTTCTTCTGCAAGTGGTATCATATTAACTGCAGAAAGTTGTACGTTTTCGATAAAATGAGCATTCGGATGTTGCGTAAGAATAGCTGCACATTTTTGCGAACCATTGCCAAAAAAATAAACAGTATGCTTTTCTAAATATTCTAAATAGCTGTTTTCGTCCACAATATCAGCTCTTACATCACGAATTTGCTTAAGATTAACATCATAAAAAGCACTGTAAACTTCCATTCTACGGGCATCTATCATGGGACACAGCAAGCAGTTTTCCTGAATTGTTTTTTGATTTTTTAATACGCCAAACGCCATAACTTCCAGTGTGTCGATAGAAATAATCGGAATACCAAGTCCATAGCTTAATCCTTTGGCTGAAGAAACACCAATGCGTAAGCCGGTATAAGAACCGGGTCCTTTGCTCACAGCTACTGCATCTAAATCTTTGGGTGTTTTTTTTGCTTCTTTCAACACCTCATCAATAAAAACAGCCACATTTGCCGAATGCGAATTACCTTTATCTGTTTCTCTCAGCGAAATTAATAGTCCATCTGAAGCTAAAGCCACAGAGCAAACTTCTGTAGCCGTTTCTATCATTAATATCATTGCCATAATAACAAATGTAATTTATAAAGTTCTATATTTATTTCCGATAAAAAAGCAAAACAGGTTATGCTATATTATTAAAACCAAAAATAATTTTTATTAAAAGAATACGGTTTATATTCATCCTTGTTTACATCGCATTCTCTTGTATAGTATGGTCTTCCATTTAAAAAACCTGTGTTTCTTTTTTTGAACCTTGTATGGCAAAAATAAGCATAGTTTTTGTAAAATCTTTTTTATATTGCCTATCTTTTTAAAATTTTCTTTTTTGTTGATTTCCAAAGCAAAATGTATCAGCTGCTAAATTGATTTACGAAGATTTAAGCCAGAAATCTCCCGGCAAACCAAAGACTGTAAAATAGCTTTCCTTAGGACATAATTCTCTTTATACAGGGCTAAAAGCTGGTTATGGCTACCTTTTACCAGCACGGAAGTAGTTTTAATGGAAAAGCCAAGCGTGGGCTTGGCTTTTGATATTGTTTCAATATTTGTTACTGTCCTTTTTGGTTTTAGTGGCTAGAGTAGTGGAGTTATTATTTTGCAAAACCAATATAAAACCCAATAAAGTAAATGATAAGACTAAGATATGTGAGTAAAAGCAACAAATTTATTAACCTTACCCTTTTTTCATATTCTAAAAATTTTTTCTTTTTTAAAGGAATTAGATAAAACATAAAAGATAAAAGTGCATATACTTGCAAGTTGTCATAAAATTTAATAATGTTAACAGGTTTTTTTTTATCAATTAATAATAAAAGATTATAATGACAAAAAGCTCTTAAAATTTGTGCTAAACCACCTAAGAATAAGAAAAAATCCCAGAAGTACATAATTATTTAATTTTGAATTAATGACAAAACTCGTCGGGGTGCGTAGCAAGATGTTACGCCGAGCAGATAGTGTGATGTTAATTACAACCAAACAGGTATATTAAATATTTTATTAAAAAAATTAATCCTGCACCTAAACAAGAAATACCAATTGATAATGAATGAAAATTAATCAAAAATTTAAAAGTTCCCTCTTTCGTGGGATATTTAAATCTTTGAATTAAGAAATAAGATCCAATGATTATACCAATAATAGCAACAATTAAATTCTCATTCATTTAAATTATTCTATAATATTCTATTTTTGGGCTAAACCAGTCGGTTAATATAATATTGTATTTATTTGTTATTAGGTATAAGGGGTATATTCTCTAACAATCTATATACCTTTGCTGCTTCTTTTAATTCTTCATCAAATTTTGCATCATATAAGAAATTAAAAAGAGCCCATTCATTGTCTGCTTTATATAAAATAAATGTGAATCTTATTGGTTGACGATCATATTTTATTAAGTAGCTGTATAATATCAAACTAGTCCCTACACTTTTACTGACAATATATTCATAACCATGATATTTACCTAATAATTCTATTGTTTTAGTTAACTTCGTTTTTAATTCGTCAACTTCGTTTTTTAAGACATTTGAAGATTTATTAGTAGAGTATATATAATCTATAGCAGAATTAGATCCTTCTTTTTCAAACTTATCAAAGAATGTTGTTATTAAATTTTCAGAAGAAGATTGACCATAAATGTTAAATATACAGAATAATGTTAATATAATTATTAAAATCTTTTTCATAATATTATTTTTATTTGGCTAAATCAGTTGAGTTGATATTTATCAAAGTTATAACCCCTCCCATTCATCACAATAACGAATGCAAAATAATCATAGTTTACTTGCTCTTTTCAGCTTTTACTTCAAACATTTTTGATTTGTCAACCTTTTTAACAACCGCTTTGTTTTTGAGTGATTTGGTTATTGCAGTATAAGGTCCGGCAATAATTTCATCATTTTCGTTCAAACCTTCGGTAATTTGGATATAATTATTGTCCTGAATACCGGTTTTAACTTTTTGCATCAGAGCCGTTCCGTTTTTATATAAAAACACATATTCTACCACCTCATCCTTTATTGTTTTTTTAGTAGCTGTTCCATCTTCTTCCCCATCTTTATTTTCAGTATTTTCTTTTTTAGCAAACAGTGATTTTTTACCTGTAGAATCGTCTCTGGTAGTAACAGCCTGAATAGGAATTGTAAGAATATTCATTGCTCTTTTTGTTTGAATATCTACTGTTCCAGACATGCCAGGTCTAAAAGGGCTGATATTTGGTTTATCGGGTTTCATTAAATCCTGATAAGATGATTGCAGAATTCTGATTTTTACATTGAAATTGGTAACCTGATCGGCACTTACGCCAGTAGTATTGGCAGAATTAGCAATTTGAGTTACCAATCCTTTGAATTTCCGATTCAAGTAAGCATCCACTTCAATCAATGCTGTATCGCCTAATTTAACTCTTACGATATCGTTTTCGTTTACATCAACATTCACTTCCATATTGTTCAAATTAGCAATACGCATAATTTCGGTACCACTCGAAAATTGCGATGCACCGGTAACTCTTTCGCCAACTTCAACACTCAATTTGGAAATTGTTCCGCTATTAGGAGCAAAAATAGATGTACGGGTAAGGTTTTCTTTTGACTGTTTTAAAGCAGCTTCGGAACTACTTACATTGAACTTTGCAGCTTCTACGTTTTGCTCAGCTGCATCCACCTGAGCTTTGGCTACATCAAAAGCAGCTTTAGCTGCATCAAATTCAGCAGCCGAAATGGTTTGTTGTTTATATAATTTTTCGTTACGTTCGAAAGTAATCAGGGTATTGTTGAACTGAGCTTTTACCTGAGCCAAATTGGCTTTAGCGTTTGCCAGTCCGGCTTTTTGACCATTAAGCATTGCCAAACTTTGCTCAAAAGAAGATTTATAAATTTCGGGATCTATTTCAGCTAATAACTGTCCTTGTTTTACTTCGTCTCCTTCTTTCACCAATAATTTCACAACCTCACCCGAAATAAACGGACTGATTTTGATTTCAACTTCGGGTTTTATTTTTCCGCTTGCAGAAACTGATTCGGTAATATTCCTATTTGTAGCCTTTTCGGTAAATATCTCTAACGTGGCTTCTCCGCCAATCCAGCCATTCTTTTTAGCAATCAGTAAAAAGATAATTAATACAATGCCAACAGCAATTGATAATCTGATGATATTTTTCTTTTTCATGATGAAAAATTTATGTTTATTTACTCTTTTATTTTGATAATGTAATTGGATTTCCCTGATAAAAATCAAGAATCACTTTTTTGAAAATGAAATTATATTTAGCTTTCAATAAATCGGACTGGGATTTAATAAGCTTATTCTTTGCATCATTATAATCCACAGAATTCATCATACCTACATCAAATTTTTGCTGGGTATAATTAAAAGCTTCCTGAAATGAAGTAACAGCTTTTTGCGAAGCATAATAACTTTTATAAGCACCTTGTGCATCTGCAGAAGCTTGTTCAATACTTTTCTGCAATTGATTTTTAGCCGTTTGCAAATTATAATCGGCATTTAAAGTATTAAGCTTTGCTTTACTAATATTAGCATTCACCTGATAACCGTTAAATATCGGAATATTCAACGTAAAACGCAAAGATTTGCTTAGATTATTATTTAACTGATCTTTAAACGACATTTTTTCAAATTCGTAATTGGTCATTTGCTGAACAATTTTTTCGCCTGTACCGGCAACGGTATAGTTGGTGGGCATGCCTGTAATTGTTGACATTGACTTGATTCTTGTATAATCTAAAAAATTATCAGCATAATTACTGCCATAATATCCGCTTAATGATAAACTTGGGTATCTTGAACTGCGTGCAATTGCCAAGCCACGATAAGAACTTTCGAGACGATGTTCTGCACTTTTAATTTCGGGCATCACTCCAGCTGCATAAGCAAACACCTGATTAGCCGGAACCAATGTAACTTCGCTTTCCATTTTTATATCAGGTTTTACAATGTCGAAATCTGTGGTTGATTTTAAATCAAGTAGCTGTGTAAGGTCAAGATAAGATAATTCTAATTGATTTTGAGCAGCAACCAAATTAGCTTCTTCCAAAGCACCCTGAGCCTGTATATCAAGCAAATTACCTTTGGCTATTGTACCTGCTTCAAAAAGCTTTTTTGTTCTTTCGATTTGCATATTGCTGATATCAACCTGATTTTGCGAAATCTCGACTTGTTCTTTGTTGAAAAGTATCTGCAAATAAGCTTGTCCGATGCGAAGTACAATGTCATTTTTCATTTTTTCAACATCATATTTACTTGCCATGTAATTACTTTGGCTTTGACGGATTGTATTCACTTTTTGGAATCCATTGAATAAATCTACAGATGATGTTAATGAAAATGAGTTAGATTGGGTTTGCTGGTCTGTATATGAATTAGACGATGGATCAATATTTCTGCCCCAACTATAATTATGACCTACACTTCCGTTTAGATTTGGCAAAACACCTAATTTGCTTTGTAATGCACTTATTTTTTCCGATTCAGCATTTAATTGGCTTTGTTTTATCTGGATATTATTTTCAAGTGCATATTTAATGCAATCTTCTAATGACCATTTCTTTTGCGCTTGCATGTTTAATACATAAAGCAAAAGCATGAATAATAACAATAATTTTTTCATCTATTGTGAATATATATTTCTTTTTGAATGATTTATCGGAAAATTTTAATTTTTAAATACGGTATCAAAAGTATGAATAAAACTTAAGCTATTGATATTTATTGTTATTTTTTTTATTTATTTTCGCTCAAAGCCTTATTTTTGCAGTTGAGTTATTCATTTGAAGAGTTGAGTTATGAAAAAGTTATCCGTTCTGATTGTTGTTTATGTTTTTATTTTATCCATAAACGTTTATTCACAAACCTCATCATCAAAAGCTTTGGCAAGTGATAGTATTGATGTGTTGCACTATGATATTCACTTGGATATTGCCCATAAGTTTTCAAATCAGTTGTGCGGATTCACTGAAGCCAAAATTGTTCCTAAAGTAAATTCAATCAATAATATTACACTCGAATTATTGTACTTAACTATTGATTCAGTGACCATAAATAATACAAACAACGCTTTTTCTTATATCAACAATAAAATTCAAATTCCTCTTACTTTAGCAGCTAATATTGTTGACACATTGAATGTTAAAGTTTATTATCAAGGCACACCTCATGTAGAGAGTTATGGGTGGGGTGGTTTTCATATTAGTTCAGGAATGTCCTACAATTTAGGAATTTCTTTTGGTGATGACCCACATAATTATGGAAAGTGCTTTTTTCCTTGCGTAGATGATTTTATCGACAGAGCATTTTATGATTATTACATTACGGTTGATTCTTCAAAATATGTAGTTTGTGGTGGAACATTGATAAATATTTTAAACAATGGTGATGGCAGCAAGACTTTTCACTGGAAATTTAATAATTCCATTCCTGCTTATCTGGCATCAGTAGCTGTATATAATTATGTGGCAGTCAAAGGTGTTTATCAAGGGATGAATGGAAACATACCAACTGCTGTTTATGTATTGCCTGCAGATACAAATAAAGCAAAAGCATCATTTATTAACCTGAATAGTGTATTGCAAACTTTTGAGCATTTTTGGGGACCCTATCGATGGGAAAGAGTAGGCTACGTTGCCACTACATTGGGTGCAATGGAACATGCAACCAATATTGCTTACCCTGCAGCTTCTATTGATGGAACTCTTAGCGATGAATATTTATATGCACACGAACTATCCCACCATTGGTTTGGTGATTTAATTACTTGTAGTACCGCCGAAGATATGTGGATTAACGAAGGTTGGGCTACATATAATGAAGCTTTATATAAAGAAGGCGTATATGGTAAAAAAGCTTATAAAGATTATTTAAGAACAAAGCTTAAACGTGTATTGCAAAAATGTCACATTGAAGATGCAGGATATCTTGCATTATATGACATCCCAACTAATTATACGTATGGCGAAACGGTATATCAAAAAGGAAGTTGTGTGGTACAAAGTTTACGTGGATACTTAGGAGATAGTTTGTTTTTTGGAAGTGTAAAACAAATGCTCAATCAATATGCTTATAATAATATTTCCACTTCCGAAATGCGAGATTT
The DNA here is from genome assembly GCA_013377005.1 of Bacteroidota bacterium. Taxonomy (GTDB): domain Bacteria; phylum Bacteroidota; class Bacteroidia; order Bacteroidales; family JACABE01; genus JACABE01. Next base: position 35,467 of record JACABE010000027.1, read on the forward strand.
TATGAGTAATCATACTGGAGTGAATTTGTCTGATTTTTTTGATTTTCATGTTTATCATCCTGGATTCACACATTTTTCTATCGATAGTATGATAAGTTTTTCAAATCCTGCGAACTATTACGTGTATGTTCGCCAGAAACTGAAAGCTGCTCCTGCATTTGCCAATTCAAATATTGTAGAAGTTACTTTTATGAATAACAATTGGCAAAAATTTACCGATACCATTCATTTTAATGGAGAATTTGGTAAAAAAGCATTTCAAATACCTTTTGTTCCAACAGTTGCAATGCTTGATATGGAAGAAAAACTTGCTGATGCAACTACAGATAGTTATGAGATTATTAAAAACACAGGTATAGTTGATTATCCTGAAAGTCTTTTTCAGTTAGATGTACAACAAGTAAATGATTCTGCTTTGGTAAGAGTAGTCCACAATTGGGTTCAACCTGATGGTTTGAAAAGTCCAAATCCAGACATTAAAAGAATTAGTCCGGTTCGGTATTGGTTGGTACAAGGAATCTTTCCTAATGGGTTTAATGCTAAAGCAAAGTTTTACTACAATTGCCAATCAACATTTTATTTAGAGTATCAAACATTATTACCTTCATATTTATCTACTGACTCTTTAATCTTGTTATATAGAAAAAATACTGCTGACGATTGGCATATTATAAATTTTGTAAAAGATGATGATCAATTTTCGGGATATATTACCACTAATAACCTTCAACAAGGAGAATATGTACTAGGCGTTGGAAAACCTTTTCAATCGGGTTTGAATGAAGTATTCCCTAAAAAAAATAAAAAAATGGAAGTATTCCCCAACCCTAATGCAGGCGACTTTACTATAAAATTAAACGATGTAAACGAAGATGTAATTGCAAATATATATACCCAAACAGGCTCATTGGTTGATAGTTTCCTCATTGCAAAAAAAAATCCCATTGCTCATCATAAAACTAAAGAAATGAATCCAGGTAATTATTTAATTAAGCTTTCTTTACTCAATGGTAATAATATTGCTACAGAACAACTGGTTGTGGTAAAAAAGTAATCCTGAATTATACTGTGCTCGTTTTCTGTCAAAGCCAAACACAATAAATGTTGTTTAAAAATAAATCAGTACTTTAGGATATAGCGAAAATACATAGTTTATTTTACATCCTCCGAGAAATCGACTTCGTCACCCAAGAAATCGACTTACATCTTCAAGAAATTGACTTTTTTACTCAGAAAAAAGGCTTTGTTAAACAGGAAATCATCCCATTAGCTCGCAAAATCTTCATTGCAATTTACACTATCAATGTCTATCCTTTCACAATCAATTTTTTACCAAAATAAGTTGAACTTTTGGGTCTTTCAAGCTTTTTCTTATCTTTTATTTTTAAAAAATCGTTGCATCAATTCGCTACATTCTTTTTCCATAATTCCACCTACGATAGTTGTTTTGGGATGTAAAATAGTGGATGGGATTAACGAAAACCCTTTTTTCTCATCTTTAGCTCCGTAAACAATTCGGCCGATTTGAGTCCAATAAGAAGCTCCGGCACACATGGTGCATGGTTCTATTGTTACATATAGGCAGCAATCCATCAGATATTTACCTCCCAAATAATTGGCAGCAGCAGTAAAAGCTTGCATTTCGGCATGAGCCGTAACATCATTCAATCTTTCAGTTAAATTATGTGCTTTAGCAATAACTCTACCATTAGCAACTATTACTGCTCCAATAGGAACTTCATTATCTTCAAATGCTAAAACTGCTTCTTTCAGTGCTTCACGCATAAAATATTCGTCAGTAAATTCTATAATTGCCATACCTAAAATATATTTGCTTAAATTAATGTTATTTTGAAATAAAAAGAACAAATATCGGAATTTTGTCTTAGTTTTGCGTGTTAAAAAATTTTTACAAATCAAATTTTATTAAAATGACAGAAAAAGTACATAAGATTCTTAGCGAATCAAAAGCAGCCCGTTGGACTGCACTTGCTGTTGTAGCTTTCACTATGCTGTGCGGCTATTATCTGGCAGATGTTATGGCTCCACTAAAGCCTATGCTCGAAAGAGAATTGTTATGGAGCAGTACAGAATATGGATTCTTTACAAGTGCCTATGGATGGTTTAACGTATTTTTAATGATGCTTATTTTAGGAGGTATTATCCTTGATAAAATGGGCGTTCGTTTTACTGGTATGATGGCAACTTCTATAATGGTTATTGGAACTGCTGTTAAATATTGGGCTATTTCAACTCATTCATTAGATGGAATGACACTTATTGGTATGAAATCACAAGTTGTAATTGCTGCACTTGGTTACGCTACTTTTGGTGTGGGCGTCGAAATTGCTGGTATTACCGTTTCTAAGATAATTGTAAAATGGTTTAAAGGCAAAGAAATGGCGTTAGCCATGGGGTTGGAAATGGCAACTGCACGTATCGGTACTACATTGGCACTTTCAACATCTGCTGGCGTTGCTGCTGCATTTGGTAGTGTATCTGCTCCTATTTTAATTTGTTTAATCATGCTTTGTATCGGAATGATAGCATTCTTTATCTATACTTTTATGGATAAAAAATTAGATGCTTCCATTGCAAAAGAAAATGAAGGAAAAAATATTGAACCAGAAGAAGAATTTAAACTATCCGATATTCTTGTAATTATAAAAAATAAAGGATGGTGGTATATTGCAATCCTTTGCGTATTGTTTTATGGTGCCGTTTTCCCCTTCTTAAAATATGCTTCTGATTTAATGGTTCAAAAATTTGGTGTTGATGAAAAATTAGCGGGTATTATACCTGGCATGTTACCTTTTGGTACAATGATTTTAACTCCATTTTTTGGAAATTTATATGATAGAAAAGGTAAAGGAGCAACCATTATGATAATTGGATCATTATTATTGATTTTTGTTCATTCAATGTTTGCAATACCTTTCTTAAATCACTGGTTAATTGCAATTGTATTAGTTATTATCTTAGGAATTGGGTTTTCTTTGGTACCATCAGCAATGTGGCCTTCTGTTCCTAAAATTATTCCTGAAAAACAATTAGGTACTGCTTACGCATTAATTTTCTGGGTTCAAAACTGGGGTTTAATGGGAATTCCTGCACTAATCGGATGGGTACTTGATGCTTATTGTATTACTGGAGAAAAAATGGTTAACGGTTCTAAGGAACTAACGTATAATTATACGATACCAATGATTATTTTTACAGGATTTGGATTTCTTGCTTTATTATTTGCTTTCCTATTAAAAATGGAAGACAAGAAAAAAGGTTATGGATTAGAATTACCAAATATTGAACAGTAAAAACTTCATAATAATTTATAAAAGCTCTTTAGTTTTCTAAGGAGCTTTTTTTATGTTATTTAATCTTGAATATCTCGAAAAATCTTTCTACTTTTGCCAAATTAAAGAACTAATTATCAATCACACAAAACAACATAATAATATGTCAATCACGAAATTGGACCAAATGTTAGAAGTCCTGAAAAGTAAACAAAAAAAACGTTTAGTTGCAGCTTTTGCAAATGATTCACACACTATTGGAGCTATCAGCGGAGCCATTGATCATGGTATTGTTGATGCAACTTTAGTTGGTGATCAGGAAGTAATTAATAGAATTTGCAAAGAAGAAAATATTGATGTTACTAAATTTAAAGTTGTTCACGAAGCAGATGAAATGAAAGCTACCAATTTAGCTGTAAAATTAATCAATGATGGTGAAGGTAATTTATTAATGAAAGGTACTGTTACTACAGATAAATACATGCGTGCCATATTGAATAAAGAAACCGGTTTAATGAATCCCGGTGCTATTCTAACTCATATTGCAGTGATGGAAAATTCTGCTTACCATAAATTATTAGTATGTAGTGATGTTGCAATTATTCCTGCTCCTGATTTTAAGCAAAAATTGGCAATGACTAATTTCTTAATTAGCACAGCAAAGGCTTTAGGAATAGCAAAACCAAAAGTTGCAATTATTGCTGCAACTGAACAAATGTCGTATGGCATGCCCGCTTGTGTAGATGCTGCTATTTTAGCAAAAATGTGCGACAGAGGTCAGATTAAGGATGCTATTATTGATGGTCCATTAGCATTGGATGTTGCTATTGACAAAGAGAGTGCTGAAATTAAAAAATTAAAAAGCGAAGTTGCCGGTGATGCAGATTGTTTATTATTCCCAAGTATAGAAGCTGGTAATGTTTTTTATAAAACTCATACCAAACTTTGTGGTGGTGAATTAGGTGCATTTGTAGCTGGTGCAAGAGTTCCTGCTATATTATCTTCAAGAGGAGATAGTGAATTAACTAAATTATACTCAATAGCATTAGCAGCCTTAACAGCAAAATAATTCAATTTATAAAATATTTTCATGCTGATATTTAAATAACATTTATTTATCAGCATGATTTTTTAATAGAACTCTAAAAAAAGAAATATGAATAGAATTCTTGCCATAAATCCTGGATCTACTTCTACAAAAATTGCTGTTTTTGAAGGATCTAAACAAATATTCCTTAAAAATATAAAGCACACATCAGAAGAAATCGGTCAGTTTGATAAAATAACTGATCAATATGAGTTCAGGAAAAATATCATTTTAAGTGAACTCAAAAATGCGAATATTGATATTGATTCTATTCAGATAATTGTTGGACGAGGTGGTTTGGTAAAACCAATTCCATCCGGTGTTTATGAGGTAAATGAAGCTTTAATTGCCGATTTAAAAGTGGGTGTTTTGGGTCAGCATGCAAGTAATTTGGGTGGACTTATTGCAAACGATATTGCCAAATCTATACCTGGAGCTCGTGCATTTATTGCTGACCCTGTAGTAGTTGATGAATTTCATGATTTAGCTAGAATTTCCGGACATCCTATATTTGAAAGACAAAGTATTTTCCATGCATTAAATCAAAAAGCAATTGCCCGTACTCATGCGAAATCTCAAAACAGAAGATATGAGGATATGAATCTGATTGTTGCACATTTAGGTGGCGGAATCAGCGTTGGGGCTCATTTAAAAGGTAAAGTAATTGATGTAAATCAAGCTTTGGATGGAGAAGGTCCTTTTTCTCCTGAAAGAAGTGGAACTTTACCAGTAGGTGCTTTAGTAAAGCTTTGTTTTAATAAAAAGTATTCTTTTGTAGAAATATTAAGAATGATTACGGGTCAAGGTGGATATGTTGCTTATTTAGGAACCAATGATGCTTATGAAGTTGAAAAAGCAGCAAATGCAGGTGATTCAAAAGCACAACTTATTCAAGATGCGATGGCATATCAGGTTGCAAAAGAAATTGGTGCTATGTCAACGGTTTTAATGGGTGAAGTAGATGCCATATTGTTGACTGGAGGAATTGCTTACGGAAAACCAATTGTAGATGCTATTATTAAAAGAGTTGCTCATCTAGCTCCTGTTCAAGTTTATCCGGGAGAAGATGAGATGCAGGCTCTTGCTATGAATGGATTAATGGTTATTAATAATGAAGTAGAAGTAAAAAAATACATATAATAAAATTAAAATAATATTTTGAAGGCTGATAACAAATAAATTATCAGCCTTTTTCATTTTTATGAAAATTATCATATTTATGCTAAAACGATTTAGTAAATATGTATATTTGTAAGCAAATTTAATTGATATGAGAAAGATCAAATTAGAAGATATTGCCAATACTTTGGGTGTTTCCAAAACATTGGTGTCAATGGTTTTGAATGGATATGGCGATAAGAATGGAATAAAAAAAGAAACACAAGAAAGAGTTATTGCTTTATGTAATGAAATGAATTATAAACCCAATCAAATGGCTCGAAGCCTTCGATTGGGCAAAACTCATACTATTGGACTAATTGTAGCTGATATTTCTAATACTTTTTATGCAAAAATGGCAAGAAATATTGAAGACTATTGTAATAAATTTGGATATAACTTAATCATTTGTAGTTCTGACGAAAAAGATGCAAAGGAAGCATCCATTATAAAAATGCTGAAAGAAAAACAAGTTGACGGATTAATTATCTCATCTACGTTGATTGATAATACTGAGATTATTGCATTAAAAAAAGAGCATTTCCCATTTGTGTTAGTGGATCGCTATTTCCCTGAAATTCCTGATACTAATTTTGTTATTATTGATAATTATCAGGGTGCTTATAATGCAGTAAATCATTTAATTGGTATAGGGCACCAAAATATTGCTATGATTTCAATTTCACCAGCACATATTACTTCTGTAAAAGATAGAAATAAAGGCTATTCAGATGCACTTAAAAAAGCTGGAATTAATAATAATCATTTTTTACTTTGCCAGGTTCCATTTGAAAATATTGAACTTGGAGTGGAATTGGAAATAAAAAAATTATTATTATATGATAAAAAAGTAACAGCAATATTTGCAGTAAATCAAAATATTACAATTGCTGTTGTAAAAATATTAGCAAAATTAAATATTAAAATTCCTGATCATATTTCATTAATCTCTTTTGATGATTTACCATTTTTTGAAATAATTAATCCGAGTATCACTGCTGTAGCTCAGCCTCTAGATACAATTTGCAAAAATGCTGTTGAAATATTAATGAAAGAAATAAATAAGAAAGATAATACTATTGAAAAAACTCAATTAGTTTTACCTACGGAATTAGTTATAAGGAATTCATGTAAAACGTTATAAATTATATTATAAAAATGAAAAATATCAAAATTGTTTTTCTGCTTATCATTGTTGTTCTTTTTCTAAACTCATGTAACAACAGCAAACTAAATAAACCAACAGATTTTGTAAACCCTTTTATTGGTACAGGAGGACACGGACATACTTATCCGGGAGCTGCTTTGCCTTTTGGTATGGTGCAATTAAGTCCAGATACTCGTTTAGATGGTTGGGATGGCTGTGGAGGATATCATTATTCCGACAGTATTATTTATGGTTTTTCGCATACCCACCTAAGTGGTACAGGTTGTTCTGATTATGGTGATATTTTGTTAATGCCCACAGTAGGCGAAATTCAATGGGATAATGCAAAATACGCTTCATCTTTTAAACATGATAATGAAAAAGCTAAACCCGGCTATTATCAGGTTTTACTTGATAAGTACAAGGTAAATGCAGAACTAACAACTTCAAGAAGAGTTGGTTTCCATAAATATACATTTCCTGAAAGCAAGCAATCAAACATTTTGATTGATTTAAAACATCGCGACAGGGTAATTGATTCCTATTTAAAAATAACTGGCAAAGATGAATTAGAAGGATATCGTCGTTCAATGGCTTGGGCTACTGACCAACATGTTTATTTTGTTGCAAAATTTTCAAAACCTTTTGAAAATTATCAAATTGTTTTAAACGATACTTTGCAAAAAGATAAATCAGGAGCAAAAGGTCTGAATATAAAAGCTTATGTAAGTTTTTCTACAAAAAAAGATGAAGTAATTTATGTAAAAGTTGGTATTTCAGCAGTTAGTATTGAAAACGCACGTAAAAATCTGGAAACAGAAATCGCAGATTGGAATTTTGATAAAATCAGACAAAATGCTGATTCTATATGGAATAAAGAATTAAGCAAGATTGAAGTTGAAGGAGGCACAGAAGATCAGAAGAAGATCTTCTACACATCTTTATATCACTCATTTCTAAATCCAAACACTTACAGTGATGTGGATGGGCAGTACCGTGGAAGAGATTTAAAAGTGCATAAATCTACCTTTGATTATTATACAGTATTTTCGTTGTGGGATACTTACAGAGCAGCTCATCCTTTATTTACTTTGGTTCAACAAAATAGAACTGCTGATTTTATTAAAACCTTTATAAGACAATACGAAGAAGGTGGACTTTTGCCTGTTTGGGAACTATCGGGCAATGAAACTGGCTGCATGATTGGATATCATGCTGTTCCAGTAATTGTAGATGCTTATATGAAGGGCATACGTGATTTTGATGTTGAAAAAGCTTATGCTGCCATGAAAGCCAGTGCTGAACAAGATAAATTAGGTTTAAAAAGCTATAAATCTTGTGGGATAATATATGGAAACGAAGAAGGAGAATCTGTTTCCAAATTACTGGAATATGCTTATGATGATTGGTGTATTGCACAAATAGCAAAGGTTTTGAATAAAGCCGATGACTATAAATATTATATTGAAAGAGCTCAATCATATAAAAATTTATTAGACCCAGAAACTGGTTTTATGCGTGCTCGTATGAATGATTTTTGGTTTTCACCATTTGATCCGTTTGAAGTGAATTTTAATTATACCGAAGCAAATGCATGGCAATATAGTTTTTATGTTCCTCAAGATGTTAGTGGTTTTGCCAATTATTTAGGTGGGAAAACTAAATTAGCAGAAAAACTGGATCAGCTTTTTAAAGCTGATTCTAAAACGAGCGGACGTGAACAAGCTGATATTACCGGATTAATAGGGCAATATGCACATGGAAACGAACCCAGTCATCATATTGCTTATTTGTACAATTTTGTCGGACAACCTTGGAAAACGCAAGAGCTTATACATCGTATTCAGAATGAGATGTATGCTAATAAGCCCGATGGATTATGTGGTAACGAAGATTGCGGACAAATGTCGGCTTGGCTGGTTATGAGTGCAATGGGATTCTATGCTGTTACTCCGGGTACTGATTATTATATAATAGGAACGCCAATGTTTAAAAAAACAAGCATTAAACTTGAAAACGGGAAGGTATTTACTATAAAGGCTAATAAGTTATCTGATAAGAATTTTTACATTAGTTCTGCTAAATTGAATGGAATAGAATATAACAAATCTTTTATTACTCAAAAAGATATAATGAATGGTGGTGAATTGGTTTTTGAAATGAGCAACAAACCTTCATTAGATTGGGGAATTGGAGTAGGAGGTACCCCGGAAACTTCTATAACAGATTTTTTAATTACCCCTATTCCTTTTATTGCTAAAGGTAAATCTACCTTTTTAAAAGAGCAGGCCATCGAATTGGGTTGTTTAGAGAAAAATGCAAACATATATTATACTTTAGACGGTTCTGTTCCTACAAAAAAAGCTACAGTTTTTTCAAATCCAATATCAATAAACAAAACTACAACTATAAAAGCCATTGCAGTAAAAGATGGTTTGCCTGATAGCAAAATGATGTCAACAACTATTAGCATGATTCCTGAAGGTAGAAGTATAAAGATTACAAACCCTTATGCTCCGCAGTATTCAGCTGGTGGCAATATGGCTTTAATAGATTTAATAAGAGGTGGCGAAAACTTTAAAACAGGAACATGGCAAGGTTACGAAGGTGTGGACCTGGAAGCAGTAGTTGATTTAGGTAAAAAACAAGCTTTTAAAGAAATTACTGTAGGGTTTTTACAAGATATTGGTGCTTGGATTTTTTATCCATCTGAAGTTGAATTTTTTATTTCAGAAGATGGAAAAACATTTAAAAACATTGCATTGCTTAAAAACAATGTTCCTGAAAATAAAGAAGGAGTGATGATACACGATTTTACTAAGAAATTTTCGACCATTACTGCGAAATATGTTAAAGTTAAAGCTAAAAATATAGGCAAATGTCCTCCTTGGCACTTAGGTGCAGGCGGAAAAGCATGGATTTTTGCCGATGAAATTGTTGTGAAGTAAATGGAAGTTAGAAGACGAATGCTTGAAGTTAGAATGGTCGCAGTAAATAATAACAAAAAATTATGCAACACATTTTGTCATTCCGAACGATAGTGAGGAATCTCAATAAAATAAAGTATTCATAATTAATGAGATGCTTCCTTAGTCAGCATGACAAAAGATAGTTTCAACAAAACTAAAATAGATTCTGATAATAAAAATATTTATGCTAAAAACTAAAACAGGTTCTGATTTACTCTTACTTTTAACCGCCATTATTTGGGGATTTGCTTTTGTAGCCCAAAGAGCCGGAATGGAATATACAGGCCCGTTTACCTTTAATGCTTGTCGTTTTTTATTGGGTGCATTGATATTAATTCCATTGGTTATCAAGCAAAAACCAAAAAATTTTACTAAATTCTACTTACATCAATCCATCAAAGGAGGAATTGTTGCAGGTATATTATTATTTTGTGGTGCATCGTTACAACAAATTGGTATTATTTATACTACAGCAGGAAATGCAGGATTTATTACAGGCTTTTATGTAGTTTTAGTTCCTCTTTTCGGTATTTTCTTTAGGCATAAAACAACTCTCAATGTATGGGTAGGAGCTATACTTGCACTGGTAGGAATGTATTATTTAAGTGTAACAAATATCGATGGTTTTGTAATTTCAAAAGGAGATTTGTTAGTGTTTTCAGGTGCATTTGTATGGGCGTTTCATGTATTGGTTATCGGGAAATATGCTCCGATAGCCAATGTAATAATTATAGCAGTAATTCAATTTTTTGTATGTGGATTGTTAAGTTTAGTCTTTGCTGTTTATGCAGAACCCTTTGCAATTGAGGGAATCATAGATGCTGGAATACCTATCTTATATGGTGGCGTATTATCAGTTGCATTGGCATTTACAATACAAGTGGTTGTTCAAAAGCATGCTCATCCTTCATTGGCTGCTATTATTTTAAGTTCTGAAGCCTTGTTTGCTGCATTGGGTGGCTGGTTAATCCTTAATGAATCATTGACAACCAGAGGATTTTTGGGTTGTTTATTAATGCTTATCGGAATGATAGCTGCCCAGCTTAATATTAAACTTAAAAGACAAAAAATATGAAGAAAAAATATGTTGGAGCAATATTTATCATTCTCATAAACAGCTTTTTTTGTTATAATTCATCAGCTCAAAATGATAAAACGACTTGGTTTAGGGATGCTAAATTTGGTATTTTCATTCATTGGGGTTTATATTCGCAAATTGGTTATACCGAATGGTGTCAAAACCATTTTGAAATGCAGGCAGATGATTATACTTCACTAGCAAAAACATTTAATCCAATTAAATATGACGCTAATGCTTGGGCAAGTTTAGTTAAAGCTTCGGGTGCAAAATATTGTATAATAACATCCAAGCATCATGAAGGTTTTTCTATGTACGATACGCGCTATTCTGATTATTCTATTATGCATACACCTTACAAAAAAGATGTACTTAGAATGTTTGCCATTGCTTTAAAAAAAGAAAAGATAAATTTTGGTATCTATTATTCTGTAATGGATTGGCATCATCCTGATTATCTACCTCGCAGATATTTCGATAACAGAGCAGCTTCAGCTGCTAATATTGCTAACTACAAATCATTCTTCAAAAATCAAGTTGGCGAATTAATAGACAAATACCAACCAAAGCTTATGTGGTTTGATGGAGAATGGGAGAATACCCACGATAGCCTCGAAACCTTTGATGTCGTAAATATGATGAGGTCGAAACAGCCAGATATTTTGTTTAATAACCGTTTAAGTCGTTTCTCGCACGGCGATTTCAGAACACCTGAAAACACCGTTCCTGCTACAGGCTTGAAAGATGAAAGAGGAAGGCCTTTAGTTTGGGAAGTTTGCCACACTATCAACGATAGCTGGGGTTATGATCCTTTCAGCAATGAATTTTTATCTGAACGCGATTTAATTCGCATGTTGATTGATATTGTTTCAAAAGGAGGCAATTTGTTGCTTAATATTGGTCCAAGGCCTGATGGAAGCATACAAACCGAATTTGTAGAACGATTGAATGGTATGGGTAAATGGCTTTCAAAAAATGGAGAATCCATTTATGGTACTGATGCTTCAATTTTTCCAAACCTTCCATTCTATGGTCGCTCCACAACCAAAGGCAATAAAATATTTTTGCATGTTTTTATGCAGCCCAAAAATGGTATTTTATCTGTTCCAATGTTGAAAAATAAAATAGTTAAAGCTTATACATTAGTAGATTTAAAACCATTAGATTACAAAATCGAAAACAATCATATCCAAATCAGTTTACCTAAGAATTCATTTGATGTTAATGCCCACGTGATTGTAATTGAAACTTCTGAAAAACCTGAGATTGCCAATGTATTGCCAATTTATCCTGTTGAAAATACGATTGAACTTAATTGTGAGAATGGAAGCATTCCTATTGAAAATAAGGGCTTAGAAGCTGAGCAATATTTTGACAAAATGCGCATCAGAAAATGGACTTCCAAACAAAATGAAACATGGATTGAATGGAAATTTGAAACCACTAAAGAACAAATATTTAATATTCAAATTAATGCTGCCAATGCTTTTGAAAGATTTGGTAATGCAGTTTTCTACTTAGAAATTGATGAATGGCTAAAAGAAGGGCAATTAATTCAGCGGGAACCTTGGAGTTTTGCAAATAAATATGTTTATGAAGGTGTGACTATAAATAAGATTACATTAAAAGCAGGGAAACATAACATTCGTTTCAAAGTAAATCTCAAAGCCGAACAACAAATAATTTTTGAAAGAATTGTATTTAAACCTGTAAATTAATTCGGTATGCTATAAAACGAGCTTTAAAAACAGCGGTGGCTTAAGTAATTGCCTCAAATCGACCTGCGAAGCACGTCATTGCGAGCGAAGCGAAGCAATCTAATGTCAAAAACACATTTGTCCGAAACAAAACATATCAATTGCTGATTTTAAAAAATAAAAACTATGATAAAAGGCGGCTGTATTTATATCCTAACAAATAAAAACAAAACTACATTGTATGTAGGTGTAACTTCCGATTTTAAAAAGCGAATGTACCAACATAAAAATCATTTATTTAATAATTCATTTACAACACGATACAACCTCGAACATCTGGTTTATTATGAAGTTTTTCATAACATTGTAGATGCTATTGCCAGAGAAAAACAACTAAAAGGAGGTTCACGAAAAAAGAAATTAGATTTAATTGATGCAACAAACAAAGAATGGAAAGATTTATATGAAGAAGTATATAATTGGTAGAGATTGCTTCGTGCCTCGCAATGACGACTTTATGGTTTGTGTCATTGCCATTAAAACGCCGTCCTTGCGAGCAAAGCGAAACAATTTCATTCAAATGGTAGAACGTCATTGCAAGCAAAGCGAAGCAATCTCATGCTAACAAATAGTAAAAAAACAAACTGAATAAATTCAAAATTAATTAGATATGAATAAAAGAAAAATATTAATACTTTTGATGACCGTTTTTGCTTTGAGCCTTTATTCTCAGGTAAATATTATCCCAAAACCTACTTCAATAGTAGAAAAAGAAAGTGTTTTTATTGTTGGCAACAATATTATAATTAATGTTATAGCCGATGACCCTGCTTTAGTTGATATGGTAAAACCATTATTATTTACCCTAAGTGAAAAAAAAGCAGATGGCGTTTTTAAAATTAAGTTTAATTCAAATTCAAAACTAAATAATATAGTTTTTCAAATAGATAGCAAACTGACAAACTTAGGAGATGAAGGCTATCATCTTTCTGTTACTCCTAAGAATATTCATATATCAGCTAACAAAAAAGCAGGACTCTTTTATGCATTACAAAGTTTACTGCAATTAATTCCTAATGAAACTAAAACTTCAAAAGATATTAAGATTCCTTGTGTTGAAATTACTGATATTCCTAAATTTCAATGGCGTGGCATGTTGCTAGATTGCGGCAGGCACTTTATGGACAAGACTTTTGTAAAACGTTACATTGATTTATTAGCTTATTACAAGATGAATCGCTTACATTGGCACTTAACCGAAGACCAAGGCTGGAGAATTAAAATCAAGAAATATCCAAAACTTACTGAAATTGGTGCATGGAGAACTGAGGCAGACGGAAGTCGATATGGTGGATTTTATACGCAAGACGATATTCGTGAAATAGTTAGTTATGCTGCTGAAAAATTTGTAACCATTATACCTGAAATAGAAATGCCAGGGCATTCGGTAGCAGCTATAGCAGCTTATCCTTATTTATCCTGCACTGGAAAGCAAATAGATGTGGAAACACAATGGGGCGTTTTTAAAGACATTTATTGTGCAGGGAATGATTCTACATTTACGTTTATTAAAGATGTATTAACCGAGGTTATGGCTTTATTCCCTTCAAAATATATACATATTGGCGGTGATGAAGCCCCTAAGTTTCGCTGGGAGCATTGCGAAAAATGTCAGAACCGTATCAAAACTGAAAATTTAAACGGTGAACATGGTTTGCAAAGTTGGTTTATCGGACAAATTGATGCATTCTTGCAACAAAATAACAGAAAGCTCATAGGCTGGGACGAAATACTCGAGGGTGGATTATCCAAAGGAGCTAGTGTGCAATCGTGGAGGGGAATGGAAGGAGCTATAGAAGCAGCCCGTTCAGGACATGATGCTATTGTATCTCCTACCAGTCACGCTTATTTTGATTATGATATTTCATCTATAAATCTTGAAAAAGTCTATTCTTTTGATCCTGTACCTAAAGAACTGAATACTGCTGAACAAACTCATATTCTCGGTGGCGAATGCAATCTATGGTCGGAGCATGCACCTCAGGAAAAAGTGGATAGCAGAATATTTCCACGTATGCTGGCAATGAGCGAAGTATTATGGACCTATCCTAAAGAAAGAGATTTTACAGCTTTCAGAAAAAGAGTTCAGCAACAATATCCTGTTTTAAATGCAATGGGTGTAACTTATGGATTTGAACGTGATCCCTTGGTTTTAAATACAAAGACAGATATCGATAAAAAAGAAATTTCTATCTCTATGGAAAAAGGACAAGAAGGAACAGAGATATTTTATACGTTGGATGGAACAAAGCCTGACAGAAAATCAATGCTCTATACAACACCTATTATAGCTCATGATTCTTTAAAAATAAATATTGCTGTTCTTGCCAATGCTTCTGAAAATGGATATTATTACGAAAGAGCATTTAAGATGAATAAAGCTACCGGCTATATCCCTTTATTGAAAACACCTTATGCTAAAAGTTATGCTGCAAACGGAGATGGTTCGTTGACAGATGGAATTTTAGGGACAAATAATTTTAGAGATGGAAACTGGCAAGGATTTGAAGGCGAGGATATGGTAGCAACGATAGATTTAGGCAAACTAATCGAGTTTACAAACATATCATGTGGGTTTCTGCAAAGTACTCCTTCGTGGATATTTTTTCCACCCGAAACCGAATTCTTGGTTTCTGAAGATGGTGTAAATTACACTTCAGCAGGAAAAGTAAATGCCCCCGAATCACCCAAAAATGTAGAATTACAAACAAGAAGATACCAAATAAGTTTTCCAATAAAAACCAAAGCAAGATACATAAGAGTTGCAGCCAAAAACATGGGTGTTTGCCCTGATTGGCATCCAGGAGCTGGTGGTAAAACATGGATTTTTGCTGATGAGATTATAGTGGAATAGTTGGGTCATCTGGTCATTCCGAGTGATAGCGAGGAATTTCATAATAACTAAATTCTTTTTTAATGAGATGCTTCACTTCGTTCAACATGACAAAAGAGATGTTATAAAAAAAATCTGCGAGAATCTGCGTTAAACTCTGTGGAACTTTGCGAGAAAAATAATTAATTAAAAACAAAATATATGAATACAAATTCAAACAACACAATGAAAGCAATGCCGATATTTTTGGCATTTCTATGTATGGGTTTTGGCGATGTAGTAGGTCCAATGGTAAGTTTAGCCAAAGAAACTTTCCAATTATCAACATTTATGGCACAATTGCTTCCATTGATGGGATTTATAATGTTCGGGCTGTTATCTGTCCCAATGGGATTGTTTCAGGACAGAAAAGGTAAGAAGTTTTTATTAACATTGGGGTTATTGGTCGCATTTATTGGTTTGGTAATACCTATCTTCAATGGTATGTACGGACCTATTGTTCAGTTTGATCCTACTTCCAATGCTAAATTTTATATTATATTATTAGCCATTTTGTTTTTGGGAGCCGGAGCTACTATTCTTCAGGTATCAGGAAATCCTATTATGCGCGATGTTTCGCCGGAAGGAAAGTATTCAAGTAACTTATCATTCGGGCAAACGGTTAAAGCGGTGGGTTCTTCTTTAGGGTTTTTAATTCCTGCCTTTGTTGCGAAGCCATTGGGTCTCGATTGGACTGTTCTTTTCCCTATTTATGCTGTATTAATTTTATTGGCTTATTTATGGGTAAAATCAACCAAAATTGAAGAGAAAAAAGATATTAATTCAAATCCTGCTACTTTCAAATCCTGCTTTTCGTTATTAAGCAATCCTTATATTTTAATGATGGTAATGGCTATTTTCCTTTATGTTGGAGCCGAAGTTTCCATGAGTTCGGGTGTGCCTTTGTTGGTAAGCGAAAAGTATGGTATTGATTTAAAAGAATTAGGATTGGTATTGTCGTGGGGATTGTTTTTCTTTCCAATCTTTATAGGAAGATTGATTGGCGGATTTATTCTTCGCTATTTGCAGCCTAAAGTATTCTTGGTTTCTACCGTAATTATTTCGTTGATAGGAATTGTAATGATGTTTTTGGGAAGTCAGGCATTGGCTTTTGTTGGAATTGTATTGGTTGGACTTGGGTTTGCAAATATATTCCCATTGGTTTTTTCGATAACTATTGATAAAATGCCCGAACGTTCTAACGAAATATCAGGTTTAATGATATCTGCCATTGTGGGTGGTGCTTTAATTCCTCCTGTATTTGGATTTGTAGCTGATCATACCAATATTTTAGTAGGATTTTTAGTTCCTGCTGCTTGTTTGATTTATATATTATTTGTTTCTTTAACACATAAAAAAACAGCTTAACAACTTACCGATTATGAAATACGCTAATGATAAAAGAACTGTACTTACTTTAGATGCCGGTGGAACTAATTTTGTTTTCTCAGCTATATCAGGCAATAAAGAAGTGGTGCAAGCTGTGTGTTTGCCTTCCAATGCAAACAATTTGAATCTTTGCCTGCAAACTATTAAGGATGGTTTTACGGCAGTAAAGCAACAATTAAAACAGGAACCATCGGCTATAAGTTTTGCTTTCCCCGGTCCTGCTGATTATCCGAATGGAATTATTGGCGACTTAGCTAATTTACCCGCTTTCAGAGGCGGTATTCCTTTGGGTGGTATGTTGGAAGAGCTTTTTAAAATCCCTGTTTATATTAACAACGATGGCGATTTGTATGCTTATGGCGAGGCATTGGCTGGTTATTTGCCTTATATCAATCAGCTAATGGAACAAATGGGCAATGAAAAGCGTTTTAAAAATCTGGTAGGTTTTACACTGGGAACTGGTTTTGGTGCTGGTATTGTTCGCAATGAGGAGCTGTTTTTAGGCGATAATTCCAATGCGGCTGAAGTTTGGTTGTTGCGAAACAGAATCAATCCGAATACCAATGCCGAAGAAGGGATTAGTATCAGAGCTGTCAAACGGGTGTATGCTGAAATGGCTAAAATAGATAGCAACGATTGTCCTGAACCTAAAGATATTTATGAAATAGGAATAGGCAATAAACCCGGTAATCGTGAAGCTGCCTTAGAAGCATTCAGGCAAATGGCTGTTGTGTTGGGCGATGCCATCTCTCACGTTCTTACGCTAACGGATGGTATTGCAATTATTGGTGGTGGAATAGCCGGTGCAAAAAGCTTGATATTACCTGCATTGCTTCAGGAGATGAGAGGCAATTTTGTAAGTTATAGCGGAATTACGTATCCAAGATTGGCACAAACGGTTTGCAATCTTGAAGATAATATTGAATTGCATACCTTCCTGAAAGGCGAAACAAAAGAAATTCAAATACCCGGAACCCATCGAACACAACAATATGATGCAATGAAGCGTTTAGGAATAGGATTTTCTAAAATTGGCACAAGTTGTGCTATTGCTATGGGTGCATATAATTTTGCATTGAACAAATTAGATAAAAATACTGATGCTTAAAAGATTTGCAAAAGCAAAGCTGATTAGCAACAGTAATACTGAGCGAATGAGTTTGAAAGTTATTGCAAACTCATTCAGTCGAAGTATAAATTACTACAACGTAATAGGATAAGTCTTTTTAATAAACTAAACTTAATTAAACATAAAAAAATGTCAAGAATATTAGTAATAGATGATGAACGTAGTATTCGCAGTACCTTACGCGAAATACTTGAGTATGAAAAATACATTGTTGACGATGCCGAAAATGGAGCAACTGCATTGGAGTTAGTAAAAGCTAACAAATACGATATCATACTTTGCGACATTAAAATGCCTCAAATGGATGGCATGGAAGTGCTTGAAAAACTATTACCGTTGACCGATGCTCCTATTGTGATGATTTCCGGTCACGGTACCATAGAAACCGCAGTGGAAGCGATTAAGAAAGGTGCGTATGATTACATTTCAAAGCCACTCGACCTGAACAGACTACTGATAACCATCCGCAATGGCCTGGATAAATCCACCCTGGTTGCCGAAACCAAAGTATTGAAGCGTCAGGTTTCGAAAACCTATGAAATGATAGGCAATTCTCCTGCTATCGACGATGTAAAAACCATTATCGAAAGAGTGGCACCCACCGATGCCCGTGTTTTAATTACTGGCAACAATGGTACCGGCAAAGAATTGGTGGCTCGTTGGCTGCACGAAAAAAGCAAGCGTGCCAATGCTCCTTTTATTGAAGTAAATTGTGCCGCTATTCCTTCGGAGCTTATCGAAAGCCAGTTGTTCGGACACGAAAAAGGTAGTTTTACATCTGCCATCAAACAACGCAAAGGCGATTTTGAACAAGCCGACGGTGGTACCTTGTTTTTGGATGAAATTGGCGATATGAGCCTGTCTGCTCAGGCCAAAGTATTGCGGGCTTTGCAGGAACATAAAATTACCCGAATTGGTGGCGAAAAAGAAATTAATGTGGATGTGCGTGTAATTGCGGCTACCAATAAAAACCTGAAAAACGAAATAGCCAACAATACTTTCCGCGAAGATTTATACCATCGCTTGAGCGTAATACTTATCGAAGTTCCTTCTTTAAACAGCCGGATAGAAGATATTCCGTTATTAGCCGATTATTTTATTGCCGAGTTCTGCCAGCAGCAGGGGAAACCATTGATGCAATTTGAAGCTGACGCTATTGAAGAACTACAAAAGATAGAATGGACGGGCAACATCCGCGAACTGCGCAATGTAGTGGAGCGGCTCAACATTCTTTGCGATAATGTAATTACAGCAGAAGATGTAAGGAAATATGCACACCCCTTAAAACAAAGTTGATTATCAGTTTATAAAGTTTATAAAGTTAAAAGTGGCTTCGCATTGTGTGAGCCCTTTTTTTGTGGGATAATTTTTTATTGTAATTGATTATTTAACGGTTAGCGTTCTGTAATCTGTTGAATATATCATATTATTTGTAATGCTGTTTCAAATTTCTTCAAGATTGGGAAAAGTGTATTTAAATATTGTCTGATTTTGGATGGAGCTTCATACGTGACTGTTGCACCAACAATGCTTGTATGTGCAGCTCTCCTTCTTGTCTGATTCAATGTACCAAGATGTGATTCAAGAATACTCAATTCTCCAGATGTTATTAATCCACTTTCAATTTGTTCTAATTTAATTAATCCAATTAGCTTCATAAGCATTGGTCTAAAATGTTGGTCATAATGAAAGCCGAATGTAGAATCAACAACCTTTTTTTCAAAAAAATCTTTATTTGATTGTAGCGACAATTTTGAATTTGCGCATTCATTTACAATACAATCCATAGTTAATTCAAGCCATCCGCATAATTCCAAAACCGCTAGCTTTGAAAAATAAGTAGCTTGCAATGGATTTGAATTATAAAGAACATCTAATTCATCAATCGTTGTCGTTATGCCTATGGAATCAATCACTTCGAAAATACGTTTATAGCCGCGTTAATACGAGTAATAACTTTCTCTCTTGCTGCTAAGCCTTCCTTTAAACTGTCAATGCTGAATTCGTTTAATTGTCGGAATTCAGTATATAATATTTTCGCTTGTTCCGGTGTTTGTTGTTGTAAATGTTTAATATTTGTAGCAACAGCAATAAGTAATGCTTCGGTTGTAGCTTTTGATAAATTACCAATAGGCTTATCGTCAAATATATTTTTTTGTATTAAATCAATTGATTCATCAAATAGGAACTGCTTTTCAGCAATGAATTCTACTGTCGGGAAACGGTTATCAAACATATAGTCATTTAGGAACTTAGCTAATTTCCCCGTATATTGTCCAAGTCTATTGTGAAATGCAAAGAATCGAAGTATAATTTCTTCATTTGAGAATCTGTAAATATTACCTTTCTTAAGGTCAAAAAGTTTTACCCATTTTTTACTTGATGCTAGATTTTTTAATAACGTATTTAAGGGACCATTGTAAATGCAGTTTCTTATTTCCTGATTATTAAGTTTTGCTCCTCCAGTGTTAAGTCTATGAAAAATTGTAAATAAATATTCATTATGTGCTTTCTTAGCATAATCGCATCGCAATACCGTTACAGGAATTGTTAGATTTTGAACTCTAGTATAAATTTCCTTGGTCTTTGTTTTAATAGTGTGAACCGTTTTACCAGCAATTCTTTCGTCAATATCTATTATCTCAGAAAGTTTCCATTCGTCATCTGAAAGAAACTTTATAATACTTGTGATTCTTTGTAAGCCGTCAATTACTAAACGTTTTTCTGTTTTGTAATCTAAGCTAATGCATAAACTCGGAATAGGAAGCTGTTTAATCAGACTGTCAATAAACCTTGTTTGAGCTGGATTTTGCCAAACAATATCACGCTGAAAGTCAGGTGATATATCAAGTTGTCCACTTTCATGCATTCTTAATATGTCAGCACAAGAACGCAACTCATTATACGCCACAATGTCATTTGGTGGTAAATCGGCAAAATCATCAGTAAATGATTCTAGTTCTTCCAGTTTTTCTAGTTCGTCATTTAGGTTGTTATTTTTTCCCATTTCAATCATATTATTTTTGTTAGTATTGTCATCGTCTTTTTACGCTTGCCTATAACTTGTATATACTTCTGACAAATTCACTCTTTCCCTGCTTATTATATCCTACTGATAAATGTCATACTTTTTTCAACCCACAAATATACAATAATTTAATTCACTTCAATATTTTTTAACAAAAAAACCAAGGCAGAAATAGTCTTCACTAAGGCTGGTATAGTTTATGCGTTTTTTCATTTCTTTACAAATCAACTACCTTAAGCATCCAAAAACCTTCCTTAACTTTCCAAAAACCTTCCTTAACCTTCCAAAAGTCTTCCGTAAGCATCCAAAAGTTATCCTTAACCTTCCAAAAGCCTTCCTTAACCTTCCATAAGTTATGGTCTCTCTTCCAAAAGTTGTGGTCTACCTTCCAAAAGTTGTGGTCTAGCATCCAAAAGTCATGGTCTTTCTTCCAAAAGCTTTGGTCTACCTCCCAAAAGTCTTGGTCTACCCTCCAAAAGTCTTAGTCTATCTTCCAAAAGTCTTGGTCTTTCATCCAAAAGTTATGGTCTTTCTTCCAAAAGTTATGGTCTATCTTCCAAAAGTCATGGTCTAGCATCCAAAAGTTATGGTCTTTCATCCAAAAGTTATAGTCTCGCATCCAAAAGTCATGGTCTCGCATCCAAAAGCTTTGGTCTTTCTTCCAAAAGTCTTGGTCTACCTCCCAAAAGTTATGAACTACCTCCCAAAAGTATTCAAGACGCTCTCTTCATTCTTCATTCTGCAATCTTCATTCTTCATTAATAATTAATAATTCATAATTCATAATTCTTCTAAAAGAAACTTACCTTCTCCTTCCCGAACCTCCACGTTCGGCTTTTCCTCCTCCGCGATTTCCTCCCCCACGATTTCCTGCATTATGCCCAAAAGCTTTATTATTTTCTGCTCTTTTATTTATTCGTTCAGAACGGTTGGTATTATTCATCTTTGCTGCAACCCTTTCTCTTTTTTGGTCCGAACGATTGATCTCTCTTTTAAACTCGCCTCTTTCACTTCGTTGCTGAACGATATGGGAAGTTGTTCTTCTTGGACCATAATAGGTATTTGCAGTTGAAATAGTATAGATATTTGTCTGATGAAAATAAGCACGACTACGATGTCTTCCCCAATAT
This sequence comes from Bacteroidota bacterium, assembly GCA_013377005.1. Lineage (GTDB taxonomy): Bacteria > Bacteroidota > Bacteroidia > Bacteroidales > JACABE01 > JACABE01. The sequence goes on from JACABE010000027.1 coordinate 57,504, forward strand.
CCGTAATAGTCATAATAACCCCACGGATGCCATGGATGCCAGTAGGATGGATAATATCCCCATCTCCATGGCGATACATAAACTACATAAACAGGATCATAAATAAAACGGATAATATGCCAGTTTCTGCATGTATATTCATGTTTATTGTTTTCACTATAATTATTGTTAACTACATTCGTATTGTTGTTAGCATTTCCAGTATAGCCCGGGTTTGGTGTTCCATTTACAGGCTCAATAATATAATTCTTCCCGTATAATTGTTCATCACCAATAATCTGAATTTTAACCTGATTGTCTTTATCTCTGTCAACTTCTATTACAGCTACATCCTGCGATTCGGTTTCATTAATCACATCCTGAAGTACTATAGCATGCGAAGTTCCGTTAATATGATCAATTACTTTAATATAATCGGTTTTACCATCATTATCCAAATCAAGATTATTGAGCTTTGTATCTTCAGCATTGAGCTTTTGCTCAAATTCTTCGAGGGTTGCTGATTGCTGAAACAAGTCTAAAACGCCATATAAGTTCAGGTCGTCACCTGCCAATCCGAGCGGTGCAGAAGTTTCGTTGTTTTGCGAAAAAAGAGGATAACAAAAGATGCTGTATCCTAAAACCACTGTTATTATGATTAGCTTTTTCATATCACTGAAAATTATTAATTGTTAGTATTTAGTAGATGACAAAACACATAATTAATTGAATTACAAATGAATATGTTAAT
>JACABE010000028.1:0-2716 GCA_013377005.1 Bacteroidota bacterium
CTTGATTTTTATTGGGGTCGCTTATAAATCACAGATTTTTATGTAAGTTTGCAAAATGCATGAGCATATTTTTAACTGACATAATAAAAGTTTGTTATTGTATCATTTAGTTTGTCCGATAAAGTATATGCGAAGTATTTTGACAGAAGTAGTTGAAAATAGTTTGGTAGAAGTATGTAGAAAAATAGAAGAAAGATATGAAATACATTTTGTTGAAATTGGAGCTGATGAAAATCATGTTTATTTTTTGATTCAAAGTGTGCCAATTCTTTCTATAGAAATAATAGTTCGGACAATAAAAAGCATATAGGCAAAGAGCTTTTTCTTCTTCATCCAGAGGTCAAAAAACAATTGTGGGGAGGTTATTTTTGGACGAGTGGTTATTATGTTAATACGGTTGGTCATTATGCAAATGTTGATATAATTCAAAAATATATTCGAGAACAAGGAGATGAAAAAAATATTTACAAAGAGTTTTACAAAAATTAAATAAGTCTAATATTCGAGTAACACGATACCTCGAGGCTCTGTCTCTGGGTTATTCGTTGATATTCTTGTTGTTAAGATGAATTTTTCTGTTGTAGGATTTGGGTAAACTTTTGCTTTACCTATGTTTGTATCCAAATCGTCTATACCCACACTATTTCCACTTTTTGCTATATTATCAAAACTAACAGTTAGCCAATTATGACTACAATCTGCATTCCTATATCTTATTGCTAAGTAACTTAGACCACTCGATGCAGGTAAAATAATATTTGGTTTAATTAGAAAGCTATCTTCACCAATATACTCAGCCCCTCTAAAATCAACCAAAAGATGTTTGAGATTGCTAATGAAGGATCTTGTGAAGCATTTAGCAAGTAAATTGCAATAGTGTCACCTGGAAGTGGATCTGAATATCCGGAAAACATATATCTTATTGAATCTAATTTACCGTCATTTATAATTGAAAGTTAAGGTCAAACGTACCAGTTATCAACCAAAGTAATTCCTGAAGACGGAGCAAAAGCGTGTCCTATACCATTTGGCATTGAGTATGCATAACCAGAACCCCAATGACAAAATGTTACTTCAGCTTTTTGATATTCTGTCCATCCTGCTTGTTGAGTTACATTATCAAAGCCTGTATAATAAGGTAATGTGACTTGTGTATTCAAAGTGATGCTTAATAGGGTTATAAACCAGATAATTGTAAAACTTTTTATTTTTTCCATTTATTTATTTTTTTTATTTTCCTACTTATAAGGCTTTTCGTTATCGCCCCGTTTGGTTTCGGTAGACTCAACTACTGAAAGTGGTTTCTGGTCTCCACTATTTTATTAATACAGAAATGTTCGGCATTTTTTTATTACTTCTTAATTTCATAAATTGATTTAGTTTCCAATGCTATTTTGTCATAAAAATCAATTATAACAGGCATAAAGTTCTCCAGTTTCGGATATTTTATGCGATTATTTTCATATTCATACAAAAGGTTAACAAGACCTTGCATCCAATAAAAACCTTTCCCGATTTCTGAAATTAATTGATTCTTGGCAGCTTGATAGGAGTCGTATTTAAGTAAATATCGGATGACAGAAGCTCTAACTAAGGATTCACTCATCATGGTTTTCCAGTTACTATATGCTTGTCTGCCCATGTTTCCGCTAATAGGTTCAAAAATAGCTTTCCCTGAACTTTCCAATTGCAATGAATATTTGTCAATGAGCGGGTTTACATAAGAATGATTAAACTCATGAATAAGTGTTGGTAGATAATTTTCAATCTTATACACAGGTATATTGCTACTATCAATGTCCCAAGTTCCCATTATTGCAAATGCTTCTTCTTTATTATCAGGATATACAACTTTTCCTCCGTAATTACCTCCCCCATTTCCAATACTTATTATAACATTAAAACTGCCTTCAGGCTTAACTCCGTAATATTGACTATACCAATTAATTTTCAAAGTTTTATAAACAGAACTAAAGTTTTCCTCCGCCATTGAATATAAGTCAACGTGTTCATTATAAAATTTCTCAAAATCGGAAATAGTATAAAAATCGCGTAGTAGTTCCAGAAATTTTATTGCATTCTCTTTACCCCATCTTTTTTCAGGAATATAATCTGAGAAATCAACTTTAGGAATAAATGCAGGAGGTTGACCAATATGAAAAGCCATTTTCATAACAGCATCATAGCTTACCCCTTTTTCCATTCTTAGCTTCGAAGCAAATGAAATCAATGGATGCACTTTGAACTTATCAAAATAATTATGAATATCCTGAGTATAACTCTTGAAATCTTCATTATTATATTCACTATTACCAGCTAATCTAAAAACTATACTTATTAGTTCAATTCTCTTATCAACTTTTGGTTGAGGGAAATAAGTTGACAAGTCTTGATTAATATTCTCTTGTCCAAATAACGCAATAGATATTAAAAGATAGGATATTAGCAAAAAATGTTTTTTCATTTGTGTAAAATTTATGATTTATTTTTTGTAATTTTATTATTTAAACTCATCAACTATAATTAAATATTTTTCATTATTTATTGGGAATAGGCTTTCCTATTTCTGCTATTTGAATTACTTCCGATAGTCCGTATTTGGTTAAAATTACAGCTTTCATCTGAATATTTTTCTTAAATTGCTGAAAAATCATTTAAGAATAATCAATTTAATTATTTTTTACACTATTTTCTACCATTTTCATATTATCAATAT
>JACABE010000028.1:2726-57387 GCA_013377005.1 Bacteroidota bacterium
GCTTTGCCCCGCTTTTAATATGTTCATAATAGTAACAATCGGCATTTACTTCTTTGACGAATCTTTTCTCGATAAGCTTGAAGCCATGAGTTACTGTTTGGCTTTGCATCGGAAGAGCAAAAGAAAAAATGGAGATTAGTGTCAGGAGAGATAACCTTGACAACAAGCGAAATAATTCCTTTTTTTTCATGGTGAAGTAGTTTTAAGAATATACATATTTTATGGTTTAATGTTTTGCAATTCCGGAGATATATATGAGATATGCTATCAAATACATAATCATTCCACTTTTTCAACATTTTTTCATTTTCGCCAACATTCACTTCTTTAATATACTTTTCTGAAATTGTATTTAGATTTTCAATGGTATTGTTATAAATTTCGTTAATCTGAGATATTTTAAGATTGCCAACATTAAGTTTGTCCTGCATTGTTCTTCTTTCTATCTCCCAGATATCAAAATAAATATTAAAAAAAGCATTAGAGTAAAAATTAAGAGGTAGATGATAATAGGTCTGTTCGTTGTCGAAAATTGTGTATGTTTTGCAAAGTATCGAATCGCCAGATTCAACAATGTCAAGCATAATTTGAACTTTTAGATTGTATAAATCACTCCTGATACTTGAGTTAATTTTTTCTTTGGAGTAAGTTTTAAAATTATCACTGTTTATCTTTGGCACTACACGTTTATGTGAGTTCCAAAAAGGGTAAAAAAAATCGAAATGTCCTTTAAGTGAATCTCTGCCGGGGAGATATCCTAAAAAATTGCTACTGTAATTTCCTTCCCTATAGTTTATAAGTTCACCCTGATTAGACAATAATCCGTATTCCTGCTTTTGTTTTTCAGTCTGAAGTAGAATATTATTGCTATTCCAAAAAGCTTCATTATAAGGAATAAAGGAGATTTTGTTGTAATCATCCCTACCAAAAAGTTTATCGGTATATTCGAAATAAGGGAGAATAAACGGCTTGTCGTAATCATAAAAATACATGATACTTTTTGATTTGATTTCACTTGTCATATTTTTCATGTAAAGGAAAATAGTGTCTTTTCTGCTGTGATAGGTAATACTGTAGTTAAAAATAAAATGATCGGGAACAATCAGTTCTTCATCATTTTTATAGGTATTGGTTATATCGAAAGAAACATTATAAATAGAGTCTCTTGGAAATTCAGGTAGAAACGGATGTACAGCAGTATTTTCTGCTTTAAGATTTATTTTTAATAAATTAAAAGTTTGACTTTCTATCCAAGCTTCACCACTAAAAGAATTATTATTCTTATTTTTGGGATGAAACTTAATATTATAATATTTACCATCAAAATAAGAAAGCTCAACGAAGAATTTCTTTCTCAATTCTCTTTTGTTTAACTGAAAAGGTATTTCCGGGAACATTTCATTATCTTTGGTCATAGATATTTCACAGATTGCTTTTGATGAACCCATATTTAGAAAATAATTATCGTTTGAAGCAAGAGCGGTTCTTCCATTCTTAAAACCCAATTCATTAACACTACTTCCTTTTAGTTGAGCATTATAATAACATTCTAGGAGTTCAACTGGCTTTTCTATCTGCAATTGTGCAGTATCAATTTTTAAACTTGTCCAACGATTATCTATAGGGTATTCAACTGAAAGTAATTTTGAGCGCGTTTCCAAACCAAAATATAATTTGGCCGTTCGTTCTGCTTTATTTTTCAATAAATTTTTTCTGCATTTTTCGATAATATCATACAGATATTCGTCATTTGAATGGATAACGACTTCTTTTAATGTAAGTTCTTTTTTCTGTAATAAGATTTCTTTTTTCTGCATCAGTATAGATGCTTCAACCGACTTTGGTTCATATCCAATATAGGAAAACAACAACACATCTGTTTTAGCATTAACAGATATACTGAATACACCCTCTATATTTGTGATTGTTCCTCTTTTGGTCCCTTTTATTGCAACATTGCAAAAACCCAAAGCTTCTTTCGTCTGCAAATCTTTTACAATCCCTTTTACAGTGGTTTGTGTGAAACCTGCAAGCGAATAAAAAATAAAAAAGATTAATAAAGTTAATTTTTGAATTTTATTCATATTCTAATATTTATAATAAAACTACAAGCATTTGTAAGTAATCAATTATATAGAAATCATTCTGTATTTTAAACTATCTTTATTCGCATAGGTTTAGTCAGTTTATTTATTCTGTTCGGTTTGCTCAATATTGCTATTTCCTATCAAAGCATGAGGTTTTTCACTAAATCTATCATTCATTAAATAGACTGTCAGAAAGATGAATGCTATAAAGGCAAACAAAATAAGAAATTGACTTCCTGACGTTTTTTGAATATCATGTTTTTGTTTAACTTCACAAACTTCACCGGGACAATATTGTACTTTATCTTTAAAAAAGAGTGGATAGAACAAACAGCCCAAACAAATTCCAAAAGCTGATTCAAAGAACAGGAATATTAGACAAATAAGACAAATAATTCCTGTAATAGCGCTATAAGCATTTACGATAATAAAAAAGAAGAACATCGTAGCTGCCAATATAAATCCAATTATCCATGCAAACTTTTTTTGAGCGGCACCTACATATTCCGGCGTTTGATTTTGAACAATCAAACGAGCAAGAATCAAGGTTGGTGAATATTTAGGATTGATAAAAACACGAATTATAAAATCAGTTAAAAAAAAGCTTATTACATACTTTATTGGAATAAAGTTCTCATTAAACAAAATAAACATTAAGGATATGAAGGTAGCTAAAAACAAGATTCCAGCTGCTGCCCTTATTTCCCGCTCATTTAAAACAGGGATGTTGTATCCTTCGACGATTTCTCCAAATTTTTTCATATGATTTTTTTATTTTTTAATTTATTTAATATTATGATTTTTTACGTTGTTTGATGATATAAATCTTTCATTTTTAAATTGTATTTAGTTTTAAGCAATTGTTCTATTTATTATAGATGTTTGTAGTTCATGTGATATTTCTTTTGCAACTTTAATTATGAAATCTTTTTCTCCTGATATTAATTCAATGCTTTTATGAGATAAAACAATATAAAGTTTGTAAACATCATTAGTTTCAGTTCTAGTAATGGAAAGAACACTCATACTTTGAGTTTCTTTAGCTTTAATTATTTGAAGATTAATTAAAGAATTGATATTCTGCCAATCTCCTTTTCTAATTATGAAAAAGCCAAAGTATTTTTTTAGTTTTTTATTATCAGTATCTATTATTATTCCACTTTTTATAAAAAGACACAACAATGAAATTGCGAAAAACAAAATCCCTTTCCAGTCTAAAAGTATCATTCGCCAAATACCTACACCTAATAACATAACGCCTAAATAAATAAAGTTTGGCGGAAGTTTACCTGTTTTATAATTCATTATCATAGTTTAATTATTTTAATGGTTGATAATATGCTGTTGATAATTTTTCAATATCATCTAACTTCTTTATATAATTTAGCCCCAACTATACCTGCCAATAATAATTCACCCAAGCCCCAGATAGTTCCAATCACAGTTAATTTAAGTGGCATAAAACCATATACTACCATTGAAAAATTGCTTAAGAAATAAGTTAAAAACCAGAATACAAATGATACCAATACTGCCGTTTTTATTCCAGCTTCAAATTTATCCTTTACAATAGCATATATAAATACAATAGAAACGCCATTAATAAACGATATCAAGCTAAAGTATAACATAGCCATTTTGCTTAATGGAGGTAGATTTCGACTCGCTAGAACTAAATCAAAATCGTTGCCAACCACAGGAAGCATACTAATTGCACTTATATTGATTAACAAACCTGCAAGCATTCCACTTTTTAATACACTTTTTACATTAATCGATATTATTTCACCTTTCATTTTAAATTAGTTTTTGAATGTTAGATTTCTGTAATCCGTTGGTGAAACACCAATTTTTTTCTTAAAAAGTTTGCTGAAATTTTGCGGGTATTCATACCCAAGTTCATTAGCTATTTCATTAATATTTTTATCAGAGTTAAGCAATATACTTTTTGCCTTCTCTAATAAATGATAATGAATATGTTCCTGAGCGTTTTTCCCAGTTTCACTTCTAAGCAAATCGCTAAAATAATTTGCTGAAAGATTCATTGCTTCTGCACAATATTTAACCGTTGGAATGCCATTGTTTTTTAGTTTTTGAGAGTTGAAATAATCTGTCAATAATTCTTCAAACCTTACAATAACATCTTTATTTTGATTGCTACGTGTAATAAATTGTCTTCCATAAAAGCGATTACAATAGTTTAACAGTAGTTCAATATTCGAAATAATAAGGTTGTGTGAGTAATGATCAATATTAGTATTATATTCATTTTCCATTTGTTTTAAAATAGAAAGTAATATTTGTTTTTCCTGATCAGAAAGATGTAAAGCTTCGTTTTCGGTATATGAGAAAAAAGAAAATTCATTTATTTTTTTCCCTAAAGCTGAATTTCTAATTAATTCAGGATGAAAATATAATCCCCAGCCTTCAGTGCTTCCTTCTTCTTTTTTACGGTCAAAAGTTATTATTTGTTCGGGACCAGTACAATGCAAAGTCCCTTCTTTATGATCGAAAGTTTGCTTCCCATATAAAAAACTACAATGTTTTTTGAAATTTACAGAATAAAAACTGCAAATAAAACTACCAGATTCAGGAGCTTTTTTTACTTTCACTTTTGAGTAGTCAATAACAGTAACCAAGGGATGTTTTGGTTTTTCAAAACCTGCTATTTCATGCAGTTCGCTAATTGTTTGGACTTTGTAAATTATATTTTTCATTGTGTTAAATTTTCAAGCTACAAAGTAAATCAACTTTAGCTATATTGCAAATAGTCAAATTACAGTTTGTTGAATTCAAATTACTGCTAATAAAGATGGACAAGCTATTATCGTATTTTGTTTGTTCGTTATTCATTATTCAAACTAATTACCACATTTGATTTTTATTAAAATGAATTCTAAATTGTATTTTATTTATTAAAAGTTAATTTAAAAAGAGAATAGTTTGAGTCCTGATCCTTCTCATTTTATTTCATACAAAGTGATTAAAAATAAATCCGATACATTAAATTAGGAAAAAAACCAAATGCTGTCAAATAACCGATTTTGTTAGGTTTGTTTTCATCGTAGTATTCCGACATCCTGCTCTTATTGTCGGTAATGTTCATCAAATCGAGGAATATTTCGTGTGTGGCTTTAAGCCTGTTGAACTTATAACTTAACGATAAATTTATTTGAAAAATATTATCAAGTTTATTGTTGTAAGCATTTTTATAATCCCAATATTTATTGTTTGCAGGGTCAACAGCTATATTTCCTTGAGCATCTCTCAGCAATGGAACAGATCTTTGCCCCCCTTCAAAAAAAACTTTTGCATTTAAAGCAAGTGTTTGATTCTGCTTTTTGCCAAGCTTTTTAAATTCCTTTCCACACAATATATTGATTAAATAGTTATTATTGTATCTTGTATTTCTCCATACATTTTCTAAGGATTTGTATTTTGATTCGAACAAAGAGCCATTAATCAAAAAATAGTAATTATTATCAAAAAACCGCTCTAGGGTAACTTCTACTCCGTAGTTTTTCCCAATTCCTTTGTTTACTAATGCAACATATCTGTAATCGATTCCTTCGTTTATGGTTGAATAGTAACTTGTATCATTGTTTTCTACAGGTAAATTATACAGATATTGATAGTAGATATCAATCTTTGCCCTTAAATTTTCGGTGAAGCGTTTTTCATAACCCAGCACAAAATGATCTGCTTTAAGCAAGTCCAGATTTTTATTTGGTTCAATTACACTTCCATCGGCTTGCAATACTTTAGTAAAATAATTATGTACACTTTCCATTGTACTATGCTTGCCATATCCAGCATGTATTGAAGTTGTACTGTTTAACATCCAGTTTATTGCTATTCTGGGTTCAATTGCAGTTTTGTTGTTTAACAATATATTCGTATTATGCAATCCTGCAACAAAAGTAAATTTTTCGTTTAAACTGTGTTTCCAGCTTATGAAACTATTTATTGCACTAGCATTGTTGTTAAAATCTGTTACATCAAAAATAGCATTGGTTTCATTATTGAAAATACTTTGTTTATAATTATAGCTATATAAACTATATTTAATACCAATTTGAAATTTGTTTTTAGTATTGATTTTATTGTTATAGGTTATAGCTGCCCTATAGGTAGAATTAGTTATTCTGTTTTTAAAAGTATGTATTTTATTAGTTACCGAATCTTTGATAAATTCACCACTACTACCATATATTCTTATAGTATCCGACTCAAAAATATCATCTTTAATTCCATTTCCAGAAAATGAAAGAGTTGTATTAATAAAGCTTTTTTTATTAATAGTTAAAGTATGTTTCATTCCAAGGTTCAATAGGTAATTAGACTTATCGAAATCTTTACTGATAAAAGCATTCGTTATTGTGCTACCGGGTGTCGATAAGCCTGTAGCTGACATATTCTCCATTGAAACACCACTTAAACCTCCTAATCCAAAGAAAGTAAAAGTGCCTGATTTTTTTGTTGGCAAAACTAATTTAAAGCTTGCATCCTGATAATCTAATGCTCCCGGAACATCAACCAAACCAAGTTTCTTAATCAAAGAAATTGCAGAATACCGATAATTTACAAGATACGAACCTGTGTAGCCTTTTTTAAAAGGTCCTTCCAGTGTTAAATCGACACCCATGATTCCAACACCCGCCATTGCTTCAAATTTTTCGTTATTTCCTGTTCTGAACTTTACATCATAAACTGCTGATAAAACATCGCCATATTCGGGCGAAAATGCTCCGGTATAAAAATCGGAAGTAGCCAATAAATTATTGTTTAAAGCAGTTAGTGCTCCAAATGATGCATTTTGATCATCCATGTGATAGGGACTTAAAATCTCTACCCCTTCCAAACGCCATTGCATGTATTTGGGTGAATTGCCTCTTACAATGATATCACTGCTTCCATCAGGAGAAGCTGCAACACCGGCAAAGCTGCTAACTACCCGTGCAGGGTCTTCCATATTTCCGGTATAACGTTTTGTTTCTTCTAGGGATATAGAATGTGTACTAAGAAGTGACATATCATTTATTGTCTCCCCTTTTTTCTTATCAGGTCTAATCACTAACTCTTTCAATGTTAAAACTGATTCTTGCATAATAATATTTAAGACGACTTCTTTACCTGAATTAACTTCAATATTTGAAATAATTTTAGGTTCATACCCCATATAAGATATTTGTAAGGAAATTCTACCTATGGGTATCTTTTCCAATCTAAAATTACCGTTCAAATCAGTAACTGTACCAATTAACGGATCGGTATTGGGTATATGCACGCTTGCACCAATTAAAGGTAATTTGCTATCGGCATCTACTATTGAACCTCTAACTAATTGTGTTAAACTTCCGGGTATAAATGAAAGTGCTTTTGATGGGAAAAGCTGAACTTTATTTCCTTTCGCTTTATATCCAATTGGTTTTCCTTTAAAAATATTATCGAGAAATTCTTTTAATGTAATCGCTTTCTTCTGAAAGCTTACTTCATAATTAAGTGATATTTCGCTTGAGTAAGCAAATACAATATTTTCTTTTTGGCTAATCTGATCTAAAAGTGACTTTGCTGTTCCTTTATATTCAGGCACATTTATCTTGTGTTCAAGGATTTCGTTTTGTGCATAACTTATCTGGAAGAAAAGTAAAAAACAAAAAAGTGAAATTAATTTATTTAATGAAGGATTTGAAAAAAATCGTGTCATTTTTGCATACATTTTTGGTGTTTAATAAAAGATTTAACTCATCCAAAACAGCTTCCAATGTCTGATTATCAAATGTTGTTGTTAGTAAAGGTATGCTACCTTGTTTGGGTTCAAAAACAAATACGCGCGAATACTGCTTTTGAAGCAAATTAAATGCATCCGTAATCGGAGTTTCGTTGAAATATAAAATTCCGGTTTTCCATGCCAGTAAATTCATATCCACATTTTTATCCTTTACAATTTTTTGCAGATCCGGATTATATGATCCCTGTTCGCCTGCAACAAGCTTAAGCCCGTTTTCTTTTTCGCCCGAATAAAAACTTACAACTCCTGTAACAACTGATACTTTTACTTTTCCCGATAATTCTGAATATACATTAAAACTTGTCCCTAATACTTCTGTGGTGGTTTTACAAGTTGTTATACTAAACGGCATTTTCTCATTTCGCTGAACTTCAAAAAATGCCTCACCTTTCAGCGTTATTTTCCGTTCTTTTATTCCAAATTTCTTTGAAAAAGAGATTTCTGAATTTCCATTTAAGTAAACTTTCGAACCATCAGCAAGTGTATAAGCTTCATGTAACTTCATATCCTTACCGGAAATGGTAAGCTGCTGAGAATCGAAAACGACGATTTTAATCAGGAACGAAACACCCAAAAGAATCAGAAGCATTGCAGCATAACGTAAAAAAGTTCTCAACTGTAATGTAATTGTTGAGCGCTGCGCTACTGGTAGTTCAATATAATCAGGTATTGCTTTTTCTTCTTTAACTTTTTTCAGCACCGATTCCCAATTCTTCTGTTGGTTAAATATATCGATAGATGTTAGTTGGTTAAGTTTTTTTAGTTGTTCAAAAGTTTCTGCATGCATATCAGAAGATTCAATCCAACGTTTAAAAAGACTTCGCTCATTAACATCAGCCGTATTCTCAATAATCTTGAGCAATATGGTTTCATCAATATGTTCCTTTGCTTTTTTCATCGCTTTCTAAATGTAAAACACTCGTTTCTTATTTTACCCTACACTTATTTTATAAAATTTAATATTATGGCAATTGTTATAAGTAAATCTGCCAATTCTTTTCTTAAGAACGACAATGCTTTTGATATATATTTTTCAACCGTTTTTTGTGATATATTCATTTTTTTTGCAATTTCGTGATATTTAAGTTTATCGTATTTGCTCAATACAATTGCTTCTTTCCAATTTTCTGGTAGCTTATTTATAGCCTTGAGTATTCGGTTATTCTTTTCAGTTTCTACAATTAATTCTTCTGTTGGCTTTACTGCTTCATCAAAAGTATTTGCAACTGCTTCATTATATTTTTGCCTGATTTTAATATGCCTCAGATAATTGAGACTCGAATTGTGAACCGATTTATACAGATAAGCCTTATAATCAGAAATATGCTCGATTTGCTCAAAATTTTGCCATACTTTAACAAACACATCCTGAACAATTTCTTCGGACTGGCTATAATCATTGATAAGCTTATACGAATGAAGCACCAGATAATGAAAATGTTCATCAAAAAAATGTTTAAAAGATTGCTCCGAATCAGATAAAGGCAATTTCATATTATCAATATGTATTGTTTTGCAAAGGTATAACAATTTTTATAATCAGTATTGACAACTGAATAAGAGGTAAATAATGTTATAACAGATGAATCAAAATAGGTAAAACATATATTGTATTCAACAGAGCGTTTATACTCGAAATAATTTATCCCAAAAAGTTGAGGTTATTCAATTATTTTGAACATATATACTTTTTCAACCCGCAAAAATTTGGATGCAGTTATGTAAATAGTAAAAAATGAATAATAAAAATCTTAATCTATGCATATCAGACGAACCTAAGTGAGTTCTCGGATTCACAAGATACTCAACAAAGGTCTTGCATTAAAGTAAATAGAATCATAAAATCTATAACAAAAAATAGCTATATGATTAAACAAGTAAATAAAAAAACAGTCGAAAACTCTCAAGTAAAAAAACACAAGACTTCGAATGTTTTTTGTTAAGCATATAAACACCTCTTTTTGTTTAATGAAGGCTTATTTTTTGCGTAATATTAGTATTTAAAACTTATAAGTAATTCCAAATTTTCCTCCCGATACCGAATTTCCGCCACCAAGTTCTAAATTAACACCCCATTTTGCATTAAAATAATATCTTCCACCTATTTGGGCTCCCAATCCTAATCCCGAACTACTCCCTCCTCCGTAATTACTTGGAGAGTTTATAATATAAAATCCTAAATTTAATCCGGCGTAAAAATCCCAAGGCGAAGGAATATTCATAATTCTATTAAAATGATAATTACCATTTCCAATAATTCCAATTACACTATGGTTATATTTTACTCCAACCCAATTTTCGCTATAAGAACGATAAGATAATTCTCCACCTACAGATATATCAGGATGAACACCGTAGTCAAGACCTAAATAGACAGGCATTCCCCACCCAGAGAGCCCAATCCCTGCGTTTAATTGAGTTTGTCCTTTTGAGATAGGTTTTTGAGCGAATAAAACGATTGTTAATAATAAGAATACGATTGAAAAGATTGTTTTTTTCATTTTTTGAGATTTTAAAAGTTATAATAATAACAATTTAGTTGAGTAAGAGTTGTAATTTATTTTTTTACTTACAAAGTTCTACATAATATTTATAAAAGTATGGTATAGTTTCTATTCCTTTGTAAAAATTAAATAATGGATAATTTTCATTGGGTGAGTGAATTGCATCAGACTCCAATCCAAATCCCATTAAAATAGATTTAATGCCTAATATCCTTTCAAATTCTGCAATTACAGGAATGCTACCACCACTTCGTGTTGGCACAGGTTTTTTGCCAAAGGTTTCGGTATATGCTTTTTCAGCTGCTTTATAGGCAGACATTGTCATTGGTGACACATAAGCTTGACCACCGTGTAAGGCTGTTACCTTAACTTTTACATAATTAGGAGCAATAGATTCAAAATATGTTTTGAATAATTCGCTGATTTTTTCATTCTCCTGATTAGGAACTAGTCTCATCGAAATTTTTGCAGTAGCTTTGGAAGGAAGTACTGTTTTTGCACCTTCACCTGTATACCCACTCCAAATACCATTGATATCCAATGTTGGTCTGATGCCGGTTCTTTCAGTTGTTGAGTACCCTTTTTCACCCCATTCGCTTTTGATGTCAAGTGCTTTTTTATAATTTTCAAGATTAAATGGAGCTTTTGCCATTTCCGTTCTTTCTTCCATATTAATTTCTATTACATCGTCGTAAAAATGAGGTATGGTAATATGGTTATTTTCGTCGTGCAAAGTAGCAATCATTTTTGCTAAAACATTGGCAGGATTAGCAACAGCACCACCAAAAATCCCAGAATGTAAATCTCTATTGGGTCCTGTAATTTCCACTTCCATATAACTTAAACCTCTTAATCCAGTGGTGATTGATGGAATATCTTGTGCTATCATGCCTGTGTCGGAAACAAGAATAATATCTGCTTTTAACATTTCTTTGTGTTGTTCGCAAAATGCAGGAAGATTGGGCGAACCAATTTCTTCTTCACCTTCTATCATAAATTTTACGTTGCAAGGCAATGTATTGGTTTTTATCATTAATTCAAAAGCTTTGGCGTGCATGAAAGCTTGTCCTTTGTCGTCATCAGCACCACGGGCTACAATTTTTTCATCAATTATTTGTGGTTCAAAAGGAGGAGTTTTCCATAATTCCAACGGATCAACAGGCATCACATCGTAATGTCCATATACTAATACAGTAGGTAAACTTTTATCAATAATTTTTTCACCGTAAACAATAGGATTTCCTTCTGTTGGAATTATTTCGACTTTATCGGCACCTGCTTTTAAGATACTTTCTTTCCAATATTCAGCAGCTTTAAGCATATCGGGTTTGTTTTCGGATAAAGAACTAATAGACGGAATTCGGATTAAACCAAACAGTTCTTCTAAAAATCTTTCTTTGTTTTCGCTAATGTATTGATTGATATAGTTCATAATAATATCAGTTTTTAAATTTATTTTGTGGTAAAAATAAGAAATTTAATTAAAAATTTTTACTTTTACAAAAATTATCAGGCAACCTTTTTGCAATTTTGTATGTCGTTAATAATAACGATTATTATTATAGATGGATTAAACTTAATAAATATGTACTTAAGAAAATTATTAATACTGCTAACTGTTTTTTTTACAAGCTTTTACACCCAGGCTCAGTTAACTGTAACATCTGCTTCCGGAATGTCTCCTCAACAATTGGTGCAGAATATTTTAGTAGGAACCGGTGTTACTATTGATAGTGTAAAATTTAATGGATCGTCTGCAGCTATCTCTTCAAATCAAATTGGTTCTTTTACAGGGGGTAATTCGACAAATTTAGGGTTTACGAATGGACTAATTCTATCATCAGGAGGAGTTAGTGGTGCCATTGGCCCAAATAATAGTGCAAGTTCAACTGTTTCTATCACAGGGACATCTATTAGCGACCCTCAATTACAAGCTATAGCTTCTGGTGTTGTAAATGATGCTGCTGTTCTTGAATTTAATTTTATTCCTTTATCTGATACAATAAAATTTAGATATGTATTTGCTTCAGAAGAATATCCAGAATATGTTTGTTCAAACTTTAACGATATATTTGGGTTTTTTATTTCAGGATTGAATCCGTTAGGATCGAATTATGTAAATAAAAATATTGCTATAATTCCAGGTACTGCATTACCAGTAACAATTAATGCTTTAAATACTGGTGTTGTTGGACAATACGGAATTTCAAGTAATTGTACATCTTTAGCATATTCATCTTACTATATTGACAATACTAATGGAATTACCATTCAATATGATGGTTTTACAACTATACTTACAGCTTGGGCATTAGTAATGCCATGTAATTCATATCACATAAAATTAGCTGTTGCTGATTGTGTTGACTACTCTTACGATTCAGGCGTATTTTTGGAAGCCAATAGCTTTAGCAGCCCACCAATGGCAATTCATAAAACGCTTACTAATCCCACGGCATCTAATCAAAATGCTATAGAAGGATGTAGTAATATGGTATTAACGTTTAAAGCTCCACATGTTGTGAGCAATTCTCTTACTATTCCTATTATATCTACTGGGGGTACTGCTAGTAGTAGTGATTATACATTAAGTCCTCCTACATTAGTTATTCCAGCTGGTTCTGATTCAGTTAAGCTTACAATTTCGCCCGTTTTTGATCACATCACAGAAGGTACAGAAACTCTTACTTTGGTTTTTCAAACTGCAGATTGTGGCCACATGTACGACACTGTAACATTTAATATTCTAGATTATGATTCACTCACTGCTGTTGCTTATGGGGATACTACTTTGTGCAATAATCAAACTACTTTATCTGTAATTGCTCATAATGGAGTACCACCTTATCAATATTCATGGAGCAATGCAGCAGGTAATACCGCAATGGTTACACCTACTTTTTTAAGTACTACAAATTATAAAATTACAGTTACAGATGCTTGCTTTAAAACTGCTGTTGATTCTGCATTGGTTGTGGTTGATTGTCATTTTGCAAGAGCAGGTTCCGACACAACAATATGTTTAGGTGGAACCGCTACCTTACATGCATCAGGAGGTTCCGTGTATTTGTGGAATACAGGTGACCCTACGCCCATATTATCAGTAAGTCCTACGGTAACTACTACTTATGTTGTAACCGTTACTAATGTTTTTTCTGATATAGATAGTGTTACTGTTTTTGTTAATCCTTTGCCTTTAGTGACGGCAACATCAGTAGCATCTACAATATGCTATGGAGATTCCACATTGTTGCAAGCATCAGGAGCAAATACTTATTTATGGACAGCAAATATATCTGATGTGTCATTAAACGGTCAGCAAACACAGGCTAGTCCTATTGTATCACCAAAAACAACAACTATTTACACAGTAAATGGATCTGATTTGAATACTTGTTCAAATACAGCTTTCGTAACGGTTAATGTGAGCCCTCAGCCGAAACCAAAAGTTGTTGTGTCACCAAACCCTGTATCTGTATATGAACCGACTGTTCACATTTATGATGGATCTGGAGAGACTAATAATTATGTTTGGTTTTTGGGTGATAATACTACAACAACTCAAAATAATTTTTATCACACATACAGCGATAAGGATACAGGAAGTTATTTAATAAATGTTATTGCTACTAATATACATGGATGTATTGACAGTGCTAGTCTTTGGGTTATTGTTCAGCCTGATGTAACTTTTTACATTCCCAATTCATTTTCGCCCAACAATGATGGTGTAAACGATGTTTTTAAAGTATATGGTATGGGAATCGAATCCTTTGAAATGAGCATTTATGACCGATGGGGGAAAATTGTATATACTTCGGAAGATATGAATGCAGGATGGGATGGTAAAATTAACAATGAATTGGCTCCAGATGGAACTTATGCGTATGTAATTATTTATAAAGATAATTCCAGTATAAAACATTCTAAATCTGGTGCGATTTCTATTGTGCGTAAATAATCATTTAAAGCATAGTAAATTAATATCTTAATGTCTTAAGTATTTATTATCAAAATAATAAATACTTAAGACATTTTAAGAAGAATGTCATAAAACAGGATTTTTGAAAAAAAGTATAAAATATTTTGTCGATTTGACTGCATGAAATTTTGAAGTGTTTACTGACCCCAAATAGCAATAAAATATTCTTGAATCATTTATTGTTATAAAAATTCATGGTTCTTTCTACTCCAATAGTGGTAAAACTTTTTACAACATCTATTGCCAAATCAACCTTAGGTAGTATAAGTTCTTCTTCCTTTTTGCTCCATTTACCAAGTACATAATCAACCTGATAACCTTTGGCAAAATCATTACCAATTCCAAAACGCAAACGGGTAAAATCTTTAGTTAGTAATGTTTCTATAATGTTTATCAATCCGTTATGTCCACCATCGCTCCCTGACTTTTTCATTCGTAAAATGCCATGTTCTAATGCGAGGTCATCAACTATAACCAGCAAATTTTCCTTTGGTATATTTTCTTTATCCAGCCAGTATTTTATTGCTTTCCCACTTAGATTCATATAAGTTGTAGGCTTTAGCAATATAAGTGTTCTGCCTTTGAATTTAGCTTCTGCTCGAAAAGCATGACGGCTAATCTCAAATTTTGCATCCAAACTTTTTGCCAAAGCATCTAATACCAAAAACCCGACATTATGACGGGTATTTGCGTACTCTTCTCCAATGTTTCCTAAACCACAAATTAAATATTTCACTACAGTAGACTGATTTTAGTATGCAAAAATAATATAATCTTTGTAAATGAAGCTGATTTATTGCAAAATCAAAGTTTAAGCTTTTAGCATTTTAATCATACAGCTTTTGTCATCAATTTTTTTACTACTTTTGTAAACTATCTAAACCTATTTGTATTGACTGAAAAGAAAGAAATAGCCGAAACCCCGTTGATGAAGCAATACAATGCCATCAAGATAAAATATCCGGATGCTCTGTTATTGTTCCGAGTGGGTGATTTTTATGAAACATTTGGTGAAGATGCTATCAAAGCTTCTGAAATACTGGGAATTGTTCTTACACGTCGTGCCAATGGACATGCAAACTATATTGAACTGGCAGGATTTCCCTATCATTCACTGGATACATATCTGCCAAAATTGGTTAAAGCAGGTTATCGTGTGGCAATTTGTGAACAACTGGAAGATCCTAAGCTTACCAAAAAGATTGTTAAACGTGGGATTACAGAACTTGTAACACCAGGCGTTTCATATAACGATAAAGTATTAGAGAATAAAGTCAATAATTTTTTGGCAAGTATTCATTTGGATACTAAAATGAATGGGATATCTTTTTTAGATGTATCTACTGGTGAGTTTTATGTTACTCAGGGGTCGGAAGAATACATTGATAAGTTATTACAAAGTTTTCGACCCAGCGAAGTAATTATTCAGAAAAATAAACTCAGAAAATTTCAGGAACTTTTTGGTGAGAAGTTTTACACAAATACATTTGAAGACTGGGTTTTCACAAAAGATTTCTCCAATGACATATTGCTCAAACATTTTGAAACCACTTCCTTAAAAGGCTTTGGTATAGAAAATTTAGAAAGTGGAATCATAGCAGCAGGAGCAGCTTTACATTATCTTGCAGAAACACAGCATGATAAAACCTCACATATATGTAAAGTTACGCGAATAGAAGAAGATCATTTTGTTTGGTTGGATAAATTTACTATCCGTAACCTTGAACTCGTAAATTCTTCCAATGAAAATGCAGTAACATTGGTCGATATTATGGATCATACCATATCACCTATGGGTGCACGTTTGATGAAACGATGGGTAGTACTTCCGCTCAAAGACAAAAAACCGATTGAAGAAAGATTAGATGTTGTTGAGTTCTTGATAGCCAATACTGAAATTTCAGAAACCCTTTCTCAAAACATTAAATTTATTGGTGATTTGGAACGATTGATTTCAAAAGTAGCGGTAGGTAGAATTAGTCCTCGTGAATTGGTACAGATAAAAAAAGCACTTTTTGCGGTTGAAACTATCAAACAAGAATGCGATCAGGCTATAAACCCTGCTTTGAAAATAATAGCCGAACAGCTTAATATTTGTCAGATTATTCGTGACAGAATTGAAAAAGAAATAAATCCCGATGCACCAGTAATGCTGAATAAAGGTAATGTAATTGCTGAAGGTGTTTCTGCCGAATTAGACGAATTGCGGAATCTGGCTTATTCAGGAAAAGATTATCTGGCTAAAGTTCAGCAACGCGAAGCTGAACTCACTGGAATTTCTTCGCTGAAAATAGGATTTAATAATGTTTTTGGATATTATCTTGAAGTTACCAATACCCATAAAGATAAAGTACCTCCTGAATGGAATCGCAAACAAACTTTGGTAAACTGCGAAAGATACATCACCGAAGAACTGAAGGAATATGAAGAAAAGATTTTGGGTGCTGAAGATAAAATTGCCAGTTTGGAAGCTGGTTTATTCAATGATTTGTTGCTAGGATTAACCGAATATATTCAACCGATACAACTCAATGCCAATTTGATTGCCCGTCTGGATTGCTTGCTATCATTTGCTATGCAGGCTATAAAAAGCAATTATATACGCCCTGTTATCAATAATTCTTATAGTATTGATATTAAAAAAGGAAGACATCCAGTTATAGAAAAGCAATTACCATTAGGTGAAAAGTATATAGCCAATGATGTATTTTTAGATAATGAAAATCAGCAAATTATTATTATTACAGGACCCAATATGTCGGGAAAGTCTGCTTTGCTAAGACAAACAGGTTTAATTGTATTAATGGCACAAATGGGAAGTTTTGTTCCTGCTGACAATGCTGTTATAGGATTAGTTGACAAAGTTTTTACTCGTGTTGGTGCCTCGGATAATATATCATCCGGAGAATCTACTTTTATGGTAGAAATGAATGAAACAGCCAGTATTTTGAATAATATCTCTGATAGAAGTTTAATTTTACTGGATGAAATTGGTAGAGGAACCAGTACTTATGATGGAATTTCTATTGCATGGTCTATTGCTGAATTCTTACATCAGCATCCGATTTTTAAAGCTAAAGTATTATTTGCCACTCATTACCACGAATTAAACGAAATGGCAGCATTAATGCCTAGGATAAAAAATTTCCATATTTCTGTGAAAGAAATTGGAAACAAAATCATCTTTTTAAGAAAAATGCAATCAGGTGGAAGCGAACACAGTTTTGGAATTCATGTTGCTCGTATGGCAGGTATGCCAACTACAGTTCTTGAAAGAGCCAATGAAATTCTTGCCCAGCTTGAAAAATCACATAGTAGCGAAGAATTATCACATAAAACAATTAATAAAAAGGGAAAGACAAAACAAGTTAACGAAGATTACCAGTTAAGCTTTATACAACTTGATGATCCTCTTCTTCAGCAAATTAAAGAAGATATCCTCAATACAGATATCAATACACTGACGCCTGTGGAAGCCTTAATGAAACTCAATGAAATTAAAAAAATATTGGGGAAATAAAATAGATGAAAGTTGGAATTCATAAGAGTAAAGAAGAAAAATTAATAAATCTGGTTTTTTTTGTAAAAAAGTTGCATCGGAAATAAAAAATTTAATATCTTTGCAGTCCGAAAATAAAAAATGCGAAAATAGCTCAGTTGGTAGAGCACGACCTTGCCAAGGTCGGGGTCGCGAGTTCGAGTCTCGTTTTTCGCTCAAAATAAAGTTCTGTTTTTACCAAAGAATTTTATTCAAGGACGCCCTGGTGGTGGAATTGGTAGACACGCAGGACTTAAAATCCTGTGACCATTGCGGTCGTGCGGGTTCAAGTCCCGCCCGGGGTACAACGCCGAAGTGCTAGATTAACAAGCGTTTCGGCGTTTTTTATTTCCGATAGTTTTCCGATAAATTTACTTTTTTCAGCCAAATTTTCCGTCAAGGTGCGGAAATGGGTGCGGAAATTTATTTTTTTTACCATTTTATACATCCAAACTTTTTTCTTGTGTTGCTTCTTTTGATTTATTGCGAATTTCTTTCAAAGCATCACTTCGTTCATTTTCTGTTGGAAATACATTAAAATTACGAGCCGCTTTTGCCATTTCTTTTTTATCAATATAATTCTTTTCTATCACCTGATTATCCGAATGACCTGTAATTGATTTTGTATTACCTCCGCCCATAAAAATTTCAAGATTAGTAATATATGCTTTTCTTAAACTTTTAAAAGTGAGTTTCCGTCCTGTATTTAATTGGTCATAGTAATGCGTAAATCCCCTACTGAGTGTATCCGACATTACTCTGTTTCTTTGGATATTTATTTCAGGTGCCAGTATGAAATTATCTGTCTCTTGATACTTTTCATAATCAAGTTCATTTAACAGTTTTAAAAGAGATGCTGTAACAGGAATATAAATATACTTTTTCTCTTTTTCAGTCATTCTTTTTTGAATGTGATTAACTTTGTAATCTTCTACTTTTATGTACTTTATCCCTTCGCTTTCCTGAATATTACTCCATTTAAGATTGATGATTTCCTCTCTCCTTCGTCCTGTTTCCAACGCAAGTTTAATTCCATCAGCCAACCAAGAACGATATAAATTTCGTTTTGGTTTTTCACCATTTCCATATTCCTTTATTCCGTTTTCAGGAGTAATTTGTTTTAATAAAGCTTCGTATTCATCTTGATTAATAGCTTCAGGATTGGGATTCAAGAGTTTTCTGTTTACTCTTTCAAAATAATTTCTGATAGGATAATTGTATTCGTCAGCATACCATTTAAGAAATGAAGTATAATAGCCAAGGTGTTTATTAAAGGTTCTATTTGCCATTCCTGTTTTTTCTAAATGCAAATAGAGATGTCCTACAATTTCATCATTGATATCATCAATTGATAAAGATGAAAAATTATATCCGTTATTATTTAAACATTCAACTAAAACTTTAAGTGATCTTTCCACATCTTTAATATGCTCATCACTCCTTATTTTAACTCTATGAGCAGGAACGCCTTCGTTGTGCAACCAGCCGATATATCTGGCAAGTGCATTTACCAATAAATATGGTTTATGTTGATTTTCTCTTTTCCTTTCAACATTCTTTTTTTCGTTTTCAATAATCGGTTTTGCTTTTCCTTGAACTTCATTTTTAAATGCAATTGCTTGTATTATTGCTTCATTTAAATTACGTGTTTCAAGCTTTTTGGTTCTTCTTTGATTGGATGTCCCGTTTACATGTATATATACTTTAAAAACATGATTTTCTCCATGTTGACATTGTGATATAGGTTTACCTGATTTTTTGCATATTTCTGAAACATTGGTTTTACATCGGTAGCAATAAACGGTTAAGCCTTTCAATCTTTTAGATTTTGGGATGTATAAAGGTTTAATATTTTCCATTGTGAGCATCATAACGTGGTCTATGTTTTTAGCAATATTGACAAAAAGTCTGATTCTATTGTTCCTTTGGGTATATATTCTTCTTTGTTATTTTCAGCACTTATTGGATTTAGAGAATATATTTTGTTTAATGAATTTTCAAATTCATCTTTCAAAACGAACTGTCTATTAGAACCAAGGTCAGATAATATTCTAACCCCATTATTGCGACACCATCTTCTGACAGATCTTCTGTCTTTGTATTGAAGTTTAATTTGTAGCTCTTTTATATAAAGTCTGTCAAACATTTTATTCTTTTAGCTATTAAATTTTTATGTTTGTAAAATTAGCTTGTGCTTTGCTATTCCTTATTACGTCAGAATTTACGATTACTTTATGCTTCATTTACATTTATTATGTGTAAATGTTTTTGCAAAGATCTTACTCAACATCCTCTTAAATAATGAATGCGTGCATGCAATGTGTTTTTATTAAAAAACAGGCATTTGACTTAGCTCCACATTCTGTTTTCTAGAATATTTTATATTGACTTCTTCTTTGATTTTTTATAAAAAGTATTTACGCGAAATAGAAATTCAATTATTGGATTCTATTTTAAAACCCGCTTGGAAAACAATTCCAGCGGGTTTATTTATTTCCCTGAATTTTCAATGTAAATAATAACTCGCTTGATATTTGGTTTTATTTGACAACTTCCATTCTTAGATTTCTAATCCGAATTTCTGATTGACGAATTTCTGTGCGGAGTTAATATCCCACCAGAACAGATCTTTTAAAAAGATTAAGTAATAATTTAAATCTATACAAAATGGAAAAGAAAAAAACAAAAGCAGAAAGCAACGAAAAAAGTAATGCTTCGGCTAAAAAGAAAATTGAGAAAAAAGCTCAAAAGCAAATTCCTATTGTTAAAAAGGATATCAAAAATGAAATTGACTATCCCTTGTGGACAATGCCTGAACACTTAAATGACAAGGATCATAAAGATTTGAAAAGAGTCTTTGAATTGTACAAGGAAGGAAAATTTGAAATTGCATTAAACTTTGCTTCAGAACTTGATACCATTGTTAGAGATGAAATTCCTTCTGATATCTGGAAAGAAATCGGAGGAACACTTACTTCTAAAGGTGAAGAAGAACTAGTAAACAAGGAGGCGAAACAGGAAAGAGTAGAGAAAACGGAAGAAAAAGAAGATGCAAATCCCCAACAAAAAGAAACCTCCAAAAGTTTAATTAGATTTCAAAATCCTTACTTATTAAAAGAGGGTGAATTGTTAGCTTTAACACAAGAATATTTTATTGGAAATCCTCAAGTAAATGAAGCAAAATTTCATACTAAAAACGATTTGGAAGAATTTGTCATTCAACATCACACAACACTTTTTGGAGAGAATACTGTCATTATTGATAATACAAAAAGCACGAATGAATATTTTCCGAATGTGTTTCTGCTTGACTTCAATGATAAAGAAAAGCCCAGATTGTATATCATTGAAACAACTTTATCAGAAGACAACTTAGGTATTTTGTATGCTAGGATTACACATTTTATTGCTTCAATCAAAAACAAAGCTTATCAAAATGATTTTCTTGTAGAGCTAAATCATGTAATTAATTCAAATGAAGAAACTAAAATTGAATTGAAAAACATACTTTCTGAAGAACTGGAAATATCAGAGCTTTTATCAAGCATGATTGATAACAAACCTGCAATATTGCTTGTAAAAGACAAAGATAATGTTGTGTTGGATTTAATGCAGATGGTTTATGTGGAAACATGGGGCAAAATGCTAAGGCAAATACTTGTAAAGAAGTATTATTGTAATGATGATAAGGTTTACAGTATAAATCCCCTGTTTGCTGATATCCGGAAGAATGGGAAACAGAAAACTGAGGAAACCGTAAAAATAACCGAAAATGATCATTTATGTGAACTACCAGACAGGATACGGAAAATTTACAATGAGATTAAAACAGCACTTCTTGAAATGGATGGCTCACTTGAATTTAACCCGAAGAAGCATTACATCTCTATCCGTAAAAACAAGAATCTTGCATTTCTCCATTTAAGAAGAAAGCAAGCAGATATTGTTGTTATGAATCCTGAAGAAACTACAAGAGAGCTTATCAAGCATCACAGAATTAAAACACTTCCTGCATCAGTGCAGAAGTTTTGGAATGGTGAATGTTGTACTATTGTAGTTGAGAATTCTGATAATCTGGAGGAAATAATTGAACTGTTGAAGATGGTTGTTGGAAAAGTGTAATCAAAAAGAATAAATTATTAAACTAAATGCCACAGATTAAAATGTGGCATTTAATATTCTTTCTTATTATCTTATGTTTTGTATAAATCGTATTACGATTGCTTTAGGATTACCGACCTTTTTATACTTAAATAAAATAACGCAAATTCAAAAACAATTATGTTTAAGTTTAAATATATGAAATTTAAATATAAAATTACTTTACAAATAAAAATTTGTATTATCTTTGTGTTCGTATATCATTTTTTATTTTGCATAAAAATTTGATTATTAAAAAAATATAACCTTTAGTTTTAATATAAAGAAATCTATTTTGATATGACTTATCATCAATTGGAATCAGAAATAAGAAATATTTTTGGTGATTCTGCTCTAGATGATTGGATTATTGATTGTAAAGTGGATGTAAGATTAAAAATTATTGCCTTTAATATATTTACTGACATTCATTTAGCAACTTTAAATGATACGGATTTTTTAGTTTCATATATCAAAGTTGAAGAACATCTAAGAAATTCTGATATAACTAGAGGCCCAATTGCTCGTATAAATGGATTAATAAATAGTACTTGGGATGAAATGTGGGCATCTACTAAAACTGAGATAAAGCATACCAAGAGTTTTTCAAGAATTTTGTCATCCGACTATATTAAGCGTGAAAATGCAAATATTAGCGGTGCTCTTATACATAGATCTACTGCAGAAATAACTGATGCTGAAGTTGATAAACATATTACAGAATTTGTTACTCATTTAAAAAATGGGAACATAATTCCTTTTAAACGTGGAAATGGAATTATCTGGATAGGAGATACTGATGAAATTCAACCAATAACTTCCTCTTTTCCTTCTTCAAATATTGCGAGGGATATGATGGGTTTATATTACGGAATTAATAACTATTTAGTAGAGTTTATGTTTAAAAATAGTTCTAATTATGAATTACATAAGCCTACGGTTTTCCATTCTGAGTTTGGTCCCCATTGGCGACCTGCTAATACTAATAATGGGTGGGGAGTTACATTGAATCTTCAAGATTGCTCTATTGGAGTTGCTGAAGCTGTGATGAAACCCTCTGATTGGCCGCGATCAGACAAACAAGACTTTAATAAGCTTGGAGTATGTAATGATGAGATTAGTTATGAGAGATGGGAAGACTATTTTGAACATAGAATAAATGAATTTAAATTATGGGTTGGTGATAACTATGATATTCTTAATGATTTGGAATATTTTCTAAAAAAATTAAATTAAGCTTTATGTACGTAAATAATTTAACTGAACTATCTTTTTTTTTAAAAGAACAAACAGAAATAAATTGTCAACAATGGTTTAGAAACTTCTTGTTTAAAGGATATACAGAACCTTTGCTTTGGATATCTTCTGAAATTCCGAGAAGTTCAGTAATAAATAGTTTATACCAACTTTCAGATGAAACAGGAAAAGAAAAAATTGAGAACGCACTGAAGTTAATATATAAACACCCACGTAATGAATTTAATAACCAAGGATTTATCGAATTATTAGTGAGTATAGCACTTTTAAATATAACATCTTTATTCCCTGATATATATAAATTATCCCTTAGAAAGGATTTTAAAGACGTTAAATCAGAATATATTCCATATTTTTTAGATATACACACTTATATTTTAAAAGTTCTTTTTGGCTTAACACATGAAAGAGGAGAATTAAAAGCATTAACTTACATTGCAAAAAGAGATATTTTAAATAAAAGTTATATGTTAGAATGTTTTAATTTTCTAATGAATTCACCCAAAAATAATAAGTTTTGTTTGCAGTTTATTCCTGAATTATTAGCGCAAAGCACAAGTAATGAACGTGACTACGAAGGTGTTATTTATGATTATTTAAAAGTATTCGGAGAAAAAGAACAAATTAATAGAATTAATGAAATAATAAAAATACTAAATAATCAATATCCAATTTTGTTAGTTAATAAATTTCAACAGATTTTACAAAAAAATAATATTTTTATTTATGAAAATGATACTCAGGATGGCAAATTTTATGTATCTATTAATAACAACATACATGCAGTATTTCAAAAACTTATTAAAACAGTTAAGATTTGGTATCTTGCTCAAGATACCAATAAAATAGTTCATGAATTTAATATAGTTTGTCAGAAAAAAGGGAAAAATGAACTTTTAAGTTTTTTGAAAAAATAAAATAGAATAAAAAAAAAAGAAAAATGAAAAAATTCATTAATATTACAAAAATTCATGATCAAAAAACTTTAAATGAATTACTTACTACTTTGCGTTTTAAATTTCAGCAATTTTATGAAGAAATAAATTGGGTAATTAATGATCAAGAAAAACTTATAAATGATTATTCACTATTTTTTATCGTAGATTTTTTCCAAATATATAATTTAGCTCATCCATTCAATGCAATAATTGATAAAATTAAAAAAGAAGGTCAACTTCCAACAATCGAAGATTTTACGGATGAAGATTTGTTTAATATTGGACAAAATCAGGCAGCCTTAACCTTTTTATTCTATGGAATGAAAATTGGGCATCAACCAATAATTCTTCCTCCTCATATAAAAGAGCTTAAAAATCACATTAAAAAAAATATAGAAAATCATAACAATATTTCTTTGCGATTAAGTTTATTGAAAATATTACGGTCAAAAATTCTTACTGAGGAAGATGAAAATTTATTGATTAGAGCAAAAAAAGAATATGATAAAAATAATAGCTTTGAAAAAATAGATAAAGAAACATATAGATTATTATTAAATTTAATAATAACTAAACTTAAAGATATTTTGTTACTTATATCAGGATTAATGCAACATGGCAATAAGGTAATAACACAGCTTATTAATGAAGATAGAGTAATTATTGATTGGGATCAGATTAGCGAAAAGAGTGATTTGATACAAGATGTCTTACTGAATAATAATCAACCGAAAATAATAGATGCGCTTAATAGTATACGAATAGGTCGTTTAGAACAAAATAATTGTGATTCTAAAACGATTGAAATTATAATATCTTTAAATAAAGAATCTATTTCTAAAAACGAAAAAAATATTTACTATTTTTTATCTGATAGTGAGAATATAATGAAATTATTTCATCATGAACGATTTAATTTAGTGAATACAACTATTAAGAAAATTGAATCTGCCCAAGATGATTTAAAAGTATTTGGTTCTTTCAATTCAATTCATCGCACTTCAAATGTTTTTTTAGACTATATGATGACAGCAGAAGATCATGTCGATTATAATGATAAAGATTTTAAAAAAGTAAAACAAAAAACTATTCAAAATTTAATTGCAAAAAGAAATCGAATTTTAAATTTTAAAACTTTTGAAAAATCATTTGAAAATTTAATAACAAAATGTTCAAATGATTGTATAAATTGTAAAAACAATCTAAAAGAAGAATGTGTTGAATTAAAAGAAAAAATAAGAAATTGGGCAGAACTTTTTAATGAACGCATTTCACTTTCATTATTATCTAATAGATTTGTAATTTTAAAACCCGCAATTGATAATATCTCAAATATTCAAACTAAATTAGAGGAAGGAATCCTAACTCTTTTTAACTTCCTTACCGATGAAAATATCTTAAATGAAAAAGAAATTCAAAAAAAGAAATTGGAATTAGATGAATCATATTATGATCTTATTAAATCTATCTCTGATAAAATGCTTGACTTTTCAAGCGATATTCAACATGAATTGGTTTATAGAATAAAACCCCTTAGAAGAATTCCCTTTAACATAAATTTTAAAGGACAAGAAATAAATTCAGTCCTTGATGAAGCACAGCTCTTAGTAAGCAGTGAAAATACGCCTTCGATTGATGAAATAAAAAATATTTCAAAAAAAATTTGGTGTTTAACTTCAGAAGATAAATTGGGATTAGAACGATATTTACTTTTAGCAATATTAAATTTTAATTTTAATCAATTAGATTATTCATTCTTAATTATTGATGATTGTTTCAAAAAAGATGATTTTAAGGAAATTCCTAATAAAGAAGATTTCTATTTAGTTAAGTTGTTAGTTATGCATCAGTTTGCTATAAATGTAAATGACAAATCATTATTTGATCAATCAATTGAACTAAGCAAAGAATGTTTGTCTAAATTTAAAAATGATAGCAGATTTCAATATATGCATGGTGTGATTTTAGGAAGAGGTATTCAAAATTTAATTGTCGTAAATGAACAGATTAAAACTTCAATAAAACATTTCAAAGATGCACTTATATTATTAGAAGAGGACATGGCTATTAATCCTTTATATGAAGCAACTATATGGAATAGTATTGCCTTTTCCTATTGTTTAATGCAAGATCCTCAAATAGAAATGATAGAAGAAGCTTGTAATTCATTAAAAAAAATGGAAGAATTAATAAATGAAGATAACTGGGATGCAAATTTTATTGACACAAAAGGAATAGTCCTATTTTTCCAATCAAAATTAACAAGTAATAAATCAGATAAAGAAAACTTATTGGAATTATCTCGACAAAAATTACAAAAGGCAATTGATTTGGCTGAACTCAATAAATATCTTGATTATGAAATTAAAGATATAAAGAATCATCTCACTAAGTTAACTGATATTACGAGCTTTAAATTTAATTAAAAAGACTATTTTATTTTCAAGTACTAAAATTTCCTCTAAAAATATTTTAGAGGAAATTTTAAATAAATGTATTTAAGTACAAAATATAAATTTACTAAATCTATTGAAGTTCTTTTCAGAAAAAATACTGAGACCTGTTATGACTATATTTCCATCATCGTACCAACGATCTATATGAGAAATGCAAGACTTCTTAATAGTTGGAATGAATATAGATTCGGTTACAATATTTAAAGACGTTCCTTTACATAATCTATTACTTTGTAAGCAGATTTGAAGTCCTGTTTCAACAGGACACAATTTTAATCCATTTTTAAAAGCGATTCTACAAATTCTTTCATAAGTAACGTAGAATTCAAAATCAAGTTTTTTTGGATAAACTATATAAGGAGTTACAACAACAAGATTTATTTTCTTATGCTCTTTACTTAAAATAAAACTAGGGCTTTTTAATAAATTTTTCGAAAAGTTCTTTATCAAACAATTTTCATTTATTGCTTTTTCAAACTCTTTAATTGATTTATAAGTGCCAATTTCAATAGTTTCCCAAATTTGAAAATTTATATTATTCATGTTTTCAATGTTTTATATGTTTACTTACATGATATCCTTGTATAAATAAATAGCAATATTGACATGTATCTAATACTTTGGTATAACTATAACGATAATTTTTATCAAGAATTATTTATGCTATATTAAAAATAATTATACTAATAATTCCGTGTCAACATTTCTGTCTTTATTTTCCTTTTCCCAAGAGAAACCGAAACCGGAATTCCTTCAATCTTAACCGTATTCCATTTGTACTTTTTTGTGTATTTTTCAAGCAATGGAGACGGATAGGAGCTAAGAATAAACTTCCCTTTGAGTTCAGAAAGCGTTTTTAGTAAATTATCGAAATCCTGTTCAGAATAACCTTTATAATGCCCCATATTTGAGTTGAAGTAAGGCGGATCACAATAAAAGAAAGAATCTTTGGTATCCCATAGTTCAATCACTTTTAATGCATCTCTGTTATCAATTTGAGTTTGTTCCAGGCGTTTGGCATAATCTTCTGTAAAATTGTTTTTCTTGTTATCTAATCGCTTAGTAGTTGAGTTATTTTTTAAATCACATCTCCATGTACCACCGAGCATGGAAGCATAACTTTGATTAGCCAGTGTCCATATCGCCCAGGCACGCTTAACTTCACTGAATAATTTAGGATAATTGAAAACCAATTCTGCTATCTGATGACTTTCTTTGCTGTGTAAGGTAGCTTTAATCTCTTTAGCCAGTCTTTTATAATCTGTTTTTAGCACCCTGTAAAAGTTAATCAGCTCGCCATTAGTATCGTTGATAACCTCAATTTCAGTCGGAGGTTTGGCAAAAAACACTGCACCACCACCGAAAAATGGCTCACAATAAATACGATGATTGGGAATCATAGAAATAATCCTCTCTGCAAGTTTTTGCTTGCCTCCGTAATAGGTTAAAGGAGTTTTCATACTATTTTGAAGAAGCTACACATCCTTTTAATGCTATATATAATTGACTCCAAAAAGCATAAGGAACTTTAGTGTTAAAATAGGGACAGAGCTTTTCATATACGCCAATTAAATGCGTTTCTTTATATTTATCTATATCATTATAAGTGAATGTATATATTTTACCTTCGTTTTTCTCAATGGCTTTCTTTTTAATCATTAGCTCATCAAATCCTCCAGCTTCTTCTAATTCTTTAGCGAAGTATGATAACTGATCTTTAGTTATTTTTAGTTTTTTGCTTGTAAATTTATTGTTTTTAATCATTGTTTGAATTTATGGTTGATAATAATATTATATCCCAATTCTTCCAAGTCTTTATGTGATTCAAAAGTGGTATCCTTAATGAATTGCCTTACCGTTGGTAATTTCTTTATAGAATACGATTTGACTATTTTTATCGGATAATAGGCATCTTTTTTATATTTTACAGTGAAGAACCTATCTTTTTTGGTTAATGGATTTTGGCTAAAATTGGTATATACCTCGAATCTGTTTTTATCAAGGTCAATCACATATACCCATTCACACCACAGTGAATCATGGATAAATTTACTGTTGTCAAGCAATTTAAAAACTTTGCCTTCGTAGATTAATTGCAAAACTTTTGCTCCGGTATCCCTGCTTAATTCAGGGTATTTGGTTTTGAATAATTCACTTGTTTTGAATTTATTCCAACTTTGCCCATTTATGATTAAGCATTCACTCCATAATTTACCAACTTTCTTACTGCTTATAAATGAAAGTTTTTTTAATCTTTCTTTGAATAGTTTCAAATCGCATTCCTTTAAAAACTGTAATATCGTTTTACCTTGTACTTCAGGGTATCCATCCCATTGTCCATATTGGGCAACTTTTGTTTTTCCTTCACTGATTACCATTGTCAGGTTTCTTGTTCCCATAGATTTATTTTAACTAACTTGAAGCTTTTCTTTTTCTTCCCAATCAAAGAAAAATGATTTATCCTTGCCTGCAATTTCTCTGAGTTCTTTTTCTTCACCTTTTAAGCTTACTTTAAAATAGGAGGCTCCATGGGTAATGTTGTTTGAATCGTTATAGGCAAAGTTCAAACCTTTAAGTCTGACATCTGTCTTCTGAAAATGAATGATCTTTTTAACTGCTTTTCTGATAACTCTTTCTACTATTTTGGGACTTTTGTATAAATAATCCAATAGCATGGAAATTTCTTCTTCTGAAACCAATACCTGCATTACCAATTCTTCTAGTGGAATGATATACATCGAATCAATTGTAATCTTATTTGTATTTATTTTTTTAGACATATTATTTTCATTAATAATTATTTGTAAGATTTAATTTTGTAGAGTTTCTTTTGTAATACGCATTTTATGCGTTAGTTCGGTGATATTTTTGCGTAAGTTCTCAGAAAAATTTGCGTTAGGATTGATTGTTATACCTTCTTTTTCTCTTTCTATCCCCCTGCTTTCCACAATCGCAGAATTTGCGTTTGTGAAGCGATAATATAGTTTTTGCTGACCTCGCCTTTTTTCAGGAGTATCAAGGAATTCACCTGATTGAGATATAACATCTATTAATTTTTTATCTGTTAATCCTTGAATTGCATCATTGATTGCTCTTGCCGAATTACCTGTTTTTACAACCAATTGGCTATTTGAAATCCAATCAATATCTTTTCTTTCCGATTTGGTTCGTTTATCTTCCCAACCGAGAGTTTGCCTGATGATGATTAAAAGCACTTTGAGTTCTGCAAGTTTCAGTTCTTTTAAATAGTTATCAAACAACACATTCGGAACGGGAGTTGTGTTGATATTCATTTTTTGTTATTAATTTATTCTTCTAAATTGACCGTAGGTAAGTCGGAATCTCTTTCTCTGACATAAAAGTCAGTGTTGGGAATATGAAACAGGCGAAGATACATGTTTCCTCTGTCTGTAACTTTCAATGCTCCTGCCTTGTATGATATAACCCTTTGCTCCCCCTCTTTCTCATAAACCTTTTTTGTAAATACATCAAATATTTGCATGAAATGTTTTTGTTATAAATTAATTTGATAAGTCGACCAACTGTATTTTTTCAAAACATTTAGTTTTGAATTTTGACATACAGCAATCTATGGAATTTAACGGTGGTAGAAATAATCCAAAAATTAGCATTGCTTGTTTCTGTTCTTTTTAGAACACCCCCTTTCGGGCAATGCCAATTTAATCTGCTACCCCAAAGAGTAAAAAACCGTAAATTCCACAGATTGCTATATACTAAAAACACACGGAATTCATCCGTGTATTTTTTAATTTATCCTTGTTTTTCAATCTATCGCTATTCGGACAACTATTCTTTTGGGCATAGCGAAAAGTTATTTTTTAACCTAAATTCAATTTAAATTTAAGTTGTATATTATTAAAACAAGGATTTTGCACACGGAACTTTTATAATCTTGCATTTAATGAACTCTTTTAACTTATTCCAAGTTTATCATAATCATAAAATCAATGCAAGTTTCCGTGTGTTAATTTCTTAGGTGTTTTGAAATAGATAATTTTGGGCGTTTTTCTCAAATTCATTATCGCTATATTGCTCATAAATGAATGTTGATACAGGGCTTCTGTGTCCAAGACCTCTTTGAATAAAAGCTAAAGGTGCATTTAAATCTCTTCTTTTGTGAGCCCAGCCATGCCTGAAACTATGAGGTGTAATCCTTTCATTAATTCCGGCTCTATTCACATAAATTTTAATTCTTCTTTGGACCATTTTTGTGGTTAAGCGAACCGTCCATCTTTTACCTTCAGGTGCTCCGACAAACAATGCCATTGCACCATTTAATTTATTTAACTGTAATCTGATCGGCATATACTTCATTAGTAATTCATGGGTTTCTTTTGACCAGACTATAATTCTTTTCTTACCTGTTTTCTTGGTTGAAATAACCGTAGATGTTTTGTTTTCATCAATGTTGCTGATATCTATATCGCAAAGTTCTGACACTCTGACACCTGTATCCCAAAGCAAATTCAAAATAACTTTATCTCTTAGTAATCTAAATTCATTGGAAGGAATGACTGCGTCAATTTTTCTGAATTCTTCTTCCGTAACGGCTCTGTGTGATTTTGGGTTAATTCTTGGAATTCTGATTAAGGCTGGATTAATACAAACACAACCTTGATATTTAAAAAACTGGAAAAAGTTTTTAATTATTACAATGGCAAACTGATTGCTATAAGAACTGTAATGAGATTCAAGAAATGAGCGATATTTAACAATATCACTGATATCATAATCTTCTAGATTTTTATTACCGCAAATCTGTAAAAATCTCTCAAGCCAGATTCTGTAATTAATACTTGCTCTATAAGCATAAGTTGCTTTCCAATCTAAATATAATTTTAATTTTTCATTCATAACGTATAAGACCCGCCGAAACAAAAGGGCGGGTCTTATAGGCACTCATAAAGTATTTTTAAAGTATGAAGTGCTGTTGGGAGTAATATGATCAATAAAAACTCCCAACAACAATATATCATACCGTAAGTAAAAATCAAATACTTATAAGTAAATAACAAGCCCGTTGTTTGTTTCCCTCCTGTTAAGAAGCTCCAATTTAATGGCAACGGTTCAATATTAACTTTTAATTTTGCTATAGCGTGAATGAGTGTATCAAAAGGTTTATATATTTGTCAAGTTGACATGTGGATAACTTTATTTTATTAAAAATAGAAAAAGAGCCGAAAAATCGGCTCTAATCAATTAATATTCTTCAGCAAAAAGCATTGTCCAGTAGTTATATTCCTTTATTTGTTCTTTTGTATAATCCCCGCTTTCCATCATAGATTTAGAAAGTTGGTCGATACAAAATATTTTCCTTCCATCAGAACGAATGTATATAACCAAATAGTCTATTCCCTGCTCTTGCTGAATAAATACTTTTAAATCCGAAATAATCCACATTATTTCATCTACCGGAATTTCATTCATAAGATTTGTAGTTATGTATGATTTACCATTGAAGAAATAATCCCTTTTTCTTTCCTGAGGTTGCCTAACCCATTTGTTTTCTGTTGCCATAATAAGAACTTTTAAAATTTGTTCTATGTTGGCATTTTTTCAATTAAAAATCAAGTTTATTAAAATGAATAAATATGACTCTTTCTGTAATTTCTTGTTTATTAATTTCAATAAACTTCTACAAAAAATAGTTTTATTATCTGTGATCATTAATTATTAAAAGTAATTAACAATGGGTTATAACACGTGATGTGATGTGCTTTTGCAATAATTAAATGCTTTTATTCGATAATTACAATATTCTCATTGTTTATTTCTTAAATTTGTCTAAGCTTTTGCATATATGTAATTATTAATAGTATTTTTACATTAAATTATTTCATTGTTTGAATTCCATAAGCCTAAATTATAGGCGGATATACTTGTTATAGTTGTTAATAATCTCAATGTTTTATTAATTTCATCAACCTCTGTAGAATTATTTCCTCCTTCATATTCCCCAATTCTATTTTTCAATACTTGATTATTCCAATAATTTTTAATAATCAATTCAATATTATGAGATTGTAAAGTCATGGAAGATTTATTAAACAACTGTAAATAATATGCCTCATGTAATGCATTTCTTATCGGGATCAATCCAGTATTAACTTTAAAACCAATTTCCATTGCTAAATTTGACCATTCAATTGATGCAAGAGGGACAGAATATTTTTCTGGTTTAAGCAAAGGGAATAATTCAATAATAATGATAAAACCATCTTTTTTTAAATGATTTGCACTATATGAAAGAATATTAGCAATTGCATTTGGTGAGAGTTCATGTAAAACATTTGCAAGAAAAACAACATCAAAATTAGAGTCAGGTAGGGTTTCTGGAATACGGATAAACTTCAGAAAAGGTAACTTTTCATTATTTCTCAATAAATTACGTTGATTTTCAAATGGTTCATATAGCCACCATTGAATCTTATTAATATTTTTTTCTATTGCTATTTTGCTTAAATTTTTAATCATACGACCCTTTCCTGTTCCATATTCAAGAACTTCGATTTTTCCGTCTCCAGATTGTTCAATTTTGTTAGATAATAATCTATATAATTGTTCAGATTGAATATCTGATCTTTCGTTTTTCTCCTTTACCCCATAACTAAATAAAGATAGAAATAAATCTGCAAGAATTTCATTAAAGTTATCTAATACAATTGAAGATAATTTTAGTAATTGTGTATCATATGAATCAAATAGTTTATATGTAGACAACAATTTTGAATATCCCTTATTGAGTAATATATTGCCTCTAATTGGTGTTTTTGACGGTGTATTTCTATTATAAACCATTTCTTCTTCTGGTTCAGCTTGGTCAATTTGTTTTAACACTTCTAAATAATTGACAATATCTATATGTTTTGAAAATATAATATGGGGATGATGGGTTGTAATTATGGTTTGCTTTGTGTATTGTTTAGCAAATTCCAATGCCATAGATATATACTCAGGGTGTAAATGATTTTCCATTTCATCAAAAAGTAAAATTGATGGTTTTTCAAAAAAAAGAATAATAAGCAATGAAAACAGCACCTTCTGTCCATCACTCCAATTGTTATAAGGAATTATTGAATCTCCATTAAAAATTAAATATACTTGAAAAGTTGGATAATTTTTACCTTTAGGTTTTACAACACCATAGTATAATTTACCATATGTCAATTTTTCAAACACTTTTACTATTTCGCTATTCCTTGGAGTAAGATATAATTTTTCAGGTATTATTTCTTCTAATAATTTCTTTCGATAATCATCATTATATTCGTCTTTTAATAATTCAAGATCTAATGGTTCAGTAAAACCTTTATAACCCATAAAACATTCTATACGAAACTTTTCAAAACAATTTTTTATTATAATTTGTACAAATTGATCCGTTTTAACAAAGTTTTCTTTTCCTAATGGCCTTTCAATATTTCTTTTCAAGCTTGAGTCTTTTATAGGCGATACATCTTTCATCATTTTTGTAATATCTGATACATCGCATATCATCACTACAGACATTGACTCATCAAGTTTTTTATTGAATTTACATGTTACATTGTCTATCTGTATTGAACTATTATTTGATTCAATGTTTTGATTCAAATTTTCATTCATTTTTAATATACATCGATGAATTCTTTTTAATATAAAAGATTTACCTGAGTGATTTCTTCCGCAAATGACGGTAATAGATCCACTAACTTCCGAGGGCTTTGCTATTTCAAGAGTATTCCCTCCAATTGATGTACGCCTGCCAGAAAACTGTACTGATTCAAGACTCATATATTTTTTATTTTTTTACAAAAATACTATATCTTACAATAAATCCATTTTTATTTAAAAATAAATAAATCGGTTATAAAGTGTAACCGATTTATTATTTTAAGACTTTATCCATTCAATACTCTTCAGCAAAAAGTATCGTCCAATAATCATATTCTCTTATTTCTTCTTCTGAGTATTCACCACTTTCCATCATTGATTTAGAAAGTTGGTCTATACAAAATATCTTTCTTCCATCATTACGCCTATAAACTATAAGATAGTCAATTTCTTTTTCCTGTTGAACAAATTCCTTTAAGTCTGAAATTATCCACATAATCTCTTCATTAGAGATTTCATTCATTATTTTTGTAGTCATATATGACTTACCATTAAAGATATAATTTCCATGTTTTTCTTGGGGTTGTCTAACCCATGTATTTTTTGTTGCCATAAAAAGAACTTTTTAAATTTTTTCCTATTTTGGCATTAATTCAAATAAAAATCAAGTTTATTAAAATGGATAAATATAACTCCTTTAGTAATTACTTGCCTTTTAAATTCACAATGTTAAGCTCCCATCCAGAATAGTTTTTTAGTTAAATAATTTAAAAATCAATAAGATGGAAGCAAAAAGTAATTACAGGAATAAATTAAGACAATTTGAA
Organism: Bacteroidota bacterium; assembly: GCA_013377005.1. Lineage (GTDB taxonomy): Bacteria > Bacteroidota > Bacteroidia > Bacteroidales > JACABE01 > JACABE01. The sequence continues at coordinate 37,861 of JACABE010000028.1, forward strand.
ACAAGCTTAAACTTGGCTGAGATAGAAGTAAGGTATAAGACTAAACAAAAAGAAAAAGTAACAATAAATCGTTCTAAGGATGCATTTGAGATTTTGTATTCGCTTTATAACAAGGATACTATTGAATTTTTGGAGCAATTTTATTTATTACTTTTAAATAGAGCTAATAAAGTACTAGGTTGGATTAATCTAAGCATAGGAGGAACAACTGGAACAGTGGTTGATATTAAAGTGATATTTGCATTGGCACTTAAAACAAACGCTTCGGGAATTCTATTATCACACAACCATCCATCTCAAAGTTTGAACCCAAGCGAAGAAGATAAAAAATTGACTAAATCAATAAGTGATGCGGGAAAATTATTTAATATTCGTCTTCTTGATCATATTATTATTGCATCAGATGAGGCATATTACAGCTTTGCTGATGAGGGAATGTTAACTTAGAATTATTTTAACTGGTATTTACTAAATGTAAGTACCAGTTTTGTTATTATAGTTTATCAAGTTGTTTTATTATCAAAAAGTATTCATAATCGTGTCTTTTCATATCAAAATTTTTCTTTATTGTTTTCTCTTTAATTTCTGATCCAATTTTATGACTAACAGACCATTCGTCAGAAGATGGATGAATTATTGGTTTTATTAATTCATTAGAATTTTCTTTTCGTTTCACTTCCCATTCCCATTTTGAATTTAGTTCATTTCTATAATCTTCAATATCCCACAATTCAATTAATTCAGTTCTTCTTCTTCCTTTATATAAATTAGTGGTTTCCACTAAAATTTGATACAAATAAATTTTTGTTCCCTTAATTATTCCATCTGGGAAATTTCGAAATCCCATTTTTTTCCAAATTTTTTCGGATTCTATAGGTGAACAGTATAATTGGGCAATTAATACTCCATTTTTTACAAACCAATTAAAACTGTCCAATAATAACTTTTTACCTATTCCTTTTTTTCGTTTATCAGGTTTTACCTCTGTAAGTTGAATATTTACTATATGGTTGTTAAAATAAAATGTAAGAAATCCTATTGCAAAATTATTTTCTGTAATAACAATCAATTTTTTCTCATTGTAAGAACTCTCAATATCATGCCATTTACAAAAAAATCCATTTTTGGATAATTCATATTCCTCCTTTAACCATTTATTGATTTCATTAAGATGTCTTTTTGTTGGATTTATTGTTACTTTAATATTCATCCGTCTTCAAATATTTATTATTTATTTTGAATTTCAACTATTTATATATACTTTTTGTTAGTTTTAATGTATCAATAATTTCGTTTGAATTATATATTTCAGCAATGTCTGTTATGTTGCCGATATTAAAAATAAATGGCTTTTCAGATAAACGTTTAACGTAAATTCTGAATTCTTTTTGATATTCAAATTCTAATGGTTTTTCAAATAATGTAATAGTTCGGTCAATTTTGTCTTTATCATAATACTCAACAAAATTATGTGTAAATTTTACTTTAAGTTCATTTAGTCTATTTTCTATTAAAGTTAAAAATTTCTTGTTGTCTTTAACAACAATACAGTGAGAACCAAAGCGTTTATTCCCACTATCAATCCTGAATTTTAAAGGATCATCCCAACCATGCGAAGAAATGCAATATAGACTATAAATATTTCCTAAAACAGTTTCATAAGATTGTCGAATTTGTAAAGCTAAATAATTTCCTTTAAAGTTGAATTCAGGAATTTCAAATCGTCCTTGTGGATAGTTTTTTATTCTGCTTATTCCTTCATATTTGTCTCCCCTTAATTCCTCATCTTCAATATTTCTGAAATATTGAATTGAGTTCATATATATTGTCCCATTGTAATATAGATCTTTTAAATATTTTTCTTCTCCAAATTTTATAAACATTTTAATAATATGACTACTCATAAAAAATTGAATTTATCTTATTTAATTATTCATTAAATTCAATCATAAGTGTTCCATCATTGATATTGTTTTGCAAAGCTTTTAGGATTTTTAAAACTCTAATTCCAATATCAGTAAATGCCAAAAATTCTTTTTCTGTTACAGTGTAATTTACAGCATGAACTATATTATTACGGAAAGTCCAAAACTGTTTAAGTAGCGATGTTAACTCTAAATCAATAATGTCTTTTTTTCTGAGCATTTCAATTAAAACAGAAACTGCTAATGGCCTTTTTTCTCGGGTTTTATATGCCGTTTCATAAATTGATTTAAGCGTCTTTTCTATTTCAATAGAGATTTTTAATATTTCCGTTGGTAAGTTATTTGTAATTTCATAATCAAATTCATAGGGATGTTTAATACTGCCAATTCCAGTAAATTTTAATTCATTTTCGGTTATTGCTTTTTCTATTACTTGCGTTTTTCTGTTCAACTCTTCCAACTCTAATTCAATTGCTCCTACTTTAATCTTCTTTGCTCTTGTGCCAATATTGTTAAGTAGGTTTCTGATTTTTTTGTAAAATAATAGTATAATTATTAGAACTGTTATCGGCCATATTAAATCTGAAATCAATTTGCAATCACATAAATTAATCCAATAATCATCACAGTTATTTGATTTTGTAATCTCAATAATAGCAGTATGATTTATTGTGTCATTTATTATTGTTATTAATGTGTCTATTTTTATTTCTATCATTTCTTTTAAAATTTATATTTTCGGCTCATAAAATAATCTTATTTTCAAACGATTGTCTATTTTGGCACGCTTTGCAAATTCCCTCCAGTAGGCTATAAATTATTTGTAAGGTAAATGCGAAATCATAATTGTCGGTGCATCTTCTTCGTAACGATAGTGAAAAGCCGATGCCCATTCGTTAACATTATCCACCTTAGGACCTAAGGTAATTTGTTTCACTCTCTTTTTTATTGACTCAAGTTCTATATACACCAATGGAGGGGTTACATCCATATTGTATTTCTTTTCGAACTCTATTCCTTTTACTACAAGCCGCACTTCATTTTCGTTTTTGTATGCATCGCTTTTAAACAAAAAGGCAATATTATTAAGGTACTTTTCTATAAAAGTTTTATCCGTTACTTTGTAAGAATCTACTTTTGTTTTAAGTTCTGTCATCAACTTCTTCAGTTCCTTGCTTTTATTAACTGAATTCGGAATATAAAAACTAGTAGACGCACCATGTACTACATAAACTACCCGATAAAAGCTTATATCACTTTCATCGTCCAGACGGGCTTTTTTATTTTTTTCATTTGATAGAGAGTTCTTGATATCATCAATAAATTCTTGCGTAAACAAGGTAATAGCACATCCTTTGGCTTCTACTCCCTCTTCTTTACCATAAAACCGCCACATATTTAAGTCGTTATGCTTATCTTTAGTAACAAAGCTACCAATAAAGGGTTTGGGTGAAAAGGTTTCGGCAGAAGAAACATTTTTACAGGAAATATGAGGTTTATATTTGAGAAAATTAAAGAACTCCTCACCTTCGGAGGGATCGTTCAAAAAGTTGCCTTCAGATATTCTAAATTTACTCTCTTCTAGTATTAATTTTTTAAGTATAGTGAACCTTGTATAATGGACACATTCTTCTTCTATTAATAATTTACCTTTGATGTCCTTAACTGACTGTATGATAGATCGCAATTCGGGATCTTTAATCATAATATCAAGTTCTTTTATATAATATTTTGCATACTTAGTCGAATTTTCATTTTCGTCAATTGCAAGTTCTAGATATTTTTCAAAGTCTCGTTTGCTTCCTTTCAAGTCGATATTTTCTTCTTTTTTAGCTAATCCCCTGTTATAATATGCATTTTCAAAATTCGGCTTGATTTCTATAGCTTTAGTATAATCCTCAATCGCTTCTTTGTATTTTTTTCTCCCTTTCAAAGCAAGTCCCCGGTCATTATAATAAACATCTTTATAATCCGAATCGAGCTTGATAATTATACTATAATCCGCTATAGCTTTATCATATTCTTTAATAGCAACATATGCAAGTCCCCTGTTATAGTATGCATCTGCAAAATCCTGTTTGCGCTCTATGGCCTTAGTATAATCCGCTATGGCTTTATCATAATCCTCTTTAAAATACCATGTATTTCCCCTCCATACATATATTTCCGCATAATTCGGATTGATCTTTATAGCTTTGTTATAATTTACAATTGCTTTGTCAAAATCAGCAATCGCTTTATCATTTTCTTTTTTGTTTTGCCAAAAAAGTCCCCTGTAATAGTAAGAATCTGCAGAATCCGGATTAAGATCTATGGCTTTATTATAATCCGCTATCGATTTGTCATCTTCTTTTTTGCCATCCCAGGCACAAGCTCTAGCAAAATATCCCATAAAATAATTTGGGTCTGCACCTATAGCTTTCTCCGCAAAAAGCATAGTTACAGCAGCATCACAGCCTAACCTATGATTAGCTCTTGCCCTCCATGCATATAATTCCGCATCCGTTTCTTTTTCCAGCACTTCATCTGTAAGCAATGCTATAATTTCTTTAAACTTATTCTGTTTATAAACTTCTTCAGCTTTTTTACGAAGGGTATTTGTATTTTCTTCCATATTTATGTCAGTTTAAAGATAAAATATTGAATTTTTTCTGTTCATTTTTTCATTATAGAGATTTTTAGATAAAATACTTCTATGTTGGGGTAGATTACTGGCATTATGAATTTATCGACCTTTCCTTCCATTCATGTATTATTTGTCTATTGAGTTTTGCGATATTGCAAAAAAACTCATTAACTACTAACAGGTCTCCATGAGGGCTTTCATTTGCATTTCTAACCATACACATAGTACAATACTCTTTATCCGAACATTGAATACATTTAAGAAAGTCGTGATTTCGCAAGCCTCTTAAATATTGCACTTTTTCAGAATTATCCCAAATATCATTGAGGGAAGTTTCTTTTACATTACCTACAACATAATCCTGCCAGCCAGCACATGGATAAACATTTCCGTTTTCTGCAATACAAATAGAGGAATGACAAACGCTACAAACGAAATCGTTTGATGTAATATTTTTTTTCTTCTCTGCTGCCATTTCCAGTTGCTCTAAATATTTTGCATCATTCACAACTTTGCCGTTAATCATTTCTTTAATTTCATTAATTGATAGACGGCAACTCAGATTTTGTGTTGTATGGTTGTATCTTGCTATGATTACATAATCATCTCCGACATGAATCTTATGCTTTTGTGCCCATTTGATAACATCATCACTACAGTTCTTGTTTTGTTTCATTATTGGGCAACTTATTTGCAATGGGATATCGTTTTCAACCAGTTTCAGAATTGCATTTTTTGTTTTTTCAAAACTCCCTTTCATTTGGGTTATCTCATCGTGAATATGGGAATCCATTGAGTATAATGAGACTTGAACACCTAACAGAGGGTTCATCTTCATTTCTTTTATGATTTCATCATTAAGTAATGTCAAATTACTAAGGACATTTACTGAAAAATCATATTCTTTGCATCTTCTTAAAAAATCGCAAAAATTTTTGTGCAGCATAGGTTCACCACCACTTAACGTCAAATGCAATAACCTCATATTTTTACTTTGTTCTAAGACATCATAAAATAAATCAGGTTCGATATAATTCACTTTGTTTTCATGTGGAATATAACAATGTAGGCATCTTTCGTTGCACTTGCTTGTAATTTCTATGTGCAAATTTGTAAGTTGAGGTTTACCTTTAAAGTATTCTTCTAAAAAAACCTGTGTGTCTTTTTCAGGATGCATAATAGTTGAAGTAAACTCCTTTTTTATTATTTCGGGTTCTACTATCTTGTACGAAAACCTCGTGTCTTTTTCATTGCACTCCTGCAATGTTTCGCCAGATACAATAAATCCATCTCGTTCAAGCAAGCAATAAAATTCTCTGGCATCGTTCTTTATTGTTCTAATGTCAACATCTGTAAATTGCTTTTTTATTTTTTTTGCAAGCTCATCAAGGGTTTGTGGCGTCCTATTTAAAACAGACAAAAAAACTGCCCCACTTTCCGATAGAATTTTGTCACCGATGTAGTTTTCATTATTATTTGTTTGTTTATATCCGAAATTCCTATTGTCCGTAATATATCCAAAGGACTCATAGTTTCTGAATATAACATTAAATTTTTGCTTGAAATACATAACGATGTCTCTTTAGTAATCAGGCGACGAGTTTTAATTATATAACATCGTCGCCTGATTTATTTGTCAATTAACGACCTCCTGGCTTTGGTGGATTACAAGGTCTGCCACTTGGCTTACTATTGGGACGGCATTCTGCCATCTGTACAGTACTTTGAGCCAAAATTTTAGGTTTTGTGTAAATCATAAGTTCACCTCCTTTTTAAAAAATTAATACTAGATAAAGCAAAAATACAGAATAAAAACTATTTTTCAAGCTTTATCATATATTATTTATTTTATTCAAAAGTTTCTTTAATGGCAAAATAGCGAGTAGATAGTATCACATAAACATCCATCTCAAAGTTTGAACTCAAATGAAGAAGATAGAAGATTAACTAAATCAATCAGTGATGCTGGAAAATTATTTAATATAAGTTGCTTAATCATATTATTGTTGCTACAGAGGAAACATATTACAGCTTTGCTGATGAAGGATTGTTAATTTTATAGAATAGATTTATAAAACACATGCAATATAGCTTGGGTTTTATAATTTGTCAATTTTCTGGTTCAGATATTTCTTGAATTAATTGTTTTATTACAGTACCGTATGTTAGATCATTTAGAAAATCATTTTTCCACAATTCTAAGGTTCTTCTATTTCTGGCCGCATCAACGATTTTGAATGGAATATCATTCCCCATATCTTTTAGTTTATTAATTGATTCAGATAATCTGTCAAAAGTTTTTTGTCGCAAATCGTCGATTAAATTTTCCATGGCATATCCAGAACGTAAAAGCGGTCTACGACCACAGTTTTCAAATATTGGTTTGATTATTGAATCAATCGCACATGGGTTTTTTGAATTAACCTTACACCAAAAAGGTATATTTTTGCCATGTTGCAAGGAACATTTTAATGCAAAAGCCAACTCTTTATCATCTAATAATGCATATAATTCTCTTCTTGAATCTGAAATCCAATCAAAATCAACCTGAGTTAACATTTTATTGTTTCTGCAACCATTTTTAAAAATATCCAATATTGAAGTTAATATGTTTGGCTCTTTATTTGCAACCTCTTTAGCTACACCAATTTCTAAGCAGCGTTTTTTCAAAGCATTAACTAGTTTCTCGTGTCCCTTAATTTCGAAATAATTGAGCCATTGCCATTTGCTAAGACGTATTGGAACACTGCATTCTTCAAGTTTCAAAGGGATAACGGAAATTACATTCTCAGGTTGTTCGTCAGCTTGATCAAGTGCATATTTTATTTCTTTTTGAACAAATCCTGATTTCATTATTGACTTATTTGAAAGACAAACAAGTACAATATGAGCTTCTTTAACTGCTTTTGAAATCTCAAATTTAAAATCTTGTCCTGGTAATAGTTTTTCTTCATCAAGCCATGGATCGAACCCTTCATTAGATAAGCGAAAATATAACTCACGAACTTTTGCTTTGTCTTCGGAAGCATGACATAGAAAAATTTTGAGTTTTGGTTTTTTTGAAGTTTTCATATGTTATCCTAATATTTTTATTTCTATATTATCTTTAATTCCATAAGACTACGACGACTCACAGTTTAATCACCATCATTTTTTTTAGGTCACTGAAAGAGTGATTATTCCAGTGAAAGTGAACAATTAAAATACAGATGATTTCTGTGGTTAAAATTAGACAAATAAATTAATTTAAATAGATTTTTTTCACCCATAGATTTCCCCTTCAATTCGATACGAAGTACTCATGGTTTAGTAACCAGCCCTCAAAATAGATAACTTTGTAAATTAATAGACAATCTGATCAAAGTCAGTTTATTGTATGGAAAATATATTCCCTTACGAAGTTTGGATTTGGATACTCTTTTGAAATTTCCAATGGATGCATAAAAGACACCGTATAGTAAATCAAATATTTATTTTCTAGCTAATAAAGTTCATTTTGTTTTGAAGACGTCCGCTTTTTATTCCTTTTTTATTTATCATTCGTTGGTATTGGTCTTATAAGAAGATCGTCAATTTTGTTAATACTAAATGGGAGCCCTTGTGTTGCCTCTGCAAATGAAAGGTCTGAATTTTCAAATGATGCAAACAAAATAACTTGTTGGTTGCTAAACTTAGAAAGTTCAGTTAAAAAACTTCTAAAGCTATCCTTTGACATATCTTGTTGTTTAGGCTCGTCAAAGACTAAAAGTCTTGGATGGTTTGTATTGTAAATAATAGATGTTTTAAGTAAAGCCGTTGTATATGCCCAAATACATCTAATAAAATCACTAGCAGATGAATCAAATTTGATATTATAAAACTGTTCTGCATCTGTTTTTTGAGCAACTGGCAAATATGTTTCTGGTGAAATTCGAATAGCATCAAACGGCTTACTTTGATAATTAAATAGCCTTAATAATTGAATGAAGTTATCTTTAAGTGTAGCAAGTTTTTGCCTGTCTAATTCTGAAAAAAAGTCTTTTGGTAAATTACTTTCTTTATTTAAAATCTTTTCATATTCTGAGGAAAGATTTCTCAAATCCTCAATCAATGTATAAAAGCTCTCAAGCACCTTATTGAAAAATTCAACTTTTCGTTTTAAGTCAATTCTTTTTTCTATTTCAATTACGGAAGGTAATCTTTCATCTTGAACTAACTCTTTTTTCAAGTCCCTTATTTGTTGTCTAAGTTCCGTTGCTATTGTTTGATATTCTTTTAATTTAGTTTCTTTTTCATAAATTATTTTTTGTTGACCTTCAATATAGACCCTAATCATTCTTTCCTGCGAATCCAAATAAGAGATATTGTCTTCAATCCTCATTGGAGTTTGTTTTATATCACTTGGAAGCAATGAATCTTTAATGTCTTGTTCGCAAGTTGGGCAAATATTTTTTGCTGTTTCTGTTGGCAAATCACCCCCTAATTTATTTACTTTTAAAGCCCCCTTGTTTTTTCTCAAATCTTCTTCTACTGCAACAATTTGCTTTTCATATTGCTTTAGTTTTTCTTTGTCGAAATTTAGTTCAGGTGAAAGCAATTCAAAATTTAAGGACACCTGATTTAGATCGTCATTTAATTTATTTAACGCTTCTTCATTCTTGTTCACATTTTTACCAACGGTAGCTATCTGTTGTGCTTCGAGGGCTGACAAATCTGTCTTTTGAATCTCATTTAAGTCTGCAAGAGTAATTGCTTTGTCGTCTCTAATTAATGATATGTATATTCCACCATAACTGTTAATTATAGAAGGATTATTTTCTATCCCAACTAGTTTGCCACTGGTTCTTTCAGCTAAGTTTTGAAACTTATAAAAAAGATTTTGCCACCTAATACTTAAATTTTGCTTTAATGAATTAATTTGCTGTTTTCTTTTTTCATTTTCAAACACATCCAGTTTAAGTAAAAACTCAACAACTCTTTGCTCTGTATTTCGCATACCGAAATATGGCATTGTTGCTAAAAAATCACTCCAACCAGTTTTTTGTTCGATTATAAATGCAGGTGCAATTTGCTGAAGATATAATTTGTGCAAATCGCCTTTGGCAGTTACAACTTCAGGCAAATTTAGCTCTAAAAATTCAGTTAAAAATAAATGAAATCCATAAAGCTCATCAGACGCACCACCAGCATCGTGTACATACATTTGATGACTTTCAAGTGCTAGATTTTCACCTGTTAGCATTGCTCCATAAAACACATCAATTAATTGTGATTTCCTTGAGGAACTTGCGACACTTCTTTTTATAGTGATAATTTCTTTGTTTTCAATTTCAAGATAGACAAAAGACTGAGTAATATTGTGTAATTTATTTCTAGGGAATTCTACTTGGTCTTTCAATGCAGACTGCATTGTTTTTTCATTCTTTCCACCAAGCAACTCTTCAAAACCAAGTCCATAAATTATAGTTTGGAACAAACTACTTTTTCCTGTACTATTATCACCACGAATAATATTTAATCCATTGCTAAATTTATATTCAGCACCAAATAATCCACTAGTGGTATTTACTTCAATTTTTAAAGCTCTAATTTTCAACATAGGTTATTGTCCATTGATTTGACATTGCATTAATACGACTATCTGTTATTTTACTTTTTCCTATAAAATTCAGAAATGCTTTTTCTTTTACAAAGAGTTCATTTTCGGCATTTATCATTTCATAAAATTTAAACCCTTTTTCAGTAAGCTTATAATTTTTTCCGTTTACAACTTCACAAATTTTTTCTGCAATAGCAAGTTGTAAAGCTCTATTCAAGGCTGGTTCAATTCCCCAAACCGAAAAATCACTTTGAAAATTACTTGTTACGTATTCACGAAGTTTCAATAAATTTGTATCAGATGATAAAGCCCATGAAAAAAGATGTAGCTTTAAAAGATTTGATGTTTCTGCTCGACAGCATAAACGCAAAATCATGACCAATAAAGCTATTTTATACATAGGTCTGTAATCCGCAGGAATAGGGATTGGTCGCTGTGTAAATGTGAGTTTTTTAATTATATAGTCTTGTTCTTCCATTATTCAAAATTTATTGGGCATCGTAAAATCCAATCTGCTAATACCTGTTCTGTGAGTCTGTCTATTGTAATTTGGTCAATATAATTAAATGCTTCTTTTAATTTAAATTTTAACTCTACTTCAATTTGCCGATAAAGTAAATTATTATCCCCTGTATTTGTGATGCATAATTCTGTAACTTTTTGTTCAAAAAAGCTGACTACACGCATAAACTTTTCGTAGTCTTTTGGGAATTTTTCTTGCATAATCTTTATAGTAATATTCCCATTAAGAAAATGCGATATTGAATTTTGTGTTAAGATGTTTATTTTATTATCTCTATCTGTAGTGGCAGGCAATATCCTTTGTCCATGTTTTCTAATTGCATTTTCAACAAGTGAAATTTCTTTTGACTTCCAATCTGCAATTTCTGTTTTCGATTTTTGTGTCAAAGGATTAATCTCAATTTTCTTTTTTCTATAATCTAATACTAAAGGGATTTCAGTCGCGAAAAAATCGATATCATAAATCAATACATCAAAGTTTTCATCGAGTATAGATAACTTTAATTTTCTATATTCTTCGGCTTTGTCTTGACAATGCTTTACAATGTCCTTTTTTTTATAGCCTGGTGTTACGAAAATCCATTGCTTTACTTTTATTGTTTTAATATAGTTTTTTAATTCTGTCTCGTTAGTGACTAATTTTTTAAGGTCAATAGTTATCTTGTCTCTCTGTTTTTCATAAAGAACATCAGGTGTATATTCTTCGTCTGGGCAATAACACTGAAAAAGTATGCCAGTCCTTGTAAAACCTTCAATTCCTAAATCACCTTGCCATGAAGGCATTTCTTGATAGCCTTCTGATTCATATTTCCTTTTAAAACATATTTGACAGAATTCTTCCCACGTCGTTCCGATAAAATTTCCGTGTTCGGTTTTATACATAGTTTTTTGTTATTTCAATACGTTGTAATTAGTATTTTCTTCTTTTATTGTCTGACCATCAATAGTTGTTCTGGTCGTATCTTATAGAATGACCGCTAATGTCAGTCTGTCTAAAAACATTATTTATCTCTTTTAGATAAATGTATTTGATAAATTATAAAGACTGGTATCCTATTTTTCTTAAAGTTTATATTTATAGACAGTCTGAAATATTAGCCTGTGCTAGCGGAAGATTATATTTCACTGAGTCAATCGCTAATTTTTCGACCATAAACAGTTACTTTAATATTTGGTATAATATTCAGAGTAATTCCTTTTCCTAAATTGATACTGAAACTTGCTTTAACAATCTTTTTTCCATCAGAATTATAAAATGTATTTGTTGAAGCAATATATGCGGTCTTACCATTATCATGGTATGCTGTCCCAGTTGAAGCAATATAAGCGGTCTTACCATTATCATGGTATGCTGTCCCAATTGAAGCAATATATGCGGTTTTTCCGTTATCGTGATATGCTGTTCTGGTTGATTTAATATAAGCCGTTTTCCCATTGTCATGATAGGCTGTTCCAGTTGAACCTATGTATGCTGTTTTCCCATTGTCATGATAAGCTGTATTTGTCGAATCAATCCACTTCGTTTTTTTGTTTGAATGAAAAGTAGTTCCCATATTTTTAATTTTATAGTTATATTTGCCTCAGAATGCTTTTATTTTTGATTTTAACTATCCATTTATACTAATTTCATATTCAATTCATTGTTTAACTATTTTCATGTTTCGGAAATCGTACTTAAAATAAAGTCTAACTCATTTAAATATCCAATCAAATTTAAAATCAATAAATTGTGCAATTATATTGCTTATTATTTCCTCAAAATTAATTTAATTTTTAATACAAAAACAAAATTTAACAATATATTTTGTCTTAAAAATAATTGACTATTTTTAATATTTAATTGTATTGGCTTTTATTTGTCAACTTTACTTCAATTTAGACGTTAAATTAGTCGACCGTGAAAAACCTCAATTTTTCAAAAAAAATCAAATTGTAAGTTCTTTGAGTCCATTATAGTGTTAAAAAATTGGTTTAATTGCTCCAAAATTTGTTCATAGCTCTCATTAACTAACCTATACAGCAAAGTTTTTAGCCTTCTAAGCATCTTTCTAAAATTGAATCTAGTAGCTGCAAGTACTGTGTTTTTTATACATTTTTATGCACTAGCATTATTCAATTATTTGATTAATTATATCTTTTAGTTTTTTCTCATTTTTCAAAATGATTTTCATAAAAGACAATAATCTGCCATTGTAACCATCACGAACATATCTATCAATATTATAGAACACTCTTGTCTCTTGAAATAATTTTGCATCATCTTTCCAGAGATATCTGTTGTCCTCAGCAATATAACTTCCGAAATTCCATATCTTATTATCAGAATAAAAATCAAAGGCAACTAATATTTTAAACTGGTTAAGGAAACCTGTGGTTTGTTTTATATTTTCAAGATTTTGATAATTATTTTTCTTGAAATGATGCTTAATCTTGCTTTCGATAATTGTTTTGATATAATCAAAATCTTTCTCATGCATATCTTTCAGCAATTGCATTAAATACTTTCCTTTGACATCTCCAATTAACCAATTCCAATCATGACAGTTATAATTATTGTAGTAATATGGCGTTTGTTGTGACCAAGTATTACCATAATAAATTAATGCTTTTGAGATGTTTTTATAGTTGTCCTTTTTGTTAAATAATACTTTAAATGCCTGCCATGATTTAGTAAAACCAGCATAATCCAAAGTGTTATTCTCTTCTTTGTAGTATTCGATTAATAGGAATAAAATTTCTCCGTTAAAAATATTATGGTCTTCAATTTCCCAAAATAACAATTCCAGTTTTTCACGATTTGTTTTGGACGGAGGATTCTTAAATAAATTTAGCTTTATTATTTCTTCATCATCTAATAATACTGTTCTACTCTTAGAATAACTTACTAAATCACAAACATCATAAATTTCTTTATGTTCCTTTGCATATTCTGAGAATAATTTAATAACAGCGATCAATTGTGTTCTAATATCTTTTCCAACATTACTTTTTCTTGAAATGTTATATATTAATCTATTAAAACGTAAAATGTTTTTTTCATCATACTGCGTTAATAAAGAAACAAATGTTATAAGTGGAAGAATTCTGAAATAATCTATCTGCCGCTTATCTGTTCTAAAAAAGTAATTTTTGGATTCGTAATTTTTATAAAATTCTGAGATTTTACTATTTTCCACTAAATATTTATATGCATTAAAATATTTTTCAATCGCATTTAATTCAGGTAAAATCTGAAAATCAATAATCTCATTTGATGTTATGAATTGATTTATTTGATTTGCGGAAAATTTTCCTGTACTCATGGATATAATTTGAACTATTCTTAAGAATTCATTAAAACCATTATCAGAATCAGGATTATTAAAACGATTTACCCAAAAAAAATCTTGCCAAATCTCCCATTTTTTACCCCAACTTTCTTTATCTTCAGTTGAATTTAACTTTGAGAGAAATTTTGCTTTTAATGTTTCATTTTCAACTAAATGGCGACCTCTTGAATTCATATAAATATATAATTCTTCACCTTGTCTTCCATTATCTATATCAAAATATGACAGTTGAATATCATCTTCAATGAATTTTAAAAAATCATTTAAATTATTATCTCCTAATTTCGTAAGCCAATTATAAATTTCAATAAAGTTATTAATGATGTTTATAATAGTTAAGTCATTTTGATAATTTGTATGATACCAAGTTTGCTTATTTATTATTTTACTGTTAAGAGTTAATCCTTTGTTGCTATTTAAAAAAAATACAAAATCTTTCAAAAAATCATGAGTGGCTTGTCTTACTTTGTAGTCAATTTTTAATTTTTCGTTTTTAATCAAATGTTCAGGAAAGTCCTTCATTAACTTGTAATACAAGGCAACTAATAAAAGGAAAATAGTAGTTATCCTTTGCTGTCCATCAATAAGAAAGTATTTATAGACATAGTCTTTATCATTATAGGCATAAATAAAACCTAAATATGGAACATCTTCATTTTCGAATCCATCTTTTATTGAATCCAATAAATCATTCACATCTGATTTCGACCATACATAATCACGCTGTATTTCAGGAATTACAAACTGTTCTAAATTCTGAAAATCAAGTATATCTAATATTGAATATCTGCCAGTTTTCATAATATTTATTCCCTAATTATATAGTTAAATAATTCTTTCATTTTTTTATTAATATATACTTCATGCTCGTTAATGTCGTTTTTCGACCAAACATGCAAACTTGTATGATTTTCAATAATTAGTTTGCTAAATACATCATAAGTGTGATATGGAACAAATTTCCCATTACTAACCTTTTCTACTATAATATTTCTCTTTTTATCAAAAAAGTTATTTGACATACTTGAATTCATACCAAGTTCTAATAAGGCAAGATTTCCTATTTTATGTAATTCTCTTGTATTATTAGCGAGTAAATATTTTAATGCAAATTTTTCGTCGTCATTTATTGGACATTGGTCTTTTGCATTTTTAATTTTATTGAAGAAATTAATTACATTACCTTTCTCAATTTCTTCTTCAATACTTATATCATCTATATTTATTTTTTCAGGTAGAAGTTCTTTTAAAATACTCAAATCTTCTTTGGAGAAAGAGTTTGTATTTCTCAATTCATCTGGATTCTGTGGGAAAATATGTTCAATACTCCAATTCTCATTATTAATTAATCCAAAATCATAAATATTTTCACTTAAACTATTTACAGGTAAGAACTTTATTAAATCGAGAATTAGAAACATATTGAATAATTCAAATTTTGAATCATGATAGTTCAATTCTTTTAGTTTATTTTCGACTTCATTGTACGGAATTTCATCTTTAACTAATTTCTTCAATTTCTTAATAATTTCATCTTTAGTTTTAAGTGCTCCGTGTTTTGCCCAAATACTAATAAGATTGTGTGTGCTTTTTGAATGAATTAAGAATCCTAATAAATTGTGAATTTCAGGTATATTATACCAGTCGTCCAAAATTTGTTTTGTTGAATATATTTTTTCAAAAATACTCTTTGCCTTTTCCCCTTTTTGATACTTTTCAAAGAGAAAGGTAAAAACAGGATTTTCAGTATCTAATTCACTTACTTTCGGAAATGCTAATTTAATTATCCATGCTATCCCACTATCATTTGGTTGAAAAAATGCAGTAATTTCTTTTCTAACTGCCCATTGAGACATTTCATCCCATTGTCTACCTAATGTTGTTCGAATCTCATTAATCTCATTTTCCGTCAATCGATATTGCTCGTTTTTATTATCTAAAGGAATCTTTGTTATCAAAAGTCCTTTTACGAGGTCTTCATCCTTTAATTTTACTCCTTTATTAACATTGACAAATATTTTCTCACTATTCATTTCATTATCAAGGATATTCACAATAATTTGAACTTTATCTGAAACATACTTGTAAAACTCAAATAAATCAGTGTCTTTTTGAATTTCATTCAAAATTTCATTTATTGTTTTAGTTGCGTGAAAAATATAAAAAACGTCTTGATTATTATGGGAAGGGTTTTGTAAAGAAAAATCATCCCAACTATAAGCAGAGATTAACTTGTCAATTTCATTATATATAAATTCTTCAATAAAGTTTTTTCTGATTTGATAAATAAGTTTGTTTTCTACAAAATTCTCTTGGGAAGAAATTTTATCATTAGCAAAGAATAAACTGAACAATATTGTTAGAGTTGTCAATCTTTGTTGTCCATCAATTACTTCAAATACTTCATCAATATCTTTCAAGGTAATAAATTGCAAATAATATCTTTCAGAAGAATTCTGATATGCGGAAAACAAGTCTTTCATTAAAACTTTCACATGACTATTTTCATCCTTTGATGTCCATTTATAACCTCTTTGGTAAGCAGGAATAAGAAAATTATCTTTATTAGCATCCTCTAATAACTTTGTGAAGACACCTTTTATCGAATATATTGTTTTAACTTTTGCCATATTGTTTAATTTTCTTGTTTACTATGCTTGTGTAAATATTATTATAAATCTGACAAAATCATCTTTTACCTCCATATTTGGTTGTATAGTCCTGACAAATATCTTTTTTACAAATTTACAATTTATTTAAAACCAACAACATTTTTTTTATAAAAAACTGGTGCTATTTAGCCCCTTAACTATGAAATGAAGGTAAAATATATCTGCTTTGTGAGTGAATGTTTTTAGCGGTAGATTTTATTTTTAAAACAAAGCTTGTAGATATGAAGTGTTAACTTCCATATTAAATTGGGAACGGATTAATGTTCAGGTCTTCATTGTTAATATGATATATACTCGCAACTTGTTTTCTGTAATCAACTCACATCAGAAATTTTTACAAAGGACATTTAAATATAAATTTTCTCAATTTATAAAGGACACATTTTTGTCCTTTAACAATATAAATTACAGATGAAACAGCCAAATTCGCTTGAACAGCAAGATAGCGAGTGGACAGTACACTTAGGTGATACTATCCACTCGCTATCTTGTTGGGGGTAAACCCCCAAACCCCCATAGTAGAAAGAGAAAGAAAGGTACACACAGTATGATTATTGATATCAGCTATTTATAATTAAATTGATTTTATTATTTCCATACACCAATATAATAATTGTCTCTTTCTTTTGTTTGTATTTTGGGATCTTGTTTGACTGCTTTTAGATAATATGCTTCCGCACTATTCCAATCATTAAATTTATTTTTGAGTAACCAAGCATAATTTAAATGTATATCAGCGTAATTTGAGTCAATCTGCATTGCTTTTTCAAAATATTTTTTTGATCTAATGTTATCATTAAAATTTTGTGCAAGTAATAAAGCAAAGTGAGAAAGTGTATTAATATTATTTGAGTCAATCTCTAATGCTTTTTCATAATGTGTTTTTGCTCCTGTTATATCATTAAATTTATATGCGAGAAGCCAAGCATAGTTATTCTGAGCAAAGATATTGTTCGAATCTATTTTTATAGCTTTCTCACAATGCTCTTTTGCACCAATGCTATCATTAAATTTGTACGCAAGTAAACAAGCGTAATTATTTTGAGTATAAACATTATTTGAATTGATTTCTAACACTTTTTCATAATACTTCTTTGCTTCAATACTATCATTAAGTTTATAAACAAGCATATCAGTATAAGCTATATAAGCTTCTTCAAAATATGGATATAATTCAATTACTTCTCTAAAATATTGTTTTGCATTATAGTAGTCATTACACTTTTTAGAAATAAATAATGCGTAATGATAATTAGCATTGAAATCGTATGGATTGATCTTTAAAGCTTTTTCGTAGTGTTTTTTTGCTCCAATAGTATCATTAAATTTGTTCTCAAGAAGCCAAGCATATCCATTTTGGGCATAAATATTATTTGAATCAATTTCAATTGCTTTTTCAAAGTGTCTTCTTGCTTTTATGCTATCATTTAATTTTGATATTAATAATATAGCATAATCTAAATGTGCAGATCCAATGGTAGAATCAATTTTTAATAATTTCTCATATTGTTCACAAGCACTTTTATAGTTTTTAAATTTATCAGTAAGTAGCCAAGCATATGCATAATATGTATTTGCATAATTTGTATCAACCTTTATTGTATTTTCAAAATATTTTTTTGCATTTATACTATCTCTAAGTGTATATCCTATGAAAAAAGCATTATAGATATGAGCATCAATATAATCCGGGATTATACTCAATACTTTTTCATTATTTGTTTTTTCTTCTTCGACATCAATACTATCACTGCTATTTTTAAAACTTGATACAAAATAATTTAAAGTATAAAACCCATGAGAATTGATGTTATAGGCTCTCTTCAAATCTTTCTTTGCATTTATAGTATCATTAAATCTTTCATAAAGTAAAAAAGCACAATTTATTAGTGCATCATAATAGTTAGAATCAATTTCTAATGCTTTTTTATACTGTTTTTTTGCATTAATATAGTCGTTTAAATTTTCATTAAGAAGATTAGCATAATAATAATGAGTATTTATATAATTAGGATTATATTTAATTGATAATTTAAAGTATTTTCTAGCTTTTTTGTATTCTTTGAATTTATTTGAAAGTAATTGTGCATAATCACAAAGTGCTCCAGCATGTTTAGGGTTAATTTTAAATATTTTTTCATAATGTGTTTTTGCTTGCATTGAATCGTTATAAATGTTTGCAAGAATCCATGCATAACAATTATGAGCATCAATTAAATTAGAATCTAACTCTAAAGCTTTTTCATAATGTGTTTTTGCTCCAATGTAATTGTTGAAATTGTTTTCAAGTAGCCATGCATAACTATATTGAAAATTGGCGTTGTTGGAATCAATATTTAAAGCTATTTCTAAATATTTTTTTGCACTATAATACATGCCAAATTTATCCATAATCAATAATGCATAATTATAATTTGCATTATCAAAATTAGGATTAATTTCTAAAGCTTTTTCATAATGTGTTTTTGCTCCAATGTAATCATAAAAATTATTTTCGAGTAGCCATGCATATCCATTTTGGGCATAAATATTATTTGAATCAAGTTTTAGTGCTTTTTCAAAATGATATCTTGATTCTAAATTCTCATTAAATATATTTGTAAGAAGACATGCATAATCAATCTGATTGTCAATAAAATTCGAATCAAGTTTTAGTGCTACTTTATAATGAACTTTAGCTTTATTGAAGTTATTTAGTTTATAATAAAAAATATTTGCGTAATAATAATGTGCTTTAGCATAATTAGGATTAATTTTTAACGCTTTTTCAATATATATTTTTGATTCTTCAATAGAATCTATATTGTAATAACAAATTCCTATATTTCCTCTATAAATAGAATTAACAAAAGTCTTCAATTGAGTTTTTTTTGAG
>JACABE010000029.1:0-27319 GCA_013377005.1 Bacteroidota bacterium
ATCTACACCAAAACTCCTAATTTTCCTTTATTTACTAATTGATTTAAAACAATAAAATTAACTCGATATTTTATCTTATTGACTTACTCTATTTTCCGGATATCCGGATACTTTTATTACGGTTTTCCGTAGAAAGAGTAGTTTATTTTTAAATTATTCTATTTACCTTTGGTTGAATAAACCAAACTCCTACAGGGAAAATCAAAAATCCTATCATTGTCAAAATACTTTCCTTAAACTTTGCATTTTTTTTATTGCTGTATGTTACAATAGTTATTGAAACAAAGTAAATTATATAAAATAATGCAACCCAAAAATAAATACTACTAATAAAAATTGTTATTTTAAATTGAGATAGTTGAACTATCAACCAAGTTAATGGTAATAAAAAACAATTTATTTTAAAGTAAGTTGATACTTTTTTTTCAAATCCTAATTCTTTATTTTTTAATTGTCCCAAGACACCTATTGAATAAACCCATAGAGAAAAAACAATCAATAAAAATATAGTAATTAAATCCATGGTAATTTTTGAATTTACAAAATAACATGGTAAAAATAAAATTAGAAATAACTGCCAATGCTTAATTTTTAATAGAATTTTCATTTTTAAATTTTTGGTACATATTATTAAAATTTCTAATTAATAAGCCATTTTAAACCAAAAAAATAATTAACACTATCTATTCCCCAAAAAGCACAAATCATAATTGTAATTATAGCTAAAAATAAACAAGCAAGAAAATAATTCAACCTTAAATCGGTCATATAATATTTTATTCCCTTTTCTTTATGTGAAAAAGTCCATCTAAAATATACAACAATGAAATATAGGATACTGATTAAGAATAAAGTAAAAATTATTTTTATTGCTTTCATAAAATCAATTGATTATAAGTCGTTTCGAACAAAAGGAATATCACTAGTTTTTTTATCTGAAGCTTGTTTATAAGGTATATGCTCTTTTGGATTGTACTTTGCTTTTGATGTACTTTTTGTATCTTTGTTTCCGTCTGATTTAGTTTCTTGTGCTGTTCCCTGACTTGTTTTTGTTGGTAACTCTAATACTTCATTAACAGCTGTTGATGCCGCATTTGTAGTAACAAAGTTTTCAACGTTCTTTACGATTGCATTTTCAGACTGAGAAATAGGAGTGAAAAATGTGACCGCAGAAAAAGTATTTCCAAGCATTTCTGTTACAGCTTTATTATCAGGTTCTTCATCCATCCAGCTAATTTTTTGCTCTCTGTCCCAATTTTCATTAATTTGTATGGGAATCCCCCAGCTCGGGTATTTTAATCTATCACCACCAGCAGCAATGTTTCCAATAACAACCTGAGGTACAGAAGCAACGAATAAGATAGTATTAGCAGTACCTCTTACAGCATTGTCGGTAAATTTCACCAAAATATGATTTTGACTTTGATAAGCCGATTCATAAGCTTTATCTCCCATAGCATAACGCATTGCCCAAGGACTAGCTCCTTCTAATCCATCTAAATCAATATATTGTATAGGACTGTTGCTACTAAACTGATAAGTAGTTAATTCAGGATATTTTTTAAACAAAGGATCAGGATTTGGGAAGCGACCAATTCTTGGATTGTACATTCTCATGCCGTAATCTTGCCAGTTTCCAATATCGTAAACTTCGTTGTCATTTTCTTTCCCATTAAATCCGAACCGACACTCGTTTGAGCAAGAATTTGATATGTATTGTATTGATTCCAAATATTTTATGATTATTAATTTTATGATTTGTAAAATTACGAATTAATTAATGACAAAACCAAGTTACATTTTAAATATATTTATAGTAGCAGATATTTGTTTTAATGTTATTCTTCGGATTTTCGATAACCTATTTTCTTGCGGTTTGCTTGCTCTAAATGTTGTTGTTTAGCTTCTTCAAATTGTTTTAAGTATTCAAAAATTAGCATGAATTGATCGTCGTGATTTGATATTTGTTTTTTAATTTGTTCAAGTTCTGCGAATAATTCTTTATGAGAGATAAGCATTTCACGCATCTTTATAAAGACTTCTATTATTCTTATACTTATCTTTCTAGCTCGAGTACTTTTAATTACATTTGCGAGTTGTAAAATACCATGTTCTGTAAAAACAAAAGGTAAGTATCTTTGCCCGCCCCAACTTGAGGTCACAATTTGTGACCTCAAGTTATTAAATTCATCCTCCGTCAATTCAAACATAAAATGTTCTGGAAAAATATCTAAATTTCGTCTTACTGCTTGTTTGAGTACTTTAGTTTCTACTTCATACAATTCTGCTAAATCACGGTCAATCATAACTTTTTGACCTCTAATTAAAAGAATTTTACTCATAATTACTTCATCAGGTAGAATTATTATTTTATTGTTCTCATTCATTTTATTTCCATTTTGAAATTACAAAAGTAATAAAATAAAACTTGAGGTCACAAACTGTGACCTCAAGTTTTATTTTAATTTTCATCTCTTATATACATAATCTAAAAATGATGGAACGCTACGAGCTTTGCCCAGCTATTCCTGCAATCTAGTGTTCCATCTTGTTTGGGCTACTATGAACCACCAGCTTAAATTACTTTATATTAATTGGTTTACTTATTCTTTGTAACAAAGCCACTTATTTTCTTTTATTTACCATATTGATATTTATTTTTTTGACTTACTACAATTTTTGATTTTTTGAACCTTATATTATCAACGTTCTAAATTTTTATTCTCTATTTTAGAAATACTATCCTCCTAATACTTTTCTCTCCGAAAATTAAAATTTATTGACATTTTTTAAAATTGTTCTGTAAGAAATATCTTACAAATATTTAGTCTATATCTTACACTGAAAAGCTTGTAGATATTGTATTTTTACAATGTTTACAATAAAATGAAAAACGGATTAAAAGATTAATTGAATAAATGAATAAATGATTAAATGATTAATATCAATTAATCATGTAAATAATATCTTTTATTTTGTAATATAAAAGGACAAAAAAATCAGTAATATTGTAACCGTTGGATGTAATATCAGTAAACTTTTTTATGATGAAGGTATAACTATGAAGGAACTTAATATTTTCTGTTTATATAAAAAACTAATAAAAAATATAATCTATTTATTACTATTGATTTGTGTGTCGTTAAATCAATTGTATGCTCAAGAATGCAATGCAGATACCATTGTGGCTGATTATACATTTTCTCAGGATTGCAACACTAATAATATTCATTTTACAAATGCTTCGAGTGTATATAGCGGAAGTATTTCTTCTTACTACTGGAATTTTGGCGATGGCGATACTTCTCAAAATCCAGATCATACTTATGCTTCGACAGGAAATTACACTGTAACTTTAACATTATTGCATAGCTCTGGATGTTTTTCAGTTAAAACATCTACAGTGGTGGTATTAGCAACGCCAATTGCACAATTTGTTGCCAGTGCTGATAGTGTTTGTCCCAGCCAGATTATTGGTTTTGCAAATTCATCGGTAGGAGCAGGGCTATCGTATCAATGGTATTTCAGAGATGGTGCAAATTATAATAATGTATCGGATACTATACTCAATCCTTCGCATAATTTTTATACTGCCATTGGTACCGCTTTCCAAACATTTAATATTATGCTGAAAGTTACGGATCAGAATAATTGTATTGATACAATTATTCATCCTATAGTAATTAAACAAAGTCCTCTTGCCGATTTTGTAGAGATAGGAAATTTCAGACGGTGTGAAAATGTGATAGCTACGGTAAGTGATACCGCAAATATTTATAATTATTCCAATCTTTCTCAGATTTCGTCTTATCAAATTGATTGGGGAAATGGGAGTGGTTTTGTTGCAGTAACTAATCCTTTTACTAGTATTACACCTATTACTCACGTTTATAATACAGTAAATAACTTTCCTATTACTATTAAAGCAATGGGTTATAATGGCTGTTACACTACATTTAAAGATACTTTTGAAATTATTACGATTCCTCTTCCTGAGTTTTCTTCGTTATCATTTAGTTCAGGATGTGTTCCTTTTGAAGTATTTACTATTAATAACAGCTTGAGTATTACTCCTAATACCATTACCTATATTAACTGGGGTGACAACATAACAGATACATTGCCAATAGGAGCATTGCCGGGTGATACATTAAGACATTATTATACAAAAACTACTTGTATCAATGGTTTGCAACAACCTTATAATATAAAACTTACTACCAAAAATGAATGTGGTTCACCATTTAAAAGTTATGGTCCAATTAATGTATTTGCTCCGCCAAAAGCAGGCATTGATATCGTGGATGATTCAGTATGTGTTGGCAATCCTGTAACTTTTTTAAATCAGACCATCCCAAATTATTGTGCTGCAAATCCCCGTACACTTTACACATGGGATTTTGGAGATACATCTACCTCAATAGTAATGGCAACATTACAAAATCCAATACCTAATCAGGATCATATATATAATTTACCCGGAACGTTTGATGTTGTTTTGAAAGCAGAAAATAACTCACTTCCTTCTACAGGCCTTCCGGGATGCGGTAGTAGCAATGATACATTAAAGGTTTTTGTTTTTGAAACAAATGCTGTATTTTTCTTTGATACTGTTTGTTTTGGAAATGCTACTCATTTTACAGATTCTTCTTCAGCACCCGGAGGTACAATTGTATCAAGAACCTGGGATTTTGGGGATGGGGCTTCATCTACGATGCAAAACCCTCAACATACTTATTTACTTCCAGGGCAATATATTGTTACACTTTCAGCAAGCGGAAGTTTAGGTTGTACGGATGTTGTTACGCATACCATAATTATTGATTCTTTACCTGAAGTAAATTTTTTACATTCCAATACCTGTTTAGGTGATACTACATTTTTTACTAATATTTCAAAAGCAAATTCAGATAGTCTTGTTTCTTACAACTGGAGTTTTGGAGACAGTAGTGCTATAAGTACAACAAAAAATTCATTTCATGTGTATCACTCTTCTGGAATCTATAATGTTACGTTAACAGTTTTTAATAGTAAAAATTGTCAGAAAGATACCACTATCAAAGTTTTTGTGTATCCTAAGCCGATAGCTTCATTTTATACAGATACTGTTTGTTCAGGTTATCAGAGAATTTTTACCAATAATTCAATTCCTGTCGGAGGCAATATAAATTCATTTCACTGGAACATGGGTGACGGAATTGGGAGTTGTATTCAAAGCGATACTATTTATAATTATGCCGGAACTGGCACTTATCCTGTTAACTTAAGCATTACTGATATAAATGGATGTAAAGATGATACCATAATAAATATCTATTTAGGCCCTGTTCCTATAGCTGCTTTTACTTTAGATACCGTTTGTTACAAAACACCAACTCATTTCATTAATACTACCAATAGTCAGGGTATTCCATTTACTTCAGTATGGGAATTTTCAGATGGTTTTACAGCTACAACTACAAATGCCAACCACACATTTAATATTTATTCAGCATATAATGTTAAGCTAAAAGTTACCAATATCAATGGTTGTATTGATTCAACTGTACATACTATTATTCTGAATACTCTTCCATCACCTTTATTTACGTCAACGGTAGTTTGTAAGGGTGATACTACAAAATTCACTGATTTTTCTACTGCATCGGGAGCAAGTATAACAATAAGGAACTGGAGCTTTGGCGATGGCAATAATTCACTGCAAGTTAATCCAAATCATGTTTATCCGAATTCAGGAAATTATAATGCAAAACTAATAGTAACTGATAGTAAAGGATGTAAAAAAGATACAATCATTCCTATAAGTGTTTTGTCTTTACCAACGCCTTCAATTATTGTTAATAAGCCATGTAAAGGTCAACTGTCAGGCTTTTCAACTTTATCAGCAAACCCTGCTTATACAAACTGGAAATGGAATTTTGGAATAAATAACGATTCAAGTTATTTGTCAAATCCTTATTACACTTATTTTCAAACTGGAAATTACAATGTTCATTTAACTGTAAAAGATATTAATGGTTGCAAAAATGATACCTTGCAAACAATATTTATCAGTCCGATACCCAAAGCAAATTTTATTTCTGATACGGTTTGTTTTGGAAATAATTCTCATTTTACGGATATGTCAATTGATTCAGGATATTCAATAAATAGCTGGCAATGGAATTTTGGTGATGTAAGCATGTCAAATAATACCAATCCTATTCATTTATACAATAACGCCGGAATTTATACTGCAAAATTACTTATAAGCAATATTTATGGTTGTTTGGATTCAGTTTCTAAAAACGTAATTATTGATACCATTCCTTATCCAAATTTTGTTGCTAATGCTGTTTGTTTAGGAAATAATACCATTTTTTCTGATATTTCTACAACTACAGGTGCATCAATTACAAGCTGGCAATGGAATT
Source organism: Bacteroidota bacterium (assembly GCA_013377005.1). Classification (GTDB taxonomy): domain Bacteria; phylum Bacteroidota; class Bacteroidia; order Bacteroidales; family JACABE01; genus JACABE01. The sequence continues at coordinate 6,414 of JACABE010000029.1, forward strand.
TTGGCGATGGAGATACTTCAAATGCACAACATCCTCAGCATTTGTATCATAATTCAGGCGTCTTTAATGTTACTTTAAATGCAATAAAATCAAATGGATGTAATAATGATACAACAATTAATATTCGTGTTTATCAATTACCTAAACCTGATTTTACATTAAACTCTTACTGTGTAAATACACAGATTAGTTTCACATCACAAAATACTTTGACTCCTACAATGAAATGGCATTGGGGTTTTGGCGATGGAGGTATTGATTCAATTCAACAACCTAGTCATATTTTTCTAACTTCAGGAAATTATTCTGTTCAATTGCATGTTGTTGATTCTAATCAATGTAAGGGAGATACCATTAAACATATCTTTATTTCACCTTTCCCCATAGCTAACTTTAGTTTTGATACTAATTGTTTTGGTGAAGCAACACATTTCGTCAATTTAACAATAGATTCTAGCTATTTAATTAGCAATTGGAACTGGAATTTCGGAGATGCTGCAGTATCTTCTTTGATTAATCCATCTCATGTATTTAATAATTATGGTTATTTCAATGTTCAGCTGCAAGTGAAAAATATTTACGGTTGTGTTGATAGTATTATAAAAATAATAAAAGTTGATACATTGCCTATTGCTGATTTTGCAGTTAACAATGTTCAAATAGGCAATACTACTTCTTTTACAGATATGTCAATAGCTAATTCATTAAATATTATTGATTGGAAATGGGATTTTGGTGATACTTTGACATCTACTCTTCAAAATCCGCAACATTTATATAACTTGCCTGAGACTTATGGCGTTCGATTAATAGTTAAAAATAGTAATGGGTGTAAAGATACTATTATTAAAGATGTTTTTGTATTCCCATTGCCAACTCCTGATTTTTTAGTTGCTCCTGTTTGCTTGGGTGATACTTCCCATTTTATTGATAATTCGTTAAGTTTAGTAGGAGATATAATTGATTGGCAATGGAAGTTCGGAGATGGATATACTTCTAATATTCAAAATCCTATTCATCAATATGTCTCTGCTGGAAATTATACGGCGTGGTTAACAGTAACTAATGATAATGGCATTAAGGATAGTATTTCACATATTGTTACAGTATATCAAAATCCTATTGCAATTTTTTATTCTGATACCGTATGTTATGGAGATACTACTCATTTTTATAATCATTCAACTTCTTCAGGTTCTAACATTATTTCGTGGAATTGGAATTTTGATGATGGAAGTACAATTGAAAATTCAGAAAACCCATCACATAAATTTGCTAATGTTATTACATCTGTTTATTATCATGTTAGTTTAATAATTTCCGACAATCATGGATGTTCGGATACTTCAGTGAATCAATTAAAAATTTTCTCTCCGGTAGTAGCTGATTTTATTAGTGATACTGTTTGCAATAATTCATCAGTTCATTTGTCTGATATTTCAAATAGTGAAGCAGGGAGTATAGTAGCATGGAATTGGAACTTTGGAAATGGAATTAGCAATTCACAACAATATCCTATATATTCTTATTCAAATATTACAAATGATACATCCTTAATTGTAAGATTAATAGTTAAAGATATTTTAGGATGTAAAGATACAGTTTATCATCCGTTGTTAATTCATCCACAACCCGTTGTGCTTTTTAAATCTGATACTAGTTGTTTAGGACTTTTAACGCATTTTACTGATTTATCTTATAGTAATGGTGGTATCTTGACAATGTGGAATTGGAATTTTGGAGGAAGTGCTTCATCAACTATGCAAAATCCACAGCGTTTATTTTTAAATGCAGGCATTTTTAATACAACTTTGAGTGTTACAGATATTAATGGATGTAGTAATTCTGCTACTTTTCCTATTTTAGTTGACTCTATACCAGAAGTTAATTTTTTATTCCATGGAAATTGTGCCAGTGGGTTAATTAATTTTACAGATCATTCAATATCACATGGGAGTTCAAATGTAACTTGGAACTGGAATTTTGGAGATTCATATTCTTCTAGCATACAAAATCCTATACATTATTATACAGTAATAGATACTTTTTATGCATCTCTTACAGTTTCTAATATTAATGGCTGTAAATCTACATTATCTAAAGAAATATATATAAATCCTTCAATGTCGTATGATTTTCATTTTGATACAGTTTGTTTAGGATTAAGTACTCATTTTTATGATAATTTTTTGATTCAAAATACTCAGATTTCAAGCAGGCTATGGGATTTTGGAGATGGTAATTCATCAGCATTACATAACACACAACACACCTATTCAAATGCAGGAATTTATAATGTTTCATTAACTGTTTTTGATACTAACGGATGTTCAGAAACAATTCATCATAATATAATTGTAAATACAAAACCTCTTCCTGACTTTTTATCAACATTTGTTTGCAAAGGCGATTCAACAAGATTTACAAATAATACATATTCTGCATCTGGTATAATTTCTTATTTCTGGAATTTTGGAGATGGATACACTTCCTCATTGCCTAATCCTTCACATCTATATCCTTCATCTGGTAATTATCATGTGAAGCTAATTGTTGTTAATGCAAATGGATGTTCTGATTCTATAATTAAAACTGTATCCGTAAATTCAATACCATTAGCAAATTTTAATGTTGGTAATATTTGCTCAGCTTATCCTGTAATAATTTCAGATTCTTCATTAAACTCAGTTAGTTCTATCAATTCATGGCTTTGGGAATTTGGTGATGGGGATAGTTTATTTGTTTCAAATCCAGCTTTTTATTTACCAACTATTTCTCATGCTTATGCTAATTCAGGCGTTTTTACGATTCATTTAACTGTAAAGAATTATGTCTGTTCAGATACGATTTCTAAAACAATTGAAGTTTATCCAATTCCTGTTGCAAAATTTCATATTACTAATAATTGTTTAGGAGATACTTCGAGGTTTATAGATTCCTCTTTTTCAAATGGTAATGCAATTGTAAATAGGATTTGGAGTTTTGGTGATGGAACAAGCAGTACACTTCAAAATCCAACACATCTATATTTAAACCCAGGCGTTTATAATGTAACATTAACAATAACAGATATTCATGGTTGCGTAAATACAAAAACTAATACCATAGTAATCTTTAATTTACCTATTGCAAATTTTTCTGCGTCTGTTGTGCCTTATCCTAATGCTACTCATTTTACAAATATATCTGTTGGTAGTCCAGCTGCAATAAACAGTTGGAATTGGATATTCGGAGATGGTATTGGGTATAGTAATTTAGAAAACCCAGTTTATAGTTTTTTAAGTATAAATACTTATAATAGTCGTTTGATTGTTTCTGATACAAATGGTTGTAAAGATACAGTGGAAATTCCTGTAGTTGTGTGTTCTCCTTTTATTCACGCTAATTTTACGTTTTCATCCGCATGTGAAAAATCTTTTACTTACTTTACTGATAGCTCAATTATTAATACAGGTAATGGTATCTTAAGTTGGAACTGGAAATTTGACGATGGTTCGACTTCAATACTTCAAAATCCTCAACATCAATATGTAAATTCAGGAACTTATAATGTTCGTTTAATCGTTACAGGAATTTTTGGCATTTCTGATACAATTAATAAAATAGTTACAGTATATCCAAAACCAATTGCAGATTTTGATAACAATAATGTTTGCATTGGTGTTGCAAAAACATTTGTTGATTTATCAACTGTATTATCAGGTAATATTGTACAATGGTATTGGGATTTTGGAAATGGAAATGTAGCAAATACATTAAATCAAAGTACAATTTATAATACCTTAGGAAATTATACTGTTCGGTATATTGTAACAACAGATATGGGATGTTCTGATTCTGTAAATAAGATTGTTAAAATTTCTCCATTGCCAGTAATTAATTTTACATCGGATATTATAGAGGGCTGTATTCCTGTTTATGTGAATTTTACAAATATATCAACGGTTGATTCTGGTTATATCTCTATCCAGAATTGGGATTTTGATGATGGAAATACTTCAATCGCGAATACAAGTATTGTAGGACATACATTCCTTAATGCAGGAAGTTATAATGTTTCACTTAATGCCACATCTAACAATGGTTGTAATAATACATTAACTATTCCAAATATGATTGTAGTGCATCCGAATCCTGAAGCTATTTTTACTTTAACACCATCAAAAACTACTATTTTGAATTCGAGCATTTCTTTTTATGATAATTCTTTAGAAACTTCAAACTGGAAATGGTATTTCGGAGATGGCGACTCTTCAATCATTCAAGCTCCAATTCATACTTACATTAAAGAAGGTACTTATTATCCAAAACTTAAAGTTACTTCAGATTATGGTTGTTCAGACGAATCTACTGAAGAAGTCGTAATATTAAGAGAATCTACATTTTATGTCCCTAATGCTTTTACTCCTAATAATGATGGTTATAATGATGTATTTATGCCTGTGAGTGTAGATTTTAATAAAAGAAAATTTGAAATGATGATTTTTAATCGTTTAGGACAAATGATTTTTTATTCTGAAGATTATAATAATGGTTGGAATGGAACTTGGAATGGAGATGATTGTCCTGATGGAGTATATGTTTGGAAAATTAATTATACCGATGCATTGGGTCTTTCTCAAAAAGAAACAGGTTGTGTTACTTTAGTCCGATAAAATTATAATGTTCTATTATAATTTTAGAATAATCTTTTCTTAAAACAAAAAAATATGAAAATATAAAAAGGGATGAGCATACTTGTAATACATCTAAAAAAGAATTACTTTTGCAGATATTTTGACAGGTAAATAAAAATGGAATACACATTAAATACAATTGAAGAAGCAATTTCAGACTTCAAAAAAGGTAACGTTTTAATAGTAATTGATGATGAAGATCGTGAGAACGAAGGTGATTTTATTACTGCTGCAGAAACTATTACTCCAGAGATAGTTAATTTTATGGCTATGCATGGTAGAGGATTAATTTGCGCACCAGTTAATGAAGAAAGATGTGATGAATTAAACCTTCATATGATGGTTTCTAATAATACATCTGCTCATGAAACTCAATTTACTGTTTCTATAGATCTTTTGGGCCAGGGTTGTACTACAGGGATTTCTGCGAGTGACCGATCAAAAACTATTAAAGCTTTATGTGATACTTCAACGAAACCTTCCGATTTTGGACGTCCCGGACATATTTTTCCGTTAAGAGCAAAAAAAGGAGGTGTTCTTCAACGTGCCGGTCATACAGAAGCTACCATTGATCTTGCTCGTATGTCGGGATTATTTCCTGCGGGTGTTTTGGTTGAGATTATGAATGAAGATGGAACGATGGCTCGCTTACCTCAATTAGTAGTAATTGCTAAAAAGTTTAATCTTAAAATTATTACTATTAAGGATTTAATTGCTTATCGTATTAAAAATGAAAGCCTTATAAGAAGAGAGGAAATTGTAAATCTTCCAACTGAATTTGGAAATTTTAAACTTCATGCATATACACAATTAACTACAGGAGATACTCATTTAGCATTGGTAAAAGGAAGTTGGGAGAAAAATGAAGAAATTCTTGTAAGAGTCCATTCTTCTTGTGTTACTGGAGATATTTTTGCTTCCTATAAATGTGACTGTGGCCAACAATTGCATCGTTCAATGGAAATGATTGATAAAGAAGGTAAAGGAATCATTGTATATATGAACCAAGAGGGTAGAGGGATAGGTTTATTAAATAAACTTAAAGCTTATCATTTGCAAGAAATGGGGAAAGATACCGTGGAAGCTAATGAAGAACTGGGTTTTAAACCAGATGAACGTGACTATGGTATTGGTGCTCAGATTTTAAGAGATTTAGAAGCTCATAAAATAAAATTGATAAGTAATAATCCTGTAAAAAAGGTTGGGTTAACTGCATACGGAATTGAAATAATTGAAACAATTCCTCTTATTATTGAACCTAATAAATTTAATTTTGAATATTTAAAAACTAAACAAGAAAAAATGGGACATTTGCTTCATATGTAGTGTCTTGTAGAAGATTTAGCTTTTTATGAGTTTAAAATAATAATAAATAGGTTTTGAAGTAAAAAAACAGCATTTTATTTAATGAACACTTTTTCTGAATAAACATTATTCTTACAGATAACCCTGACAATATAGTAACCAGATGTATTATCATTCATAGAAATAATAATACTTCCTGTTGAATTTTCAACATTTTTTATTAATTGACCCATTGTATTATAAATAGCTATTTGTTTGATAGTTTCATTGCTATTAATATAAATAGTTTTATTATTTGAATAAATATTTGTGTTCTTTATTGTCTTGTTTGAAACATCTAATGATGATAAAGCAAATATTAATTGAAAACGATGAACGTCATCGTTATAATTAGCAGCAAAAGTATAATTAGGGTTTTGATTTAAATTGCTAAGGGTATTCGTAGTCAGATCTTTTAAATATATATAAGTTGCATTTGTAAAACTATTTAATTCTGTTGCACTTATTGTAAAGATTCCATTTTTGCCAGCTTTAAAACTAACGGGAACAATAGTATTATTAATAATTGAGGTTAAGTTATTAATACTCCAGTTTTTATTTAATTTGTTGGAAAATATACTAGGAGCATCATGATAAAGGCTAAACATTTTTTCTGCTCCTCCCAAATCGGTATTGTAACCAAAGCTAACTATCATTTCATCAGTATAGTTATTTTCTGTAGATGAAACATTTAAACGAATTGTATTAGAACTACTTGTGCATGATTTTAACCAATTTTGTGAAGCATGCTCTCTTGCATAATTATTAATGCTGAAAGGAAAAGAAGTAGAAATAGCTTTTACCCAAAATCCTTGAGCAGGTGCAATAAAGTTAGAAACACCATTTGTACCAAAAAATCCATTTGAAATATAAGTTCCATAGTTTCCATTCGTTGGATTCCAAATCCAGTATGCATAATTTCCAACTCCAGCATCTTCAAGCATGGCTCTAGAATATCCGGATGCTGTATTCCAATTAATAGCAGATGGGTATGGATTTGCTAGTAGATTCCATCCTTCGTAACTGCCAGGAGTAAAAGTTAAATTAGTACTAATAGTACCTTGATTTAAGACTCCTGTAAAGCTTTTTGTAGATGTGGATGAATATGAAACTGCATACCCTTTGCCTTGTAAAAAGTTATTTCCACCATTAATTGTACCAAAACTAGGATCTTCAAAAGCTAACCAACTTCCATTAGTTTCGTTCCAAGTATAGAAACTTTGAACTTGTGGATTAAATTCATTATTAATTTCTTGACTAGCGATAGGAGATGCTAATAAATGAAAATCATCACTGGTTGCTATAGGAATATAACGTTCCATCGTGCCAATTAATGTATTACTATGAATGAGAGAACCCGTACCTGTTGCGTCAGATTTAATTAAAAAATTACCATTAACATTTAATAGTTTACCTGAAATTATTGTCAGTGTTTTGTTTGCATTTATAGTTAAATTTCCTCCAAAAGTTATGCTTTTATCAATAATAACAGTGTTATTAACCACAAAATGAGCATTAGAAGCAATTGTTAAAGTGCCAGATCCAGCGATTGTTTGAGGAGAAGTACCATTAAGGTTAATTATAGTAGAAGTAGCAGGAGAAAAACTTAATTCTCCATTACTTACAGCAATATTGCCTTTGATATTAGTTGTGCCAGTTAAATTTATTCCTATCAAGGTACAATTCGTAATGGTTAAATTATCAATATTCACACCAGCACTACCAATAATATTATTATCAGAGAAACCAACAGCATCCAATTCAAAGTTTGCAAAAACTCTCCCATTTAATGACGGTGTAGCTAAGCTTTTATGTTTATACGTACTTCCTGATTGAAATTTAACAACACTGTTGGGTTGAGTTGCTCCGAAAGGATTTGCATCAACCATGTTAATGTAAGAGGATCCGCTTGCAAAAATAATTGAGCTAAGATTTGTAGTGCCAAAAGGATTTCCAGAGAAACCAGATCCTGCAGTAAAAACGGAAGTATTATTAAATATGATTCCGCTTGTATCAGTAGCCATTAGTTTATGAGATGCATTTTGAAAAGTAACATTTCCTGATATACTTCCTCGATTACCTGTACTTACATTTACAGAGATTGTGTTTACTGTATTAATTGTCAATGAAGATAAAGAATCTATTCTTAAATGTGGTGGAAGTAAACTTGTTCCCACAACATTAATAGTTCTGGGCGTATTGGATGATGAAAATAAAACATTAGCATTGTTTATAATCTTTAATTTTCCAATACTTTGTAAAGAAGGAAAATCAAGTATAACCGAAGGTGTATTTTGAATAGATCCATCAAAAACTAAAATATCGGTATTTAAAGGAGTTATTCTTACAGGATTCCAATTACTTGCTGTATTCCAATTTCCTGAAGCTACATTCCATATATAGGGAAAGTTAAAATGAAGTACAAAGCGATTAATAGCATCAGTTGTGTTTGCAGAAAAATAATATATAGGATTAACGCGAAGATCTTGGAAAGAGTTGGTTTTAATGTCTTCTAATATTATAGAAGATGAAGCGTTAAAGCTTTGGATTTCACCTGCTGTAATTGTAAAATTTCCATCTACCTTTGGTTCAAATCCGATACTAATATTAATAGGAGCTGAGTATGCAGCTAATGCATTTATACAATATTTACCTCCATTTATAAATGAGTAGATTTTTGTATTTAATGGATTTCCTTCAGGAAATACTGATGCATCAAAGTCATCAACACCATTACTATTGCCATTCATAAAATAAATAATAGTAGCATCACTTGTATTATTTGGTGATACAACATTTAATATTAATTGATTATCTAAAGTATTTGAAGCAAAATCACTGATTTTTTTAATAATATTATCTTCAACATAATGATAATTTGGTTTTCTTAAGATGCTAGAAGATTGACTCCAGCTTAAATTGACAACTAAAAAAATGAGGAAAAGAATAATTGTATTTTTTATAAAATAAAAATTGATTCTGTTGATTTGTTTTTTTTTCACAAAATAAATATTAAGTTTCACAAAATGACAAAAATAGAGAAAATAAAGTGTATAGAAATAAAAACGAAGATTTTTTCTTTCTTCATTAAGAATTTCATAGAATGCAATTTCATAATTTGGAATTTAAAAAGAGAACAAAGTTATAAATAAAAAAATAATCTATCACTATTTTCTATTTATTTTAGGCTAAATATATTTTGTTAAATAGTGTTTATTTCGTTAATAGCGTTTTGAAAACGAATACTATTAATAAAAAAACGTTAATATATGTACAAATCAGTAATTAATATCTTTCAAAAGTTGGGAAGAAAAAATTAGATTCTATAATAGCATTTTCATCAGAATCAGAACCATGTACAGCATTTTTTTGTACTGAGTATCCATATAGCTTTCTGATTGTACCATCGGCAGCTTTTGCAGGATCAGTAGAACCAATTAATTCTCTATAATCTTCCACTGCATTTTCTTTTTCTAAAATTGCTGCAACGATTGGACCTGAGCTCATGAATTCAACTAAATCGTTAAAAAAAGGTCTTTCTTTATGAACACTATAAAATTTTTCAGCCTGACTACGAGAAAGTCTTGTATATTTCATAGCCCTGATTTTGAAATTATGAGTAATAATAATATCTAAAATAGTGCCTATATTTCCGCATTCAACAGCATAAGGCTTTATCATTGTAAAAGTTATATTTCCAACCATTTTAATTTTGTTTAAAATTTATAGTTTGTAAAAATAATAAAACAAATGAATAAAATCTGTGTTTTTATTTTTAATTTTGCAAACTTATTTTTTAACTTAAATTTACACCTTGAATAACTTAAATATCTCTTCCTTACAAAACATATTTGAAAAAAAAATAAACATTGTAATTGTCTCTCATTCAAACCCAGATGGTGATGCTCTTGGATCATCCTTGGCGTTGTATAATTATTTTTTACTTAAAGATCAAGTTGTAAACGTGATTGTCCCTAATAATTTTCCTGATTATTTAGGTTGGATGAAAGGAAGTGAAAATATATTGCTCTACAATTTAAAGAAAAATCTTTGTAATCAACTCATAGAAAATGCTGACATTATTTTCTGTTTAGATTTTAATGCTTTAAACAGAGTGGATAAGTTAGAAGACGTTTTAAGAAAAGCAAAGGCTAAAAAAATATTAATAGATCATCATCTACAGCCAGAATTGACATCTTTTGATTATATATTTTCAGAAATTAAAGTTTCATCTACTTCTGAACTTGTATATGATTTTATTGTTGCTATTGGTGATGAAAGATTGATAAATATTGATATTGCATCTTGTATTTATTCTGGTATTATGACTGATACCGGTTCTTTTAGTTATTCATGTAATTATGAAAAGACCTATCAAATTACTGCTGCTCTAATAAAGCTAGGGATGGATGCAGAAGAAATACATCATTTAATATATGATACTTTTTCAGAAAATCGTTTGCGTTTGCTAGGTTTTTGTCTGAGTGAAAAATTAATAGTAATTGATAATTTATCTGCAGCTTATATTTCATTATCTAAAGCTGATCTTGACAGATTTAATTATCAGGTAGGCGATACTGAAGGTGTTGTAAATTATGCTTTATCTATTAATCATATCAAATTGGCAGCATTGTTTACTGAACGCGATGGATTAGTCCGAATTTCTTTCCGTTCAAAAGGAATGGTTGATGTAAACGTTTTCGCTAGAACATTTTTTGGTGGTGGCGGACATCATAATGCTTCCGGTGCAACATCTTATCTTTCATTAAATGAAACAGTTGAGAAATTCAAAGACAGTTTGATAGTATTTGGAGATATTTTAAAAAAGTAAAAAATGAAAAATTTACATCTTCTGAAAAATATACTTTTCTGTTTTTTTCTAATTTTTGTGTTACTTTCTTGTAATCAGCAAGATTCAAAACCCCAGAAAGCAGTTCTTAATCAAGATACAGTTGATCAAAGAATGATGAATGTTAATAAAATTCTTTCAACTGACGAAAATAAACAAATTGAAGATTTTATCAATAGATACAATTGGAAAATGAATGCAACTGGTTCTGGATTAAGGTATTTGATTTACAAACAAGGTAATGGAAAACAGGTTGGGAAAAATAGTAAAATAAAAATTAATTACAGAACCAGTTTGTTAAATGGTGTAACTATTTATAATTCAAGTATTGATGGTGTAAAATCATTTGTAATTGGAAAAGCAGAAGTAGAAACTGGTTTAGAAGAAGGAATTTTATTATTAAAAGTTGGAGACAAAGCAAAATTTATTATACCTTCGCATCTTGCTTTTGGCTTACTTGGCGATCAAAAAAAAATACCCAAAAAAGCCACATTAGTATATGATGTAGAACTATTATCAGTTGACTAAATTATTAAATAAAATAAATATTTATTATTAATTAAAATTAAAATGAACAGAAAAAAACAAATTACAATTTTATTCGTTGCCCTTTTGGCGGTGATAATTACTTCTTGCGGTAAATCAAAATATCCTGGATTTAAAGAAACTAATAATGGACTGTATTACAAATTTCATACTCAAAATAAAGATGCTAAAAAACCATCTCTTGGTGATATTTTAGTTGCAGAATTGACTGTGAGAACAGCTGATTCAACTTTATTTACAAATGCAGGAAATCCACAAAGACTTTTTAGATTAGATACATCATTTTATAAAGGTGATTTGAACGAAGGTCTTGCTTTAATGGGAATTGGTGACAGTGCAACTTTTATTATCAGTGCTGATTCGTTAAAAAAAGGAATGAAATTACCTCCATTTATTAAAGAAGGTGATATTTTATATTATGATATCAAAATACATGAAATCATTTCTAAAGAAGTAGCAGAAAAAGAAAAGAATGAAATGATGGCTAAACAGCAAAAAATGATTGAAGAAGCTCAGGTTAATGAAAGTAAAGATTTAGAAAAGTATCTTACTGATAATAAAATTAAAGTTAAACCTACAGTTACCGGATTGTATTATATGGAACTAAAAAAAGGTACCGGAGTTAAAGCAGAAAAAGGTAAAAAAGTTAAAGTTAATTATACTGGAAAATTAATTAACGGAACTGTTTTTGACACAAGCGTTGAATCAGATGCTAAAAAATCAAATACATATAATCCTAAACGTCCTTATGAGCCTATTGAGTTTGTTTTAGGAGAAGGTCAGGTTATACCTGGTTGGGATGAAGGTATAAGTATGATGAAAGTGGGAGGAAAAGCAAAATTAGTTATCCCTTCTAAATTAGGTTACGGTGAAAGAGGTGCAGGAAACTCGATTCCTCCTTGTTCTATTTTGATTTTTGAAGTAGAATTAGTGGCGGTTAATTAATACTTTGAGAATTATAAAGTAGAAATACTAAAAATTAATATTAAATAAAAGGAGCTGAGAAGCTCCTTTTTTGTTTTCAGTTTTGCCTATACTATAGATATTTCAGGTTTATCTCTTCGGTGTTAATGTATCTGTATTTTTAGCATTGACTGTATTGGATAAAATGCCCATAATTACTTTAAAAATGAAATAAATTTAATTTACTATTTAAACAGGAAAAATTTAGTGTAATTTTGAAACAGTAAAAAATATTTTTTGCTTTAATTATATGCAATTAATAGTAAAATTATGAAAACAGAAAAAAATGAATTTAAAAAAGGCATTAATTTAATAGCCGGAATAGCTTTAGTTGCAGGTTCAATGATAGGAAGTGGGATATTTATTGTAAGTGCAGATATTGCCAGAAATCTAGGCTCTCCGTTTTATCTTCTTTTAACGTGGATTATCACAGGACTTCTCACAATTATAGCTGCACTAAGCTATGGGGAGCTAGCTGCTATGATGCCAAAAGCAGGTGGGCAATATGTTTATTTAAAAGAAGCATTCAATCCCATGGTTGGCTTCTTATATGGATGGACATTGTTTCTGGTGATACAAACAGGAACTATTGCTGCTGTGGCAGTTGCTTTTGCTAAATTTACAGGTGTTCTTATTCCTGTGTTAAACGAAAAAAATATTTTGCTTTACATTTTTGGTTTTCAGGTTTCAGCAGCACAAATTTTCGCTATTATCAGTATTATCACTCTTACTTTTATTAATTACAGAGGAATTAAAAACGGTAAAATTTTGCAGGTAAGTTTTACCATTGCTAAATTATGTGCAATTATCGGTCTTATTGTTTTAGGTTTAATAACAGCTTCGAAGCTAAATTTTTGGACCATTAATTTTTCAGATATCTGGACTGTTTCTGCTACTGTTTTAGATAAAAATACATCAATGATAAGTATTCATCAAGTAAGTGGTTTAGCAGTTTTTTCTGCCATTGGAATTGCGATGGTAGGAAGTATATTTTCAAGTGATGCATGGAATAATGTTACTTTTATCGCAGGCGAAATGAAAACGCCCAAAAAAAATATACCACTAAGTCTTTTTTGGGGTGTATTGATAGTAACTGTTATATATATCCTAGCTAATATTGTTTACCTTGGTTTACTTCCTGTTAAAGGAAATCCTGAAGCAATTGATATCGTTGGACGAGGAATTCAATTTGCTTCATCAGACAGAGTGGGAGTGGCAGCTGCTTTTCAAATATTTGGAGATTCTGCAGCAATTATTATGGCAGTGTTAATTATGATTTCTACTTTTGGGTGTAATAATGGTTTAATATTATCGGGTGCAAGGGTTTATTATGCAATGGCAAATGATGGTTTATTCATTAAACAAGTTGCAAAAATGAATAAATTTTTTGTGCCGGGTGTTGCCCTTATCTTGCAATGTATATGGGCAAGCATACTTTGTATTTCAGGTAGATATGGAGATTTACTTGATTATGTGGTTTTTGCTGTGCTACTATTCTATATACTTACAATGATTGGTTTGTTCGTTCTTCGAATAAAAAAGCCTGATTTGGAAAGACCATATAAAGCTTTTGGCTACCCGATTCTACCAGCTTTATATATTATAGTAGCCTTTGCAATTTGTATTGATTTATTGATTTATAAACCCAATTATACTTGGCCTGGAATTATTATAGTAATATTGGGTATTCCTGTGTATTATTTAATTAATAGAAGGAGAGAACACATTAATAACGATTAATTATTTAAAAATAGATTAAAACAATAAGAAATTATTCAGAGATTTCGTCATTTGGAATATCATTTTGCAAACTGTGGTCTTCTATCTTTAAAATAGTGTTTTTCAATAAACCAATATTTTGCATATTTTGCACATTAAAAACTTCATTAAGTATATTATAACTAATATTTATCGAAGTTTTGCGGACAACAATCGCTGCTTTTTCGAGTTTATTGATAGCATCATATAATAAATTAGCGTTTCCAGCCATTGAGGCTAATGCAGCCAACAATACTGACGTTTCTTTTAGTTTTCCAAAAAATCGGGTCCAGTTGGTGCGTTCGCTGTTTAAATCACGAATAGCTTTTTCAAGATGATTATTTAGTGCTTTTTTGCTGGAATCAGTAATCGAAGCATCTTCTGAAATTAATTCAATAGCTTCTTTAATTAATTCTGATATTTCTGTTTTGTTTGATTTTGTTGGGTCGTAAAAATCGCCCAACTCTAGCTTATCGTAAATATAATCCTTTTGAATAGCATCATTCACTAATGACATGGTAGCGGAATATACTTCGTGAAATACATCCTGTATTCGATATATTTTTTTTTTTTGATTATTGAAAAACGGTAGTATTTTTAATAAAAAAGGCTTTCGTTCAATATTTTTTAATTCCTGAAGCTCTTTTGTTAAGTCATCCATCAATTCCTGATAATCTTCACGTTTATAAGTTTCAAAATAAGTAAAGCGTTCTATTGAATTAAGAAATTTATCACAACTACCTTTAAGTTGAAGCTGTTTATCTTCAGGGTAATTAGCTGAAGATAGCTCGCCAAGAAATCCTAAATAATAATTAAATATAACTTCAATATCTTGGGCATCTGTATATAAATATTCATTAAAAGTCATGCTCTGTACAATTTATTAAATTTCCAGCAAATATATCAAATTTAATACCAATTTACATAAAAACTTTTATTTGAAGGTTAAAGAATTAGGTTGTATATTTGTTGAAAATTAAAAATATTTACAAATGTTTACTAAAATTAAGAATGCTTTATTTGGCGAAAATAAACAACTAAAATTTAATAAAATATGCAAAGCCAACCAAATAAGCCTTGAATACAAATTGAATAAAAACGAGTTGCAAATATTGTCTGATATTTTTGAAGGAAGAGAATATTCAGATTATTTTCCATTTTACAAAAAAGTTACTATCATTGACATAGGTGCTCATTATGGATATTTTTCGATTTTTGCAAATAAAAATACTAATAATCAATCTACTATATTTGCTGTTGAGCCAAGTATTATGAATTTTGAGAAAATTACTTCTAATATTAACAAAAATAAGATTGAGAATATCGTTGCATTAAATTGTGCCTTGGGAACAAAAAATGAGAATGCTACACTATATTTAGGAAATACTTCAAATAATTCTTTAATTCATGATTACTCATTACTAAAAAAAGAAAAATCTAATGAGGAAATTGAAATTAAAACCCTAGATACAATAATATTAGAAAATAAAGTTGGAAAAATTGATTTCCTGAAAATGGACTGCGAAGGTTCTGAATATCTTATATTGGGAAATATGAGTTCACAAACTTTTGATAAAATATCAACAATATCAATGGAATTTCATGATTTAAAAAACGAAAAATACACTGCTGAAACTTTACTTAATATTCTTATCAACAACAATTTTAAAATTGTTAAATATCAATATAATAAAACTTCGATGGGGTTGAATTATGGGAAAATAATTGCAACTAAAATGTTCAATTAAATAGTTCTGTTTAAAAATACACTTAATGAAAATATCAATATTTTGGTTTCGAAGAGATTTAAGAATTGAAGACAATACTGCTTTTCATCATGCTTTAGCATCAGAGTTCGCTGTATTGCCAATTTTTATTTTTGATCAAAATATTTTGACTGAACTCTCAAAAGATGATTCAAGGGTGAGTTTTATACACTCTACGCTGCAATCTATTCATAAGAAGCTTGTAGAAAGAGGGAGTTCGCTACTTTGCATGAAAGGGAATCCTGAAGAAATTTGGAATGAGCTTATAAAGAAATATGAAATTGTCAAAGTATTTGTAAATAAAGATTATGAACCTTTTGCTTTGGAAAGGGATAAAAAAATTACATCTCTTTTAAATAAAAATGGAATTGATATCATCACCTTTAAAGATCAGGTAGTTTTTGAAGAAAACGAAATAGTAAAAGATGACGGAAAACCATATACAATTTTTACTCCTTATAAAAAGAAATGGTTAGAACATTTTCATCGAAAACCGCTATTAAACAATACCAAATCTAATTTCCACAATCTTTATCCGGTAAATTTAAGCTTTCCTTCTCTTTCTGAAATAGGGTTTACCAAATCTAAGATAAATGTCAGAGATTTTGATTTATCACATTTAGATGATTATGCCGAAAAACGAAATACTCCATCCGAAAATACGACTTATCTTGGGCCTCATCTTAGATTTGGAACAGTAAGTATTCGTAAAATAATCTCACAAATTAACTTTTCTCAGGAAGTATTTTTAAGTGAACTGATATGGAGAGAGTTTTTTATGCAGATTCTATTTCATTTTCCAACAGTAATCGATCAAAATTTCAAATCTCAGTATAACAATATTCAATGGAAAAATAATGAAAAAGATTTTGAAAAATGGTGTCAGGGTAAAACAGGATATCCCTTAGTGGATGCCGGAATGCACCAACTGAACAATACTGGTTTTATGCATAACAGAGTTCGTATGCTTGTTGCAAGTTTCTTATGTAAACATTTACTAATTGATTGGAGATGGGGTGAAGCTTATTTTGCAGAAAACTTATTGGATTACGAATTGTCATCCAACAACGGAAATTGGCAATGGGCTGCAGGAACAGGATGTGATGCAGCTTCTTATTTCAGGATTTTTAATCCGATGTCACAATTAATAAAATTTGATAAAGATCTAAAATATGTCAAAAAATGGATACCTGAATTTGAGCAATCTGAATATATCAAACCTATTGTAGAACATAATTTTGCAAGACAAAGAGCTTTGGATACCTATAAGATTGGGCTAAGAACAAAATTAAATTACTAGAAAAATTTACTATTAAAAAAACATTACACATTTGCATGATAGATAATTATCATTTTATCAAATACAATTCAGACACTTCTATTGAGCATATTAAAAAGTATAATGAACTGGGTTCAATTATATGTTTTGATTTAGAGGATGGTATTGATAATTGGATTAATGTTGAGGAAAATGATTTATTAAAAAATGTTCACAAGAGGATATTAAATGAACTTCTTATAAAAATTCAAGAAGAAATAACTTGTATAAGAATTGGAATTCGAATTAACTCTTTTTCATCCGTTTATCATCATTCCGACATTGAATTTCTTGCAAAATTTACTAATATTAATTCCATCATAATTCCAAAAGTTGAAAATGCTTTTGAATTTAATCAGACATTGGAATATATCAAATTGAATAAAGTAAAATTTAATGAAATATTACCTCTGATTGAGTCAAAAAAAGGAATTGAAAATTTATCAGAAATAATAAATGTTGACAAACA
Organism: Bacteroidota bacterium; assembly: GCA_013377005.1. GTDB lineage: Bacteria > Bacteroidota > Bacteroidia > Bacteroidales > JACABE01 > JACABE01. The sequence goes on from JACABE010000029.1 coordinate 24,103, forward strand.
AATTCAAAAACTTGGATTTGGACATTGTGATTATAATTTAGATATCAATGCATTTCCTTTCTTTCATCAAGATACAGGTGAATATTGGAAATGGGTTGAGAAAATATTAGCAGATTTACAACCATCTAATATTAAGTTTATCAATTCTGCTTATCTCGATCTCGAAAATTCCGATTTCTTTCTTTCAATTTTATCGCATTTAAACTTTTTGACGAATCAAAATTTCGGGCAGTTTTCTTTAACTTCCATTCAATCTAAAATATGTCAATCATTTAATTATGCTAAGATTCCCATTGATGACATTACAATAAACAGATTGAATTTAGGGTTTTCAAAATCTGATCTCGAAAAATTTATTACTAAATTTGAAAATGAAAATGATGGAAAAGCTTTTACAATTTGCAGCAAAAAAAAGCATATAATGTCGCCTCAGGAGTATTGTTCAGCAAAACGGCATTTACAAAACTATAAAAGTCGAGATGTAAATTTTACTTTTGTTGGTGGTTGCTTTCCTGTTCAGGGAGATATTTTGTTTGAAGATTTATTTCATCAACTGCTAAAGAAAGATTTAGAAAATGAATTTGATGTAAATATTAAAATAAATATCATTCGATATGAACGATTTATAAATTGTTTGGATAAAATAAAAAGTTATAATAAAAATCATCCCATTGATTATTTATTATTTCACATTCGACCCGAACCTTATTTAAGACTTATTAAATTCTACTATAAATTTCTTAATAATGAAAAAAAATTATGTCGATCATTGAATATTCCTTTATTAAATCTTATCAATCCTGAAAAATATGATATTTTAATGTTGTCGAGAAGATATTCTTATCAACATGAAAGGAAAAGAACGTTTTTAAATAAATTTCTTATAAATCTAAACTATGTTGCTGGTCGATTGATTGGAAACGAAAAATATGCTTTAAAACAATATCTGCATCTTATCAATGAAATAGCCGAATATTCCGAAAAGAATAATATTACCCCAATTTTATTGGGGCCACCAATACGAAATGAAATACTAATCGAAAAAAGATTATCAATAAATTTAGAAAGCTTTATATCAAAAGCGATAAAAAAAATGGAATTGACTTATGTTTTTGGCATGGATAATCATTGTACAAATGGAGTTCAACTTTTTAATATAAATGGGATACATGCTACGAAGCATTATCATGAATTGATTTCTGAAAGATTATTCAACATTTTTAAAGATGAGTTTAAGAATATTAAAAATATTTAAATTTAACTGTTTCAAAATAATCCATTAATGTAATATCAAAGAATAAGCTCTTTCTTTTTTGCTTAATTTATTGTAATTTTGCACTTTCTATATTATCTTAATAATCTATGTTAGAATCAAAACTATGTCAGGCTGTTATTGAAGCTGTACAAAATTTGTATGGTCTGCAATTAGCCGAAAAAGATGTTAGCTTACAAAAGACCCGCAAAGAATTTGAAGGTGAATTTACCATTGCTGTTTTCCCTTTTGTTAGGGTATCCAAAAAATCGCCCGAAGCTACTGCTACAGAAATAGGGCAGTATGTGAAAGATAATTTAACTGAAGTTGCTGACTTTAATGTTATCAAAGGCTTTTTAAACTTACAGATTACTAAAGAATATTGGTTGAAGTTTTTGAGCACACATCAGAACGAAGCTAATTTTGGTTTTACTAAAACTGAAGAAAGTGAAGTTGTAATGATTGAGTATTCTTCGCCAAATACCAATAAACCGCTTCATTTAGGACATGTACGTAACAATTTATTAGGTTGGTCGGTAGCTCAAATATTGAAAGCCAACGGCAAAAATGTAGTAAAGGTAAATCTGGTGAACGACAGAGGAATTCATATCTGCAAATCAATGCTGGCTTGGCAAAAATGGGGCAATAGCGAAACTCCCGCATCATCAGGTTTAAAAGGTGATCATTTAGCAGGGAAATACTATGTTTTGTTTGATAAATACTATCGTGCTGAAGTAGCTGAAATGATTGCAACCGGAATAGAAAAAGAAATTGCTGAAAAGCAAGCACCTTTGATGTTAGCAGCTCAGGAAATGCTACGCAAATGGGAAGCTAAAGACGAAGTTATTATTAAGTTATGGGAAACCATGAATGCGTGGGTTTACGAAGGTTTTGAACAAACCTATCATCGTATGGGTATTGATTTCGACAAAACTTATTACGAATCTTCTACGTATTTATTGGGGAAATTAATTGTTGAAAAAGGATTATCCGATGGCAAGCTTATTCGCAAAGCTGACCAATCTGTTTGGGCTGATTTAACAGCAGATGGCTTAGATGAAAAATTATTGCTTCGTGCAGACGGAACTTCAGTTTATATGACTCAGGATTTGGGTACTGCTCATCTCCGTCATGAGGAATATCAACCCAAGCAAATGTTTTATGTTGTAGGAAACGAGCAAAATTATCATTTCGATGTATTGAAATTGGTTTTGCATAAATTGGGTTATAAATGGTCTGATAATATTTATCACTTGTCGTATGGCATGGTAGAGTTGCCTGCCGGCAAAATGAAATCGAGAGAAGGAACTGTAGTAGATGCCGACGATTTGATGGATGAAATGGAGAAAACTGCTTACGAAAAAGCGTTAGAGTTAGGTAAAATTGATGATTTCGAAAACGAAGAAGCCAAACAATTGTACGCTACCATTGCAATGGGAGCATTAAAATACTTTATTTTAAAAGTAGATCCGCAAAAGAATATGCTTTTTAATCCGGATGAATCTATTGATTTTAATGGAAATACTGGACCTTTTATTCAATACACTCATGCCCGTATCAAATCATTGTTGAAGAAAGCATCTTCTGATTTATGCAACATTGCTGCTGATATTGAAATATTACCAAAAGAAAAGGAAATTATCCGATTGCTGCACGAGTATCCTTCAGTAATTAAATTAGCTGGCGAAAACAGAAGTCCGGCTTTGATTGCCAATTACGCTTTTGAATTAGCCAAAGAATACAATGGCTTTTATCAGGAAATTACCATACTGAAAGAAGAAAATGACGATTTACGCAACTTCCGCTTAAGTTTATCTGTTTTTACTGCCAATACCATTAAATCTGCAATGGGATTGCTGGGAATTGAAGTTCCTGAAAGAATGTGAAACAAGGTTAAAGTGTTCAAAGGTTAAAGGTTAAAGTAGAAAGTAGAAAGTAGAAAGATTAAAGTAGATAGTATAAAGG
>JACABE010000029.1:27329-42166 GCA_013377005.1 Bacteroidota bacterium
GGATAAAGATAAAATTGGAAAGTTTATTCATTAATTCAAATTAACTGATGATAAATAGAGATTTACAGGAAAGATTGTTTAAATTTGCAACGGATGTAATTATTTTGCTTCGTCTTTTACCTAAATCTCCTGAATATACAGTTATTACTTATCAATTAATCAAATCTGCTACTTCAAGCGGTGCTAATTATGAAGAATCGCAAGCAGCGGTTTCGCAAGCAGATTTTAATAATAAAATTGGTATCGCATTAAAAGAAATGAGAGAAACTAATTATTGGTTACGTTTAATAATAGCTATTTATGAATTTCCCGAAAAATGGACATACCTTGAAAAAGAATCAGATGAATTAAAAAGAATATTAGGAAGCATTTACTCAAAGACATCTAAACACAGATAAAACCCACATTCTCTCACATTTCTCAATTCTACTTTAACCTTTATACTTTAACCTTTAACCTTTCTCAATGATAGACATTCACTCACACATAAAACTTCCTGTAAAAGGAAAAAAGATTTTTAACGTATTAACTATTGATGATTTCCCTAAAGAAAAAGGACTGCTTTTTTCGGTGGGTATGCATCCGTGGTATCTGCAACCACAGCTTTGGAACAATGATTTCAATGAATTTGAAGCAGTAATAGCTAAGGATAACGTAATTGCTATTGGTGAATGCGGGCTCGATTGGACGACTGTTGCCAAACCCGATATGCAAAAGATAGTATTCAGCAAGCATTTGCATTGGGCAGAAAAGTATAACAAACCTTTGATTATTCATTGTGTAAAGGCTTATAACGAAATAATTGCAATGTGCAAAAAAGCCAATATAAAGCAAGCTTGCATTATTCACGGTTACAATAATAATTTAAAAATAGCTGAGCAATTGATTAAAGCTGGTTTTTATCTTTCCTTTGGAGCTGCGCTGCTGGAAAATAATTCCAATGCAGTTCAAGCCATTAAAATTATGCCCATTGATAAACTATTCCTAGAAACCGACGATAGCGATGCTTCTATAGAAAGTATTTACGAAAGGGCAGGGGAGTTGCTCAATATGAATATTGAAGATATTGATAGGCAAATTGAAATTAATTTTGATTTGATTTTTAAATAATTGTTTTTTGCAAAGCTTTTATCAAAAGCATTTTGCCCTTTCATAAAACCATACGTACGAAACGTGAAACCCTTCTCTGCTTCTGTACTTGCTCATTTGTGTTTTTTATTAAAATAAATACACGATTTTATAATAGTTTTACATTTTTGGAAAACAAAATACACTTATGGTATACAAAGCATACTAATTTTGATGGCTTTGTATACCTTTTTTTAAGTAAATATAAACAAATGCAGGCAACCCTTTTGGATTTTTATTGTCTAATAAATTGAGGTAAAAATTAATTACTACAAAAAACAGGGAAGCTGAAAACTGCATAGAGTAAGCTAAAAAAAATTAATAAGTGCGGTGTCAGCACTATAATCACTGATAAATTAAAATGAATAAATTATTATTGGTATTATTCCTTTTCGCAAATCAAATTGTATTTGCACAAATAACAAATCCAGCTCCATACTGCGATGCATCATTTGATGATATGCAGGGTTTTTTGGTTGATGATCATATCAACTCTGTATCGTTTGGTACATTGAACAATGTTACGAGCAATCAATATGCGGCACCGCATTATGTTTTTTACAACAACTTAAGCGTTGCCAATTTTACCCGTGGCACCGCCTATACATTGACTGTAAATTTTAAAACGGCAGGTGGCTGCGGCTACGGAGTGTGGATTGATTATAATCACGACAATACTTTTGAAACTTCCGAAAAAGTTGCAGGAACTACCGGAACTTCTATGCTTACTGTAGGTGCATCACCTTCCATAACACAATCGGTGACAATTCCTGTAACTGCTGTAACAGGCAATACCCGAATGAGAGTAAGGATAGTAGAAGATGATACCTATAATATGACTACAACAAGTGAATTGCCTTGCAATGCTAGTTCGTCTACAACCGATGTGATGGATTGGGGCGAAACCGAAGATTACACAATCAATATTTTAGCAGCTTCGGCTGTAAATGAAAATGCAAATGAAGCCAACTTTGATTTGTTTCCAAATCCATCCTCCGGCATCTTCACCATTACATCGGGCAATAATATTGAAACTATTGAAGTTTATTCTCTTTGTGGGAATATTATCAGTAAACAAACATTTTCGGGTATACAATCAACAATTGATTTATCAGATTTGCCAAAAGGAATTTATTTTGTTAGAGTAAAAAACGCTTTAAAAGCGGTGGCTACCAAAATAATTACACTTCAATAAAATATCATTTTAATTAAAAGGCAGTACATCCTCCATCTCGGGCTTACCCTTATGTTGTAAAAGCTTGATAAGATAGTAACGCTCATCTTTGTTTCGTTACTACCTTATCAAACTTCAGCTAACAACACTATAAGGTAAGCCCGATTCTATTACCCCTCCACATCAGTTTAATGCTCTATCGCAAACTCATTAAGCTTTAATGCTGTTTTTGTTAAAATAAATACAAGATATGATAATAATTGTATCTTTGTAGATAATATATATGATATCTGTCATACAAATCCACTCAAAATGGAGTACTTTGTATGAGTTTTTCATTCATATATACAAGTTGACGACAACTTTAAGAAAATACTAAACACAATTAGATTAAGAATTTATGAAGATATTTTTATGGGGATTTATATTGTTGATTATTGGATTAGACTTGAATGGTCAGACGCAAGATATTAATAATCTAACTATTAAAAATTCATTGTATTATCTCCAAGAATCAGTTTATACAGGGACTTTTACTTCATTTCACAAGAATGGGAAAGTCAAAGATGAAGGATTTATAAACAACGGAAAAATAGACAGTACACTAACCTCGTTTGACAAAGTTGGATTTCCATTGTCAATTTGCAAAATTAAAAATGGACAAATTATTCATCAAACAGAATACTATCCCCATAGTAATACTGTAAGAAGAAGTATATCTCTAAAAGACAAATTAGAAGACGGTTTGTGTACTGAGTATTATCCAAATGGAAAGCCAAAGGAAATTAGAAATTATTCCATGGGAAAACGTATTGGGAAACAGGAATTTTGGAGTGAAAATGGTCAAAAGAATTTGGAAATTACTATTCACGAAGATACTTTGGAACGAAGTGATTATATCTATTCAGCTGACAGTGTTACTGTAAAGACAGTATTTTACGATAAATATGGAAGAAAAATAAAAAAGTAAAAGATGCCGTCAACCGTTAACTTCCAGTTTTCCCCTCCTCAAACCCACATTCTTCCCCCAACATCAGATTAAGCCCATATCGAGAACTCTTTAAGCATTCATGCTTACCGTGAGACCATATCGAGAACTTGTTAAACCTCCACGCTCACCGTGAACTCATATCGAGAACTCATTAAGCTTCCACGGTCAACGTGAGATGATATCGAGAAGTCGTTAAGCCTTTACGGCCTCCGTGAGATGATATCGAGAACTCATTAAGCCTCTACGGCCACCGTGAGGTCATAACATTAAAAAGAACCTCTTCCACGGTCACCGTGGAGTCATATCGTTGCAATGTACCTGTTCCACGGTCACTATTTAATCATTTTATACTAATATATGGTCCTTGTTTTCGGTATTATTTTGCTTTGTTAAAAAAACTTTCAACAAAACGCCTGTATTTTCGCTAACTTTCCTATTTATTAAAAAAAACATTGATATTTATCATCTTTGATAAAATATTTGTAATTTTTAAACGTTAATGAATTGTATTTATAAATATCAGGTCGTTTAGTTATGAGTACAATAAGCTTATAAATAATGTTAATTAAAAAAATGTTTAACTTTTAAAAACAATTAAAAAAATGAAAAAAAAATTGTTTCGCTTATTTATCAATTGTTTTTTAACATTGACAGTAAGAAATCACAAAAGAATGGCAAAGCAATCAACCACCAACTACGAAGCGCTTAAATCCAAACAAAGCACCGATTCGTTTATCAAGGAATTGTTTCTGAAAACGGCACCTATTTACACAACTTACCACAATTTATTAGGCGATTTGGTATCAACCAAAGCCACCAAAAAAGGAACCGTACTTAGTTTTAACAATTACCTTAAAACTTTGCGCACAAAACTCAAAGATTGGGATATCTTTATTCAGGGCACATATAAAGAAGGTACGCCCGAATATGTTATGCTTTTTCCTAACGGAAAAAGTTTTATACTCGAAGGTACACAAGAACAAATTGTGTCGAAATTTACGGGATTTAACAACAATGTACAGTCGAATCCTGATCTTGTTACTATTAAAGACGAAGTAAATTCTTATCTGAAAACGCTCAATATCTATTATGGCAGCAAAAACGAAAAATTATCTGTAACAGAAACTTCCACTACAGAATTAGACAATGCTTACGACCAGATGGGCAAAGCACTTTATTACAATATGCTGATGTTGACCGCTCATTTTATCGACAATCCTATAGAAGTCGAAGATTATTTCGATATGACGTTGTTGCGCACGCATGAAAAAGAAATTACTGAGGAAGAATCTTTGTTGGTAAGCATACCGCCTGCTACTTCCAAAGATTCGGGTTTCAGTATAGCCGAAACGGGCAAATATTTAATTATGAGTCGCAGCAATTTCAGCCTGCAATTTTACGGAGCTTCCACTGCTTCCGAATTACCCAAAACCCGCCCTCGCGAACTTGTTCCGGGCGAAGAAGTAGAAGTTAGCGGTGCCGAACTGGGAGCACCAGCCAACCGCTTCCTTATATTTGTCAATCCCAGCATCACCGCCACCGGCGAAGTAGAGATATTGCAGGTGGAGTAGAAAATTAAAAATTAGTAAATACAAAAAACCCAAGGCTTACTCAAGCCTTGGGTTTTTTGTTAATAAATATATATAGGATATTGTAATTGTTGTATCTTTGTGGAGGAATAACAAAAGGTGGAGTAGGAAATAAGTTATGCGGAATGTGTGCGGACTACAACAACAAGACTACATAAACTAAAAAAATACAAAAATGGCGGAAAGCAATGAGATTTTAGATGCAATTAAAATGTTTGTGATAATATTAAGTCCGTTTCTAGCTTCATATTTGACATATCATTTTACTATAAAAGGAAAGCAAAGAGACACTGACTTTATAAAGCGAAATGAACTCAACAATGTTTTATCTCATTTACTAGTTGTTTGGAACTACTTAACACGATTAGACGATTTGAGTAAACTAAAATTTGATAACTCAATAATTTTACCTATTCCAAAAGACTATTTTTCTTTCATTTTGTTAAAGTCAGGGACTTTAAATGACAATAGTTTTCAAGAGCTTGAAGAATCAATAAAGACTTTGAAAAAATATGACCCTATAAGTTTTTATGAACTTGAAGGTCTTGGAAGACGACTTGAATTTATAAAAACAAGTTTTATACTTCCATTTATTAAATCAAAATCAAATTCAGAACTTAATAAAACTATATCAGACAAGTATCTAAAACTAACAATTGATGATATTGAAGAGTTTATTGATTCAATATCAGGTCGTATAGACAATGAAACTCAAACAAAAGCGGTTGGTAAACTTAAAAGACAATTTGAAAAGGATTCTGAAAAACTAAAGAATGAAATATTGCAGGAATATTATGAATTAACTCTACAAATGAATCGCGATAATTCTTTGACATATGATCAGTTTTTAAATGAAATTGAGAAACCAGAATACCAAACATTAATGAAACAACAATTTGAAATGATTAATCACATTGACATTGAAAAATTAATGGAAATAGTTGCGGAAGATCCCAATATATCATTTGAACAAGTTGCAATGGAAGTATTAATGCAAGAGAAGAATAATACAGTGTTAATCAATCCGTCGAGTATACAGTTCCCGACGGCATAAATAGCAATAAATAACTAGAATACCCCACACTTTATAATCAAGAAGCCTTTGCAATTTATGCAAAGGCTTCTTGATTTTCCCTTTCTTAAGCTTGTATTTTTTTAATTCATAAGAGGTAAAAAAGAATATTTTTTCCCGTATTCCATCATTTGTTTGGTGTAATCGTCAGGGTATTCTACTTTAATATCTATTATTTTACCATCTTTCATAACCGGAACAAAATCAGGATTCATAAAACCGCCATAAGGAGCCAAGTTTAATTTAGCATAGCGTTCTTTTACTTCTTTGTGCAGAATAGGATCAATTTTAACGCCGTAATTTTCAACCAATAATTTACCTGCATTGTAATCGCCTTCCGATTTTATACGTTGCACTTCTGCTAATAGTTTGCCGAATAAAGTTCTTAATTTGTTGTAATCATTTATTCTTACATAAGTTTTATTGTCTTTTTTATACTTTTCAATTATATTTTCTTTTTTGCCCTGTTCGTAGCACCATAATGCAATTAGCTGACGATTGCGCATGTGTGCCTGTTCAATATTTTTACCTAAATCAATGCGAACCAGTTGAGTCATCAAACCATTGCGGATATAATTCATATATTCAGTTTTCGCCACTTCTAAATCAGGGAAAAGTTTTAGTTCGAGCATTTTTTTATCCATCATATAATACAAAGCAAACAAATCAGCCCGAGTTTCTTCTAAAGCAGAAGAATAATTTTTAAGTGCATCGGGATTTGTGCCCGCTAATAATTGCCCTGAACCATGTCCTAAGCATTCATGCAAATCGGTGTGAAGATTACTTGCCAATGTACCATATTTTTTAGCCATTTCAATTTCCTCAGCAGAATTTGCAAATTCTTCCATAAAACCATTTCCTATTGCAGCTTTATCGTAAGCATAAGTAATGTTTTCCATAGTAACCGATTTGCTGCCATGCTCTTTGCGAATCCAATCGGCATTGGGCAAATTAATGCCAATAGGAGTGGTGGGATAGCACTCGCCACCTAATTGTGCTACAGTAATTACTTTTGCGCTCACACCTTTTACTTCTTTCTTTTTAAAACGAGCATCAACCGGCGAATTATCTTCAAACCACTGTGCTGATGAACTGATAATTTGAGTCCTTTTAGTAGCTTCAATATCTTTAAAATTAACCACTGACTCCCAAGTTGCTTTTAATCCTAATGGATCCTCATATACTTCGATAAATCCATTGACAAAATCAACATGCGATTCCATATCGCTCACCCAATTGATATTGTAAGCATCCCAATCTTTCAAGTTTCCTGTCAAATAATAACTGATAAGCATGTTAATGCTTTGTTTTTGTTTTTCGTTTTCAGCAATTTTAAAAGCTTGTTTGAGCCATAATACTATTTGTTCAATTGCTTTTCCATACATGCCTCCTGCTTTATACGTTTTTTCGTAAAGCTTACCGTTTTCTTTTACTAATTTTGAGTTTAAACCATAAGAAATAGGTTCATGGTCGTTAGGATTTTTCATTTTATTATAAAAATCTTCAGCTTCTTTTTCCGTAACACCTTCGTAGAAATTAGATGCAGATGATTTTATCAAATCTTGTGATGCTTCAGAGCTAACTTTTTTAGAATATAATGTAGGGTCGAATAATATCGGACTTAGTTTTTTTATTAATTGATCAGCTGTTTCTGCATGAGATAAAGGAAGTTTTGTTGCATCGCTGTTTTTAATCAAATCAGCAAAATAAGTTGCTGTAAAATCAGGACTAAACTTTTCGGAAGAATAATGGTGATGAATACCATTTGAAAACCAAACCCTTTTAGTGTAAACCATAAATTTTTTAAAGTCGTCACTATTCTTATCACCTTTATAACTTTCAACTATAGCTTCTAAGGTTTTTCTAATTAGTAAATTATATTTAAAATTCTGATCCCAAATAATATCACGACCCGCTTTTGCAGCTTCGCTCAGGTAATAAACCAATTCTTTTTGTTTTAAAGTTAACGAGTCGAATTCTGGTACTTGAAATCGCATGATTTTTAAATCACCAAATTGTTCTATTTTATAATTAAAGTCGTCATTATTTAAAGTATTTTCTTTTTGATTATTTGATTTACAGCAAAATAATAATAAAGCACTCATAGTTGTTAGGATTAATTGTTTATATAGTTTCATCGTATTCCGATTTTTAATTAACATAAACAAAAGTAAGTAATTTTCTGTTATTATACCAAAAATTCATATTTTTGCAACGAATTGTAAAAATATACATATCGAAAAAATAAAAACTATAATAAAAAATGAACAACGCAATTTATAATTTCAGAGAACCTATTAATGAACCTATTTACAGTTATTTGCAAGGAAGTACAGAACGTAAATTATTAATTGAAGAACTTGAAAGACAAACCAAACGACAAATTGAAATTCCATTAATTATTGGTGGAAAGGAAATAAAAACTGGGAAAATTGGCAAAGTAGTAATGCCTCACAATCATCAACATGTATTGGCCACTTATCATCAGGCAACAGAAAAAGAAGTACAAATGTCCATTGAGGCTGCTTTGCAAGCCAAAGATGATTGGATGAATTTGCCTTGGGACGAAAGAGCTTCTATTATGTTAAAAGCAGCTGAATTAATATCAAAAAAATATCGTTATGTATTGAATGCTGCCACCATGCTTGGACAGTCGAAGAATGCTTTTCAAGCTGAAATAGATTCTGCTTGCGAAGTAATTGATTTTTTAAGATTTAATGTTTATTTTGCTTCATTGATTTATCGGGAGCAACCAATTTCTGATAGTCAAACTATCAATCGTTTGGAATATCGTCCGTTGGAAGGATTTATTTATACTATTACTCCATTTAATTTTACTGCAATTGCTGCCAACTTAAACACTTCAGTAGCTTTAATGGGAAATACTACCGTTTGGAAACCTGCTACAACAGCTTTACTTTCAAATTATTATTTAATGAAAATACTTGAGGAAGCAGGAATGCCAGCAGGTGTAATCAATTTTGTTCCAGGTTCGGGTGCAACTATTAGTAATATTGTGATGAATCATAAAGACTTAGCGGGTATTCATTTTACTGGTTCCAACAATACATTTAATCAATTGTGGAAACAAGCTACTGATAATCTCACTTTTTACAAATCATATCCAAAATTAATTGGAGAAACCGGTGGTAAAGACTTTATTTTTGCTCATAACTCAGCAAAACCTCAGGAATTAGCTACTGCAATTATACGTGGCTCTTTTGAATATCAGGGCCAAAAATGTTCAGCAGCTTCAAGAGCTTATATTCCAGCTTCAATTTGGAAAGAAGTAAAAAACATAATATTATCAATGATATCAAGAACTAAAGTTGGTAATGTTGTTGACTTTAACAATTTTGTAAATGCAGTTATTGATAAAAATTCTTATGATAATATAATATCATATATTGAAAAAGCTAAAAATTCGGATGAAGCAGAAATTATAGCTGGAGGAAAAGGTGATTGCTCAAAGGGTTATTTTATTGATCCTACCATTATTGTTACTACCAATCCTCATTTTGTAACTATGGAAGAAGAAATTTTTGGACCGGTTATGACGATTTATATATATAAAGATGAAAAATTTGATGAAACCTTGAAAATATGTGATCAAACATCACCTTATGCTTTAACCGGAGCCATTTTTAGTAGTGATAAGTATGCATTAATGAAAGCCTGCAAAGCTTTACGCTATGCTGCAGGTAATTTCTATTTTAACGATAAACCTACGGGAGCAATGGTAGGACAGCAACCATTTGGAGGTGCAAGAGCTTCTGGTACCAACGATAAAGCGGGTAGTCATTTAAATCTGTTGCGATGGGTAAGTCCAAGAACTGTTAAAGAAACATTGGTACCTGCAACTGATTTTGCCTATGCTTATATGACTGAATAATATAATAATATTGTAAATAATATTTTAAATGAAACACGAAAAAAGAATAAAACAAGTTTTAGAAAATTTAGGAATTAGTGAAATTAATAATGGCGTATGTACAGGTGTTGAATGGTTTGACACTAAAGGTGATATTACAGAATCTTTTTCGCCAATAGATAGTAAATTAATTGCAAAAGTAAAAAATGCAACTATCGAAGATTATGAAAAAGTAATAAAGAAAGCCGAAGAAGCCTTTTTAATATGGAGAAAAATCCCACCTCCTGAAAGAGGAGAAATTGTAAGACAAATTGGGCTTGCTTTGCGTGCAGCTAAAGATGATTTGGCTTATCTTGTTTCTCTTGAAATGGGGAAAATTTATCAGGAAGGTTTAGGCGAAGTTCAAGAGATGATTGATCTTTGTGATTTTGCAGTTGGACAATCGCGTTTGCTGAATGGTATTACAATGCAATCCGAACGTAGTGAACATAGAATGTATGATCAATATCATCCTTTAGGTATTGTTGGTTTAATTACTTCTTTTAATTTTCCAGTTGCTGTTTGGGCATGGAATTCAATGTTAGCAGCTATTTGTGGAGATGTAGTTATTTGGAAACCAAGTTCTAAAACACCATTATGCGCTATTGCAACTCAAAATATTATTCAAAAAGTATTAAAAGATAATAATGTTCCAGAGGGCGTTTTTAATATGATAATTGCAAAATCATCGGTGCTTGGCGATAATTTTGTGGCTGATAAACGTATTCCATTATTTTCTATTACAGGTTCAACAAGAGTTGGTAAGAGGGCAGGAGCTATTATTGGTGAAAGACTAGGAAAGGCTATTCTTGAATTAGGAGGAAATAATGCAGTTATTATTTCTGATTCTGCTGATTTGCAAATGGCAATTGCTTCAACTGTCTTTGGTGCAGTAGGAACTTGTGGGCAAAGATGTACATCAACTCGAAGACTTATTGTTCACGAAAATGTGTATGAAGGAGTAAAAAAGAATTTGTTAAATGCATATAAAGAAGTACAAAAAAAGATAGGTAATCCTTTGCATGAAAATACATTAATTGGCCCTTTAATTGATAAAGCTTCTGTTGATGTATTTCTAAATGCAATTAATCAAGCAAAAGCTGAAGGTGGGAATGTATTAATTGGAGGTTATCAGTTAGAAAATGATGCTCTTTCGGAAAACTATGTTGTTCCAGCTATTATTGAAGCAGAAAATAATTACAAAATAGTTCAGGAAGAAACTTTTGCACCTATTCTTTACCTGATGAAATACAAAACATTAAATGAAGCCATTGCATTGAACAATGGAGTACCTCAAGGATTATCCTCATCTATTTTTACTTTAAACATGCGGGAATCCGAAAGTTTTTTATCTAGCTCAGGTTCTGATTGCGGATTGGCAAATGTTAATGGAGGAACTTCAGGAGCTGAAATTGGTGGGGCATTTGGTGGCGAAAAAGATACTGGTATAGGAAGAGAATCAGGCTCTGATTCTTGGAAACAATATATGAGAAGACAGACAAATACTATTAATTATAGCACTGATCTCCCTTTAGCACAAGGAATCGTATTTGAATTCTAAAATATTAAAAAATAATATTCTTAATTTTAGAATATTTATAGTTGTTGTTAGTGAATCCTTAGCATTAAGTTGTTAAGGATTTCTTATATATTGTTTCTAAACGCAAACGTATCAATAATAATATCTTTATCGGCTGAAAATTTGCCTGATAAAATCATTTTTGATAATTCATTTAGTATTTTAGATTGTATTACTCTTTTCTTCTGACGAGCTCCATATTGTGAGTCAAAGCCTAGTTCGCTCAGGTAATTAATTGCATAATCTGTTGCTTCAACATAGATATTGTTTTTGCAAGCAATTCTCTTAATACTCTGAATTGGAGTGTAATGATTTCTTTATTTTCAAGCTTTAAACCACATTTACTTCCATTTCCAACTCAACACCAAATAAATTTAAAACGGCATGCTGAACAGCTTTGGCAAGCGCTAAAATTTCATTTCCAGTAGCATTTCCCTTGTTAATAAGCACTAGAGCTTGTTTATGATGTATTGCTGCATTTCCCAATGATTTGCCTTTCCATCCGCTTTTTTCTATCAACCAACCGGCAGCTAATTTGTAATCATTTCCTGAAGGGAAAGCTCTAATTTTAGGATATTCTATTAATAATGCTTCGTACTTTTCTTTGCTTACTGTTGGGTTTTTAAAGAAACTTCCTGCATTACCAGTTAAGGTATAATCTGGAAGTTTACAACGACGTATATTTTTAATTGCATTACTTATATTTTCAAGACTTGGTGTAACAAACATATTTTCTAATTCCTTTAATATATCACCATAATGGGTAATTAGAGTAGGCTTTTTCGAAAATTTAAATGTAACAGAAAGAATAATGTATTTATTTTTAGCTTCTTGCTTAAAAATGCTGTTGCGATATCCAAATTTGCATTCATTGTTGTTTAATTCAATAATTTCACCATCAGCAATACGCAATACTTCTACTTTTTCGATACAGTCTTTAACTTCAACACCATAAGCACCAATATTTTGTACAGGCGAAGTACCGACATTACCCGGTATTAATGCTAAATTTTCAATACCGCTCCAATTATTTAAAATGCAATAATCTACAAAAGATTCCCAAACTTCACCTGCTTGAACTTTCAAAAAAACATTATCGGCATCTACTGCTATAATTTCTTTGCCTTTATTGTTGATTTTAAGCACTATTCCATCAAAATCTTTGGTAAACAAAATATTACTACCACCGCCCAGTAGCAAGTATGGATTGTTTTTAAAATGGGATGATTTAATAATTTCTTGAATTTCTTGTATAGAATTTAATTCAACAAAATATTTTGCTATAGCTTGAATACCAAATGTATTCAGTTTCTTTAGCAGATAGTTTTCTTTAATTTGCATAGGTTATAAATAAACGTCAAAGTTATGAATAATTTTGACGTAAAATTTTTAATGAAAAGCTATTTTCTTTCTTTAGTTGTTGTTATAATTAAATAAATTTGCATAATCATTTAAAGTAAAACATTAGAAAATGAATAATTTTGAATTTTACAATCCGGTAAAAATAATATTTGGCAAAGACCAATTGAAAAAACTTCCTTTACAAATACCAAGTGGACAAAAAATTATGATGATTTATGGTGGTGGAAGCATCAAAAAGAATGGTATTTATACGCAAGTGCTTTCTGCTTTGAGAGATTATCAAGTAATTGAGTTTGGAGGAATAGAACCAAATCCTCATTACGAAACAGCTATGAAAGCTGTTGAAATTATTAAAAAAGAAAATGTTGGTTTTTTATTGGCAGTTGGAGGAGGCTCTGTAATTGATGCTACTAAATTTATTGCAGCAGCAACTCTTTATAATGCTGGTGATCCATGGGATATTTTGGCTAAAAATACTGTTGTAAAAGCTTCTTTACCAATAGGAACTGTATTGACACTTCCTGCAACCGGATCCGAAATGAATATGGGGTCGGTAATTACCCGAAAGTCAACAAATGAAAAGTTTTCTTTCTTAACACCTTTCTCTTTCCCGAAATTTTCAATTTTGATGCCAGAGGCAGCAGCCTCATTGCCTCAGCGACAAGTAGCAAATGGCATTGTAGATGCTTATGTGCACGTAATTGAACAATATCTTACTTATCCTTCAAATGCTCCTTTGCAAGATCGTTTTGCAGAATCTATTCTTCTGACTCTGATTGAAGAAGGACCTAAAGTGTATTTAAATTCTGCTGATTATAATGCAATGGTAAATTTAATGTGGTGTGCAACCATGGCTTTAAATGGAACTATTTCATGTGGTGTATCAGGTGATTGGTCTGTTCACATGATTGGGCATGAATTAACAGCTTTTTACGAAATAGATCATGCGAGAACATTGGCTATTGTTTTGCCTGGTATTTGGAAAGCTTTGAGAAATGAAAAGAAAGAAAAACTCTTACAATATGCTAATAGAGTTTGGAATATAGTTGATGGTTCTGATGATGAGAAAATTGACAAAGCCATTCAAAAAACAGTTGATTTCTTTGAATCATTGGAAATACCAACAAAATTAAGTAGTTATAATTTAGATACTAATGCTGTTAATAGGATTGTTGATCGTTTTGAAGAAAGAAAATGGAAAGCAATAGGGGATAGGCAATTGATAACATTGGAAGTTGTAAGAAAAGCATTGGAATTTCAATTGTAAGAAAATAACTCTATTAATCTTTTCGGCAAATAATTTTATTCAGGAAAATATTCTCTAAAAGTTTTATCTGTATAAAAAATTAATATCTTTTCAATTGATTTTTTTATTGTTTTAGCTGCATTAATATTTATTTCAACATCTTTTATTTGTTCTTTTTTTATTTCATTTTTTTCGCGCTCAGAATTCTCTTTTATTGTCTGAAAATCAGATAATAAAGTCTTATTTTTTTTTATTGATTCCTCTTCCTGAGTATTATAATTAGTACTCTCATACATTTCGACAGCTTTTATTGGCTCCTTTTCAACTTGTTCTGATTCTTCAAAGTTAAATAAGTTGGGTTGTAAGCTTTGTTTTTTTATTTCTATAGTTTCAGAAACTGACTTTTCTGCGTTTACTTTATACATACTCCCTTTTCCAAATATTATCCAATCGGAATTAATATCTGGAAATCGCTTTAAAATTTTTGTCACAAATTCCAAGCTTGGGTTATTTCTTCCAGAGAGTATATGCGATATACTCGATCGTTGAACACCAATTTCGTCAGCAAATTGTGATGAACTTAAATTCTGTGTTTTCAATATTAATAAAATACGATCAATCATTATTTACAAAATTAAATTAGAATGTTACAAAGATAAACATAATTATAATTACAAATGTAATTATTTATAAATTACATTTGTAATTAATCAATAAAATAGCAAACATAAAGTAAAATCTAATATTTAAGATATTAAATTATTGAAATATAGTAAGATATTATAT
>JACABE010000029.1:42176-53221 GCA_013377005.1 Bacteroidota bacterium
TTAATATAATTTAAATTTATAATTCAGAATATTGTAATAAATAAATGAATTAAAGTATTATATGTAATTAACTAATTTAATTAACTTAATTATATTGTAATCTATGCTATTTTTGTTCAATTACATATGTAATTTACATAAGTCAACAGATTATTGTGAATTATTAATAGAATATATTTGTAAATTATTAGTATTTTCACAATATTATACAAATTTTATTTTCTTAATTTTGATTTTTCACACTTAAAAATTTAAACTCGTACTTTGGAATTTATAAATTTTAAAGTATTTCATTTTTTGGTGTTTTATTGACCTATTTTATTTCATTTATATATTAACAAACAATAAATTATATAATTTAGAAAAAAAATATTTAACGATAATATCCTCTTCTCAATTTAAAATAATAATATTAATTAAAGAAATATACATACAAGCTTATAGAAACAAGTTATAATATTCTGTTATCAAAAAACAACAGAAATTATAATGTAATTGAATATATACTTCGGATATTATTAAAATAATAATAATTAGTATAATTAAAAAAAATGGATTTTATTAAGCCCTTTTTGAACTGAAATAAATTTTTAATCCACTTTTCTGAAATTTAAGTAGGAAAAATATTTGAATTTACTAATTAAATAAACAGATGTTTATGTTCACAAGGTATGTTAGTAATATTTTTCAGAAGCAGTTTTATATCTTTCATCACTATTTTATATTCTTTCATAGCCATATAAATCTTAAATTTCAAGAGGTAATATCATAAAATTAGTAATAAATAATGAGATAACCATTATCTTTTGAATAATAATAGGTTAATTCAAAAAAAATGCCTAAAGACTTCAAGTCAATGGGTGAGTTTAATAATTTTTTTTAATATAAAAAAATATTTTCTAAAAAGGAGTGATGCTAATGCCAATAGAAATAGGGTAGATTTGAGGTCCTTTATTGTTTTCGAAAAGTTTTGATATTGAATAATAAGCCATCAGATTATACATACCATATCCAATTCTTGCAGTTACACCATAATTCCAATCATTAATATTCTTAATATTGCTTTTCTTTAAAGTAATATAATCAGAAGTGTTTTCAATTACATCTTCACCTCTGTATTTGGTATGATTACTGATATTATAGCCAATTTTACATCCAATCGAAGCTTTAAAACGTTTACTTCGTTCTGCTCTGGTCTTAAATTTTATTTCAACAGGAATATCAATATATGTGATATTTATTTTATTGATACTATAATCAACTTTCTTTTGATAGAAATCACCCAATTTTATAAATGAAGTACCCGATACTCCTGTTATTGGAACGGCATCACTATAAAAGTTATGCGAACTGACTCCCAAACCACTGCTTAAACTAAAATTAGATCTTGCGAAAGGTAGATTAAACATAGCATAAATATTAACTCCCTGATTAATTGCTCTTACATCCACATTTGTTGGAACATTCTGCCATAAATCTGAATAAAGATCAAGAATAATAATATCTTTACCTGCGTTTTTTTCACGTTTAGGTTTCGATATGATACTTTCTTGTGAAAACCCACAAAAAGAGGAGGTAATAATTAGTATAATTAAAGCTAAGTATGTTTTCATTTGTTTCTATCTTATTTAATAACTGAAATATTTAGTATTATAATTTTCTTTTTGATATTATAATTCAGCTTTTGCCAACGAAATGCCTAAGATATATTCATCATTATAGGTGCACTTTAGAATATGGGCATTTCATTAATAAATTATATTAAAATATTTGGGCAAAGATAAGTACTTTTGCAAAAAAAACTTATCTTTATAGCTAATAAAAAAGCACTTAATTTGAGGAAGAACTTTAAAATAACAGATTGGCTACCAACTACAGTAAAAGAAATGGAATTGCGAGGTTGGAAACAGCCGGATATAATTATTGTTTCGGGAGATGCTTATGTTGATCATCCTGGTTTTGGACCAGCTGTTATTGGAAGAATTTTAGAAAAAAGTGGTTATAAAGTAGTTATTTTACCTCAACCCAATTGGCGAGATGATTTAAGAGATTTTAAAAAATTAGGCAAACCACGTTTGTTTTTTGGTGTAACAGCAGGTTGTATGGATTCAATGGTTAATCACTACACTGCTGCTCGTCGTTTGCGCAGAGATGATGCATATACACCAGGCGGAACAGCTGGTTTTCGCCCCGATTATGCCTGTATAGTTTACTCAAAAATACTGAAAGAATTATATCCCGAAACTCCGGTTATTTTAGGAGGAATAGAAGCTTCATTACGTAGAGTAACACATTATGATTATTGGTCTGATACATTAAAACCTTCTATTCTGCTTGATAGTGATGCAGATTTATTGGTATATGGCATGGGAGAACAGCCTATTGTCGAACTGGCTAATCAATTGAATAATGATAAAAAAATCAATACAATAATTAATATTCCTCAAACTGCATTTTTACTTCCTAAAGCTGATTTGCAATTTGATATCAATAATTGGAAAACTATTGAATTAGCTTCTCATGAACAATGTTTAAAAGATAAAAAAATCTATGCTTCTAACTTTAAAATAATAGAAGAAGAATCGAACAAACAACAAGCCAATAGGATTATTCAAAAGATTGCTGATAAAATCCTGGTCATCAATCCACCAAATCCAGTAATGACCGAAAAGCAAATAGATGCTTCATTTGATTTACCATACACTCGTTTACCACATCCTAAATATGAAAAAAGGGGAGTTATACCTGCGTATGAAATGATTAAATTTTCGGTAAACATTCACAGAGGGTGTTTTGGTGGATGTGCTTTTTGTACAATTTCTGCACATCAAGGTAAATTAATAAGTAGCCGTTCCGAAAAATCTATATTAAATGAATTGGAATATATTGCACAAATGTCCGATTTTAAAGGCTATATTTCCGATTTAGGCGGACCTTCTGCTAATATGTATCGCATGCAAGGAAATGATTTATCAATTTGCCAATTATGTAAAAGATATTCCTGCGTATTTCCAACAACTTGCAATAATTTAAATACCAATCACAAACCATTAATTGATTTATATAAAAAAGCAGCTAAGGTTGATGGAATAAAAAAAGTATTTATTGGAAGTGGAGTTCGCTATGATTTGTTTATTGGCAAAAATCGTTCAGAATCTGTTGCTAATTCTTATGATGAATATGCAAAACAATTAATCGTAAATCATGTGTCAGGAAGGCTAAAAGTGGCTCCTGAACATACTTTAGATAATGTTTTGCAAATCATGCGTAAGCCTAGTTTTAAATTATTCTATGAATTTAAAACTAAATTTGAACGAATTTCTAGAGAAGCGGGTTTAAACCAGCAAATTATTCCTTATTTCATATCAAGCCATCCTGGTTGCGATGCTACAGACATGGCTTTATTAGCTTTGGAAACTAAGAATCTAGGTTTTAAACCTGAGCAAGTACAAGATTTCACACCTACACCCATGACTCTTGCAACCGAAATCTACTATTCAGGTTATCATCCCTATACTTTAAAACCTATTTTTTCTGCTAAAAACCTTGTACAAAAGAAAGAACAAAATCTTTTTTTCTTTTGGTACAAACAAGAAAACCATCAGTTAATATACAATACGCTAAAACGAATGAATAGAGAGGATTTAGCATTAAAACTTTTACCTCAAAAAAAACACTTTCAAAATAAGAAAATCTCCAAAAAATAATCCTTAAAACACTTGACTTATTGATAATAATACTTCATAAAGAAAAAAATGTTAATCTCTATTTAACAAAATGCTGAGAATAATTGTTTCATTTGCACGTTTATTATCGTAACTTTGCACTTTATTTTAATTAATAATAAGTATTATTTTGTTATAAAATGCGTAACAAAATGAATATAGTTACTTTAATAAGACGCTATTAATCAATTTTTTATTTTAAATAAAATGATTAATAATGTTATGTATTTTTTTTTATAAATAATATATATTAATTTAGTTTTTTTTATACTTATTATTGATTAGATCATTGAATTAGAACAAATAGCGTATGCATAATTTTCATATTCCAGTAATGGGAATTGGTTTTACTTTAGATACTCCTGTAAAAGTTGCTCATCTTGGTATTTCATCTGTCATTTCTCTTTTAGATGACATTTTGATTGAAAAGATGAGAGAATTTTATTGTAATAAGTTTGAAATACCGTATCAAGAAATATCAAATAAAGTAGAAGATTTTAGAGCCAAAAGAATTACAAGTTATTTAAACACATTAGATAAAATTGTAAAAGATAAATTCAATGAACTTAAAAATTCAGCTTCTGAATTAGGAAAAGAATTTGAAAAGTACATGGAATTGCTACCTGATATTTCCCCATTAAAACAAAAATTTATAGAATTTCAGAATGATATTCACAAGAAAAAAGAACATCTTCAATGGATTATTAGTCATTTAACTACAGGAGATATTGATGTAAATATAATGACGAAACTAGATAAAAGTAATTATCTGAATGGTGAAGTGCAGCCAGTTGAATATAATGATGCTCATGCAGCTTTACGAGGTTTTGCAAATAGTAATTTGAATTCTTCAGTTGTTTTGTCTGCAGGTATGAATCCACGATTATATGCTTATTTTGAAAAACTGAACGATTTCTTTCCGGATGAAAATGGTTTATTGAAAAAGAGAATTATTTTAAAAGTAAGTGATTACAGATCAGCAATTATACAAGGGAAGTTTTTTGCAAAAAAAGGATTATGGGTTTCTGAATATCGTATTGAATCAGGACTTAACTGTGGAGGACATGCTTTTCCTACTCAAGGACATTTGATGGGACCAATATTAGAAGAATTTAAAAAAAATAGAGATGAATTAATTAATTCTACTTTTGAATTATATACAGCTTCACTTAAAGCTCAACAAAGGTCATGCCCACAACAGCCTCCTTCTATCAAAATTACAGCTCAGGGTGGGGTAGGAACGCATCAGGAACATGAATTTCTTTTAAATTATTACCAACTTAACTCTATTGGTTGGGGGTCTCCATTTTTATTAGTTCCTGAAGTAGTAAATGTAGATAAAAACACTTTGAAACTTCTAAGTGATGCTAAAGAAAAAGATTTGTATTTGAGTGATACTTCTCCTCTTGGTGTTCCTTTTAATACATTAAGAAGTAATACAAAAGATATTGAAAAACAAGATTGGATTGATACAGGTAAACCTGGTAGCCCATGTCCTAAAAAATATGGTGCAATTAATATGGAAGGTATGTGTACTGGATCAAGGCAATATCAGCGAACAAAAATTAAAGAGCTTGACGCACTAAATTTAGATCAGGCTGAATACAAAAAAGCTTTCGATAAAATAACTGTAAAATCTTGTATTTGTGTAGGGTTAGGTACAACACCTTTGCTTGTAAACGATTTAGATATAAAAGTTGAAGGCAATGCAGTTTCTGTTTGTCCAGGTCCTAATTTGGCTTATTTTGATAAAGTTTTATCTCTTAGAGAAATGGTTGATCATATTTATGGAAGAACAAATGTATTAAGAGATAATAATCGCCCTAATATGTTTATAAATGAGTTGGTTTTATATTTTAATTATTTAAATACAGATATTAAAAATGCATCTAAACCACTTTCAATTAAACAGATAGATTATTATAAGAATTTTAAAAATAATCTATTGGATGGTATTAACTATTATTTTTCGTTAGTTGAAAATTTAGGCCAAAATATTTGTAATATTAATGTAGATTTATTGCAAAAGTATAAGCATGAATTAGATGAATTAGTTATCAATTAAAAATTTATAAAAATACCTGCTTTATGCAGGTTTTTTTATGCTATTTTTATTTTTAAAATAATAGAGCAAAACAATATTTTCTTTCATGCAATAAATAAAAATATATTATCTTTACAAATTCTAAATAAGAATAATACATAAATGTTATGAACTATACAATTGAAAAAATAAAAGAAGCTTTGAGTCAAGTAAATGACCCTGATCTTAAACAAGATTTGATTAGTTTGAATATGATTGAAAACATATTAATAAGTGATAAAAAAATTAGTTTTGATTTGGTTTTAACTACTCCAGCTTGTCCAATGAAAAATAAAATGAAAGACGATTGTATTCATTCTATTCATCGAATGATTGATAAAAATGCTGTTGTTGAAGTTAACTTAACCTCAAGAGTTACTTCTCAGAGAACCAATAATGACGATTTTTTGAAAGGAATTAAAAATATTATAGCAATTGCTTCTGGGAAAGGAGGAGTGGGAAAATCCACAATATCAGTAAATCTAGCTATCGCTTTAGCAAAAACTGGTGCTAAGGTTGCATTAGTTGATGCTGATATTTATGGGCCAAGTATTCCAATTATGTTTAATGCTGTCAATGAAAGACCTGATGCTATTGAAATAGATGGTAAAACTAAAATTATACCTTTACTTAAGTATGGTGTTAAGTTATTATCCATAGGATTTTTTGTTGATCCTGAAAAGGCATTGGTTTGGAGAGGACCTATGGCATCTGGGGCTTTAAAACAGCTATTTACAGATGGTGATTGGGGGGAAATTGATTATATGTTAATTGATCTACCACCTGGAACAGGTGATATGCATTTAACAATGGTTCAGACAGTTCCAGTGACTGGTGCTGTAATTGTTAGTACTCCACAACAACTTGCTATTGCAGACGTTAAAAAAGCCGCAAATATGTTTATGCAAGAAGGAATAAATATTCCTATTTTAGGTGTGGTTGAAAATATGGCTTATTTTACTCCAGCTGAATTGCCTGAAAATAAATATTATATATTTGGGAAAGAAGGTTGTACAAAATTAGCGAAGGACTTAGATTCACCTTTGCTTTGTCAGATTCCTATTGTTCAAAGTATTGCCGAATCTGGTGACAACGGAAAACCTGTTGCAATAGATGAAAATTCAATAGTTGGTAAAGCTTTTATGCAATTGGCTGAAAAAGTAGCGCAACAAATTGCAATTAGAAATGCAGAAAAACAAAAAACAAAAAAAGTAGAAATCATAAACTAATAATAACATAAATATTAAATAATCATGACAATAGAAGAAAAACTTGAAGTAACAACTAAAGTTCAAAATGTAATTGAACAAATCAGACCTTATTTACAATCAGATGGTGGGGATATTCAGTTTGTTGAATTAACTGAAGATATGATAGTAAAAGTTGAATTACAAGGTGCATGCGGTTCTTGTCCTCATAGTTTAATGACTTTGAAAAATGGAGTAGAACAAGCGGTTGTTAAAGCAATACCTGAAATAGTATCTGTAGAATCTATTTAAACTAATTGAATAATTTTTAAACTGTAATAAGCATAAAGTCTGAATTTATTGATAGATTTTATGCTTATTATAGAATTTTTCCATCCTTCATTGTAACTTTTCTGTCGGCCATGGATGCGAGTTCTTCATTATGGGTTACAATTACAAAAGTCTGATTAAATTTCTCTCTCAAATTAAAAAATAATTGGTGCAATTCTTTAGCATTTGCTGAATCTAAATTACCAGAAGGTTCATCAGCTAAAATTACGTCGGGTTGCATCATTAAAGCCCTTGCAACAGCTACTCGTTGTTGTTCTCCTCCTGATAGTTCAGAGGGCTTATGTTGAGCTCTGTCAGTTAAACCTAAATAAGTAAGAATTTCGAAAGCTTTTTCATTAGCATCTTTTTTATTGATCTTTGCGATAAATGCAGGAATGCAAATGTTTTCAATAGCAGTAAATTCTGGTAAAAGATGATGAAACTGAAAAACAAAACCTATGTGTTTGTTTCTAAAAGCAGATAACTTTCTGTCGTTAAAAGTGCTTATTATTTGATTATTAATCTCAATATTTCCTTTGTCGGCTTTATCCAAGGTTCCTAAAATATGCAGCAGGGTAGTTTTTCCAGCTCCAGAAGCACCTACTATTGAAACTATTTCACCTTTATTGATTTGTAAATCAATTCCTTTTAAAACCTCTAATGGTCCATAAGTTTTATGAATATTGAGAGCTTTTATCATGTTGTTTTGTTTTCTACAAAAATAGTTAAAATCTGGAATTTAGGGATAGATTTTTCTTTAATTAAACAAATACAAGATTATTTTAATATTTTTTAAACAAATTTGTCTGTTAAAGGTTAATATTTTATACTTTTGAAACATTAATTAATATTTGAAATATGAATTTACACGAATATCAAGGCAAACAAATACTTAAAAAATATGGAGTTCAAGTTCCTGAAGGTATTGTAGCAATTAACTCTGATGATGCAGTCAATGCCGCAAAGATTTTGATTGAAAAAACTGGTTCTAGTTTTCTGGTTATTAAAGCTCAGGTTCATGCAGGAGGTAGAGGAAAAGGCGGTGGTGTAAAACTTGCTAAAACATTAGAAGATGTTAGTTCTATTACACATAGTATGATTGGAATGCAGTTAGTTACTCCTCAAACTACAGCTGAAGGTAAAAAAGTAAGTAAAGTGTTAGTTCAACAGGATATTTATTACCCTGGTGCTTCAGAAATAAAAGAGTTATACATGAGTATTTTACTCAATCGAGTTACAGGGCATTTTATGCTGATGTATTCTCCTCGTGGTGGAATGGATATTGAGAAGGTAGCAGAAGAAACTCCAGAAGAGATTTTTACAGAAGAAATTGATCCAACTGTTGGCTTGCAAACTTTTCAGGCACGTAAAATTGCTTTTAATTTAGGTTTAACTGGGAATGCAAATAAAGAAATGATAGCATTTGTAGCTTCTTTATATCAAGCTTATATTGGTTCTGATGCCTCTTTATTTGAAATTAATCCTGTTGTGAATACTTCAGATGATAAAATTTATGCAGCCGATGCAAAAGTTGTAATTGATAGTAATGCACTTTTCCGTCATCCTGATATTGTAGAAATGCGTGATTTTTTGGAAGAAGACTCAATTGAAGTTGAAGCCAGTAAATTTTCATTAAACTATGTGAAATTAGATGGAAATGTAGGATGTATGGTTAATGGTGCAGGCTTGGCAATGGCAACTATGGATATTATTAAACTTTCTGGTGGAGAACCGGCTAACTTCTTAGATGTTGGTGGTTCTGCCAATGCAAAAAGGGTAGAAGAGGGATTTCGTATAATCATGAAAGATCCTAATGTAAAAGCAATTTTATTAAATATTTTTGGTGGTATTGTCCGTTGTGACCGTGTAGCTCAAGGAGTGGTAGATGCTTATAAAAATATTGGAGAAATTAATATTCCTATTATTGTACGCTTACAAGGAACTAATGCCGTAGAAGGTAAAACTATTATTGATAACTCAGGATTGAAGGTATATGCTGCTATAACATTGGATGATGCAGCTAAATTGGTTACTCAGGTTTTAAAATAATAATAAAAAACGTTTCTTTTTTCAATATTTCTTTACGAAATTTGCAAGCTGTTTAATATTGTTAAACAGCTTTTTTTATTTTTACAACAATGCTAAACTATAAAATTAAAAAATATGACTTTAATTAAATCAATTTCAGGTATTAGAGGAACTATAGGTGGAAATCCGGGTGAAGGGTTAACTCCTTTAGATATTGTGAAATTTACATCTGCTTTTGCTTCTTTTATAAGAAAAACTATAGGAAAAGAACGTATGAAATTTGTGGTAGGTCGTGATGCTCGTATTTCTGGCAATATGGTCAATCACTTGGTTACTGGAACTTTAATTGGAATGGGTGTTGATGTTTTAGATATTGGACTTTCTACAACTCCAACAGTAGAAATAGCTGTTACAGATGCAAGAGCAGATGGAGGTATAATTATCACGGCAAGTCATAATCCAAAACAATGGAATGCATTGAAATTGTTAAATAATAAAGGTGAGTTTATTAATGCAGCAGAAGGTGCAGAAGTATTAGCTAATGCTGAAACTGGTAATTATCAATATGTAGATGTTGATAAAATAGGGAGATATGAAAAGGATAATTCCTATATTCAAAAGCATATTGATATGATATTACAGCTTCCTATGGTTGACGTGGATGCTATTCGCAAAGCCAATTATAAAGTTGCAGTAGATTGTGTTAATTCAACAGGTGGAATTTCCATTCCTTTACTTTTGAGAGCTTTGGGTGTAAGTGAAGTTGTGGAGTTATATTGCGAACCTAATGGTTTATTTCCACACAATCCTGAACCTTTACCTGAAAACTTGACAGAAATAGCAAAAAAAGTTAGAGAAACCAACGCAAATTTAGGTTTTGTGGTGGATCCTGATGTTGATCGCCTAGCTATTATTCGGGATGATGGTGAAATGTTTGGTGAAGAATATACTTTAGTTGCTGTTGCTGATTATATATTGAAATATGAGGTAGGAAATACAGTATCAAATTTATCTTCAACCAGAGCATTAAGAATAGTTACTGAAAAAGCAGGTGGGAAATATGCTGCATCAGCTGTAGGAGAGGTGAATGTGGTGGAAATGATGAAAGCAAATCATGCTGTGATTGGTGGTGAAGGCAATGGAGGTATTATTTATCCTAAATTACATTTTGGACGTGATGCTTTAGTAGGTATTGCTTTATTTTTGACACATTTAGCTAAATCAGGTAAAACTTGCACTGAGTTACGAAATACCTATCCTGATTATTTTATATCTAAAAATAAAATAGAATTATTACCAGAAACTGATGTAGATTTTATACTAAATAAAATAAAAGAACTTTATAAAATGCAACCTATTAATTGTATTGATGGTGTGAAAATTGAATTTGACAATGAATGGGTGCATTTACGCAAATCTAACACTGAAGCTATTATTCGTATTTATTCAGAAAGTGAAACCTTAGAAAAAGCTGATTTACTTGCACACCAGATAATAAATGATATCAGTGATATAATGATGAGATAAATTATAAACTTTGCTTTATTATCGATAGGTTAAATTAATCTTTTTTTGTCATAGTTACCCAAAATACAAATAAAAGGAAGAAAATTATATTTAATTTTTTAGTAGATGATAAAACACATAATTAATTGAATTACAAATGAATATGTTAATAACTTTGTTGATAAA
>JACABE010000003.1:0-126740 GCA_013377005.1 Bacteroidota bacterium
GTCTTGATTTTTATTGGGGTCGCTTATAAATCACAAATTTTTATGTAAGTTTGTAGAATGAACTCACTTAGATTAAACCCCAGGAAAATTGAATTTTTGTTATACTTACTGATTTGGGTATTGGTTTTTTTAGTGCCTTATTTCAGTGAACGTGTTGCAGGTCCTGTTAACTGGAATGATATGATGATAAACTGGATGCATGTGTTTGGATATTTTGTTATTTTTCTGGTCAATGTTTATATTCTGGCACCCTGCTTACTTTTCAAAAAGAAATACCTGTATTACTTTCTTTCAATATCTGTTTTGATAATATTAGTAGTTGCTATTAATGTCTTGCTTCCTTCTGGCTTTCCTCCCCGGACTGCTTCCGAAATAAATACCTCAAATGGCTTAATGCCAACTGGTTTGAATGCTCCAATGCACAAACCGCCTCTTATGGCATTTGCAGATAATCTTATTATTTGCATCTTAATTGTAGGTGCCGGAACAACAATTAAACTGATGTCGAAATGGTTAAGTGAAGAGGACTTGAGAAAAGATGCGGAGAAAGAACATCTTAAAACCAACCTGGCTTTGCTTAGACATCAGGTAAGCCCGCATTTTTTTATGAATACGCTGAACAATATTCATTCACTTATTGAAATGGATGCTGCAAAAGCACAGGATGCTATCGAACGTCTTTCAATATTGATGCGATATTTACTTTACGATTCGGCTCAGAACACCATTGAACTGAAAAAAGAGATTGAATTTATACTTAGCTTTATTTCGTTGATGCAACTCAGGCATTCAGATGAAGTTGAAGTTAAATTACTGATTCCAGATCAAATACCGGATATTAAAATACCACCTATGTTGTTTATTTCGTTGCTTGAAAATGCTTTTAAGCATGGTGTGAGTTACCCAATGAAGTCATTTATTTATTTTGAAATACAGGTGCATGAAAACACGCTGGATTGTATTATTAAAAACAGCAAACATAAAACCGTTATAAATCAGTATGAAGAATATATGGGAATAGGATTGGAGAATATTAAAAAAAGCCTGAGTTTGTTGTACGAAAAGAATTACAAATTAGATATATCAGACAAAGATAATGAGTTTGTAGTTAACTTAATAATTCCAGTATGAAGATAAGATGTATAGCCATAGATGATGAACCACTGGCAGTAAAAAAGATAGCCGGGTATATTCAGAAAGTCCCTTTTCTGGAATTAGTTGCTGAATGCAGAAATGCTTCAGAATCAATGAGCATTATGGATAAAAACGATATACAGCTTCTATTTATTGACATTAATATGCCTGACATCAACGGAATGGAATTTGTAAAATCGCTGGCAAACAAACCTTTTATTGTATTCACTACAGCCTATAGTGAATATGCTGTAGAGGGCTTTCAGGTAAATGCCATAGATTATTTATTAAAACCGATTACCTTCAGCAATTTCCTGAAAGCGGCTAATAAGGTGAAAAATCTTATTGAACTAACTGAAAATATTCAGAAGGAAACTGTCAGGACAACAGCGAATCATTTATTCGTAAAATCGGAATACAAGCTTATCCGTATCGAACTCGATGATATTAAATATATTGAAAGTCAGCATGAGTATATTAAAATACATTTGGTTAACACCAGCCCCGTTATGACCCAGTTGAGTTTGAAAAGTATAGAAGAACAACTCCCATCCGAGCGGTTTATGAGGATTCACAGATCCTTTATTATTAATCTTGCAAAGATTTCTGTAATAGAGCGGAACCGAATTGTTTTCGACAATAAAGTATATATACCTATAAGCGATCAATATAAAGAAAAATTTCAGAATTATATAGATGGAAGTTTTATTTAAGACAACTATCTAGTTATCAGTTTGAAAGATTAAAAAGACAACAAATCTGTCAGTAGCTATGAATACTGGTTTAATTAAAACAGTTTTTGTCTACCGTTCGGAACGCATTGCCAAGTACAACCAATTATTAAGAATTGAAGAAAATTTGGGTGACGTAGTTATTTATTTAGATAAGAATCTTAAATACGTGAAATAATTTATCGTTAACTTTATAAGTTTAAAAGCTGTTTGGGAGGGGGCCGAACAGCTTTTTTATATTAAAGAATCGTTAAACCATCATTGAGTATGCTTATAAATAGTAAATTTGTAAAAAAATGATGAAATTAGTTTTTCTTGTTATCATCATTTTTATTGAATTTGGCATAATGCATACAAACAATGCCTGTTTATTTTGGTTAGAATTTTAAATAAGTATAATATAAAGTTGTAAATAGTAAATAAATAATAAAACGCTGTTAGGAATAAGTTCCGGATGGCGTTTTTTTATTAATTTCTTTAAATAAATAAAATGATAAAGAACCTTACTTTGTTTGTTTGTCTGTTTTTGTTAGTATTAGGTCGGCCTAATATTGTAAAATCGCAAGATACAAGAAATCAATATCCCTCATTGTTGTCTAAAGCTTATTTTGATGTTAATATCGGATATATTAATTATCCTTTTAATAATTCGCATCTCGAATCCGGTTTTGCTGCTCAATCCATTAAAGTTCCACATCCTGCAGTGAGACTTACCTTATTCGGATATCGCTTTAATCAATATTTGTCTGCTCAGATAAGCTATATGCGCCCTGTCGACTGGGTTTCGTATAATGATGTTACAGGAGATTCGCTTAGTCGAAAACACACAGCATGGATGAATGTGGGTGGTTTAACATTCAAATATCAATATCCTTTTTATAAAAAATTCTTGTTTTTTGCAGAGGGTGGATTAGCAGTTATTACGCGCCGGGGGTTTGGAAATCCTAAAGTTGAAATGAAAAATGCCAATTATGCTTCTGTTTTATTGGGAGCAGGGATTAAATATCGTTACAATAATAATTGGGATTTTAGTTTTAGTACAACCTATTCTCCAGCCAATCAAGAAGAAAAACAGCCTTATACAATATTTCATGCCTTAGGATTTACTTATAATATGCACCCTATTTCCAAAGAACGAATTAGTGTAAAAGAAAAAGCAGCTTATGTGTTTCCACATCATCTGTTACAGTTGGGTTATGCAACAAATTTTTTAGATTATGGTGTTAATGATTTCTTTTCTGAAGGTCCGGTGCCTGTTTTCTGGGGTGGGGATGTGTATCTTGAAAAAGGAATATCATTAAATTATCTTCAGAATGTATTTCATACAAAAAAAGTGTTTTCATTGGATTTGGGAGCAAATGCTTCCTTTTGGCAAAGCAAAGAACAAAAGAATAAGTTTGTTACCTTGTCAGTATTTCCATTGTTAAGATTTACTTTTTTAAGAACCAATAGTATTGATTTTTATTTCAATTATTCTGCTGCAGGACCTACCTTTATTTCTCAACATATTATTGATAATAAGGATACAGGTAAAAACTTTACATTTCAGGATTATATGGGCTTGGGTGTTTTTACAGGCAATAATCGAAAATTTAATGCAGAAATAAAAATAACACATTATTCAAACGGCAATATTTTTGTTTATAACCCGGGATTGACTATCCCTTTAACTTTTAATATTGGCTATACGTTTTAATAAACTTTTTAATGTTGTTACACTGTTCTTTTTGAATATAAGTATTACTTTTGTCTTTTAAAATATAAGAAAATGAAGAAATTATTTTTAATACTTATTTTAGTTATCATTGGATTTGGCTTACAGGCTCAAAAAAAATCTGTGAAATCGTTTACTATCAATGCAAATATTAAAGGTTTGAAAGATACAAAAGTAAAGGTTGTGATTGGTAATCAGGGTGATAAGCCTAAAGTACTGGATTCAGCAGTGAGTAAAGCTGGTATTTTTCAATTGAAGGGGAAAGTTCCATTTCCTGATGTTTGTAAAATAATTTTGGGTAACAATGATAAACAAATTAGCTTTTTCTTAGAAAATACTGATATTTATGTAGCTGCAAAGATAGATTCTTTGGATAAAGCTACTGTTAATGGCTGCAAAACTCAGGATGAGTTTAAAAAAGTAACAAGTCAGATAAATGTATTTTCTTATTTGCAAAATGAATGTGAGACAAAATACAAGGAAGCACAGGTGAAGAATGATGTAAAAAATATGGAATTGTATGATTCTATTTCAACAGCAGTTTTTAATCGACAGATTAATTATTTGTGCAAATTTGCTTTGGAAAATAACTCAAGTGTTGTTTCTCCTTACTTAGTGCTGACACAGTTAATTTATTACATTGATTTGCCAATGCTGGATTCTATTACTAAAAACTTTGATAAAAGTATTTTTTCATCACCTTATGTAAAACAATTGCAAGAAAGGGTAACTGTGTTGAAAAGAACGGATATTGGTATGCCGGCACCGGAAATAGCAATGGCTGATTCAGCGGGTAATATCTTTAAACTTTCTTCGATGAAAGGGAAATACGTTTTAATTGACTTTTGGGCATCGTGGTGCAGTCCTTGTCGAAAAGAAAACCCTAATGTTGTGGCAGCTTATCAATTATTTAAAGACAAAGGGTTTGATATTTTAGGTGTTTCGTTTGATCAGAAACGTGCTAACTGGATCAAAGCAATTAAAGATGATAATTTAGTTTGGCATCATGTTTCAGATTTACAAGGTTGGGGAAATGAAGCCGGAAAGATTTATGGTATAAACTCAATACCCCATTCGGTCTTAATTGATAAGAATGGAATTATTGTTGCCAAAAACCTAAGAGGAGAAGAGCTAGTGAAAAAACTAAGCGAATTAATGCCTTAAATTATTAAAAGTCTTGGATTGAATTCAAGTAAGCCCTTAGGATATTAATTATTTTTGCATTTCAACCCAAAGTTTCTTGCCCATTTCCCTGCAAAAACTTAGTACTTCACTTTCTTCAACGGTAGTAATGATACTATCTTTTATAATGAGTTTGCCGTTTGAAATTACATGTTGTACATGTTTTGAATTCATTCCATAAACAAAATGTCCTGCAAAATTAATACTGTTAATTTCCGTGGGTGTATCGTAATCCAATACAACAAGGTTATTGGCAGCATCGCCTGTAAAATTATTGGCTTTAATATATTGATGTGCATTTCTGAAGCGTTGATAAACATCCATTGGGCCTATTATTTCATGATCTTTGCCGGCTAAAAAAACAGAACGGGCACTTTGCAACATATCACTGTGCATACCATCAGTTCCTAACATTATTCGATTTCCTAAACCTTTTCCATCGAAATAACCTACTCTATTATTCAGATTACTTTCCATGTTCTGAACCACCCAGGAGCGTGAGTTGGCAATAGTTTTCTTTTCTGTATCATTTAAAAACAGACAATGTCCGAGTATGGTTTTGTCGAAATTAAGTACTGCATGCTTTTGCATACGTTCAATTACACGCATACCATAACTGTCAATGCAATGCTCTTGGTCGTAATTATCTTCTGCTATGTGAATATGCAGACCAGAATTATATTTTCGGGAAAGGTTTACTGCTCTTTGTAAGGTATCATTGCCAACCGTAAAAGAGGCATGTAAACCTACTAATCCTTGTTGTATTTGCAAATAGCGTTCAGTTTCAGCTAATCCTTTAGCTGCTTTATCCAATCCATCTCTATCGGTAATTTCGTAACACAACAGATGCGAAACTCCAATTTTATCAAAAGCATCGGCAATAATTTGTAACGAATTATCAATTGCCATGGGTGAAGCATGGTGGTCGACGACGAAACTTACACCATTTTTAGCACAGGCAAGGGCAGTAGCCAGTGCACTGGCTTGTATCATATCTTTATCCAAGCATTTATCCAATGTCCACCAGATGTATTGCAATACTTCGTAAAAGTTAACAGGATTTTTCTTAGGCGCACCCATTCCTCTTGCCAAAGCCGAATACACATGATGATGCCCGTTAGCAAAAGAATGCGTAACTAATTTGCCTTTGCAATCAATGGTTTCCGTTACAACTAAATCGGCTGGTTTTTGATTGTAAAAATGAATATTCCCATTTAAACCTTCTTCAACAAGGATATCAGTTGTTGTAAATTCAAGTGTTTCGCTATTGATGTATGTGCAATTTTTTAGATAAATCATGGTTGTTGTTTTTGCAAATGTATGAATTTTATGAATTGTATCGGCAGGATGCCGGTTATTTGGCATCGAAGCGAGATGCTACGATTAACGAAAGCCACATTAAATTCCGAGTTTATCTTTGCTTAATTCAACCCAATCATGTATAGCATTATGTAATTCTGCATCTTTAGAATTTAATTGCCAATAAAATGAATTAGAAGATGCAAAAGGTAATTTATCCATTTTCTTCAATATGGCTTCACATGCTTTGGTGTCTTTTTTCCATTCCTCCATTCTTAGTTTTGTCATTTGTCCTGATCTATAAGCAGCTAAATGTTTCATTAATTTTATCGCTATTTTAGATGCAGAATTATTATAGCTTACATAAGCAATAACTGATATTTGCATCTTTTTAATAATTGATACATCTCTCTTCAATAAAGTATCATGAACATTTTCTGTTAAAACACATTTACTACCTTTGTAGTTTAATATCATATCTTCAAAACTACCATTTTGAACTTTTGTTATTGATATTTTAAACTCATCAATAATAGGGTTTAAATCTGCATAACTACCTGTAATTTGACTTATTGAATTAAATGATAATCCAATAAATATTAATATTAAAAATCTTTTCATTTTATATAAATATAAATTTTCTTACTCTTTTGGCTTTTCGGTTACTCCCCGTTTTATAATGGTTTCTGGACTCCAATATAATTGTGTTATTTACAATATGAATATAGAATTATTAAAGAATATCAAGAGAATACTAGATTTTCTTATCATCAAAAGGAATGCTGAAATTCATTGGAAGCAAAATCAGCAAAATTATACTTCTTTTGTGTTAATTTTAATTTGAATTCACCTGATATGCATATTGTTGAGGGAAATGACTCTATGCAGTTGTATTTACCTGAAACCTCATTAGTATTTCGATCAAATTTTACATTTGTTACGAAATTTGGTTTATTGTATGAAGTTGCACCTAAACCACTTTTTATTCCTCTGAAACTATCTTCTAAATAACAAGTTAAGAAATAAAACCGAACACTCTCATCAGACAAAGAATTTCTATCAATACAAAAACCAATAAATATTTCTTTTGGTTTTTGTATGCCATAAACCTTTATTACAATTTCATTATTCTCATTATTTACCGAAAACGAATTAAAGTACGGTTTGCGTTCAACATAACAGTTTGCAATGAAAGAATCATTTACTTCAATGTTATTTTCAGTTCTACCATTGATATTTACGGTAATATAACCGTTTTTTCTATTAAAATTCTTTCTTTTTTTGATTACTTTTGGTTTTGTTTTTGCCCTTATCATTTTTTAAAGTATTAAATTTTCGGCAAATGTATTAAGTCGGTTTTGTTTCCGAAAACCGTAGGTATAAAACTTTCAAAAAAAAATCACAGCATTGGTATATTGCTATGATTTTTAAATTTGTAGGAGTTTTATTTTAGATTATTCTTTAATATAACCATTATCTATCATAAATTTTCTAATAACTTTTCCCATTTCTTCAAGCATTTCATCTTTCACGTCAGCACTTAATTGTCTAGTATGAATTACTAGTTTCTTTCTGTCTGGACTGTAATGCAAGAAAAACCAATTTCCTTTATTGTAAGGAAATTTACCCTCTTCATCTCCGCAATAGGTTACACCAAAAATATCATCAATTTCTCGTATGTTGTCATTATTTTGAAAGTAATCAGAACATGCCAATACTACTACTGGAAAATCTTGAATAAACTTTGAATTCTTGAAAAGTAACTTCCGTTGAATTATACTACTTTTCTCAGCTTCTGATGTTCTTTTCATTGGAGCATCATTTATTTCAGTAGTAAATGTGTGTTTAAGAAAATCAACATAATAAGGTTCACTTTCTTTATCTCTAATAAAATCAGATAACTTTTGATATTTACTCCATGTGTTTTTTCCCCAACTTGCTCTTAAAGGATGATTATTATCTACAAAATATTCTAATATTTCACAACTATTAGTATTTATATGAGTTGCCCAACTTTGAGCATTGCTGTCATACCAATTTCTTGCAATTGTGTTAGTTGAATGAATTGCAGATTCCTTACCAATAAAAAGGATATTTGCATTTGGATTTCCTGTTCCGATGTAAAATTGTTCTTTTACACCTTTTTCTACTAATTCTTTAAATTCTTTTGAATACATATTTTCTGTTTTTAAATTGAGTAAGTAAAAGTAATAAAAATAGGATAAGCAATTAAATATGTAAAAGTTTTTTAGCTAGAACTTCATTCCAATTGAGGCTCTAGGTTTTTTTATTTAGATTGCTTCTTATTCAAAGGCAACTCAAACCTCTTCTTTCCATCAAAATCAGTAAATGCATTGGCAACGGCTGCTGCTGTGGGCACCAAACCAATTTCTCCTATGCCCTTTACTCCATAAGGTCCAACAGCATCGGCAACTTCAACACCTTTAACAATAATTTCGGGTGTTTCATGGGCACGGAGTATGTTGCAATCTCTTAGTTTGGTACTTAATAAATAACCATCTTTCATGGGTAATTCTTCGCACAAAGCATAGCCTAAACCCATGTGAACGGCTCCTTGTATTTGTCCTTCAAACAGCATGGGGTTCATAATTTTTCCGGCATCATGGGCAGCAACTACTTTTTCAATTTCCCCATTTTCATCCAGCACTACCAATTGTGCTGCATAACCATAAGAATAATGCGTAATAATCTCATCAACTTCTGCACCGGGTTTGGTGGTCCAGTCGCATTTCCATTCACCAAAATACTTTTTGCCTACTAATTGCTTTAACGCAAATTGTTTTAAATCCTCTTTCAATGGAATACAAGCATTGATAATTGCATTTCCCAATAAGGCAGTAGCTCTTGAGGATGTGGTCATTCCTGTTTTAATTTGAGCAGCAGAATCTACTTTTACTTCAATCAATTCGGGTAATATACCTGTTTCTTCACACAAGGTTTGCAAAGCCATGGTATGCACACCTTGTCCCATTTCTGTCCAGCCATGTTGTATCAATACTTTTTCGGGAGAAATAATTTCGATAATTACATTGGAAAAATCAACCATTCCATTACCAATACCACTGTTTTTAATACCTGTAGCAATGCCTTTAAACCTAGCTTTATCGTAATCTTCTTTCAGCGCTGATAAACATTCTCTGATGCCTACACTTTTTAGTTTTTGTCCGGTTGCAGTAGTAAGTCCGTCAACCAAAGCATTATCGTAACGGAATTGCCAGCGGTCGAAACCACCTTGATTGCACAAATCGTCAATACAGCTTTCCAGTGCAAAAGCTACCTGATTGGCTCCGAATCCACGCATAGCCCCTGAAGGAATATTGTTGGTATAAATAGTTTTCGCTTCAATATCAGTAACCGGAACAAAATATCCTCCGCATGCATGTCCAGCAACACGTTCCATTACTTTAGTGCCCACAGAAGCATAAGCACCACTATCGCCAATAGCTCTCAATTTAATGGCTGTAAGCTTGCCTTTTTCATCGCAGGCCAATTCCATATCCATAAAAACAGGATGACGTTTTGGGTGCATTATGATGGATTCTTCGCGTGAAAGTGATAGTTTTACAGGTTTTTTTAGCAAATAAGCAAATATACTCACGTGTCCTTGTACAGTCATGTCTTCTTTCCCACCAAAACCACCGCCATTGGGAACTAAAATTACCCTCACTTTATCTTCCGGTAAGCCCAATATCATTGCTATTTGTCTGCGGTCCTCGTATACACCCTGACTTTGACAAATTAATTCAATACCATCTTCAGCAGGATAGGCTATGGCAGCTTCTGTTTCGAGAAAAGCATGTTCTATTCGTTGGGTCTGGTATTTCCCTTTTGAAACAAACTTGGCATAGGCAATTGTTTCATCGGCATTTCCTCTTTTAATAATACAATTGTCCAATAAATTAATGTGATTGTCGTGTACTTGAGGAGAACCGAGCTCTAAAGCTTTAATAGCATCAGTTATGGGTTCGTAAACTTCATATTCAATTTCAATCAATTTAGCTGCTAAACGTGCATGCTCTTCTGTGTCGGCTACAACAGCTGCTACTACATCACCAATGTAATGCGTAGTTTCGTTTTCGGCTATCATTACCGACCAATCGTTGTAAATAAGACCAATTTTGGAAGCAGCAGGAATATCTTTGGATGTGAATACACGTATAACGCCAACAGCAGATTCGGCTTTATCAGTATTGATTCTTAAAACTTTTGCCCGTGGATAATCGCTAAAACGCAAAGCTGCATGCAACATTCCGTCAATCTTGATGTCGTTTACAAAGTTTCTTTCGCCAATGGCTGTTTCGTAAGAGTTATATTTAGGGTAAGCAGTTCCAACTTTTCCGTTTTGAGGCAATAATTCAATTTCTTTCTTGGCTTTTAAATGTTCTGCAGCATATTCAATAGCTTCTTCTATCTTTTTATAGCCGGTGCAGCGACAAAGATTTAATTTCAGTGCATTCCGAATTTCATCTATAGTAGGAGAGGGGTTTTCCTGTAAAAGGATTTTTGCCCGAATCATAAAACCAGGTGTGCAGAAGCCACATTGTACCGCACCTTTTTCAACAAAGGCTTTACCTAATGTCTCTTTGATATATTGAGGAAAGCCCTCCATAGTATAAACTATTGTATCCTCAAGATTTCTCATTTTAGTAGTACAAGCCAGGCGTGGTTTTCCGTTGATTTCAACCATGCAAGCACCACAAGCAGCCTGAGCAGAACATCCGTCTTTGACGGAAGTTATATTTAGGTCGTTTCTAAGGAATTTTAGCAAACTTAACGCGCCATCTCCCTGAAAAACAATTTTATTATCGTTTAAAGTAAAGTTTATCATTGTGCATTTTTTTGCAAATTTAATAAAAACTAAGATAATTTCCTTATTCACAATTTTTTGTTTAAACCTATTTAATAGAAGCCATAAACTATCGATCTTTTTAAATTTTGATAATAGAGTTTATATTTTTAATTTTGCTCCAAATTACAGTATCCAATGGCAAAGAACAAATTCAGCTTTTCTACACTTTTAGTTTTTATCAAACGAATGATGATATTCTTTTTTGCCTCTACTCTGTTAGTTGTACTGTTATTTATATATTTTAATCCGCCATTAACTCCGCTTATGCTGGTGAGATGTGTCGGGAACATGCTCTCAGCTGAAACCCCTGAAATACAGAAAAGATGGATTCCTATTGATTCTATTTCACCTAATCTGATACAGGCAGTCATTGCATCTGAAGACAACAATTTTCAGGATCATTGGGGTTTCGATTTTGAAGCTATAAAAAAAGCAAGCAAACTCAACGAAAAAGGAGGAAGAATGAGAGGAGCTTCTACCATTTCGCAACAAACTGCCAAAAATGTCTTTCTCTGGCCTGATCGCACATGGGTACGCAAGGGATTTGAAGTGTATTTTACATGTATGATTGAAGTTTGTTGGAGTAAAAAACGCATTATGGAAGTGTATCTGAACGTAATTGAAATGGGTGAAGGTATTTACGGAGCAGAAATGGCTGCCCAAACATTTTTTCATAAATCGGCTAAAAACCTCAATCGCAATGAAGCAGCTCTTATCGCAGCTGTTCTTCCTAACCCAAGAAAATGGCATCCCGATACACCAACTGCTTATATAAAAAATAAACAGCAAAAAATTTTACAGGCAATGATTAAAGTAGGAAAAGTAGAGTTTTAAAATGAAATACTAAAATTTTTCACAGTCTGTTTTCTTATTGTCGATAATAGTAGTTATTCTGATTTTTTAATAAAATCATCATATTATTTAAAAATTACCAAATCAAAAAATTAATCTCCCAACATTTCAGGACGTCTTTGTCTGGTTCTTTCAACAGATAGCTCGTGTTTCCATTCATTGATTAATTTTTCGTTGCCACTTAATAAAATATCAGGAACTTTCCAGCCTTTGAAATCAGCAGGACGTGTATAAACAGGGGGAGAGACTAAATCATCCTGAAAGGAATCGGATAAAGCAGAAGTTTCGTCATTCAATACACCTGGCATTAAACGAACTAATGCATCTGTTATTACAGCAGCAGCTAGCTCTCCTCCGGATAATACATAGTTGCCGATGGATATTTCGGAAGTAATATAATGTTCTCTTATTCTTTCATCAATGCCTTTGTAATGTCCGCATAAAATAATAATGTTCTTTAGCAAAGATAAATTATTGGCGATTTTCTGGTTTAGCAATACTCCATCGGGGCTGGTATAGATGACTTCATCATAGTTTCGTTCCGATTTTAATTTATCGATACACAATGCTACAGGTTCTATCATCATCACCATGCCGGCACCTCCGGCAAAAGGTGCATCATCAATATTATTATGTTTATTAGTGGAAAAATCCCTCAACTGGTGCAGATGAATTTCTACATGCCCTTTTTGTTGGGCTCTTTTTACAATGGAATGGTTAAAAGGACCGTTAAACATTTCGGGAAATATGGTGATAATATCTATACGCATGGGGGTTGGTTATTTAAATATAAATTATTTCAATTAACGTTTGGTATATTCAGTGTTATCTGCTTCCCAATAAATTTCGCTAGCAAAATTAGTAAAATCTGATGATTTTTTCTAATTGGGTTTATAAAACAATTAAGTCATAGGATAAGCTATCTATATTTTTCTTTAAAAAATATTTCTGTTTCTGATATTTTTTATAAATTTGCGAGGTAATTTAATAAATTTATAAGAAATATAATGTTAGTAAACTATAAATTATGAAGATATTTTATTGCAATTAGAGTTTTGAAAAATGCAACGATACAGCGAAAATATATTTTAAACCATATAGTTATATACATCAAACATTTTAAACTATTCACAATATCCAATGGAGCGATTATGAAAACCAAAATTTTACTTTTAGTCTTTATTGCATTGTTTGCTTTTAAATCAAATGCACAAATTACCGGAAGCTTTAGCAGTACAGTATTATTTAATAGTCAAAGCAGGGCTATATCCTGTTATGTTCCTACAAATTACGATTCAACGGCAACTTATCAGTTAATGATTTGCCTACATGGAATGGGTGATAATAGCGATAATTACAGAAATGCATTAATCAATTCTTTAAGCTGGAATACTGTATTTCCTAATACAATTTTTATATGTCCTGATGGAGGCGATGATCAGAATTCAGATTTTTCAGTTCCTGTAGGTGACGAAGAAATAATTCAGAAAAGTATTGATTTTGCCAAACAAAATTATAAAATAGACACGAATAAAATAATATTGCAAGGCTTTTCATTAGGTGGTAGAAGTGCTTTAAAATATGGATTGGATAATCCGAAGAAATTTAAAGGCTTATTATTAAATACACCTGCCGTTCAAGGATTGGACGATGCACTGAATTTATTGCCTACAGGTGCATATTATAATTATACCAATCCAACAAAAGTGCCCATCTATATTACCTATGGTGCAAATGACGATATTTATCAATATTCGACTGAGAAAATACTTGATATTCTAATAATGAACAATTCAATAGTAAAATTAACAACAGTTGCCGGTGTTGGTCATACCATACCTAACAGTACTTTTACCGCTCCATGTATCCCTTTCTTCAACAATCCATATTCGGCACCCTACGATTTGGAAATTTATAAAATTGAAATGCCCGAACCTAACTGTGATACTACTTTTTTTCCTAATATCTATGTCAGAAACTTAGGTAGCGATACTGTTTATAATTTTTCTACAATTGGTAAATTAGATGGTAATTTTCAATTCACTACAGTCCATATAGGAACTCTTGCACCTTATCATACAGTCCATGTAGGAACATTTTTACATACACAATCAGGAATTCACATATTGGAAGATAGCATTATGGAAATCAATGGAAACAAAATAGATTCCATTACTTCAAATAATAAGTTATCTAAATCTTTTACCATTGAGAATACCGGCAAAGCGTTTCCTCTTTCCGAAGGTTTTGAAGGGAACTCCGACTATTGGAGTTTCCCAAAAACAGGAAGTATGTTTGAATGGTATCAGGATGATCAGGTATTTCGAACAGGAGCTGCTTCGATAGGTGCTTTGAATACTATTTTACTGTTTTATACCAATGGTGATGTAGAAAGCTTTTTATCACCTGTAATGGATCTTACATCGGTTTCGAATCCCAAATTGACATTTGATTATGCATACAACTATCATAAATATACCCCGCCTTATTTTACCAGTGATGTTGTTTTTGCTGATACATTGGCCATTTCAATCTCTACAGATTGTGGAGCTAATTATACAACCTTGTTTAAAAAAGGAGGAGCCGACCTTGCAACAGATAGCGTTCCTATTTTGAATCCACTGACTGTGGATGCCTGCTTTTTCATTCCTACTGCCAATCAATGGAAAAATAAAGTAATAGATTTAAGTAATTATACTAACGAACAAAATGCAATTATTAAGTTCAGTTATATTTCAAATCAAGGTGGTTGCATTAATATCGACAATATAAACTTTACAAATATTGTAAATATTAGCGAAAAAGATGTTGCAAACGATGTGAGTATCTATCCCAACCCTGCTACTGATAATGTTTACATTCAATATACAGCCACTGAAAATGCAAAAATGAAACTATATAACCTATTAGGGTCTTGTGTTATGCAAGGTGATTTGCATAGTGGTACAAATACGATAGATGTCAATCATCTTGCAAAAGGAGTTTATACAATTGAGATAACAGGAGAAAACTGGGCAGTGAAAAAGAAATTAATGAAAGAGTAATGATTGTTTTGAATGTAAAAAAGTTTGTCCTGTATTGATGTCGGTTATTACATTACGACACTTTTAATAATTTTACCTTTTTCAGCATAAATGTACGAAACAATTACGTAAATTTATGATACAACACGATATATTTGCCTGAAAGCCTAAGGGAATACATAGATTTTTACTTTAAATTTTGAATGACGAGCCTAAAATTGTTAGGTTTGATGCAATAATTGTATGGAAGTATTCAATAATTGATTGCTATGATGCAATAATCGTATGGAAGTACTTAATAATTGATTGGTATAATGTAATAATCGTATGGAAATACTTAATAATTGATCGACATAATGCAATAATTGTACGGAAGTACTCAATAATTGATTGGTATAATGTAATAATTTATAGGGAATACTTAATAATTGTATGGATAAATGCAATAATTGTATGGAAGTAACGAATAATTGCTCGTTTTTGAGCTTATAATAATAAGAATTTGTGTACTTTTTCCGTTAATATTTTAGATTTTACTGTTTATTGTGAAATAATTATTAATTTTGAGACATCAAACATTTTAAACCATTTTATTTATATGGCTATTCCTATCAGAATTGAAGAATTGTTGCCTATGGCTTCGTGGTTGAGTAGTTTGGTTGAGAACAATCTGGCAAAGTTTAATGATTTTTCGCCGGAGTTTTCCGATTCTTATCTAACGACTCTTGATGATAAAAAAGAAAAAGTTAGAGAATTGCTTT
Source organism: Bacteroidota bacterium (assembly GCA_013377005.1). Lineage (GTDB taxonomy): Bacteria > Bacteroidota > Bacteroidia > Bacteroidales > JACABE01 > JACABE01. Next base: position 15,567 of record JACABE010000003.1, read on the forward strand.
CTCCGCAATTATTTATCGGCGAAATGGTAAAGGCTACTCAAAGATTGCGTGATAATATGCTGGCTGCCCGCCCACCTTTATTGAAACTGGAAGGTTATGTGGTTCGTGCTAAGGACGAGTTAAGTGTAGCGGTTAAAATTTTCGGGTTTTCGGGTGTACGCAAAAATATTAAAAGCGGAGATGCCGAAGGTTTTGGCAAAAAGTTGGCTGATTTACTTTATTTGGCAGATACTAACAGCTCTGTATTGGAAGCTAAGGGCTTAAAAACAGAAACCATAGCTTTGTTAGAAGATATTTTACTTACCAATACTCAGTTGGCACAGGCGCAAAACGACGCAATACTTGCCAAAGAAAAAGCAGTAACCGATAATGATGCTGTGATGAATGATTTATGGAAAGATTGCAAAAACATAATGGATGCCGGCAAAAGGATTTATAAATACAACGATCCTGAAATGGTAAAGAATTTTACCAAAGTACATATTATAAAAACTATGCGGCATGATACGGCTCATAAGAAGAAGAAGGATGTAAGTGTATAATTGAGGATAGAATAGTCCAACGTTTTTATAATTGTTGGAGATTATTTAATGAGTATATTTGCAAAAAAAACAAAAATGGCATACGAATCAGTAGATAAATTACAAAAAGTATTAGCAACCGAAGTATTTAAGCATACTAAAGATCCTAAAAAAGCATCAGGTAGAGCGTTGGGAACTTTGGTTGAAATTATTACTTATTATCTTCTTAAAACTTGGGGACTTAACAATCAAATTTCAATTGAACGTGGACTCGCTGAATATGGAAATCCAAACATTACCCATAATGTTGAATATTCTCTTCATCCAATAGTTCGTAGCTCTTTTTTGACCATAGATAAATCAGACAAATCAATAACATCGAACATAATTCTAAAAGCACTTGAAGTAATAGGTTTTGATTTAACAGGCTTTGAACGTAAAAACAACCAGCTTTTAAGCAATAACATTCTTCGCAATGCTTGCACAATTGCAACTTCTGCAACTTCATTCTTATTATGTAGTATAAAATCTGATATTGGTGATAAATTAGAACTCCATATTTATGAACAAAGCAGAAAACCTTATGCAATGTTTGAATGTAAAAGAGTTGGAATAGAAGAGGGCATGACCAAAGGTCCTCAAACAATTGAGAAAGCAAAACAAGGTGCTTATGTTGCAAGAATGGCTTCCTCATTACAAAAAATTCGTTCTGAAATCGGTGAAATGCATGGCATCATATATAAAAGTGATGGTACATACATTATAAAGCCTTATATTGATTTAATGGAAGAAGTTATTTATTCTTCTGATGAGGAATTATTGAGAAAATTCATATTAACTATTGGTGTTGTTAGTAATCACGGAAACTGGATTAAAAAAAGTGTAACTGGAGAACTAAGTTTTAGCGAAGAGTCTTTCCAAAAAGAGCTAATGGTTTTAGCACAATCTTATGATTGGCTGCTTTTTTTAACTGATCAGGGTTTATCAGATTTTATAGATAAATTATTATTGAATCCTATTCCAGCGTTTCAATTTTTAAGAGAAATATTTTTATCAAGCTATGCTGAAGGAAAAAAGAAAAATCAGTTTACTAAAGTTCAGATGAATATAGAGGCAGATAGAATTCTTTTGAAATACTTTAAAGATAATATTGAAAATATTGAGAAATGGTTTAAGGTAATTTCGCCTAACAAAAAATCCTTGACAATTCTACGTGGCGAATTGGAAGAGTTGAAAAATAAAAACTGGAAAAATATTTTATAATGAGTGCAGGTAGAAGTATAATTACATTAAGTCAAAGTTGGGGAACACCGCATAAATACGTAAAGACAGTGAAAGAAGTATTTGGTGGATACATAGATTTAGATCCATGTTCTAACGAATATTCCATTGTAAATGCAAGAGTAGAATACTTATTACCTAAGCATGACGGGCTAAAAGAGAGTTGGAACTATCCAACAATTTATGTTAATCCGCCATACGGAATTGATAAGGAAAGAGGTACAACAATAAAAAATTGGCTTGCACGGTGTGCTCATGCCCACGAAGAATATAAATCACAAGTAATAGCTCTTGTTCCAATTGCAGCTAATACATCGCATTGGAAAAAATATGTTTTTACTAAAGCAAAAGCTATCTGTTTTCTCTATGATACACGGCTTCGCTTTCTTGAGAATGGTATAGACAGCGGTAAAGGAGCACCGATGGCTTGTGCTATGATATATTGGGGAAATGATTATCAAAAATTTTATAATATTTTTATTGAACATGGAGCTGTAGTTGATATATCAAACTTACATGGCGAACATATCGGAATTGATAGAAATACATTAAAATTAGCCTTATAATTTTTTTACCATACTATCGTTCCTAACGGAATTATGTTCTGTATAAGAATTCTCCTTTTAATTCATTTGTATTCACTTTCTCGTTTTCGAAAGCAATTTTCCCTTTACAGATTACTATTTCGGGAAGTCCTTTCAAATGAAATCCTTCGTAAATATTGCTATCGCAATGCTGATATTGATTATCAAAGCTGATAACTTTCTCTTTTTCGGTATTCCATATTACGATATCAGCATCTTTTCCTATAGTAATGCTTCCTTTGGTATTAGAAATTCCAAATATTTCGGCAGCATGAGCTGAAGTAAGTGCAACCCATTGCTGCAACGTAATTATATCCGTTAGCACGCCATAGGTATATAACAAAGCGGTTCTGTATTCAATACCTCCCGCTCCGTTAGGGATTCTTGTAAAATTATGTTTGCCTTTATCTTTTTGCCCCAGCAAATTAAACGGGCAATGATCGGTAGCAACGGTATCAATTAAATTTTGGGATAATTGATGCCAGAGTATTTCGTTGTCGGTTTTAGAACGCAAAGGCGGACTGATGACATATTTAGCGGTTTCAAAATCATCATTGTTATAAACTTCTTCATTCAAAAGAAGGTAATGCGGACAAGTTTCTACAAATACATTTTTGGTGCGGTATCGGTTGATGACATCCATAGATTTTGCGGCAGAAATATGCACAAGATATACTTTACATTGAGTTTCGGCAGCCATAGCAAGCACTTTTTCAACCGCTTCGGCTTCTACTTCCGCTGGTCGCGATAGCGCATGATAGCGAGGACTCGTTTTCCCGTCTTTTATAAGCTGTTGCTGCATGGCATAAACGCTGTCTCCGTCTTCGCAATGGACGGTAACCAGTCCATTATATTTAGCAACTACTTTCATTACTTCATATAATTCTTCATAAGAAATACCTATCGTACCTTTGTAAGCCAAATAAGTTTTGAAAGAAGTAATACCTTCGTGTTTCATGCAATATTCTATCTCTTCGATAAGAGAATTGTTCCACCAGGTAATTCCAACATGCAACGAATAATCAATACAAGATGTAGAGGCAACCGCTTTTCTTTTGTACAACGCTTGTAGCAGAGATTCCCCACGCGAAGGTGTAACAAAATCGATCATACAAGTTGTACCACCCGCTATAGCAGCAATGCTTCCCGAATAAAAATCGTCACTTGAATTGCCGGCAGGGGTTGGTAAATCGAGATGTACATGCGGATCAATACCTCCGGGAATAATATATTTAGCTGTGGCATCTATCACAATAACATCTGCATCAGGCAACAGCATGTTTTTTTCGATACGAATAATTTGAGCGTCTTCAATTAATACATCTGCTTCAAAAGTATCGTTGGCATTAATGATAGTGCCGTTTTTTATTAATAATAGTGCCATTTTTATTAGGAATAAAGGTAATTCTTAATTATATAATATGATTCCAATAAGATATTAATGTCCATATTATAGGGAAAATTATACAAGTAATTATTAATCGTTTCTTCGTGAAGTTTTTTTCAAAAAACAAAAGAATAATAGGAAGTGTTATACATGTTAAATAATTAAATAAATCAAATAGTTTCACATCATTATTAATTAATAACTTAATAAAAAGCTTAGCAATAAGAGAAGATGTAAATGCAATTATTACAATTAGGATAATATCTTTAAATTTATTCATTATTCAAAAGTTATAAGTAGGCATGTATAAAAATTATCTTATATCAACCTTTAGCAAACACTCTTCTCCAATAAATGCCTTTAACTGATCATTAATTTTAATAGGCCCAACGCCTACAGGAGTGCCTGTAAAAATCAAATCACCAATTTTAAGCGTAATAAATTGTGAAATGTAAGCAATGATAGTATCAATACTAAAAATCATATCTTTCGAATTTCCTTTTTGAACAGTTTTGCCATTCAATTCAAGATGAAAATCGATATCTTGTATGTTACTAAATATATTTTTATCTAAAAACTTGCCCAAAGGAGCAGCATTGTCAAAGGCTTTGCATATTTCCCATGGCAAACCTTTTTCTTTGCAGCGTTGTTGAAGGTCGCGGGCTGTAAAATCGATACCAATACCTATTTCATCATAATATGTATGAGCAAACTTCGATTGAATGTACTTCCCCACTTTATTGATTTTAACAACCAATTCTGTTTCATACTGAATATCCTTAGAAAATTCAGGATAAAAGAAAGCTTGATTTTTGGGCAATAAACAAGTATCCGGTTTCAAAAAGAAAACAGGTTCGCTTGGCAACGGGCTATTTAATTCTTTGGCATGTTCGACATAATTGCGACCAATACATATAATCTTCATTTTTTTATACCTTTTTATTTATTAAAACCTCTTAACTTGATAGCTGTAATTACTTTTTTAGTCATCAATGGAAACTGACTTTTCATCATCCAATCATAATAAGAAGGTTCTGTTTTAAAAATGGCTTCCACCGATTTTCCTTTATTTTTACCAAAATTAAAGACTTCAATATTCTTTTCATCAAATATAATATGTCCAGCCAAATCGGCATTTTTGTTCTGATAAGAAAAATCGTGCAAAGCCTTTACATCATTTTTGATAGGTGTAATAATATTTCCTTTAAAATCTTTATATTCTGCATTTTCATATTTGTCGAGCTGTGCTTTAAGTATTTCAAAAGTTGCAATAGTATCAGCTTCGGCACTATGTGCATTTTCGAGACTTCCATTGCAATAAAACTTATAAGCAGCCGATAAATTACGAGGTTCCATTTTGTGAAAAATATTCATCACATCAATAAATCGACGATTTTTTAACTCAAAATCAACTTCAGCACGCAAAAATTCTTCAACCAATAAGGGAATATCAAATTTATTAGAGTTATAACCAGCCAAATCACAATTATGCAGAAATTGATTTAATTCATTGGCAACCTGAGCAAAACAAGGTTTGTCTTTTACATCTTCATTAGTAATATGATGAATAGCTGTTGCTTCAGCAGGAATAGGTATCGTTGGATTGATAAGCATTGTTTTAACATCAGTAGTTCCGTTTACATTGGCTCTTATAATGCAAATTTCTACAATTCTGTCGGTACCAACATTGATTCCGGTAGTTTCTAAATCGAAAATTGCCAAAGGGCGACTTAAGTTTAATTCCATGGTATTTTATTTTTGTGATAGTAATATGTCTTTATATATTTCTTTTTCTGTGCTTTCTCTGTCAGGGATTGTAAGTTCAAACAGGAAAGTGTTTATTTTATTTCCTTCAAATTTTAATAAATATTCACCCGGAGGCAAAATTACAACATATTTACCGGAAATTTTGTTGGGGGCATATTTAGCTATTGGTAAAGATGTCTTTTTGTCAAAAGCAGTAATTTTAATATTATCGGGAAGTAATGTTTTAGCATCGTTCGAAATTTCTGGCTGTGCAGTATCTCCGATACTTATTTTACCGGAAACGACAGTATAAGTAGGAGGGATGTCGTTGAAAATAATTTTATAAATATCTCTATCACCAATACCGTTTTTATTTGTTGCATCAATGTATGCGTATCTTCCCGATTGAGTAAAAGAAATTGTTCTTTCGTCATCAGATGTATTAATTGGATATCCAATATTTTCAGGTACTGAAAATGTATAAGAATCTTTATCCCATTTTGCTTTAAAAATATCGTAGCCACCCATACTATTATGTCCTACTGAGCAAAAATACAGGGTTTCTCCATCAGGTGCTATGTAAGGATAATTTTCATCATAAACAGTATTAATATTTGATCCTAAATTAATCGCTTCGGACCACTCGCCTGAGGGTAACTTTTTTGAATAATATAAGTCTTTGGCACCTATTCCATTCTCGCGATTGCTCACAAAAAACATCGTTTGCTTATCGGGAGATAAACAAGCTGCCGACTCTTCTTTCTCAGAATTAATAACATTGCTCGCATTTAACGGTCGCAAGAAACTTTTGCCTTTTAATTCTGAAATTAAAATATCGCCCATCATTTTTTCATTATCATAATGAATCATTATAGTGGAACCATCAGCTGTTAAACCCGTACAATCTTCCGAAAGTGGAGTGTTGATAACATTAGGCAATCGTTTTGGCTTGCTCCATTTATCATTACAATAATTACATGAAAAGATATCAGAAGTATTAAAGCCATCAAAATCAAACAAATTTCCGGTATTTCCTGTTCTTTTGGAAGTAAAAACTAAAAAGTCTTCATCAGCAGAAATATAAGGTTTCAAATCTGGGGCAATTGAATTAACTTCATCTCCTAAATTCTCAAAACTAATATTTATTGGAGTCAGCATTAACACCTTTGCATTTTCGCACATTTCAATCTGGCGAATGGCCGGAATATAATTATTATCTTTACTTTTGACTATAGTTATAAATTTTTGATAGTCTGTTATCGCTTCCTCAAAACGATTTAACCTATGAAGAGTTAAAGCTAAATCATACCAAGCATTTGGGTCACATTTAGGTAATGTAATAATATCTTGAAGTAAATCAATAGTTTTTTCTCTTTCAATATTTAAATTAAGATAGCATAAAGCAAGATTATATTTATAAGTTGTATTCTCACTATCTTCTTTTAGTAATTTAAGGTATTCTCCTGATGCTTTTTTATAATTTTGATTAATGAACAATTCTTTAGCATAGTTTTTATCTAGTTCGATATTTTTAGTTTTTTGAGCAAAACTAATGGTTGGAAATATAAAAACAGATAAGAAAAAAAAATAACGGTTAAACATAAAGTCCTGTTTAATTGTTTGTAATCATATGGAATAGGAATATTTTTTTTATTAACAAAGTTAATTTAATTGTTGGAATTCGTGTGTTAATTCTTTTACAATTAATTTCTGTAATACTAATTTTCACAAAAAAATATGCTTACTTTGCAAGTGATTTTTAAACATAAAATAAAAAGGGAAAAATGAAGAAAGGAATCTTGTTTTCATTCATTGCTTTAATAACATTAACTGTGTTTTCGCAAAATACTGTTTACAAATACCGTGTAAGTTTTAATGATAAAGCAAACTCTCAGTATTCTTTAACAAACCCTGCAGCATTTTTATCTCAAAAAGCAATTACTCGACGTATCAATCAAGGTATTCTTATTGATTCATTTGATATTCCGGTCAATCAAAATTATATTGACAGTGTTATAAAATACAGTGCTAAATTTATTAATAAATCAAAATGGTTTAATTCAATCATCGTAAGTTTAACAGATACCAATATTTTACAAAATATCAATTCTTTACCATTCGTAAAAAACACTAAACTTGTTATAGCAGTTACTTCAAAAAAGAGCAAGAACAAACAAAACGATGAAACGGTAAAGTCTACAAATATTTATTTCAATCCTCAATATTTTCAGAATTTTTACACTTCCAATGAGAACGATTTAGTGAATGAAAAAGAAGCTGTTGCACATAAAAATATTGATTACGGTCAAGCTTATTTACAAATAAATATGTTGCAAGGTACTTTTTTACATAATCAAGGTTATTTGGGGCAAGGAATGACAATTGCAATATTAGATGCAGGTTTTTGGCACGTTGATGCATTAAACGCATTTGACAGCTTATGGTTAAATGGTCAGATAATAGGTACAAGAGATTTTGTTTCTCCCGGAAGTAATGTTTTTAATGAAGCAACACATGGAATGATGGTTTTGTCAACCATGGGAGCTAATTTACCAGGACAGATTGTTGGTACAGCACCAAAAGCTAATTATTGGCTAGTTCGAACGGAAGATGCTAATTCGGAAAACCTTATTGAAGAGGATAATTGGGCTAGTGGAGCTGAATTTGCTGATAGTGTGGGTGCAGATCTTATTAATTCTTCTCTGGGTTATACAAATTTCGATGATCCTACAATGAGCCATACATATCATGAATTGGATGGAAAAACGGCTAGAGCAACTTTAGCTGCAACCATAGCTGCCAGAAAAGGTATTTTGGTGGTTAATAGTATGGGTAATTCAGGTGCAAGTCCATGGAAGTACTTGGGTGTTCCATCCGATGCTGATAGTATTATTTCTGTTGGTGCTGTGGATACAAATAAAGATTATGCATCATTTAGTTCAATAGGACCAAGTTATGATGGAAGAGTAAAGCCAACTGTTGTAGCTTTAGGACAAGATGCCGTTTTTGCGTCATCTAGTGGCGTGGGTGTTGGTAACGGAACTTCATTTGCTTCACCTATATTATGCGGTATGGCAAGTTGTTTGTGGCAGGCATTTCCTCAAAAATCCAATCAGGATATTATTGAAGCTATAAAACACAGTGCAAGTCAATACTATGCACCTGATTATCTATTAGGTTATGGAATTCCAAATTTCCAAATTGCAAGTATTTTATTGTCGGGTAATGCTATTCATAATTTTGATAATGAAAATACTTTTAATGCATTTCCAAATCCATTTGATGACATACTTTATATTGCTTATAATTCTATTGATACACAAAGAGTTCAAGTAGAATTGTTTGATTTGTCAGGAAAAAAAATAATGTCTGTTAATGATATTCCTCGCCATCAAGGTTATAACTCAATAACTATCAATGATTTGTTTATACTTAAAAAAGGTATGTATTTCATTAGAATTACATCCGGAAATATAACATCTATACAAAAACTGATGAAAAAATAGAATTAAAATAATTCATAATTTTATTTATTTTAAACCTTTCAGCTGATATGTAATCTAAGTTATCTCATGAATAATAATATGCAAAAACATGCACTTAAAATCATCTGTTATATTTTTTGTAGCATTTATATAAATGCAAATTCTCAAAATGCAAATATTTCTTCTTTCACAATTAAAACTAATTATAAAACCACTTTCAATGCTGGTTTTAATGATACTATAGGTAAGTATGGATCAAATGATTTTGGAATTAGTTTTATTATTCCTGTTTACAAACATTTGTTTGTAAACAAAGAAAATAAGTCTGGATTTTACAATTTAAGCCTTTTAAATAGCAATAATCTTATTTTTTCTAAAATAGATTTCTTGGATAAAAATAATACTTTATTAAATTTAAACCTTGGAATTAAAGGCGTTTATTTTTCTGGAAATAAAAATCTATGGTTATCAAAAATTACTCTTAATTTCTTTGAAGACGAATATAGTATATCAGCCCCACATCCAAAGTTTTCAGGAACTTTTATTTTCGACAGAATTGTTAATCGCAATTTTTCTTATCATTTAGGCCTAACTTATCGTTATTCTTTTGGGATAGCATCATTTTTACCAGTTGCAGGATTAAAATATGGTATTACTGACAGATGGAAATTATTATTATCGCTTCCTTTTTATAGTTGTATTCAATATAAAGTAAACAAACAATTACAGTTATCGACAAAAATTCGCCCAACAGGTACTTTAAGCTATTATACAAATAAATCAAAGTTATTTGGACAATCTCAGGAAATCTTATTATTTAGAAAAAGAGCAAATACATTTTCGTTAGATGCGTTATATAAATTAAATTCAAGTATTTCTATTTTAGGGGAAGTTGGAAGAGAAGCCAATCGAAAAATATATTTTTCAAATTTAAGAACAGAAATCAATAAAGAACCCATCAATTATTTCATGTCTCGTATCAATTCAACTTGGTTCATAAACTTTGGTTTTGCTTTTAAATTAGGTAAAACAAAATCAACTGCTAATGATTATACTATTGATTATTTTGAAGATGATTTCGATTTTTAATTGATAAATATAAAAAAAACGATTTCTGTTCAGTAAAAAAAATTATAAACAAAATAATTACAAACGAATAGCTAACAAAGGTAAGTTGGTTTCAAAAAGATATTTTTTTGAAAAATGTTGTCCGAATAACCGTTGAAATAGATTTGTTTTATGTGGTAAAAAAATAATTAAATCAATTTTATTTGATTTAATAAGTTTATCAATTTCATCATGTATATTATTACTTTCAAGAACATCGCAATAAAACTTTTTATCGTCAACTTCTTTTGAATAAATTAGTTTGAGATCATCCATTTTTGAATACGCTTGCAAATAGTCATTTTTTTCGACTATGTGAACACAAAACATTTTAACATCAAAGTTTTCTAACAAGTTAAATGTTTTTCTAATTAATACATCATCTGATGTGTGTAAATCAGTAGTATACATTACATTTTTTACACCTAAAAAAGCATCAATTTCAGGAACTGCTAAAACAGGAAACCTCAGGTTGTCAATAATTTTACTTGCAATAGTTCCAAAAACTTTTAAACTTTCACCTTTCCCTTTGGTACCAATTATAACGATTGAAGGATGAAAATCATCACAAAAATCAATAAGGTCCGACTCAAAATCGTTATTTGTTATGATAGTATTGATTGTAATCCTTGTAATATTCTCATTTTGCAACTTTAAAATCATATCGTTTCGCAAATCAAGCATTTGTTTATTAGCACTTTGCTTAATTTCAGAATTTAATTCTGGATCTACAAAAGAATTAACTGTATAAGCATCTGGAATACTTGAATTAGTTATTAAGATATTATCAAAACAAGTGTGAAATAAACAAATTTCAGCTTTATTTATTTTTGCAATCTCTATCGCATACTTACAAGAAATGATTGTATGTTCAGAAAAATCAATAGCAACAAGAATCTTTTTCATAATAAATAATTTTAAAGTTGTTCATAAAAATTATTGTCTCATTTTTTTAATATTTGTTTGATAATGAATTTATAGCACCTTATTTACATACCATTGATGAAAAAAACTGATGAAAGCTAACTATTTTTTTGTTTTAATATAATTATTCAAATCATCAATTGAAGATTCAAAATTAAAAGCATCATTTAATTGATAATAATTCCCTTTGTCATAAGTATATCCATATGCAAATTTAGCAACATCAAGTCGGGTAGCTTCAAAATCAAAAAGTTTTAAAATTTCTTTAACTTGCGCTGAAGTTAAACAATTATTGGAAATAACTTGCTTAGCAATAGTCAGTTTAGAGTTTTCAAACGATTTTGAAGAAATAGAAGTTTTAACGTCAGCAAACATTTGTGAAGTCATGGGATGATTGCAACCATAAGGACCATTGTATCCCTGAACTGCATTGGTAACCTGGTGCTGATTGTTTGAATAGTGAGAATTATAATCTGGTTTATTTCTAACTTCAGTTTGTTTTATAGTCGTATTTGATGTATTTTGTAAGGATGCTCTATTGGTGCTTAAGTCCATCCTTATTTTTTCATTAGAAACCGGATCAGAAATACTTACGTTTAAGTTTTCGCTATTTGAAATATCTTTATTATTAATAACTCTTGTAGAAGTAGGTGTTGAAATGTTTTCAGTTTGAGGCTCAGAAGTTGAAAATTGGTAATCATTGTCATTTTTTGAAATAGTAGTATTTGAAATGGGTGTTTCGTTCATACCACGGATTAGCCATTTATTTTTATTGTTTTGCTTTATTACATAAGTAAACTCAAACCCATGCCTCAGGTAAATTGTTTTATCTAATTGCCCCAATTCAGTATTTTTAAAAATAATTTTGCATTTGTACGAAAGATCTGTTAAGTCACTAATTTTTAAATTTGTACGAGCATCAGCATTTTGTTTTATTCCGTTCAAAACAACATAAAATGGTTCTCCTTGCTCTGTAAAAAAAACCAAATTAGATTTTTGTGAAAAAGCAAAAGTGAAAATAAAAAGCGAAAGGCTTAATAAAATAGATTTCTTAATCATAACTCTTATTTTTAATAATTAATTCAAAGGTAGTTAATTTTTTGTTTAATATTACATTCAAGACCAATTTTTATGCCATTTTTTTTAATGAAAGTATATCGGCCTCGATAATTGAGTAAATCATTAAATTATCATAAATTTAAGTATTAGTTGTTAGTTATTTTATAAATTTGCATATTCTAAAGAATAATTAGAAGAAATAAATATAAATTATTAAAAATGAGCAACTTTATAGGAATCAGACACGAAGATAAGTATGTAATGGAACGCAGAGCTCCATTAACTCCCAAACATGTTAAACGATTAATTGAGCACCAAAAACTAGATTTCGTTGTTCAAACTTCTCAAAAAAGGATTTTTAGAGACCAAGAATATATTAATGCAGGGGCATTGATAGAGAATGATTTATCAAAATGTAATGTGATATTAGGTGTTAAAGAAATGCCCATTGATTTTTTCGAACCTAATAAAACGTATGTTTTTTTCTCTCACGTCATTAAAGGTCAATCTTATAATATGCCAATGCTCAAAAGAATGATGGAGCTTGGTTGTAATCTTATTGATTACGAAAGAATTGTTGATGAACAAAACAAACGTCTTATATTTTTTGGTAAATATGCAGGTTTAGCAGGTATGATTAATTCATTTTGGTCATTAGGCTTGCGATTGAAGTATTTTGGATTTGATACACCTTTTTTACATCTTAAACAAGCTCATTTATATAATTCATTAAAAGAGGCCAAAGATGCGGTTAGTTTTGTTGGTCAGGAAATTGCAGAAAAAGGCTTGCCAAAAGAAATACAACCATTGGTAATTGGATTTACTGGTTATGGCAATGTATCTATGGGAGCACAGGAAATATGCGGTTTATTACCTGTTAAAGAAATTTCAACAGAAAAATTATTAGAATTAAAAAATCGAAAAGAATTACCCAATAACATAATCTTTAAAGTTATTTTTAAAGAAAAACATATTTCAGAGCATATCAACAAGAATACTGATTTCGATTTGTATGATTATTATCGCAATCCACAGAATTACAAAAGTAAATTTGAACAATACATTCCACATCTTTCTGTACTTATGAATTGCATGTATTGGGATGCTCGTTATCCAAGAATTATTAGTAAAGATTATCTTAAAAAGCTTTACAGCAAAGGAAACCCAAAACTAACTGTAATTGGTGATATAACTTGCGATCCTGATGGTTCTATTGAATGCACTCATCATGGTACAGAAATTGAAGATCCGATTTTTGTTTACAATCCACTAACCAATAAATACAAAATGGGTTATGAAGGAGAAGGCATTCTTGATATGGCAGTTGATATTTTACCAAGCGAATTGCCACGTGATTCATCAGATGGTTTTGCTGATGCTTTGACAAATTTTATTAAACCTATTGCATTTGCCGACTATGATTTACCTTTTGATGATTTGGATTTACCAAAATCATTAAAAAAAGCATTGATACTTCTTAAAGGTAAATTTACACATGAATATGAATATTTAAATGAATATCTGCTTGATTAAAAGACTGATTTTCTGATTTTATTGACGTTGCAAAAAACGTTCATTTTAAAATTTATGATAAAATTTAAAAAATACATTGTATTTATTCTGTTGTTTCTTACCGCAATGTACGGTCATACTCAACAAGTTGATTCTTTAATAATTGCTCGTAATAAAACTATGTATTTTTATGATAAAGTTAATTCATTTGATTTACCGAGTTTTCTAAAAATTGATACGACTATAAAAGGTTTTGAGCAATATAACCCAACTTTCAATCGCAATTATTTTACCGAATGGAGTGGAAATATTGGCAGACCGGATAAATCAATGATTTTTGAACCGATACATAAAACCGGTTTTGATTTTGGTGTACATGTTTTTGATGATTTAATATTTACAAATTACACCCAACCTTATTTTCAGGTAAAAAAACCTTACACTTCAATTTATTATATATCAGGACCAGAGAAAGAAGATATTTTGCAAGTAATTCACAGCCAAAATATCACTAATACATGGAATATTGGTTTAAACTTCAGGGTAATGGATTCATGGGGTTCTTATCAGTGGCAAGCTTGTGATAATCGTCAACTTCTACTGAATACCAATTACTCATCACCTTTTGCGAAATATCGGGTAATGGCTGCATATTATCACAATAGTATTGAAATTCAGGAAAATGGAGGCATTTCGATGGATTCTATTTTTGAAAATCAGATTTCAAAACAAACGTTGTCAGTTCCCGTTAATCTTCAATCGGCAAATAATCAATGGAAAGAAACCGGGATTTTTGTAAAACAATTTTATAATTTTAAAGCAATAAAAAATGATAGTGTTATTCATCGAACATTTAATCCCGGGACAATTTCACATTCTTTTCAATATATAACTCAAAAACAAATATATACTGATCAGGATGGTAAAAGCGGATACTATAACAATATATATTTTGATAGCACTAATACACATGATTCTATATATTTTCGATCATTTGAGAATAATTTTGCTTGGACCAATGGTGTAAGCGAAAATCCTCTTTTGCCTCAAGCTCTCAATTTAGTATTTGGAATCAGGCAAAAATATATTGAAGTAGAAGATACTCTTAGTAAAAAATCATTCAACCAAATAACACCTTACGCAGCCTTATCTGTTTTTGCTTTTGGAAAATTTCATTTGAATTTGAATGGAGAGTATGTAATTGGTGATTATAATGGTGGTGATTTTAGTCTTAAAGGCATTGCAAAATTTGATTTTGTAATGCATAACCCTGGGAAAAAGACTTTGATTGCAGGAGTATATTATACTCAAAAACAAGCTGATTGGATATTTTCAAAGTATAATTCAAACTATTTTAAATGGAACTATGATTTTGATAAGCAAAACTTTTTGACTTCTTTTTTGGAATATCAAACAGGAAGTTTCAAAATGGTCGTTACTTTGCATCAAATAAATAACTATGTTTATTTAAACAACAATGTATTGCCTGATTGGCATGATAAAATGATACATATTTTATCAGTAAAACTCAAAAAAGATATTACTTGGGGGATTTTGCAAATTGATAATAATTTTGTGTATCAATACACTCCTGATAAAAGTATAATTAAAATTCCAGAAATAAGTGCTATGCAATCGTGGTATTTTAATTTACACTTATTTAAGAAATATCTTTATTTACAACCAGGCTTTAGTTTCTTTTATAATACATCGTATTATGCTGATAATTATATGCCTGCTTTAAGAATGTTTTATACACAAGATAATAAAGTAATAGGTAACTATTTGTACACAGATATTTTTGTAAATATGCAAATTAAGCGTGCTAACGTTTTTGTAAAATATCAACATCTTAATAGTGGTTGGAAGGATTACAGTTTTTATTTAATACCCCATTATCCACAGCAATCAGGAGCTTTAAAAATAGGAATTATCTGGAGATTTTATGATTAGAAGTACTTTGAATACTTTGAATACATTAAGTACTTTAAGTTATTATGGATTGTCAATAAATCTATTCCTTATAAATCATTCCTAATTCCTAATTATCTAAAGCAGTTTCCCTAAAATATCTTCAATAGTAATACCTTCGGCTTCGGCTTTGTAGTTTTTAACAATACGGTGACGAAGAATATTAGCTGCAACAGCTTTTACATCTTCAATATCAGGAGCATATTTTCCCATAATAGCAGCATGGGTTTTTGCACCGATAATTAAATATTGAGAAGCACGCGGACCTGCACCCCATGATAGATAGTTATTTACCATTGTATGTGCATTGGGTGTATTGGGACGTGTTTGTGAGACTAATTTTACAGCATAATTATACACATTGTCAGTAACCGGAATTTTGCGTATTAAATGTTGGAAATACAAAATTTCTTCAGCAGTAAGAACTATTTGTGGTTTAGCTTCTTTATCAACAGTTGTACTTTTTACAATATTTATTTCTTCTTCAAACGAAGGATAATCTAGCCATACATTAAACATAAAACGGTCGAGTTGAGCTTCAGGTAAAGGATAAGTTCCTTCTTGTTCTATTGGATTTTGTGTTGCCAATACAAAGAAAGGTTCTCCTATTTTATAAGAAGTTCCAGCAACTGTAACCGCTTTTTCCTGCATAGCTTCCAATAATGCTGATTGTGTTTTAGGTGGAGTACGATTAATTTCATCGGCAAGAATAATATTAGCAAATACAGGTCCTTTTATAAATTTGAATTTGCGGGTTTCGTCTAATATTTCTGTACCAACAATATCAGAAGGCATAAGATCAGGTGTAAACTGAATCCGATTATAGGTAAGACCTAAAACTTGTGACACAGTATTTACCATAAGTGTTTTAGCTAAGCCCGGTACGCCTACCAATAAACAATGACCACGACTAAAAATAGAAATCAATATATTTTTAACAACATCGTCTTGTCCGACGATAACTTTTGAAATTTCAGTTTTAAGTAATTTGTATTTTTCAACAAATGCATCTAATGCTTCTACGTCTGATTTATAATTCATATTTATTTTTTAAAACTATGCAAAAGTAGCGTATTCTACTTGTTTGTAAGTATATTTATGGATATTTGTTTATTTTAATCTGTAAGAAAATAAGAAGTCAGATTATTTAACATATTTCTTCTCTAATTGTTTCCATTCATTTTCGTCAAATTCAGGGAAGTTGCGGTAATGCCATTGACCTAATACTACTGCTTTTTTTAATAATACCAAACCTGGATTAGAGCGTATCATTGCTTTTAAAGATATGTCATCGGAACTGTAAAATTCCAAATCAGTAATGTTTACTTCTTTTTTGAATTTAGCAATTTCATCCGGTGAATTTCCACTTAGCACAATCAAAGAAATACCTTTTGCTTTGGCTTTTTCATTGAAAATACTAATCTTTTTAAATACTTCTTTGTCAGCGGTCCTTAAATCATAAGCAGCTACAAAGAATTGAAATTCTGGATTTCTAACAAAATGCTCAGTGTAATCTGAACCTGAAGAATCAACAATAGAGAAAGAACCTAAACTTGATTTGTTAGGATTTTCAATGCGAATGGTATCATATTCCCAATTAGCCATCCATACAGTATCCTGCCAAGGTAATTCACTGGAAAGATATTCTTTGGTTTCGCCTGTTTTCTTGTTTTTATAGATAAGATAGTTTTTTATTGGTTGTGGATTGTCGGATAACATTTTATTTCCAACTTTCCATGGACGAAAATTAATAATAGGTAAATTTCTGTAATTGTAAACACTGAACCATATAAAGAGTAATGAAAAAGCAGCAATTATAAACCATTCTCTGGTATTTGAAAACCATGGCATATCTTTCTTCTTTCCGAAGAAAAGTATAAGAACAAATACCATCAAAACCACATTCTTATAAAAAGTTTGCCAGTTGGTTAATTTAACAGCATCACCAAAACAGCCACAATCAGGTACAAGATTGTGAATTGCATCAACGAAAGTTACAATCGTGAAAAATGACATCATCAATAAAACCAACCATGCAGTTTGTTTCATTTTTACATTTAATATCAATAATACTCCAAGCACAAATTCGAAAGAGCATAAGATAATGGATAACGTTAATGAAAGGGGAATTGCCCAGTCCATTTGATAAGCCTGAAAATAGTCTGTAATTCTGTAAGCAGTTCCAAGTGGGTCAACACCCTTAACAAAGCCTGAAAAAATAAATACCAGACCTACTAAAATACGGCTGATTATTCTAAGTGTTTTCATTTTTGATAATAATTATTGATTATTATGTTATATGTTTTAGTGAATAGAAAACATGATTAATTTCTATTCTTTGTTTTCCAGTTTAATCAATGCAAAAATCGAATAATTTATAATATCCATATAATTGGCATCTACACCTTCTGAAACAAATGTTTTTCCTTGATGGTCTTCGATTTCCTTGATACGTAAGAGTTTCATTAAAATAATATCAGTCAAAGAGCTTACACGCATATTACGCCAAACTTCACCATAATCATGATTTTTGTTTTCCATCAAGTCTTTGGTTGTGTAAATATAATTATCAAATAATTTTATGGCATTTTCTATAGATAAATCGAGATTTTGTTCAGTTCCCATTTCCAATTGAATCAAAGCAATTATTGAATAGTTAACCATGCCAATATATTCAGGTATGACACCTTCATCTACCCGCTGAGTACCTTTTTCTTCAATGCTTCTGATACGACTTGCTTTAATATAAATCTGGTCAGTAATGGAAGGTGTGCGCAAAATACGCCATGCACTTCCGTAATCTTTCATCTTGGCTTCGAAAACTTCACGACATTTTTTTATAACAACTTCAAATTCTTGTGACGTTCTATTCATTTATTATTAGTATTTTAGCGACCTATTTTTAATCAAATTTTTACGCAATTAAACATGCAAATTTCAAGTGATAAAAATACAATTTTTTCGTCAAATCAAACCATAAATTGTAGAGGGAAATTAATAAATTTTAACAAAGCTTTGGTAATGGGTATCTTAAACATTACTGATGATTCTTTTTTTGATGGTGGAAAGCATATTACAGAAGCTCAATGGATGGCTCATACGTGCAAAATGCTTTTGGATGGAGCTGATATTATTGATATCGGAGCTGCCTCTACTCGCCCGGGTGCAAAACTGATTTCAGCAGATGAAGAAGCAGAAATACTGCTACCTGTTATCCGTTCTATTCGCAAGGAATATCCTGATGCTTTGATTTCAGTAGATACCTATCATTCAAATGTAGCAAAAATATCTGCTGACAATGGGGTTGATATCATCAACGACATATCAGGCGGTGAGTTTGACAAGGCTATGTTTTCTACTATTGCTCAACTGAAAGTTCCATACATATTGATGCATATAAAAGGTGCACCAGAGAACATGCAACAAAATCCGATTTACGAAAATCTGATAGAGGAAATGATGCTGTACTTTGCTGAAAAAATAAATACACTAAGATTATTGGGTGTAAACGATATTATTCTCGATCCCGGTTTTGGTTTTGGGAAAACAGTTGAGCATAATTATGAAATATTACAAAAACTGGATTTATTTAAGTTTCATGAATTACCTATATTGGTTGGGCTTTCCAGGAAATCAATGATTAATAAAGTGCTCAACACTTCTCCTGCTGAAGCACTAAACGGTACAACGGTGCTAAATACCATAGCTTTGCTCAAAGGAGCTAAGATAGTGCGTGTACATGATGTGAAAGAAGCTGTGGAAGCAGTGAAATTATGTGAAACAATGAATTTTATATAACAAATAATATTACCTTATATCGTTCAAAAAGTTTGTTTTGTCTTTTAAAAACTACTGTTTAACAAAAAACAAATTTTATTAAGAACTTATGAAGATTATATTCCAAGAAATTAATACTTTTACCACTTCTTTTTATTATCCTATTCATTTAATAAATAATCAAGTATGAAAAACAAATCATTTCTTTTTATGGCTGCAATGATCTTATTGTTTGCTGCATGCAAAAACAACAAAAAGCCCGCTACGGGCGATAATCCTTTTTTGTCGGATTACACAACTCCTTTTCAGGTTCCGCCTTTTGACAAAATTGACACTTCGCATTATATGCCTGCCTTTACTGAAGGTATGAAACAACACAATGCGGAAATCGATTCTATTGTGAACAATCCGGCTGAACCTACATTTGATAACACTATTTTAAAACTGGACAAATCAGGGAAACTGCTTACTAAAGTCAGCAATGTATTCTTTAACCTTACAGGAACCAATAAGAATGCCAGAATGCAGGCTATTGAAATGGAAATTAGTCCGATATTATCAAAACATGGTGACGAAATCGGTATGAACGAAAAATTGTTCAAACGTATTAAATTCGTTTACGATAAACGCAATGCCATGAATCTGGATCCACAGCAAATTAGAGTTGTTGAAAAATACTACAAGGATTTTGAACGCAATGGAGCCGACCTGCCAAAAGATAAACAGGAAGAACTGAAGAAAATAAATTCAGAACTGACTGTTGAGCAATTAAACTTTTCGAATAACCTATTGGCTGAAAACAAAGATTTTAAACTGGTCATCGATAAAAAAGAAGACCTTGCAGGATTGCCACAAAGCAGTATTGATGCTGCTGCAACTGATGCCAAAGAAGCCAAGATGGACGGCAAATGGGTATTTACCTTAGCCAAATCAAGCTGGATACCTTTTTTGCAATATTCTGACAAACGTGATTTACGCGAAAAAATTTACCGTGCCTGGTTTATGAAGTGTAATAACGGCAATAAGTCAGATAACAACGAAATTATCAAGAAACTGGTTAAACTTCGTCTTCAGAAAGCACAATTATTAGGCTTTAAAAACTTTGCTGCTTATGTAATTGACAACAATATGGCTAAAACGCCAGAAGCTGTTGACGCATTCCTGAGCAATCTTTGGAAAGCCACTTTATTAAAAGCTAAAGATGAAGTAAAGGAAATGCAGAAAATTATCGACAAAGAAGGTGGTAAATTTAAACTGCAATCATGGGATTGGTGGTATTATGCTGAAAAAGTACGCAAAGCAAAATATGATATGGAAGAAAGTGTGATGAAACCTTATTTCAGCCTTTCCAATGTTAGAGACGGTATGTTTCATGTTGCCAATAAACTTTATGGAATTACATTCGAAATAAAAAAAGATCTTCCAATTTATTTCCCTGGTGTAGAAACTTTTGAAGTGAAAGAAGCTGATGGCAAACATTTGGGAATTGTTTATTTTGATTATTATCCTCGCGATTCTAAACGCGGTGGTGCTTGGTGTACCAGTTTCCAAGGTGCAGGTTGGGAAAATGGTAAAAAAGTGGATCCTATTGTTTCTATCTGCTGCAATTTTACTAAACCTAACGGTGATGTTCCTGCATTATTAAACTGGGATGAAACTACTACTCTTTTTCACGAATTTGGACATGGTCTGCATGCTTTATTCAGCGAAGGAAAATACAACCGTACCTGTGGTAATGTTCCTCAGGATTATGTTGAAATGCCTTCACAGGTAATGGAAAACTGGGCAAGCGAACCTGAAGTGCTCCGTTTTTATGCCAAACATTACAAAACAGGCGAAGTTATTCCTGAAGCTTTGATAGAAAAGATACAGAAAAGCGGTCAGTTTAACCAGGGTTTCGAAACCGGTGAATATATTGCTGCTTCGATGCTGGATATGGCTTTCCATAGTATTACTGATTTAAAAGATTTCAACGTACAGGATTTTGAAAAACAATACATGACTAAAATCGGTATTATTCCTGAATTTATTCCTCGTTACCGTTCCACTTATTTTTCACATATTTGGGATGGTGGCTATTGGGCAGGATATTATGTTTATTTGTGGGCTGCTGTTTTGGATGCAGATGCATTTTATGCATTTAAATCTTCCGGCGACATCTACAACAAGGATTTAGCTGCTAAATTCCGAAATTATTGCCTGCAGAATGTGGGTGAAGACGAAGGCATGGTTCAATATAAGAAATTCCGCGGACAAGAACCTTCTTTAGAACCTTTATTGAAAAAAAGAGGATTGAAATAACAATTGTTTTTGATATAAATAAAAGAGACTGTTTAAATACTAAACAGTCTCTTTTTTTAATGTCTTATTTTATTGTAAACTTCTCAATTTTTTCTCGCCATACCTGCCTGTTGTTTACTACAAACTTTTCGCATTGCCCGTTGTGCAATTTAATTATCAGTCCATTGGGAATAAGCCCCATTGTATTGTAAAAATCAACATCTTTAATATCTTCCATAAGAAGTATGAGTTCGTGGTTTTGCCTGTTAAAACGGTGAGATTTGAACTGGAGCCGGTTCGACAGCAAATAGAGCTTACCGCCTACACCTTCTCTGTTTTTAAAATGATTGGCACTATCGGCATAAATAATAGCTTGCTCATCAAGGTTTGCAATTTCGGTTTGTTGCTTTATTATTTTAGAAGTGATAAAGAAATAAATGCCTAATCCAAAAAACAGCCCTGATAAAGGTCCTATAAATATAGCATAATGAATACCATTGCTTATTGCAAAAAATATTCCCATAAATATTCCAAATACAAGTCCTGAGAATATTGAGTTTTTAAGGTTTGACATGAGGATGATACTATTAAAATTAAATATATATTGAACAAAATTGATTGTTGAAAAAATAATTCTTAGAATACCAAACTGGGATTTGCAACAACTATTTAATACTAAGTTTCAGCTTGCTAATTATTTCATAACCTGGAATTCCAAATGCGACCCCTTCAATACCAAACCCTTTCAATTTTGAGCTGACAACACCTAAAACCAATCCATCCTTATTGGTAATAGCTCCACCACTATTTCCTGCATTTACACTTGCATCAGTTTGAATTAATTTTGAATTTTCATTAGTTTTTCGCACAGCTGAAATGATACCTTTTGATATTGTTTGAGATAAATCTTCTGCTGTTGGTGTTCCTATTGCATATATTTCAGAAGCAATTTCTATATTATTTGATTCGCTGATTTTAAATGGAGTAAATCCATTTGCGTGAATTTTCAGTAAGGCTAAATCATGAATTTTACTAACTCTAATAATTTCTACTTTATAATTAGAGTCTCCTATTATAACCTTTAAATCGTTGGTGTCAGATATTACATGATAATTAGAAATAATAAAACCATCATTACTAATAATAAAGCCACTACCATGACCATTTTTATTTTTTATTGTTACAGAAGATTGAATTGCTTCAGATAAACTTGAAACATAATTGGTTGATTTTGGAATTTCGATTTCTTCAAACAACTGTTCTGTATTATTTTGACTTTTATCATGCATTAAATCTACAACATCTTTAGAGTTCATAAACTCAATCAATCCAAATTCTAAAGCATCTTTAGCCGCTTTGTATGCATCTTTTTCAGGATTTAATACAGCAAACTGTCCAGATTTAGTCTTAGTTTTTAATAAGAAAACAGGTATTTTATAGTAATCCAAAACTTGCCATTTTACACCTAATTCAATATATATCATACCTCGGTAAGAGTTATTTATATTAAAAAAATTACCAATATAGTGAACCGTTATATCTGTAATTGCTGCATCAATCGATAAATTACTGGAATAACTATCTTTTAAAGCATTATTAGTAGTATCAATATATCCTTTCCCTTTTAAAATATCATTTAGTAGCTCGGAATAAATTGAATTTTCAATTTGTATGTTTTCTTTTTTCTCATTTATAACTGCCTTTTTGTCCTTGTTGTTTTTAAAGGATTTGTAGTTGGAGAAATATCTGTATTTAATACTATCTGCTTTTAAGTCTATTTTAAAATTATTTATTTTAATAGCCTTTAGATTAATATCTTTTACTGGAAGCTTGATCATATTTTCACCGATAATAATTTCTTTTTCATAATTACGTGATTTCACACCATCATCTAATAAAGGAATCAGTGGAGTTGCAGCTAAAAATGGAATCCAGGATATTATATATACAGTTGGTCTTTTAAATTGCATTATTGTAATATGCTCATCTTTAAATCCTTCACGTTTTGCAGTAATTTCTTTTGCTTTACCGTCTCTTTTCAAAATGTATTTGCCATTTTTAGTGTTGACCTTTTCACCATTTATTAAAATTTCATTTTTTGAATCTGTTTTAATGTTTACGTCTTGGTATCTGTTATTAAGGATAGTTGCACAAGAAGACAGTAAAAAAGCTGTTATCAATACTAAATTTAGTCTTTTCATTTCAAAATTATTAATTTGTTAAAAGTTATATCTTGAATTTTATATATTTTTCAATAGCTATTTATATACTAAACTTTATATGTCATTGAGATTAGATAGTTCAGAAAATAATAAAAAGTATTTAGTCTAAAATTATCTAATGTTAATTTTTAATTTGTCAAATATTTCAAAAGCAGGTATTCCAAAAGCGACACCTTCAATTCCAAATGCTTTCAACTTAGAACTTACAATACCTAATACCAGTCCATTTTTGTTTACGATGGCTCCACCACTATTTCCTGCATTAACACCTGCATCTGTTTGTATTAATTTTGAGGTTTCGGAAATTTTCCTAACAGCAGAAATAATCCCCTTAGAAATGGTTTGGGATAAATCTTCAGCCAATGGTGTTCCAATTGCATAAATTTCAGAAGCGATATTAATATTAGGAGACTCACTGATTTCTAAAGAAACTAGCCCTTTGTCCTCTATTTTCAATAGGGCTAAATCATAAATTTTACTAAATCTAATAATTTTAACATCATATACTTTATCATTATACATGATTACTTTCAAACCAGATGTGTCAGAAATAACATGATAATTAGTAAGAATAAATCCGTTATCACTAATAAGGAATCCACTTCCATGTCCAACATTACTTTTAATAGTAACAGATGATTTTACTGCTTCAGATAAATTAACAGCATATTTATCTGATTTTGGTATAATAAATTCTTCGAAAGATTCTTCTATTTTCTGTTGGCTTTTATCGTTCAATAATTGATTTACGTTTTTTGAATTCATAAAATCTATCAAACCATATTCCATTGCATCTTTTATCGCTTTATAAACAATATCAGTTTCATGATCTCGTTGAAAGGCAAACTGACCAGATTTAACTTTAGTTGAAATTGAATATATTGGTTTTTTATAATAATCCAAAGCTTTCCAATTAATTGTAAGATCCACGTAAATCATGCCTCCATTCGAATTGGAATTGTCGTAATAGACAGAATAATAATTATCGACATAATGAAGAGTATAATCAGTGATAACTGCATCTATCAATAAATTATCCAAATAGCTATCCTTGAGTATTTTTTTTGTTGTATCAATGTAGCCTTTTTCTTTTAAAAGCGTATTTAAGAGATCAGAGAATATTGTATTTCCTATTTTAATTCTTTCGTTTTCTTCACTTTTTTCGACTTTATCTTTCTCATTTTTCTTAAATGATTTATAGGTAGGGAAATACCTATATTTTATACTATCTTCTTTTAAATCAATACTAAAGTTATTTATTCTAACCTCTTTGGAATTCATTTCTTTAGGAGGGAGGTTTTTCATATTCTCTCCTATATTTATTTTCTCATCATAATCCCATGCATTCTTTCCATTATCATAAAGCATAGGATAAACCAAAATTCCAAAAGGGAAACATGAAAATATAAACAAAGGCGATTTCTTGTATTGCATAATCGTGACATTTTCGTCTTTATACCCATTGCGTTTAACTGAAATTTCTTTGGTATTTCTATCTCTTTTAATCAGATATTTACCATTTACCATCTGAACTGATTCTCCGTTGATGTATACTTTATTTTGGTCATTAGTAAGGATAGTAACTTCCTGATATTTTCCGTTTAAAATTGAGGCACATCCTGATAACAAGAAAAGTATAGCTAAACAAAAAAATATTTTCTTCAAAACTTAGTATTTTATTGATTAATAAATTTATTTATCTTATTGAGGAATACAAATTAAATGCAAAAATAATCCCATATATTATGAGAAAAAGTCTTATTGATTAAAAAGCAAATATATACAATTTCTACAAACTGTTAAGATTATTTCCCAAATATCTCTTTCCATATCAGATAATTCATATAGCGCCAGGCGAAGTCCTGTGCTTTGGTATCGTTGCCGCTAAAGATTGCATCCCAATCGTTAAGCAAACGTTCGGCATTTACAAAGTGGTCAGTATGATGCAAAGCAGTAATCTTAGCTTTCATTTCATGGTTTATTTCGTGCAGCCACAATTGTTGAGGTGTAGAAAACCCCATTTTATCAGTACGATTTTTAATGGCATCGGGCAATATGCCCTGCATGGCATTACGCAAAAGGCTTTTGCTCCATCCATTCTTAATTTTGTAGGTAGAAGAAATACTGAAAATATATTCTATCAGCGCAATATCATCCGAAAATGGGGTTCGCGATTCCACTGCAAAAGTCATGGAACAACGATCTTCCCAGCGCAAGAGATTTTTTAAGTAATGATTTGCAAAATAATGATGCAACAGCGGATTGCAACCTATCAATTGGTATTCGCCTGCAAAACTTATGTTGGCAGTATTGCTGGCAACAAAGTCAGCATTCAGGTACTTTGCTTCAGGTTTTATAAGCTTAGCCAATTGCAATCGGGCTTTTTCGGGAAGGATTTTATCTAATCCATATTTTACTAAAGATCTGCCATAAATAGCCAATGAAGTAGGCGATTTATCAATATTTTTAAACTCAGCCAATAGTGTTTTCCATTTCAGCTTACAAATTAAGTCGGAATAATGAGCACTGTAAAAAGGCGGATAGCCTGCAAAAAGTTCATCGCCGCCTTGTCCATCAATAAGAATATGAATTCCATTTGTAGCAGCTGCTTGCATTACTTTGTATTGTGCATACGTACTGCTGTGCAGGAGTGGAATATCCTGATGATAAATAATTTTTTCGAGTTCTTGCATCATATCTTCGGCAGTACAATGGGCTTTTATCCAGTCGGTACCGGTTTGGTTTACCACCATTTCTGCCCAATGAGCCTCGTTATATTCATCGGTTTTATTAACAGCTGTAAATGTTTTAAGATGATCGCCCAATTGTGTTAAATGATGTTCCTTGCTTATTTCGGAAGCCATGCAAACGATACTCGAACTGTCAATTCCTCCACTCAAACAAAAGCCAACAGGAATATCGGCTCTCAATCTAATATCAATTGCCTTATGAATTAATTTACGGGTTTGACGGGTATATTCAAGTTGTTTATGTGCATCAAAAGCTTCAATGTTGTGATTGAAACTTAATTCATAATATCTATCGATGGTAAAGCTTTTCAGTTTGAAATCGTATATAAAATAATGCGAAGGCATCAATTCGAACACATTTTTAAAGAAGCTTTCGATACCCATTTCTATCTGGCTTAGAAATAGAAAATCAAACACAGCACTTTCGTTGATGCCAATTTTATTATTGGGGATTTGCAGCAATGCTTTGTGTTCCGATGCAAAAGCCAACACTTGCTCATCTTTATAATAATACAATGGCTTTACGCCGAAACGGTCGCGCGAGCCGAATAGCAATTCTCTTGCTTTGTCGTAAATTACAAAACTCCACATTCCGTTTAGTTTTTGCAAACAATCAATACCCCATTCCTGATAGGCTTTCAACAAAACTTCAGTATCACTTTGGCTTTTAAATTGGTAACCTAAGGCTGTTAATTCGTTGCGAAGTTCAATATAATTATAGATTTCACCATTTAGGGTAATCCAAACTTCATCCATACACATTGGTTGGTGAGCAGCTTCCGATAAATCAATGACTGAAAGACGACGATGCCCTATTGCAAGCGTGTAATCATCGGATAATTCTTTAATATCTTTTTTTGGAGAATAGGGAAATGAGGTATTCCAGGCGGTAAGTTGGGTATCTTTTCCTCCGGCACAGCATTGTTCTTGTTTATTGAAAAGCACATACCCCTCATCATCAGGACCACGATGCCTGATAGCATCTGTCATTTTCTGAATGACTTGCGGTAGATGAATTTGTTGATCTGTTAGCCGAACAATTGCTGTTATTCCACACATTTTTACAACTGATTTCTATCAAAGAAAGGGCTTTTGCCCGAAGCACTCAATGGAATGCCAAAGATAATGCCGGCTTCTTCACCCAAAAGTTTTAGTTCCCTTACGGCAATGCCAATAGAAAACATTACACGATTATCAGCACGATTGTCGGCTGCAATGCTTACTGCCGAACCAATAGCAATTCCCAAGTCGTTAGAGTTGAAAGCACAAGGGGCATTAGGAATCTGGTTTTTCTCGGCACAAGTGGGATAACCACACAATCCACAGTTTAAACCATTCGCTTTTATTTTAGTAGCAATTAAAACAACTGCTTCAGCATTTAATATATTATCAGCATCGCGAATAAAGAATTTCAAATTATCTTTACCGTAAGCAAGTTCCTTCATTTTATCGGAAATGATACGTATTGTATCTCCGGTAGCAACAGCCAATATCAAATTATCAATACCACGAGCTTTTGGAGCAGTGCGAGCTGCCGTTAGCATTTTGGCAGCAACTTCTTTTAATGATGAAGGTCGTAGGTTTTCTTCTGTTGTTAACATTGGTGATTGGTTAATGGTTATTAAGTTATTAGGTTGTTTTGTCAAACTGAACAATGTGAAGTATCTCATCTCATTCAATAATGAATATTTTATGAGATTCCTCGCTATCACTCGGAATGACAAAACTACCAATTATTTTTAAAACTCATAAGTACTCTGAGTACTCAAGACACTTATAAGTACTTATAAATTATACTTCATTACATCTTCTTCCGGCAAATTTAATGAATATTCGCGTAAGAAAGTAACAGATTTAGCAATATTTGTGTACATAATTTCGTCGTCATTAATAAAACTAACATATTTGCGATATGCCTTAAGGTAATTTTCTAAATATTCTGAGCTTTTAGCTGGACGACGGAATTCCATTGCCTGTGCTGCATTTAGCAACTCAATAGCAATAATGCGTTCAAGGTTTTCGAGTACTTTAAAAGTTTTGGTAGCGGCATTGGCACCCATACTTACGTGGTCTTCCTGACCTTGTGATGATTCTATAGAATCGACAGAACAAGGCGTACACAATTGTTTGTTTTGGCTAACAATAGAAGCCGATGTGTATTGTGGTATCATAAAGCCACTGTTTAAACCGGGATGAGCAACCAAAAAATGTGGCAAGTTGCGTTTTCCTGAAATCAATTGATACGTTCTGCGTTCGGATATATTTCCTAATTCAGCCATTGCAATTGCTAAATTATCCAAAGCCAATGCTAAAGGTTGTCCGTGGAAATTTCCGGCTGATATAATTAAATCTTCATCAGGGAAAATGGTAGGATTATCAGTAACTGAATTGATTTCGTTTTTAAAAACATAAGAAACATAATTGATAGAATCTTTAGAAGCACCATGAACCTGTGGAATACAACGGAAAGAATAAGGATCCTGAACATGTTCTTTTTTGCGTTCAATCAATTCACTTCCTTTTAAAAGATTTTTAATACGACGAGCTGTTTTAATTTGTCCTTTGTGCGGACGGATTAATTGGATCAATTCGTGGAAAGGCTCTATACGACCGTCGAAAGCATCCAGCGACAAGGCAGCCGTTACATCAGCCAATCGGGAAAGTTTAAATATCCGTAGGCAGCAATATACACCATAAGCACTCATAAACTGGGTGCCATTGAGCAATGCCAAACCTTCTTTAGATTGTAATTCGATGCTATGCCAGTTCATTTCGCGCAATACATCAGCAGAAGCCTGTTTTTTGCCTTGAAAATACACTTCTCCTAAACCTAATAATGGCAGAGCAACGTGTGCCAAAGGCGATAAATCTCCAGAAGCACCCAAAGAGCCTTGTTGATATATTACCGGAATAATGTCGTGGTTGTAAAAATCTATCAATCGCTGAACAGTAATTAATTGTACACCCGAATGACCATAAGAAAGTGATTGTACTTTGAGCAACAACATGATTTTTACAATTTCCTGAGGAACTTCATCTCCTGTACCGCAAGCATGGGACATTACCAGGTTTTTTTGTAATGCAGAAAGCTGATCATTTGAAATAACATGATTACACAACGAACCAAATCCGGTATTGATACCATAAATAGGTTCGGTTTGCGATTTCATTTTGTTATCAAGGTATTCGCGACATTTAACAATGCGATCTTGCGCTTCTTTAGATAATTCAATGTTAGCTTTGCTGTTTAATATTTCATCAATGGTTTCGAAATCAAGTGTTTCTTTGCTGATATAATGGGTTTTCATTTGTGATAAGAGTATTTGTTTTTTTCTGCAAAAGTAGAAATTTTTTTATGAGTTATAAAGTTTATAAAGGCTCTAAAGCAAAAAGAAGTTGCTATGTTTTGTCGAAAATATAATTTTGAGTTGTTTTCTGTTTTTTCATTAATTTTGCTTTCTTCAAATTGATAAATATTAACAACAATAATCAATATTGAGGCTTTTTATGGAAAAGTTTTTTCAAAATCAAACGGTGATTTTTTATACTCTACTCGCTTCGAGTTTAGTAGTTACACGTTTGCCTTTTATTGGAAAGTTTTTTCGTGTAGTAAATACGCTGATACACGAAAGTGGTCATGCTATTATGGCATTGTTTTTAAGTGGGAAAGTACATCGAATTGACTTGTTAAGCGATACTTCGGGGAGTGTACTTACCGCTACAAAAAATGGTTTTAGCAGGTTCTTAGTTTCTTTGGCAGGCTATCCTTCGTCGGCTTTATTTGCTTATTTGTGCTTTTATTTTATCGAACAAAAGGCAGATAATTATGTTGTGTATATATTAATCGGAATTTCGGCTTTAAATTTAATATTCTATGTGAGAAATGCATACGGAATATTTTGGTTGATAAGTTTTATTGCCATTGCGGTTTTGGTAATTTATGCCAACGATGCAATGCTGATGTATGCATTTTCGTTATTGTGTTCTTTTATCGTATTAACGGATGCTGTGATTTCGGGAATTAATTTATTGGTAATAGCTATTAAAACACCTAAAACTGCCGGAGATGCAAAAAACCTGAATGAAGCAACCCATTTACCTGTTGTTTTTTGGGCTTTGATATTGTTGGGGTTTTCTGTTTTTTTTGCGTATAAAACAATTTGGGTGTTTTTCCCAAAATTATTTTAAATCATGATTCAAGAAATAATTACATATACCATCCTTTTAGCAACGGCCTTGTTTGTCGCTTATAAAATATACGAAACTTTTGCGAAACAGAAATCAGGTTGTGATGGGTGTTCTTCAAGTTGTAATAGTTGTGCTTTGCAAGACTTGAAACAAGAGATTAAAAAGAACAAAGGTGTTTAATTTTCTGTCTAAACACCTTTACTTTAAAAAGCTAACCTTTTAGTTCCTTTGTAATAAAACGCTTAAAATTTTTATTTTTTGTCTAATCTATTCAATCCTTCAATGGCCTTTTGATAATTGGTACGTATTTTCATAGCCATTTTATAGTCACTTTTGGCTTTGTCTGTTTCTTTCATCAATTCATAGGTATATCCTCTGTTATAGTAAGCTTCAGCGTAATCTTTGTCAACAGCAATAGCTTCTGTAAAACTCTTGATTGCTTCGTTATATGCCTGCTTATATTCTAAATAAACATACCCGACATTATAATAAGCTTGTTTGTATTTTGGATCAATAGCAATAATGTTTTTGTAAGCTTTTATTGCTGCATCCGGATTTCCGTTTTCCTGTTGAAACATTCCCAAAGCATAGTATGCTTCAGTGCTTTTCGGTTTTAAATTTAATGCACTATTAAAATAATCTACAGCAGCTTTATTTTTTCTGTTTGAAAACATCAATCCTAATTGCATGTAAGCATCATAATATTCAGGTTCTATTTCAATGGTTTTAAGAAAACTTTTTATAGCTTTGGTTGAATCTCCGGTTTCCTTGTATGCAAATCCTTTAATAAAAAAAGCTTTTGGGGTCAGCTTTTGAATTTCTAATGCTTTATCTGCATTTTTATGTGTTTCTTCATATTTTTTAAGAAATAAATTCAATTCAGCAAGTTTTAAATAAGTATCAACACTTTGTGGCGAAATTGATAGTGCTTTCATTAAGGCATCCTGAGATTTATTTATCTGATTCATGGCCAAATAAATATCAGAAAGTGTTAAATAATAATCAATGTTTTTCTCATCCATCTGTAATGCTTTACTAATGTCACCTAAGGCTTCATTAACTTTATTCTCAGTTAAATAAAGTTTGGCTCTTGAATTATAAAGCGATGCATTGTTGGCATCTTTGCTGATCTTTTCAGTTAAAACAGCAATTTGATTTACAGGTGTATTATTGTTATTTTCTTTTTTATTATTTTTTGAACTGCAATTAACGATGAGCAAAGCAATTAAAATTAAAAGAATAGATTTTTTAAAGCTGAATGATATCATTTTGATTGTTTTTTTGAAAGTGCAAATTTCGTAAAAATAATAACATAAAGAAGATATGAAATGCCTATGTTTTTTAAAAATCAACTGATAATACATTTATCGCAAGAATATAGTTGGTAAAATTCAGTTAAAAGCTATTCATATTGAATGTATTAAGGATATTAAATCTGTAATCGGAATAATATAATACTTCCTGAATAAGATTTTTAAATGTTTACTATTAAATCTCCATCATTTAACGTCCTTGTTCGAACGCTACTTAAAAATCCCCTAATTTTATTACTTTTGCCGTTCAAAAATAAAAGCATGATTTCAGTTGACGGACTAACAGTAGAATTCGGTAATACCACACTTTTTAAAGATGTATCCTTTGCAATCAATGAAAAAGACCGCATTGCCCTTATGGGTAAAAACGGAGCCGGAAAATCTACTTTACTTAAAATTCTGGCAGGAGTTAAAACTGCCACCAGAGGCAATATTTCTACGCCCAGAGATGCTGTTATTTCCTATTTACCGCAGCATTTACTAACTGAAGATAATCGTACCGTCTTTGAAGAAGCTGCTCAGGCATTTGCTCAGATTAATGATATGGAAAGCCGGATTGAAGCACTTAATCTTGAACTTTCTACCCGTACCGATTACGAATCGGAAAGTTATTATGCCATCATCGAGGAAGTGTCGGCTTTAAGTGAAAAGTTTTATAGCATTGAAGAAATAAATTACGATGCTGAAATAGAAAAAATATTATTGGGATTAGGTTTTTTACGTGAAGATTTCAATCGCCCTACCAATGAATTCAGTGGTGGATGGCGCATGCGTATCGAACTTGCCAAAATCCTTCTGCAAAAGCCCGATTTAATTCTGCTGGATGAACCTACCAACCACATGGACATTGAATCTGTGCAATGGCTGGAAGATTTTCTTATCAACAATGCCAAGGCTGTGATAGTAATTTCTCACGATAGAGCTTTTATCGACAATATTACTACCCGTACCATAGAAGTTACCATGGGTAGAATATACGATTACAAGGTAAATTACTCTCAATATCTCCAATTGCGAAGAGAAAGACGCGAACAGCAGCAGAAACATTTCAACGAGCAGCAAAAGTTTATTGCCGAAAACGAAGATTTTATTGAACGCTTTAAAGGAACTTATTCCAAAACCAATCAGGTACAATCCAGGGTAAAAATGCTGGAAAAATTGACGATAGTTGAAATAGATGAAGAAGACAATTCGGCTTTACGACTTAAATTTCCTCCATCACCCCGTTCCGGCAACTATCCTTTGATAATAGAAGGCTTGACAAAGAAATATGACGAGCATGTAGTGTTTAAAAACGCTTATCTAACCCTTGAAAGAGAACAACGTGTGGCTTTTGTCGGCAAAAATGGCGAAGGAAAATCTACCTTGGTAAAAGCTATTATGGGCGAAATTGACTTTGAGGGCAAAGTAAGTTTAGGACATAATGCTATGATTGGCTATTTTGCACAAAATCAGGCATCGTTGCTGGACGAATCTAAAACTGTTTTTCAAACTATTGATGATGTGGCAGTAGGGGATATCCGCAATAAAATCAGGGATATGCTGGGGGCATTTATGTTTGGTGGCGATGATATCAATAAAAAAGTAAAAGTGCTTTCAGGAGGAGAACGTACCCGCCTGGCATTGATAAAATTGCTGCTCGAGCCTGTCAATTTACTGATACTGGATGAACCTACCAATCATTTGGATATGAAAACAAAAGAAATCCTGAAAGATGCCCTCAGGGATTTTGATGGCACTTTGGTTTTAGTGTCTCACGACCGTGATTTTCTGGATGGTTTGGTAGAAAAAGTGTATGAATTTGGAAATAAAACCATCAAAGAGCATCTAGGCGATATTCAAAGCTTTCTGACGAAAAAGAAAATGGATAACCTGAAAGAAATTGAAAGAAAATAAGACGAGAAAATAAACAATCTCTTAGGTTAAATAAAATTTATTTGTGAAACTGTTTCCCTCCGAAACCGGAAAAGTTTATCCCCAATAATATTTCATGAAAGCTTGTTTGATCATCATGCATATAGGTAAAACGATAGCCCACACTGATAGGAGCTAAAAATCTCAACACATGCATTTCGCTGTTGATTTCGGCACCAAAAGATTGCACTTTTGTAGATGTGTTGAGGTAATCTGCAATGGCTTTCCCATAAAATAAATTCATATCCAGTCGTTTCAGATATACCAGCGAACCTAAGCTAAAATCGGGGTATAGCAATGGATAATAATAACTGATAGATGCAGAGTACAATTGCTCGTTGTTTAACGTAACGCTACCCAAGGGATAATTAATGATATCTGCATATGCATAATTATTGCTTCCGATATTGCGGTTTTGTGCGCCTCCATACAATTTAAAACCATGATGCTTTATAACAGAAGGAAAATACAAATACGCTTCAATACTGCCTATATTTCCAAAGTCGCGGATTCCAAAGGGCGAATGCCGAAAGTTTAATTCCAGTGTTTGTCCCCATTTGGGATACAAATCTTTTGCACTTGTTTTCAAAACATGGTAGCCGTATATTCTGTAGTCGATAGTGTTTATTATCCCTTTTGTAAAGATATCAGGAGTAGTAGCATCATGTGAGATATCAGTAAGTGTAGTATTAACCGATGGTTGTAACCTCGTATAATACTTTCCTGTTGCCAATTGCAAGGGTATTTTCAATCCCAGTTTAAGATTCGTTTCTCCAAAAGTAAATGGATGACGACTGTGATCTTGCTTTATTAATGTTCCTTTTCGCTGTCGGTAATCAATGCTTGCATCTATTATAGGGAAAAGCCCTTTGTAAGTATAATCTAAATAATACTTTCCTGTTTTTTCGGCTGAAAGATACTCATAACCGGCGGTTAAAAAAGAAGTGCTGAGTAAGTTGTGCGACATAATTGAAACACCCGGTGCCGCCGATTGATTGTTAGCATCAATAGATAGGGGAGCCCAACTATGAAAGTTAAACAAATGACTTAGTTTCCGATAGTTTTTTACTTCATATTGTTTTACATCTGTAGCGTGGAAATCAATAACAGCTTTTTCTTGCCTTGCCAATTCGTTGGCTAAATTAAAACGCATAGTGTCTTTCATTTCCAGTGGTTTCCATAACTCAGCTTGTAAAGCTATGCTCACAATATCGTAACCATCGGCGGTATAATTTGCATAAGCCAAACGGTTTCCATCGTAGGAAACACAAGGATCGGTAGCACCATAGGTTGAAGATGTAATGCTATATATCTTCATCGAAACCGTATCCATAGCATAAATATTATCTACACCTCCATAAGTGTCGTTGTAAATAACATAATCCTTAAAATAGGCAGCACCACTTATTTCGCAGTGTGTAAAAGCATTTTTAAAATGTATTTTCCCATTATCCTGATGATATTCGGCAAATGCGGTTCCATCTATTAATGTAGCTATCATAATAATACGCTGGTCATCATCGCTCCAACTGGGAGTAGATAGAAAAGCATTTTGAGGAGAAGCCGCTTTGTTCAATAATTTTCCGGTGTTGGCATCCAATATTACCAGGTAATAATTATTGCTTAAATCCACTTCAACCGCAGCTATTTTAGTAGCATCATGCGAAATACAAGGTGCAAAATACCTGGTTTTATGTGTTAACGATTTGTATTGCTTTGTGGCAATATTATATGTTTTTATTTCTGCATAACTTTGATGATCCCAGCGCAAACCCGGAACTTCTTCTGCCCAAGCTATCACATCCATCGAAAAAGACAAGGTTTGCTGGAAATCATTTCCCTGTGTAAACACTCTGGATTCTTTTCCAAGCTTATCAATCTTTACAAATTGCGGAATATCGTCCATTCCATATTTCAATGCAATAAATTCGCTGTCGTTTATATAATTGGGGAATCGGTAATTTGTATAGTTTTTATTTTTCCGGATGGTATGGGTTTGAAAATTATTGCTTACTTTATGATGAATTTCATTTGACCAAACACTATCGAAAAAAGACAGCGATTCTTTATAAATCCCGTTAGTAGTTTTGCCGCTTGCTTTTTTCAGTCCTTGTGCAAAAGGCACAACCATATATGGATTTCTGGCAACATTTTTCAATGTTTTATCCCAAACATCCGCACCATATTTATATCTTGAATAACCTACCAAATGATAACCCAATGTATATGGATCAGGCGTATAATCTTTATAAGAACCAAAAATAGCTTTGTTATAATTGTATTTTCCTTTTTCGATAAGTTGGGCTTTTAAATCCTGATTAAAACCAGGCAAACGTCCTCTTCCTGAATTCGACAATGCTGTTTCCATTACCACAGCATCGCCTTCCAGAAACCAACGGGGTAAATATACACCAGCCACAGAACCTGTAGCAATTTCTCCGAAAGGAATACGCAATACATTCGTGATTCCTCTGTACATCTGACTAACTTGTACAGCATGTCTGTATTCGTGAATTGCCAATTGTTCCAACCATGGTTGAGCATACATATCCTGTGGCGGACAAGTAAACCATTCGCTACGTTTGGGCGACCATGTAACAAAACCATTGGATACAACCGTTTGATTGTGCAATACAATGGGAAGTTTTACAGGTTTTCGACTTAATGAAATCGTATTGTAATCGTAAGCAAATTCCAAGTAATTAGCAATGTAATTTGCTTGTACTGTAAAATCGTTAGGGAATATTAATTGAAAATGAGGTGTATTAATTTGCTGCCATTTAACACTTGCGGGATCTTGCCCTGCATCGTAAAACTGAGCATTGATAGTGCAGCTAAATAAGAAGAAGATAAAAAAGGAAATGAATTTATGATGAATTTTAATCATACTTATTATGTAAGTTGCTAAATTCCGGAAGCCAATACATCAATGATATGAATACATTTAATAGGCAGGTTTTGCTTTTTAATAAATGCATCCTGGTGCATCAAACATGAAGCATCGGTAGAAACTATGTATTCAGCACCAGTTTCCAAAGCATTCAGCACCTTTTGTTCGGCCATGGCAGTGGAAATAGATTCGTGTTTTATAGAAAAAGTACCACCAAAACCACAACAAACATCGGTATCTTTCATTTCGATAAGCTGTAAGCCTTTTACTTGCTGTAAAAGTAAACGAGGTTCGTCTTTAATTCCATATTCTCTCAATGCAGCACAAGAATCGTGATAAGTAACCTTATGATTGAATGTAGCTCCAATATTGGTAATTCTTAATACATTGACTATGAAATCAGAAAATTCAAATATATTCTTCTGCAATCTTCTGAACTCTAAATGATAGGCTGTATTATGGAATAATTTTCCATAATAGTTTTTAATAAAACCAATACAAGAAGCAGAACCTCCAACAATATAACGATCGTTAGGGAAATCAGTCAGAAATTTTTCGCCCATAGCACGTGCTTCATCCCAAAAGCCACTGTTAAAAGCCATTTGTCCGCAACAAGTTTGATTAGGATTATAGTGTATTTCCTGTCCGAGCTTTTCAAGAATTTTAATCATATTAAATGCTGTTTCAGGGTAAATCTGATCAACAAAGCAGGGAACAAAAATATCTATTTGGTTATTCATAAGTGTATTGTAATATGTGATAATAAGCAAACAAAGGTAAAGAAAAATAGTTGATTAAAAAGAAGATTTGTGCATTTGTTTTGCTCGCATGTTAAAATTGTGAATGATTAAAACAAATATCCTACCGAGCAATTCACACCCCATAAATAATGACCCCAGAGGCGATTTCCTATCCTGTTTCTAAGGTATTTGTCATAATCGTTTTCAAACTTTGTTTCATTGGTTACATCGCCTGAGAATATCACACCTAACTGGAAGTTAAAATCAATGCTCAAACAATTAAAAAATATTTGTTTTACGCCTGATTTCATATTTAAACCAAAGTGTGTGGTTGTAAATTGGGTATTTGAGTATCTTGGAAAAGAAGAACCGTAATCATTATATGTTTGAAAAGCATTGTTGAGAATAGCAGTATCTACATCCACAGTACTAATAATAACATCAAAACCAAAAGAACCATATACTCCTAAAGGGGCAATATGCGAAGATTTATAAATAATAAAATCAGCACCAAAATCTTTACATGACATTTTCAACAAAGGATCAGCATTGTCATCTGAATATCCATAAGTTCCGCTAAGTGTTTTGTATAATGTTTCAAAAGTAGTTGCACGTAATTGTATTGATTTGTTTCGGGTAATAACGCGTTCAAATTCTATTGAATATCGGTCGTTAAAACTAAAATAACCTGATTCTCCATTTTTGTTAGGCATTACAAAAGAACTTTTCAAAAAAAGACCCAGTTTGAGAATATTCTTTTTTCCCATAAAGCCCGATACTTGCGATTGGCTTATATTACTTACTAATAAAAGGGAAAGTATAGAAATTAGAATAAATATTTTTTTCATATATCAGGTTTTTTTATTTCGTTTTAATTTGATTAAAAGTGTCGTATATTCTTGAATTCAAATAAGATTTATTATCTGACATTTCAATAGCGGAAGAGTTTACAAACTCAGTTTTTCCGGTTTCCATATTTATAAGTTCGTTGTAATATACTGTTTGAAATGCAGGTCTAACAAAATACTGAAGTGTAACAGGCCACATCACAGGGCTTAAAGCTCCATACAAAAGCATAGAAAATGCCCGATTGTCAATACTTGATGCTTTAGCCGAAATAACTCCGGTAATGTTCAGGTATTTTGTTTGATATTCATTAATAATAGGTTTTATTTCTTCCGAAAGAAAAAGAATCCTATCTCCGCTGATGTCCCAATTTGAAAATTCATCTGTCCAATCGTTGAGTAATAAGTGCTTGTTGTATAACGATGTGCCATTTTCTTTAAATTCAGAAGGCAATACTGTTTCCATTGTTAAACCAACTCTTTTGGCATTTTTTTTCAGCAATTCAATAAAGCTGAGCTGACTGCTTTCTGTATCGAAAAATTTTATTTTTTGTGTTTTTCGATAATCAAATTTCATATAAAACGGATTGTAAAGTAAAACGGTATCTATTCCTAATCTACATCCAAAATTACGGTATCTATTGGTGTATAATAAATCCGATTCATCTTCTGAGTCAATATTGTCACTTTCGTCGTCTTTATAATCTTTTTGATTTTCTTTGTTAAGCTTTGCTAAGTCTTCCTTTTTTTTGCGCTGAATATTCTCAAAATTATCAATACTTTGCTTAAATTCTGTTGAAAAATCATTGTCTTTAAGCAAATCGGCAAAAATATAGGCATAGAATTCATCTGCATTTTGAGTTTTCTTCTTTTTCTCAATATTTCTAACTTTCGACGACTGTTTTTGAATACTATCTGATTTTGGTAGTTCTGCAAGAATACTATCACCTGATTTTCGTATTTGAGGTGTATTAACAAACATGGAAAGTTTTGCTTTATTTTTCCAGACTAATTCTTTAAATAAATCGTCTTTTATGTGATTTAAATAAGCATCATTAGGATTTTTGTGATGTGCTTTCCAGACAAAGCGAAGAGCCAATGCATTTAATTCATTTTTTTTAATGTTTTTAAACAAGCTAACAACGGCATGTATTTCGCCTTCTGTTTTCTTTTCGGAAGGGAGTATATCGCTAATATTATCTCTGTTTTTGTATTTCGTCATTCCATAGAGCGAAGCAGATAGTACTTGGTCGAGAAATAAATTATTGGGATAATCTTTTTTCATCAACCAGGCGTTGTAAAATGACATGGAAAAGTTTTGTTCAACAACGTAAAGACGAAGACATTCAAAACGAGCCATATCACGTATGGTCTTGTAATACTCTTCGCCTTGAGGGTTAATAATTTTATTTTTATTATCTATATTACTTAATCTTTCCTGCATTTGCTCGCGACGTTTTTTAATATTGGGGTGGGTTGAATTCTCATCATCATAATCGTCGCGGGCTCTGATAGGATTAATCGTTTCGGGTATGTATTTTGAAGGGAAAGTAAATAGAGAATCACTTAAAAAAGAAGGATTAAATGTCAGCTCGTCGAAAGGTAAGTATGCGTATTGTAACACATCGTAGATTTCTGTGGCCTGGTTGAGGTCGTAATTGGTTTTGATAAAATAATCAGTAAAACCTTTTTCATCAGCTTCATTTTCCATTTCGCGAGAACGATAGTGTGTTTTGTAAAGAACTTCGTTTAAAGATGCACTTTTAAATCCTCTGTTTTCACGACTTATTTTGTCTCTTTCAAGGTATAAATCCATGCTGTGTTTTTTGATATAATGGATTAATTCGTGTGAGATAATAAAAGCCAGTTGTGATTCGCTGCCAGCCTGAGCAATTAAACCAAGATTTACAAATAATATCCCTTTGTCAGTAGCTGAAGCATTAACAGTTGGAGTTTTGAGTATGTAAATCCTTATTTGTTTACGCAATTCGGGTTCGTTGATAAGAATCTTATCGGTAATTTTCTCAATATATGTATTCAAAGGTGTATTGTACAATACTTTGCCGCTCAACAGTATTTGATTGATAAAATAATTGCTTTCCTGCAAAAATTTGTCTTTTGTTTTATTTACATGCCCGGATTGATTGGCTTTGTTTTTATCTAATTCTGCTTTTTCATTGTTATAAGCTTGAGTAAATTGAGTACACAAGTCGTTCGGTATTTCACCTGTTGCTTTTACGCTAACATAATTAGTTGCGAAATCTTTGGTAGTAGGTTGTTTTTGTGCAAATAAGTTGTTTGAAAAAAGGAATATCAGCAATAAAAAAAGGTGTAAACGCTTTTTCATAAATAGTTTAAATTGGTTGAGATTAATTAATTTGCAAATCTATTATTATTTTCGAAAAGAAAAAATAAATAGGCTTTATTGTTTTAATTATACAGTTATTTTAGAATCAATTTATTATAAAAATGAACTTTTGATTCAGATTATTTATTAAACTTTTTCTCAAAATCATTGTTTTTTCATCTATTTTTGTATAAAAAATATAAAAAGATGTTACATTTAAAAGAAGGCGATAAAGCTCCTGATATAAAAGCAAAAGACCAATTTGGCAATACAATAGATTTGACTGATTTTAATGGAAGTAAAGTTATTTTATACTTTTATCCTAAAGATAATACTCCTGGATGTTCTGCCGAAGCTTGCAATTTGCGTGATAATTATCAGGATTTGATAAATAAAGGATTTAAGATTATAGGAGTAAGTGCTGATGATGAAATTTTGCATCAAAGTTTTACCGAAAAATTCAGCTTACCATTTCCATTAATACCAGATACTGAGAAAAAAATTATTTTAGATTATGATGTTTGGGGTGAGAAAAAATTTATGGGAAAAACATATTTTGGTATTCATAGGATAACTTTCGTAATTGATGAAAATGGAGTTATTCTGAAAATATTTACAAAAGTGGATACCAAAAATCATACTACTCAAATTCTGAAAGAATTAAAATTAAATCAACATAATTAAGAACGATTAAAAAATATATTATGAGCAAAGAAAATTCTGAAAATCAGGATAAAAAAGAAAAATTAAAAGCCCTGCAATTAACCTTAGATAAAATTGAAAAGAACTATGGAAAAGGGTCTATCATGAAATTGGGCGATCATCCTGTTGAAGCAGTAGAGTTTATTTCTACAGGTTCAATAGGACTTGATGTAGCGCTGGGAATTGGCGGATTGCCAAAAGGAAGAGTGATAGAGATATATGGTCCGGAATCTTCCGGAAAAACAACTTTAGCTATTCATGCCATTGCTGAAGCTCAAAAGGCAGGTGGAATTGCAGCTTTTATTGATGCAGAACATGCTTTCGATAGTTCTTATGCAAAAAAATTAGGTGTTGACATAGATAATTTATTTGTTTCTCAACCAGATAATGGCGAACAAGCACTTGAAATTACAGAGAATCTTATTCGCTCAGGTGCAATTGATATTATTGTTATTGACTCAGTAGCTGCCCTTACTCCCAAAAGTGAAATTGAAGGTGAAATGGGTGATTCCAAAATGGGTTTACAGGCAAGATTAATGTCGCAAGCATTAAGAAAACTAACAGGAACTATCAGTAAAACAAATTGTTGTTGTATTTTTATCAATCAATTGCGTGAAAAAATTGGTGTTATGTTTGGTAATCCTGAAACTACTACAGGTGGAAATGCTTTAAAATTTTACGCTTCTGTAAGATTAGATATCCGTAAAGTTAGTCAGATTAAAGATGCCGAAAACGTTATTGGAAACAGAGTAAAAGTTAAAGTGGTGAAAAACAAAGTAGCACCACCTTTCCGTATGGCTGAGTTTGATTTAATGTATGGTGAAGGGTTTTCTAAAATTGGTGAAATTATTGATTTAGGCGTTACTTTTAACATTATTAAGAAAAGTGGTTCGTGGTTTAGTTACGGAGAAACCAAATTGGGACAAGGCAGAGATGGCGTAAAACAATTGCTTACCGATAATCCTGAGTTAGCTGAAGAACTTGAAGTTAAAATCAGAGAAAGCATTTCTCAAATCTAAGAAGTTGAGTTAAATTATATACTTCATTAATTATTAATAAAAAGTAGAATCAAAGGAAATTTGGTTCTACTTTTTTAGCTTGTAATAGAATAAGAGTTTCAACCAAACGTTTAATTTTAGTGTCTACATTTTTACTTCCAATTTCCTCAATTTATTCAATAATTATCTATTTTTTAATGTATTACCATTTTTCATTCATCCGTTTCAAATGTTCATCTTTAGTTTGAAATGTCCAGGCAATGATGCGACTTTTTTTATTACCTTGTCCCATCGGAATCAATTCTATTTCAGTGGCTTCTGTCTTACGAAGTGCATCATAAACAACATTCATACTTGCTTCTTTGGATATCAGGCTGGAAAACCACAAGCATTTTAATGAAAATTGTCTGCTTTGATGAATCATATTGCTAACAAATTTTGCTTCACCTCCTTCGCACCAAAGTTCAGTATTT
This sequence comes from Bacteroidota bacterium, assembly GCA_013377005.1. GTDB lineage: Bacteria > Bacteroidota > Bacteroidia > Bacteroidales > JACABE01 > JACABE01. The sequence goes on from JACABE010000003.1 coordinate 58,583, forward strand.
TGTCCTCCAAAATTGAGTTTTGCTTGTGTGATTCTTTTTCGGTTTAAGTTGCTTAATTTACGCAATGTTCCTGCCTTAGCTTCTTCGGGCGAAGCATGAAATGGTGGATTGCATATTGTTATATCAAAATATTCATCATTAGAAATAATTCCTCTGAAAAAATCTTGTTTGTTGGGTTGCAATATTACTTCAACTTTTTCTTTTAAAAAAGGGTTCTTTTCAATGATATTGTTGGCTGAATTAATAGCTACGGTATCAATGTCAGATCCTTTAAACAACCATCCATATTCTTTATTGCCGATAATAGGATACACGCAATTGGCACCTACACCTATATCAAGACATTTAACATGATTTCCTTTCGGAATTTTTCTATTATTGTGTTTACCCAATAGATCAGCTATATAATGAATATAATCTGCTCTTCCCGGAATTGGTGGACACAAATAGTTCTGAGGAATTTCCCAGTAATCTATATCATAATAGTATTTTAACAATGCTTTATTCAGCATCTTCACAGCATCAGGATTAAAAAAATCTATGGATTCATCATTATATGCATTTAAATAAACAAAAGAAGCCAATTCAGGACAACTATCAATCAATTCTTTAAAATCATAGCGTTTTTTGTGTCTGTTTCGCAGATGTAATTCTGATTTTTCTGTTGGATGTACTTTCTTTTTATAAAGCATAAATTTACACTATAAATCTGTTGCTGTTTTGTTTACTTACTTCTTTTAGCACTTTAAGCTTATAATCCCATTAGTTTTATTACTTCCAAAACACTATAATGATTGATATTACAAACTTTTGCATTTTTTAGCTGCCATTTTTCTGTTACAGCCATTACAAAATCTTCTCTTACTGCCAAAACTATTGTTTTTTGAAATGATTCCAGCAAATTTGTAACACTTTCTGCCCAGCCTTTATCTTGTATTTCTAGCATTCCAACCTCATCTATAAAAACAATGTTAGCATTAGTTACACTTTCGGTACTAAGTGCTTTTTTCCCAAAATCAAATGCATTATTATTAAAATAAAAAGAACCAAATTTTTGCTGATTTTCGTTGTCAACAATATTACATAATTCCATTCTTTGATTTGTTTTAATATCAATGATATCGAAATGATGGCGTTTGTTATTCTCCCAAAACCCAAGCTGAAGGATACCTGCTGTTTCTGCTTTTTTTTCTTTAAAATTATTTACCATTTCCAATAAAAAAGTAGTTTTACCTTCTCCTTTTTTGCCTGTAATAATAACAATATCTCCTTTTTCTGTATTCTTATTGCTAAAATGTTCCAACCAGCCTTCGGCTTGATTGATTAAAGCTGCCAATGATTGCATAGGATTGCTGATAAATTTGCGAGGGGAAGCCATATCGGAAATAATAGAAGGCAAAGCCTCAAATGCCAACTCCAAAGAAAGATATACTTTTTCCAATTTTTTGTTTCCAAAAATCAATTTGATGTAAGGATTCCTGAGTTCAACGCTTAGCGATGCAAATCCCAATACAATTATAATAGCTCTCACGTTCATTTTTAAGCCTGTAATAATGCCCTGACTTGTAAAAAAATTACCACTTTCATGTAAATTACTCAAAAAAAGGCCAGCAAGTAGTGTAATTACAAAAAACTGTATCCAAAGCATAGGTTTTTTCAATCTTTTGAGTGAAGAGCGGTAAAAAGTTACTGATAATGCAACATAACCAAGCATTAATAAAGTCCCGATTAAAATATTAAATTGATTTATAAAAGCCAAACCAATGATAATTATAATAATATGAAAAAAAAGCAATGGAATTGAGAAATGCTGTAAGGTATTGCTGGCAAAAATATTTGTAGTTGGTTTACTGATAATATTAGTTTGTAGAAGTTGTTTCCGGTATTTTTTATGCGTTAAATAACCCAGTAAAGCTGCAAGCATACCAACTATCATGTAAAATATGGCAAAGCCGATGATAAGATGCCATGATTGAGATGCTGTTGAATTGAGTTGTTTGGATACAAAAATATAGAGTTTGTCGTACAATACAGCCAAATCAAAACCATAAGTAATTAATAGATTTGAAATTTTATAAAACAGACTGAATAATACTGCCAAACCACCACCCAACATATATGATATTAAATTTGCTCCCAATAAACGGATAACCATTTCCATCAGTAAACCTTCTGCAAATATGCTAATCATCGGACCAAAAATCATGGCACTGGGTGAAACAGATTTCATTAAAGCACAAATTAATGCAGCTCGCCAAATTAAACCTTTTTCTGTCCATAATCTATATCCTGCAACCATCAGAATAACTCCAAAGGCTGACAAAAAGGTTCCTGAAAGCGGAACTCTCAAATTGTGTAAAAAACTTCCCAGTATGATTTCAACTGCACCCCATAAACTTCCAAGTACCGAAGCTTTCAGTCAGATTGTATCTAATGTTTTGCTAGTATTATTTCCCATTATCTTTTATTTTACCATCACTTACCAACCTAACAATTCAAACATTTATTAATTTCTGATAATCATCCATTGTATTAATATTATACAATATCTCAGGATGTTCAACAGCAATGGCTTTACGTTGAAATTGTCTCAATACTTCATTTAATCTTTGTTTTTCAATATTTAAATTACAAACATATTCAATAATCTCTTTGTTAATTAAAATAGGATGTCCACTTTTGTCTTTGTAAGTTGGTGTTACAAAACTTTTATTATTTTTATATTTATAAATTTCTTTTAATAGCTTTGTTTCAATAAAAGGATTATCAATAGCTTGAATAAAGCAATACGGACTGCTTTTTATAGCTTTCAATCCCAATTGAATGGAATGCATCCGTTCCAATTCGGGATAATGGTTTAAAATAAAATGAACAGAAGATGTTGAAAATGTTTTAAAATAGTCAAAAGTATCTTCATTTAGCGTTACAATAATTTCTCTACAACCAAAATCAGTGTAAGTTGCTATTATCTTCTGAAGGAAATTCATTTTGTTGTCCCACTTCAGCAATGCTTTCGGGACACCCATTCTTCCGGATAAGCCAGCAGCAGTGATAAGAACAGCACAATCGGATTTCATATTTGTATTTTTATAATAAGACTGCAAACTTACATTATTTGTAGTAAATCAGCTTGATTTTATACTCCTTTTAATTAATAACACAGGAAGAATCGTTTTTTTAACATGGTAAATATATTGTGTTTTATTATTTTTTGTAAATTTGTAGGTCATAAATAGAATTTATAACCAAATAAATATGACAGACAAATTTGCTATTTTACCTCTTAAAGAACTCATACAATTTATATTACATAAAGAAAACCAAGGCGAAATATTAGGTATTCCAAAAGAAGTTTTTTATCAACCTTCCGATACCCGTTTTCAATTAAAACGCTATAATCAACTGCTTGATATACCATTAGGTGTTGCTGCGGGTCCTCATAGTCAAATGGCTCAAAATATTGTCGGTGCCTGGCTTTGTGGAGCAAGATATATTGAATTAAAAACCATACAAACATTAGATGAGCTCAACGTAAGCAAACCCTGTATTGATGCTGCCGACGAAGGTTATAACTGTGAATGGTCGCAGGAACTGAAAGTGGCAGAATCTTATGATCAATACCTGAATGCATGGATTATCATTCATTTACTGCAACATAAATTTGGATGGAAAAAAGATGTTGGCTGTATTTTTAATATGAGTGCAGGTTACAATATGGAAGGCCTGTTGAAAGAAAATGTACAATGGTTTTTCAATAAAATGAATGATTGCAGTATAGAAAAGGCAGAAAAGATAAAATCAATCATCAGTATTTTCCCATGGGCAAATGATGTTAATATTCCTGATTGTATTTCTGATAATATCACACTCTCCACTATGCATGGCTGTCCACCGGATGAAATTGAGAAAATCGGACTGTATCTGATAAAGGATAAGAAATTTCACACTACCATTAAGCTAAATCCTACACTTTTAGGAAAAGAACAATTGCGCAAAATATTAAATAAAGATTTGGGGTTTAAAACCATAGTCCCAGACGAAGCTTTTGAACATGATTTAAAATATCCTGATGCTATCAAAATTATTCAAAAATTAACTACAGAAGCTGCAAACAACAAAGTTGATTTCAACATAAAGCTTACAAACACATTAGAATCTATCAATATTCGTGCTGTATTACCTGAACACGAAAGCATGAATTATATGAGTGGAAGGGCATTGCACCCCATCAGTGTACAATTGGCAGCTCTTTTACAACATGATTTTAAGGGCAAACTGGACATATCCTTTTCCGCCGGTGCCGATTGCTATAATTTCCCTGAATTAATTGCCTGTGGCTTAAAACCGGTTACCGTTTGTACTGATTTATTGAAACCAGGCGGTTATATGCGGCTGAAACAATATGCCGATGAACTTACCCACAGTTTTGACAATTACAATGCCGCTTCTGTCGATGATTTTATTATTCAATACAATAACAATCAAACGGAGGATGTTGAAATAGCTGCACTTGAAAATCTAAAACGTTATGCAGCTAAAGTAAGCGACTTTTCAGAATATCAAAAAACAAGTTTAAATGACCTTTCGATTAAGACTAATCGAAGTTTAGGCTATTTCGATTGTATTGCAGCACCTTGTGTGGATACTTGTCCTACTAATCAGAATATTCCATCGTATATGTATCATACAGCTACTGAAAACCCTGATTTAGCTTATGAGGAAATTATAAAAACCAATCCTTTTCCCACAGTTACAGGTATGATTTGTGATCATCCCTGTCAAATGAAATGTACACGCATGAATTATGACGATGCATTAAAAATAAGGGAAGTGAAGCGGTTTGTTGCTGAGAATGCTATTAATAATGAACAGATAGAACAAAAAAAGCAAGGAATCAAAGCTGTAGTTATCGGTGCAGGACCTTCGGGATTGAGTTGTGCGTATTATCTGGCTTTGGCCGGTTTTCAGGTAAATGTATATGAAGAAAAAGTCAATGCAGGTGGTATGGTTCAGTCGGTAATACCCGGTTTTAGATTAACAGATGAAAGCATTGCTACTGACATTAAAAGAATTCAGGAGGCTGGTGTGGAAATACATTACGGTCATAAAGTGGATAAAGCATTTTTCAACGAACTGTGCAAAGAAAACGAATACATTTATATAGCTACTGGTGCTCAATTGTCAAAAAAACTTGATTTTACGCCAGGGGAAGCCGTTGATGGTTTGCTCGATCCTCTGGTATTTCTTCATTTGGCAAAAACAAGTCAAAATACAGGTCTTGGCAAAAATGTTGCAATTATAGGTGGCGGAAATACTGCCATGGATGCTGCACGTACTGCATGGCGTTTGGTAGGCCAAGATGGCAGTGTTACTATTATTTATCGCAGAACTATTGCTGAAATGCCTGCCGATGCAGGAGAAATTAGAGCTGTGATGGAAGAAGGTATTAAAATACTTGAGCTTACACTTCCAGAATCTCTTTTGATTGAAAATGGATGTGTGAAAGGTATCCATTGCTCAGCTATGGAACTGAAAGCCAAAGGCAGTGATAGCCGATCACAGGTTGTGAAACTTGAAAATTCTGAATTTGATTTGTATTTCGACACCATCATTCCTGCCATCGGTCAGGATTTAGCAATCGATTTCCTCGATAAAACAATGCTGAAAGCCATTCCCGGAGAATATAAAACCAAAGTACCGGGAATTTATATTGGAGGTGATGCACTCAGAGGTGCTGCCACTGCCATCAATGCAATAGGCGATGGCAGAAAAACTGCAGAAATTATTATCAAAACTGCAAAAGTTACAAGTGAAGCTCTTGATAATACAACCCAAAAAGACTTAAGCTACCATGAGTTGATGATTAAAAAATCCAAACGTATAAAAACAGAGCCACAACATGAAAAACCTGTAGCATTGAGAAGAAATTTTGAAGCAGTTAGCTTTCCGCTCAATGAAAAGGAGGCCATTCGTGAAGCTTCCCGTTGTTTGTACTGTGACGTGGTTTGTAATATTTGTGTAACAGTTTGTCCTAATTTTGCCAATTATGCCTATCAGGTAAAACCACAAATCATTCATCTTCCCAAAGCAATTGTCACAGACAAAGGGATAGTTCTTGAAAATGATAAAATCTTTGAAATTAAACAATCAACGCAGATTATCAACATTACAGATTTCTGCAATGAATGTGGCAATTGTCAGACGTTTTGCCCTACATCCGGAGCTCCTTTTAAAGACAAACCTCATTTTTATCTGAACATCAAGAGCTTTAAAGATGCTGAAAAAGGATATTTTATCAACAAAATAAAAGACAGAACAGTACTGATATACAAAGAAAAACAATCTATCAAAACACTTACGTTTATCAATAATATCTATATTTACGAAACCGATCAGCTAACAGCGGAAATCAGTGGAAATGATTTCAACGTGGGTAAAGTAGTTATTAAAGCAGCTTGCGTTAAAGAAGCCTATTTTGACTTCGCAGCAGAAATGTATGTTTTGATGAAAGGAGTTGGAATAATGATGAATTATGAAATATGAATTTTAAATAAAATACAAAAATAGTGTGATTGAATATATTATTTTCAACACTTTATGAACTTTAAAACTTTATAACTTTAGAAACTTAAAAACTTAAAACAATGATACAAATAATTGACAAAGTAATAAATCCAACTGTAAGAGACAATGCAGTGAAACGTTTTAAAGAAAAAGGCATAGTATTGCCTACTTTCGCTCAAATGAACAATCAGGACTTAATACCGGAAGCCATTAAAGAAAAGCTAAAAACCATCGGTTTATGGGAACTGAATCCTTTGAATTTATTCAGGATATCCTGGAAAAACGAGCCCAAAGAAAAAGGTGGATTGTATGGTAATGTAAACTATTTAGAAATCCCTAAGAAATTAAGCGGTATTGATACTCGTATCTTTGTATTAATCGGCAAATGGTTTCCTACGGGTGCTCATAAAGTGGGTGCTGCTTATGGTTGCCTGGCTCCACGCATCATTACCGGTGAATTTGATCCGAGTTATCACAAAGCTGTTTGGCCTTCTACAGGCAATTATTGCAGGGGCGGTGCTTTTGATTCTGAATTGATGGGCGTTACCGCTGTTGCTATCTTGCCCGAAGAAATGAGCAAAGAACGCTTTGCATGGCTCAAAGAAATCGGAGCTGAAGTAATTGCTACACCCGGTTGCGAATCAAATGTAAAGGAAATTTACGATAAATGCTGGGACATCCGGAGAAACCGCAAAGATTGTGTAATCTTCAATCAGTTTGATGAATTTGGAAATCCTGCATGGCATTACAATGTTACAGGAAAAGCTATTCAGGAAGTTTATCAGCAGATTGCGGATAAGAAAACCCGCTTGGCTGGCTATATTTCAGCTACTGGTTCTGCTGGAACCATTGCTGCAGGTGATTTTTTACGTACGCTACATCCTCAGTTAAAAGTAGTAGCTTCTGAAGCCTTACAGTGCCCTACCCTATTGATGAATGGATTTGGCGGTCATCGTATTGAAGGTATTGGCGACAAACATGTTCCATGGGTACACAATGTAAAAAACACCGATGTAATTACAGCCATTGATGATGAAGATTGTATGCGTCTGCTTCGTTTGTTTAACGAAAAAGATGGTAAAGCATTCTTAAAAGCAGAAGGCTTTGATGATAAATTCATAGAAGATTTAAATATGATAGGGATTTCAGGTATTGGAAATATCCTTTCAGCTATTAAAACAGCCAAACATTTTGAAATGACAGGCGATGATGTAATTTTTACCATTGCTACCGATTCCGCTCAGATGTATACTTCAAGGATTGAAGAATTACAGGCAGAAAAAGGTGATTACTCATCATTGCAAGCTGCCAAAGATTTTGAAAAATGTATGCTGGGTCAGAAGACTGATAATATGAAAGAACTTACCTATAACGACAGAAAAGCCATTCATAATTTAAAATATTTCACATGGGTTGAACAACAAGCCAAGGAAATAGAAGATCTCAATCAATTGTGGTACGATAGAGAGATATGGAATAAATTATTCCATCAGGTAGACAGATGGGACGAAATGATTATGGAATTTAATGAAATGGTAAAGAAATAATTTTCATTATTTTTATTTGATTTCTCTTTCTTTTGTCATACTGACGTAGGAAGCATCTCATTTATTTTATGAGATTCCTCACTATCGTTCGGAATGACAAAACACATACGGAATGACAAAATAACAATATCGTAAAATATTCAAATTAAATCCTTTTTCAAACATTTAATTATGAAAAAATACTATTTCCAGTGTACCGATTGTGGTAAAATATACCAAAAAGACGAAGTACAATATCTTTGTCCTGAATGTGATGCAACAAATGATGATCAACAGCCTCCCAAAGGTGTATTAAAGACCATCTATCATTATGATCAAATCATTATGAAGCATGGGAAAGAAGATTTGTTCAAAAGCCTGATGAAGCAGGGATTTATTGATTTATTACCCATAGTTTCATTGCAAAGCATGAGTTACTTGAGAGTGGGGCAAACTCCACTTTACACCATCGAAAAATTAGAAAACGAACACTTGGATTTTACGTTACTACTTAAAGACGATGCTCAGAATCCTACCGCTTCTTTTAAAGATAGGGCTTCGGTTTTGGTTTCTGCCTATGCTAAAGAAAACAATATCGATACCATCGCTGCTGCTTCTACCGGAAATGCAGGTTCTTCGCTGGCCGGTATCTGTGCTTCGCAACAGCAGAGAGCCATCATTTTTGTGCCCTCCACCGCTCCTTTGGCAAAGCTTACGCAAATTGTGATGTATGGAGCAACTATCATCCCTGTGGATGGTAATTACGATGCAGCTTTCGACCTGAGCATACTGGCAAGCAAACATTTTGGCTGGTACAACCGCAATACGGCTTTCAATCCATTTACCATCGAAGGGAAAAAGACGGTTTCTTATGAATTATACGCCCAGTTGCAGGAGGAGATTCCTGACAGGATTTTCGTTTCTGTGGGCGATGGTGTGATTATTTCGGGTATTTACAAAGGTTTTGAAGATTTACTGCAATTGGGTATTATTGATAAAATGCCCGTTATAGTGGCTGTTCAGTCGGAAGGAAGCCGCAATCTGATTGAAAATATCAATACCAGCCATTGGAAAACCATTCCTTCTACCACCATTGCCGATTCCATTTCGGTAGACATTCCCCGCAATTTTTACATGGCAAAAGATTATTTGCTGAAATACCATGGCGAATGGCTAACGGTAAGCGATGATGAAATTATGCAGGCTTCGGCCATCTTAAGCAGGAATACAGGCATTTTCTCCGAGCCGGCTGCCACCGCTGCTTTTGCAGGTATGCTGAAGTATAAAAACAATCACAAATTGGAAAAAGCCACTAAGAATGTTGTATTGCTTACAGGTTCAGGTTTAAAGGATTTGAAATCAGTAGCCACTTTGGTTCACATTCCAACGGCCATTTCTGCGAATATGGAAGCTGTTTGTAAGTTGATGGGGGAATAACGAGATAGGTTTATTATTTAAAGAATATGTATCCCCAATAAATTTAAGGTAGTAGATGTTAAAAACATCATCGCTTTGCCGATGGGCAAGAGGTTTAATTTGGTCTGGCTGTCGATGATTACTATGGCAAACAAAGCCAGCGAACCATATTTATATATATTGCGTTCTAATTCTTTGCTTATTTTTATTGATTTTAACAATAAATGCGAACCATCGAGGGGTGGAATCGGAATCATATTGAAAATAAATAAACCGAAATTAATATAAATACAAGCCAGTATCATAGCCATCAAAATACCGTCAACGGAAATAAAAAGCATTGCCAGCTTCAGTATAACTGCAAATACTATAGCCAATACAAAATTAGCAATAGGTCCGGCTATGGCAATCAGCATTTCATCGCGGCGGGGATTTTTTAGTTTCTCAGGATTAAAAGACACCGGTTTAGCCCAGCCAAAACCAGCAATAAGTATAAACACAAAGCCAATCCAGTCGATATGTTTCAATGGGTTGATGCTAACTCTTCCATCTAAATATGCAGTATCGTCACCCAATAAATGAGCAACTTTGGCATGCATGTATTCATGAAACGTAAGGCCAATCAATATGGCAGGCAATACAGTAATAATACTTTCGAGGTTTAGGGATGACATGGGGGAACATTTTTATATATTCGTCAAAAGTAAGATTAATTTTAAATAAGTAGTAAAATTTATTAATGTTGTCTTACAAATTTTATAAACTATGTAATAAAAAATTTAGAACGCAGATGAAACGGATACGTTCCGTAAACGCGGATATTCGCGAATTTTATCTATTTATATGATGCAACTTCTCTTATTTTTGTAAATTTGCAGGCTTTTTGAGCTAACATATATCTTAAAACAATACAATGAATATCAATATATATAAATACAAACACATTATTTTCGACTGGAATGGAACACTTTTGAACGACCTTTGGCTGGCAGTAGATGTAATTGACAAAATGCTCGTTCAGCGAAAGCTACAAGGTATGACGCATGAACGCTACTGCGAAGTATTCGATTTCCCTGTCAGAGATTATTATCAGAACATTGGATTTGATTTCAACAAAGAATCTTTCGAAATTGTAGGTACTGAGTTTATTGTAGAATATGATAAACGACAATATGAATGCGAATTACAACAGGGTTCTGTTGAATTGATCGAGAAACTGCATCAGCAGAACATTCACTTAAGCATATTATCAGCAAGGGAGCAATCAATGCTGGAACAAAACCTGAAGTATTACGGAATTGAACATTACTTTCCGGTAGTTTCAGGTTTAAAGGATCATTATGCACATGGAAAACTCGAAAGCGGATTGCTGCTTATTGAAGAAGCCCATATTCCTGCAGCTGAAACTTTATTGATAGGCGATACCTTACATGATGCCGAAGTGGCCAGAGAAATGGGGATTGATTGTATTCTGATTGCTTCAGGACACCAGGCCATTCATCGGTTGAAAAAAGCTGAAGTTCCAATTTTTGAAAGATTAGACCTTATAATATCTTAATTCCTTACAGCTTTTACAAACTGTAAGTAGTGAACAGTATATACGCATATTTTTAGTTTCATATATTAATAATCTGTTTTATCAGCGTTTCCCTCAAAGATCTGCGTCATCCGCGTTCCTGAAAAATACATTAGAAAAATTAATGCTATATTTCAAATATGACAATAAATGGTTCTTAGTACTTCTAATTATTTCTGACAGGATGTAATATTGTTCTTTCTTTCCTTAGTGGTACTATAATCTAAAAACGACCATAATGTCCATAATGAGATACAAATGATAAGTCCTACGTAAGCATAAAAAATAGAGATAATAAAGGCCAGAAGATAAATAACAAACCCAAGCACATAAGCTTTTTTAATTTTTTCAATTAGCTTGGTACTGATAATTGGTTTAATAAGCCTACGCTTATAGGCAGAGGTAAACCAAAGCAGATTAAAAGCCATACTAATCAGCACCATGGTTCCACAATAAAAAGCTGCTGCTGCATTCACAGCTTCTGATTCTATATATTTTGCAAGAATGGCGGTAGGAAAGGGGATAAAGGTAATTAAAAGCAATAAAAACCCGTTGGCAAATAAGAATCTTGAATCTATTTTTTTTAAGTAATTAAAAAAACCATGATGGTTGATCCACATAATGAGTATGGCAGCAAAACTGACTACAAAGGCAAAGTAGGAAGGCCATAAGTTTATTAATTCCTTGTATAATAAATTACTCGATTTAAAACTCTCTAAATTTGGTACTTTTATTTCCAAAATTAATAAAGTAATAGCAATAGCAAATACACCATCGCTAAATGCTTCAACCCTGGATGTTTCTTTATCTGGCATAAATTATCGCTTAAGTTTAAAGTAATAACAAATTTTTCTGATGATAGTTGTTATCAATGGTATCTTGTATAAAAAGCTTTGTTAGTATAAATTTAAATTTTGTGAAGCAGAGGCGTAGCGAGATGCTACGCCGAGCGAAGCGTTATTTATTGCGATATTTTATATTATAATCTTTAATATTATATCTAATACCATATCCATCTTCAGTAGTAATTTTTAAAAACTCAAAATCTTTTTTATTTAGTTCTACAAAACAAATATCTTTTTTAAAATATGTTAGTTTAAAAACAATTTTCCTTTTTGTTCTTTCATGAAGTTCTATTGATTTTATATGCAAAAAATACAATTTGTACTTTATATAATCTATAAATGAATCGGGATTATCTATACTTAAATTAAAATCTTGTGATATTTGATGTAAAAAAAAACTACCACTTATATATTTAATATCTTTGGTAATTGGATTATAAGCGATTAAATAACTACTATTGCTATTCCTATTCCCTCTAGTATCTAAATCATCAGAAACATAAAAGCTCCTAACAGTATCGCAATAATAGTTTGCTCTAGTAGATACCCATTTTACTACTTCTTCACAATAATAATTAGTATATCGCCATCCTCCTTTTATTATAGAATACAAAATATAATTTTCTTTCGGGTATTTCAAATCAAGTTTATTAATACTATCTAATATAAGCATATCACCATTATCAGGTAAAGAACTATGAAAATCAATATAATTACCTTTATTTATTCCTTCAGGTATATATTCTAAAATACGGTAAATTAATATATTTTTACATACAGCATTATAAATAAAATCTCTATCTGATACACTACTGTATTGCGAAAAAGAAGAAGTTGTAATAAATAGGAATAAAATTCCAATACAATAGTTCTTTCTATTTTTTAAGACTTTTTTCATATTGATTATTTCCCCTGTTATTCATAGCGTCCCGCTACGATTTTTATTTAAAGTAAATATTATAAGCTTCTTTGATAAATATGAAAATCAAAACTATCAATAAATCATAATTTTTATTATTTCGTTTGGCTTAATTTTATTTTCCATACTTATACATACGTTTTAATTACAATTATTCTTGAATTTTTCTCATCATAATGAAATAGACACTATCTTTTTGCTGTACTTGTTCAAATTTATACCCTAATTTAACATAACACAAATCAGTGTACCAATTATTATGATATTCAATTTCTGAGGATGTAAAAACGTTTTTCAAATTCCTTTTTTGAATTTTTTTTTCAATAAAGTTTTCAATTTTTTTTTCATTTTCCCAAAAATCAGATTCACAAGTTTTAATTTCTAAATAAAACCGATACTTATGAAAACGTTTTGCAAAATTAAGCATACTATCAAGTTGCTGTATCTGATAGTTACCCCATTTACCAGAGTAATGAATTCTGATTATAGGAGAATAAAGGTGTTTCGAATCCTGTTCATAAGTTATTATACTGTCAGAATAATTAAAAAAACATTCATTTATAGGCAAGCCATTTTTTTGAAGAGAATCTGAATAAGCTTTTTGCTCTTGCCAATCTTTTTCATTACGTTCTGCTCTTTTTTGAAGTTCAATTTTATATTCTTCATTAAAATTTTTAAAAGCTAATTCGTCTTGATACCTTATTGTCCAGCGTCCAATAAAAAAAATAGCTACTAATAGGACTATTCCGATAATAATATAAATTGGTTTTTTCATTAATTTTAGTTTATTTTTCCTGCTAATCGTATCGTCCCACTACGATTTTTATTTAAAGTAATTATTATAAGCTTCTTCTATATTAACTGAGGCGTAGCGAGACTCTACGCTGAGCAAAGAATATGAATAATAAAATAAAAAACATAAAGCTAGTATTAAAAAAACATTTCTTTTTCATAAGACGGTCATATTTTTTCGGTTAGTTTATCACTAATGAATACAATTTATGTAATAAATTCAATTAGTAAACCTACTTTACTTATCAATTATCCACCAAGAACCAGTATAAAAATTCATTCCACATTTATTTGTTAAAATTGAATGTGTATTTTTCCAAAACCCCTTCTTACCTTTTAAGTTAGATATTATAGTGATTGTATCAGGATGATTTGGATAAATAATCATATCCTTTTTCAATGTTGAAAATTCACAACAGCATGATGATGAAATTCTTATATCTTTTATTGTATCACCTAAACTTTCTATTAAGAATTGAGTTTTTATTACTTTTTCTTTAGAGGAAACAATATCTATCGGGTTTAAACAAGTTATTTTAAAGCAATTACATTTTAAAAATGAACTTGAACCACCAGAAAAGCTACCTTGCCCTAAAGCTACATCTAATTTTCTAATCTCTCCTTTATTTAAAATATAGTCATCAATTCCTAAGGTGTTTGCTTCAAAATTCATAATCTCTACATGATATTTATTGGGTTTTAAGTATATTTTATAATAGCCGTTAATATCTGTAGCTGTACCAGCAACATGATTTTGAGAATTAGATTCTGTAAATGTTATTTGAGAATATATTGCTGGTTCAATAATAAGCTGATTAGTTTCAGAAATAGTTTTTATTAAAATCCTACCTAAAACAAATGCAGGGAGTGTATCGGTGTATCCAACTATTTCATCATTTATCAACCTGCTTTCTAATGAAGGAAGACGACCATACAAAGCCATTTGTCCACAAGTATATATTGACTTTTTTGCACAATTTGTAAGAACTACTACAATTAGCAATAATAAAAGAATTGAAATTAGCTTTTTCATATTATAGTCATATTTTTTCTGTTAAAATCATCATTTATAATACCTATAGTGTTAGAAAAAGATCAGGATAAATATCCCCGCTTAGCTCTCCAAAAAAACCACGCCTGCTTTTACCGATTATCACGCGTGAAGTTAGTCAACATCACGCGTGAAGTTGGGCAAAACCACGTGTGCTTTTACCCTAAACCACACGTGGTTTTTTACGATTGCAGTTTTAAGGTGTTTTTACTCCTTTTTAAAGCCTGCTTCGTTGATAACTTTTTTCAGCCTGTCGCCGGGGCGATAATTGATACTTACTGCTTTAATAGTATCGGAAGTTACTTCTCTCGGTGTATTTTCGCCTTTGCTGCTGATGCTTGGGTAAAACGAACCGAGTTTTTCTAAACGAACTATTTTTCCATCGGATAGCTTGGTTTGTATTACGTTTTCCAAAGCTACAATTACACCGCGGATATCGGGCTCGCTGAGCGAACTAAACTTTTCGATGTCTCTTACTATTTCATCTATTGTAGCTTCGCCATCGGTTACTATGGTTGCATAAAACTTTTTTGTGCCACCGCCAACCACACCGGGTTGTCCTTTTTCAATTGCTTTAAATTTAATTGCCATAATTTATTGTTTTTAAAGGTTTATATATTTGAGAAACGTTCTCCAATTAAAGTGTTTTTTATTTAAAAAGCATATTATGGAATGCTACCCCCATTATTAGTTATTCTATTTATTTTTTACTTATGCTTTTTACCAATATTGGTAACTATTTTTTTGTTTTTTTTGCGTTGTCGGCATTACTCTAAAAACCTTTGTAATACCTTAGCAGCTTTTTATTCTTCCTTTTACTTTTAGTTTTTTAGCCTCCTCTAAAATTTTTTTTGCTAAATTTTCATCGTCAATTTCTATCTCAACAATTTCATTGTTATCGACTAATCGATCCTTAATTTTTTTTGCTTCAGAAAGATTTAAACCTGCCTTTTCATTCAACAGTTTGATAAAGGGTATTTTTCGCATACCAACTTCCCATCCTTCAAAAATTATTTTTGTCATATTTTAATCAATTTTAAATATTAACTGAGAAGGAATTTGCTCCGTTCCGAGATTTTATGCCGAGCAAAGGTTGTCCTTTTTCGATTGGTTTAAATTTAATTGCCATAATCTATTGTTTTTATTGGTTTATATATTTGAGAAACGGTCTCCAATTAAAGTGGTTTAATGATTTTTATTTCTTTTTACAACCTCCTTTAGAATATTACAAATATTAAATACTTCATAATATCCTAATCTTTTGCTTACATTTATTTTATTATTCTTTTTTATAGAAATTAAAATCCCATTACCAAAAGTATCTATATAAGGACCTATTTGATTTAGATATACAGGATAAATATATAAATAGTACTTGTTATTTATTGAAAAAAAAGTAATTTCATCATAAGATTGAACATTTTTTAATTTATGTACTATTTTGTTATTTAAAAACAATCCATCATTACATATATATAAATCAATTATTTGAGAATGATATATCTTAAAAGTATCGGTGAAATCATGTATAGGATTATCATGTAATGAAAATTCTATTTTACAAGAGTCTTGGCAATAACAACTAAAATTACTAATTATAATTATAAATATAGCTGTAAGAAGTTTATTTTTTTTCATTGACCAAAGTAATTTTTTAAATGAATGTCCCTGCTAATCGTAGCGTCCCGCTATGATAAATAAAGCTCCTTTCCATAAAATTAAAACGCATAAGTAACTCCAGCCATAAAGCTAAAGCGTTGGTTGGGATAATTGTACCAGTTTTGATAACGCATTGCACCTAAATTGTTCATATTAATAAAGCCCGAAAGTATTTTGGAGTAGCGGTATTCCAATCCTAAATTAATATCAGCCATACCACTTATTTCTTCTGATTTCATTACACCGTTTGCAAACGTTTTTGCATACATTTTGGTAAAAGTATAAACTTCGGCACGGCAAACAATTTTATTGCTGATATTATAGCGTATCGTTAATGAAGCATCAAAACCGGGTTTGTGCCATGCTTCGGCTTCTTTGTCGGTAGAATAACGGTAAAGATTTGCTGCCAATGCAATGTTCATCTTTTCGTCGTATTTAAAGAGCATTGCTGCACTTATTTTTAGCAAATTTACCTTGTCATATACTACTGTAAACATATTGTGGGCTAAGTTCATGGTATCGTTCACAAACAATGGCATGCCGTCGGTAGAAGTATTGGAAATACTTGCATTGAAATCAATAGCTTTGGTTAAACTGGTATTTACACCGCCATAAATTTCAAATTGCTTATTGCTGAAACCCAAAGGTGAAGTTGTATTGATAAAAGGATTTTCATCGGAAATAGATTTAAAACTATTCTTTTTCAAACCACCTGTCAATCCACCATATATTTTCAATATCTTAGGAATAACAGCTAAACTTGCTTCAATATTAGGATAGAAGTGCAGTTTGGTGGCAATTCCTGTGGTAGTTGCAATGCTTGCGTCAAATCCAACAGAAAACATATATTCGCCAAACTGAGTGCTGATATATGGTTTAAACGAAATAAGCGTACTATTGTTTGATGCCAACAAATCGCCGGCATTATTGTAATAGTCAAGATTAGCCTTAAAGCCGAGGGTTTGTTTATCAGTAAAATCAAATATTTTAAGACTTTTATCAAGATTTGCACCTAATTTTACATTGTTTTCGTGACTTGAGTAATAATCGGATAAATTGTAAAACCCAAGGGAAAACTGATGGTTCACCATGTTTGTATCCAGATAATTACTGGTATAAGCAGTGTTGAATCCAATTAAAGCATAACGCTGACGGATGGCATCATCATTGTAATTGGGAAAATCGGCAGTTTTAAAGCCATAATAATGTACAACATCTCTATGGAAAAATACTTCTCCATCTAATGTAGCTTTTTTGAAATAGTTTCGTCCATATATTTCTATTGCATTGTTTGAGAAATTACTGTTGGCATAATCTGTAATACTACCCGAAGAAGAAAGATGTTTAACATGCACACCCAATGCATAGGTTTTAGATCTTACCGAATTAGCAAACAACTCTAAATAAGGAGTTGTATAGGTGCCAAAGCCAAATTTTATAAGATTTTTATAAAGTTTAGTAATAGGTTCACCTACAATTTTAGCTGGTTTAATAGGGTCTATCTGAAATGAAGTTGAGATTTTAGTAGTTTGTATGCTATAATTAAAAGTTGGTTGTTCAAAAACAGAATCTCTGATGTTTGGGTTGAAATTAATTTTAAATGCGTCGGAAATAGTTGGTTCGTAGGCAGCAACTACAGTAACTTCATTTTTATTGTCGTCAGTCTGGCTAAAAGTATTAAAACTAAAAACGCAAAAACTGATGATAAGTAAGTATTTATAAATTATGCTATTATTGAAATATTTTTTATACATTATATTGAAATTTAAATGTTTAATAAATTAGTTTATACCCCTGACTAAAAGTTTTCATTATTAGTTTTGGTATTTGAACCATCAGTATTATCTAAATTAATTTTGATTTCGTTTTCCTTTGTCTTTTCCTTTTCCTTTTCCTTTTCCTTTTCTTCTTTTTCTTTTTTCTTTTGTTCTTCGGCTTGTTTTTCAAGTATAAGAATGGCGTTGAGTTTTTCGTTGGCTATTTTTATCAATTCAGCACCCTCGTATTTGTCGATAATGCTTTGCAATGTTGCTTTAGCTTGAGGATAGTTAGCTTGTTGCACATAAATATCCGACCATAGAATCAAAATTTTAGCTAACCAATATTCACTGGAAGGTGCTGCACTGATGTATTCGTATATAATGCTTTCAGATTTTGTGTAATTGCCCATTTTGTATTGAATATAAGCAATATAATATTTAGCTTCAGCACTTATTTCTCCGTTTTTTGATTTTGCCAATAAACCAAACTCGCTTTGAGCAATTGAAATACTATCAGTGGCTAAGGCTGATTTTGCAATAGTGTAATGAGCTTCATCAATATTTTCATTAGAAATTTTAGGCGTATTCAGCAATACATTAGAAGCAGCTATTGCTACTGTGTAATTATTTACCTGATAACTGCTTCGCATAACTCCGATGCGAGCTGTAAGAATATTATTATTAAACTCAGCAGTTGAGTCTAACCGTTGGTAATATAAAAGTGCTTTTTGATAATTTTTTTGTTTGTAAGCAATATCAGCTGAATTAAGCAATGCTTTTTCTGAGAATTTAGATTTAGGAGCCGATAACACATATTCATAATTGCTCAAAGCATCTGTAATATTTCCCGATTTATAATCGCATTCGGCTTTGTAAAAGTTTGCAGGAACTATAAATGCTCCGGAAGGGAATTTATGAATATAATTAGCAAATCCAATGACAGCTTTTTGACAATCGCCATCCATATATCGGTTTTCAACAGCTATGTAAGTTATTGAATCTTGTTCTTCTATGCTTATATTGGCAGAGGGGTAGGTTTTTACTTTGTCTATAAATTCATCTACCTGATTCATCTCTACATATATGTTTCTCATTGTTATCAATGCTTCTTTAGCTGTTGTAGTTCCCGGATATTTTTTAATAACGTTGTCTAAGGTTTTAATGGCTAAATCATTGTGACGTAAGTTGTAGTGAATCAAGCCAATTTTTAATAAAGACTCTTTTGCATAGGAACTATTGGAATAGTTAGCTATAATTTCTTCGTAATATTGCAATGCTTTTTCATTGTTATCAAGCACAAGATAAGTGCCTGCAAGCTCAAAGATAGCTGCAGCCATATAGGTTGATTTTTTATAATTGCTCACCAATAAAGCAAGTGTAGTAGTTTTAGCTTCAAACTTTCCTTGTGCTCCCTGCGATAAAGCTTTCTGGTATAAGGCATAATCGTTGTCAGGTTGTTTTAACAAAATGGCTTTATCATAATTTTCAATCGCATTTGCATATTCCTTAGAAATAAAATAACAGTCAGCAGTGCGTAACAAAGCATCATTTTTTATCGTTATTTTTTCGTTTTTCGCATTCAGATTAAATTTTTTGAAGTATGATAATGCTTCAGTATAATCTTTATTTTGAAAGTAAATGTAGCCAATATTATAGTTAGAAGTATTGTATTCAGCTAAGCTATATGCTCCTGATGAAACCTGAAATTTTTTGTACGATTTTAGTGCATTTTCATAATCTTTTAGTCGGTAAAAAGCTTCGCCAATCCAATTATAACTTAATGCTACTAAAGGATCATTGTAATCGTTGTCAATAGCTTTTTTAAATAATATTTGAGCGTCTTCAATTTTGTTTTCGTTGAATAATTCCACAGCACGGTTAAATGCAATTCGTTGATATGCTTCGAGTAAACGATTGTCTTTTTTCTTAATATTTTCAATAGAATTTAAAGCATCTTTATAATTTTTTGTAGAAAGATAGATATTTACAAGATAAGTATTGGCTTCGTCGATGCGTAATGATTTTGGGTAATCTGCAATATATTTATTAAACGATTCGATGGCATCGTTGTATGGATTTAAAGAGAGTTCATAGCATAACTTGGCAAACTGAAACAATGCATCTTCTTTAATATTTTTATCGAATCCTGATTTATATGCTGCTAAAAATGCAGAACGGGCAAATTTCTTTTGATTGCTTTTAACATAACAATCAGCTAAATGATATTGAGCATTCTGAGTAAGTGAGTCATCTTCAGTTATCATCTTTTTAAATTCTATAATGGCTGTATCGCAGATTCCTGATTTGTAATATGCATAGCCTAGTTGGTAGTTATCCTGACGTTCGATATGAACTGTGGTTTTTTCCTGATACAAACGCAAATAAGGAATAGCTTCAGCATAGCGATTGGTCTTATAATAAGATTCGCCAATAAGGCGGGCAATTTCAGGAGCTCTTTTGGGTGTGGAAGTTTTTAAAAGTTCAGGTGCCACTTTTAGCAATTCATCATATTTACCCTGTAAATAATAGATTTGAGTAATATAATAGGGCACAATAGCTCCGAAATTTTCATCTTTAGTTAGTTTTTCAAAATGCTGCAAAGCAGTTTGATAATTCTTTTCCATGTAAAGGATATGGGCGTAATAGTATGCTGCAGGCGCTGCATAATGAGTTTTTCCGTCTTTTACTTCGGCTAAATTTTTCTTGGCTTTTTCGTAATCCTGATTTACAAAATTAGCATAGCCTTTTTTGAAGTAATATTCTGTAAGTTGATTCGGTGTGAGCTCATAAATATCAACTTTTTCAAAAGATTCAACAGCCGGTTTATATTTAGCAACAGCATACTGATAACTACCCAAACGGAAGTAGGCAAGGTTAACTTTAGAATTTTCGGGATAATTACGAATAAAACTGCTGAGTTCATATTCGGCATCTTTATTAAATAATTCGGCAGCACATATTGCTGCATAATATTTTGCGTCGGCAGTAATAATCGATTTATTATCGTTAATTTGTAATATAACTTCGTTAAACATTTCTCTGGCAGCTCCGAATTTTTCTTTTTCAAATAGCTCTATGGCATCACGATAGGTAGCAGAAGGTTGTTTGTAAACGGCTGTCTTTTGTGCTTGTAAACACGTACTGAATAATACGAGTAAAGTGATTATTAATAATAATTTACGCATGATTGTAATAATTAATTTTGACAATAAAATTACGCTTTTGTGTCCAAATTATTTTTGGCGTAAAAATTAATTATCAACAAAGAGTGTTTAACAACTTTGAATAATTGTTAATTGTTAATGATTAATTCCAAATTTACTCAAGTTCATTCATTATTCTCATCGCATCTTCCTGATTTTCTCCACAAATAAGTGTATCAAATTTAAAATTTTGGCATACTTTAGGGCGATTTTCCTTACCAAACAACTTACAAAGTAAATTATCAGTGAGCTGGATGCATCTTGTATTGGCGGGTTTTCCTTCGGGCATATCAGGAATAGGAGAGGAGATGGAAGGTGCAATACAACAGGCTCCACAGTTGGGTCGGCATTGGTGGTTTTGTGGAGTTTTGTTAGTTGTCATTGTAATTTTTATTAATTGACTTCAATTAATTTCTAGATGTTTATTTAAATTTCCTTGGTTTAGCATAGCCTCTCGCTATGCTTTTTTATCCTACACTAAAAATACAAATCACTAAAAAACTAAAATTATTAAAAGGTTCAGCAGCAATGCATGAATTAAAAATCAAAATCCTGTGGTTCTCCGCAGATTTCTCTTCCTTTTAAAATGTAAGACGTAATTATCTTTGCTATGGAATCTTTTTCAAATTCCGACATAACATCCTGATCATCATTTTTTGAAAGACCGATTTCGGCTAACATCCTATATTCTTCATACACTACATCTATCTCATCTGCAATGACGTTGTTTATATACTGTTGCGCACACTGTTTGATAGCTTCACGCCAGTCGGAATTTCCGTTTATAGGAACTGCATAATCAGCCTCTTTTAAAAGTTCAATTGCTGCATCTATTTCATCATCGCAGATGTTGCCGTATGATTCCTCGGTTTTATTCAATCCATTGGCAATTTTGAAAAGTTCAACTATATGCTTATCGTCTTCAAATTTACGGGCATACTTGAACATTTCTTCAATACCTGAAAAAAGATAGGGTGGTGGTGGTACATAAGGTGTAGCTGGCGTAGCAATTTTTTCTTTAGTTTCATTTATATAAAATTCACGTCCTAAATCTGCATAATAATCTTCTTTGCTTCCTCTTTCATCGGGAAGCAACAACAATGTACCCGTTCCCATGCGATTGTCGTAAAACTCATACCAATCGGGCATAGCCGACAAATCACCATCTTCATCTTTCTCCATTATTTCTCTATAATCCTGCCAATTGTAAATCCATTCATCTGAATCGTGATTATTACTAGGATCTCTGAGGTATTGTTTCAGAATAGCTACTTCTGCTTCTTCTACCAAAGGCAGAAAAGGACAGGAGGTGATATGCCGGTTCCAGAAACTAAAATCCCAAGTTGTTCGTATTTCTTTTATATTGATAAGGTTTGCCCTCCATTGCAGCTGAATATTCCATAACTTTTTCTGTAAAATCAGATTGAATACTTTTTCGGTTTTTTCTCTGTATTTTAGTTCTTTGTTGTGATAGCTTTCGTTGATATAATATGTATAATACTCTGCCAGATTTGCTTTATGGGAAGCATAACGAATCATAAAATTTTCAACTGAATCCTGATCAAATTGATTAAAATAATCATGTTTGTTTTTGGCAGCTTTTATTTCTTCATAAAATGTATTTTTCAGGTTCTCAAAATACAATGTCTTTTGGCCACTACTGGCGGGGATATTTTTTTCATGGTATTTAAAGT
The DNA here is from genome assembly GCA_013377005.1 of Bacteroidota bacterium. Taxonomy (GTDB): domain Bacteria; phylum Bacteroidota; class Bacteroidia; order Bacteroidales; family JACABE01; genus JACABE01. The sequence continues at coordinate 81,588 of JACABE010000003.1, forward strand.
CTTCGAAATTCATGGCGTATGTTTTTAATATTTGATTTATTGTATCATTGGGAAGTATTTATTTCTGTTTTCAATAATTACCCAGAGTTCGATTGCCATTAATATGATGGCCATAGGAAGTCCTGAAGGTAAGATGAAGATATGCGTTAACACTATGCCTGTGATGACAGGTAAAATAACAATTGCACCCAAGGCTCTGAAGCGGGGAATCATAAAAAGTATGCCGCCAACGATTTCGGCAACGGCAACCAGCGGAAATAACCAGCCTATTTGCATAAAGGCCTGCATCACTTTCATCATTTGTTCCGGCATGTCTTTGGGCATGGGCACGTAATTAAAAAACTTATTTAGTCCCGAATTGATAAAGAGGAGTCCGAATAAAATACTGATGACTGTTATTATTTTCTTTTTCATAATTTTAATTTTGATAGGTTTATAATTTATTTTCGCATATATAAACAATCAAATGTTAATTATTCCTTTTGCAAACAAAAATAATAAATTATTATTGTCCATCTTTTTATTTTTAATATTATTTTGGTCTGTTTTTCTAAAACTGAATTAGGAATTAGGAAATAGGAATGGTTAATGGTTAATTGTTAATGGTTAATGAAGAACGTTAAGAGCGTCTTGATGACTTTTGGGGGATAGACTAAGGCATTGCAAACTTGCGAAGCACTACTCACAAAAATGAGTAAGGCATTGCAAACTTGCGAAGCACTATTCCCAAAATGGAATAGAGCATTTCCGACTTGCGAAGCACTACTCACAAAATTGAGTAGAGCATTTCCGACTTGCGAAGCACTACTCACAAAATTGAGTAGTGCATTTCAAACTTGCAAAGCACTACTCACAAACTTGAGTAAGGCATTTCCGACTTGCGAAGTACTACTCACAAAATTGAGTAAGATATTTCAAACTTGCAAAGGGGAGTCTAAATAAGTTTGTGTAAACACTCTATTGTGGGAAATAATATTGACCGACATTTATAATCTGCTGGTTTTGATTGAAAAAATAAATAATTTGGGATATATATTAATTATTTTTTTAAGTTTGTAGTGAAATTAATACATAAAGCATTTTGTCAGGACTATTCAACCAAAATACGGATGTAAAGGATGATTTTGTCAGATGTAGCCAAATGTTATCGGTTACCATAAAAATAGCACAACCATAGCAGACAATAAAATAAATTAATATTTTCAACAAAAATTAAACGATTATGATTAGACGAATTATAGCATATATTTTATTCTTATTTGGGTTACTTACAGTGACTTTTTTTAGGAAGTATTCAGGAAATATTATTCCTTTCCCTTTTCTTTTTTGGATAATTGGAATTGCAATGTTTATAGGTGGATGGGCTTTACTAAGATTTACACCAACAATTAAAGAATCTAAAGAAAATGAAAAAATAAAAATTCTCATTAACCAACTCATTGAAAATGGAGAAAAAATTATTGTTGACCTCTCAAAATGCGATATTAAAACAAATAATTATACTGAAGAGCAATCAAATTATGGAGGACGAAATGATATTACAACCTTAGATATTGAACGTAATATTCAAGCATGGAATGCATTGGGTGGTGACTCGATTAAAAACACAAAAATAGTTGAAGTATATCAAAGTGTTTTGGTTTATAAAAATCAGCATGACGGAAACATTGAAACATTTATTAGTAGAGTAATAAATAAAGAGAAAACAACACTAATGTTCAAACTTGTTGACAAAAAGGAAACAATTTTATACATTGACAAGAATGATAGAAGCCGTTACTATTTTGATTTAGAATTTCTTAATAGTTGAAATAATTTATAATATAAGACCATAAAGAAATGAATGGCTACCGATAACAGCGGTTTGCTGCAATTGGGGTTTTGTAACGAGATGAAATTAACAACAAGTAATAAACTAATTTAGCGGTCTGACAGGAAAGGAACTATTCACACCCCGCCTGACAGCAAGCTGCGGAACGTTATAGCCAATCCATAAAAAAACACAGCTATGAAAAAATTATTTTTATTAACCAGCATTCTTTTCTCTTTGAGTTTAAATGCTCAAAACTATCACCCATTTCCTGACACGACATCAATTTGGCATACTGTCGGGATGAATGGTTTTAGTCATACAAATTATATTTTTAACTTTGGTATTGAAGGTGATACAATGATTAACAGTAAAAAGTATTTTAAAATCTTCAGGGATTTCGGCTATGACTTAATTTATTTGGGTGCTTTACGTGAGAATGAAAACAAGCAGATCCTTTTTAAACTTCTTGAAGACTCATCTGAATTTGTACTTTATGATTTTAACTTAACTGTCGGTGATTCTATATTTTATCCTGTTGGATATGTATTGTCTGGAAATCATTGGAATAATATACCATTCAAAAGTTACAGAGTTGTAACTTCTATCGATAGCATTTTGTTACATAATAACGAATACAGAAAAAGGTGGAAATTAAGCGGCAATTATGGACAATTTGATGAATGGGTGGAAGGAATCGGAAGTATTAATTGGTTAGGTCTACTTAATCCTTTAATTTCAGACTTTTCTTGGGGCGGAGATACATATGCATTCGGTTGTTTCAAGGAATCTGATGAAATTATATATTTTGACAGCACTGTATGTAATTATTGCATGGGGAGCTATATTCTTAATGTTCTAAATTATACTGACAGCAGAAAACATTTTAACGTTTCCTATAATCCTTCTGAAAAAACACTTTCCATAAATTCAAACAGAGAAGTTGAGAATTTTTCCATTTCTATTATTAATTCTGTCGGACAGACAGTTTATTATAACTCAACAAAATCACAGAATTTGAATATTAATTTGTCAAAATTAATTAAAGGAATATACTTTTATCGTATATCAAACAATACAGACAATTTAGCCACCGGTAAATTTACAACTAATTAATATATGCACTGGCTATAACAGCAGTTTGCTGAAAGCTGGGCTAACACCGCGCCATGCAGCAAGCTGCCGAACGTTCATCTTGCAAGAATTCCCCTTCAAGAGCGTATCCTCAAAACTTTGATTTCATCCAATAAAAAACTCCCGATAAGCTTCAAGCTATCGGGAGTTTTTAAATCATCAAATCATCAAATTATTTGACTTCATCCACCGCGCATGTTTTTTTAGTGCGCATAAATCGGTAAGATAAGCCAAGGGTTGTAAGATACTGTGAACCTATCTGAGTTTTGTTTACATATTGATAAAGCGGAATTTCGCTCAGTGCGTAAACTGTAAAACCATTAAAGCTATAACTTAGTTGAGGTACAAATAATATTTTTCTGCTCCCGGTTGCCAAAGGGTCGTAACTCTGTATACCATATAATGCAACATCTTTATTCAGCTGCATTTTAGCTATCCATTCTCCTTTTAACTGCATAGTAATTCCTAGTTTTTCGTAAAAGGTTTTTCCGGCAAATAATCCAACACTCATATAATCACCCATTTTTTCGCCCAGTTGGTTCCATCCTTTTTTAACATACAACATATTGGCAAAAAGCCTTAGATTGTAAAAAGAATAAGATCTTGACAATAAAGCATAGAAAATAAGATCATGTGAACCAGAAGTAGGTTGAACTGCAACAGGATTGGTGATGTAGTATTTTTGTCCGGAAAATGGTTCTATCATAGATGTGGAATCGTTAAATTTGCCCAAAGGTATTTTAAATCCTAATCCAATCGTGATTTCAGTACGCTTGTGATTTTTTTCCAGATAAAAAACATTGTATCGGGGAAAGATAATTAAATCACCTATACCTTTTGATGTAAAACTCAATTTTTTATCGGGTTCATCTTCTGTTTTATTAAACCAATAACCTGTTTCCAACGAAAAAGTCAGGTTTTTGGTAACACCATAGGCAAATCGTGTATAATTATAACTGCTACTGTATTTGTAAACAGAAACAGTATCAGGAGTGTCTCCTGAATAAGATTTGTTTGTATTGATAAACTGAAAACTGGTATTGATTTCAAATTGATTTTCCTTTAATACACCCTGCGAAGAACCACCTGCAATAGGACTGCCATTACTTCCACCGCAACATTGTGCCCATAAACTTCCACTTATTGCAAAACTAGCCACAATAATTAGTATTGCTTTTCTGATTGTATTTATTTTCATCTGTTTATATCATGTTTTTTTGTTGACAATCTTATTTTTAAAATTTATTACAAAACACTAAAAAGTATTAACTAATACTCATGCTCTACCGGAACGCAGATATGCCGGATACGTTCCGTAAAGGCGGATAAAAACTGATTTAAAATCCGTTTAATCCGCGTTTTCCTTTAGGAATCAGTGTCATCAGCGTTCTGTTTTTCATTTCTTATAATAAGATTAATGAGAAACTGTAAATTGTAAGGTTTTACTTCTGTTGGTATTACTGATTTTTACAAAATAATTTCCGTTGGCAAACTTTGCTGTATTTATATCAGTTTTGTTTAAACCAGTTGCATAATTAGCTGTTCTTTCGTAAACTTTTTGACCAATATTGTCAAATACTTCAATGCTTATATCTGTTGATTTTTGTAAAGTAAATGATAAATTCAGAAGATCAGTAACAGGATTAGGAAAAACATTTATAGTAGAAGCTAATATGTCTGCTTCATTAATTCCACTGGCATTTAATGCATCATTGATGGCTGTTTGCAAAGTAGTTCCGTTAACACTTCCATTGGCACTATAAAGTATTTTGTGATCGCTACCGCCAACAGCAATAATTTTGGGCATACCTACCGAACCATAATTCGTCATATTGATTGCACTGTTTGAAAACCTTAATGAAGAAGCAGATGCAGTAATACTATTGCTATTAGCCCAACTATCTAAAGAAACACAAGGAGTATCGCCATAATCATCGCAAAGGAAAAACAAAACTTTCCCCGGATGTGCTGCCTGAAAACTTTGCACTACATTGTAAGAAGTTTTAGATGCCGCAATACAGGAAGAACATGGCATAACCCAACATATTACAACCACTTTTCCTGAATCCATTTGTGAATATAGGTCGTAACTAGTACCTTTGCAATCATTGCAACTGAAATTGGGAGCCGTTTGTGCTGAACCGATGAATGAAATCAGTACAGCAGCAATTATAAAAATTATTTTTTTCATAAAATGTTTTTTTTAATAATGAATGATAAAAACTCATATTCTACCATTCATCATTTATTATTTATAACTCATCATTTATTTGTGTCCGCCTTTTTTGCAGCAGGGTGATAATTTATCATAAGCTTTTTGATCAGCTTTGACATCATCAGCATCATAACCGGCTTTGCTAACAGCCAGTTTGATTTTTTCGGGTGAAGTTTTAGCTGGATTGTAAGTAACTGTTAGTATTTTGGTTTTTACATCCAAATCGGAAGTTTTAACTCCTTTTTCGAAAGCCATTGCTTTTTCTATGGTTTCTTTACACATGCCGCATTGCGAAGATGTTTTGATTTTGATTTCGCTGAATTTATCAGCTTTCTTTACTTGAGCATAAATACTCTGTCCTAAAATCATTAATGCAGCAATCATAACTGCAATTAATTTACCGTTGATCATTTTCATTTTGTTTTTTTTATTTAATTGTTTGTTTTTAATTATTCTGTTATTCAATTAATCTATTATTCAATTATTACTTCAATGTGTATCTTAATCCTGCATAAATAGTTGTTCCGCTGACAGGCCCCCAGGTCATGGTCGTATCAAAGTGAGAATGATAAGGTGCAAATGGTTCTGTAATCGGATCTGTTTGTGTGAAATTACCTAAATTTTCACCGCCCAAATATACATCAAAATGCTTGAATTTTCTTGTGATTTGTGCATTAAAGATTACATATTCGGGTGTAGTATCAGCTCTTTTTATTTTGGCTGGCATTAAACTTTGATTGGGTAAGCGGGCACTTCCATTAAACTGAGTAGTAAAGTCGAATTTCCATTTGTCAAATCGGGTGGCATAAGACAATGTAATGAGTCCTTTGTATTTATTCACAAATGGACGTTCAAGTAATACTCCGTCAATAGTGGTTTTTACATCATTGATACGATAAGCTACTAAAAGTGTTAAGCTTTTAAGCGGTTCCATACTCAATTGAACCTGATAACTGTTAGAATAAGATTTACCATCCAGATTATAAAAATAAACAACGGTAGGGATTCTCTCTAAATCAACTATTACCTGATTTTCGAAATTGGTACGGTATAAATCAACATCAAATTCTGCATTACGCCCAAATAAACTGAAAGATTTTGTAAAATTAACACCAAAGTTCAAAGCTTTTTCTTGCTTTAAATCATTTGCAAATACAAATGAACGCTGACTGGCCAGTAAAGATAGATTTTCGGAAATCAGATTGGCAGTTCGGTATCCATATCCAATAGAACCTCTTATTACTGTTAATTCATTGAAATGATAACGGATATTCAATCTTGGTGTATAAAACATTCCGTATTTATTATGATGATCAGCTCTGATACCAGCTATTATTGCAAGTTTGTCTTTATGTGTAAAAGTATATTCTAAAAAAGCTCCGGGAATAGATTCTTCACGGTTAAGCAAATATTTATAATCAACAGAATTATGAACTGTAAATAAATCACTATTGCCAAAAAACTGATAATTATATACAAATTGTGTTTGATCATAATTTTCAACAAAATTGTCGAGTATATAACTTAAACCGCTTGTAAATTTATGATCTTTATTTATGATAAAGGATGAAAATAAAAGGTTTGCATAGAAAGTTCTTTCGCGACCATAATAATTATTGATACCAAAATATCCTTTTTGTTCATGATTGGTTGCATTTACAATTAATGCAAGGCTGGTATAAGGTCTTGGGAAAATAATACCGTTTTTCCAGAATACTTCACCTCTTCGGGTAGTCAGACTAAAGCCATAAGGTTCTGTCCATTTATTAATCTTTGCTGTATCAATTATAAAACTATTTTTATCATAGTCCATGGTTCCACCTTCGCGGTGTTCTTCCATATATTTGATACCGAATCTGGAAGTGAATTTACCTGGATTCATATAATCCCAACGATTGAATATATTAATGGTATTTAATTTGGGAAGATCCATGAAATTATCATTGTTTTTATCAATCTTTTGATTGAAGTTATCGGTATGCAACATCAGCATTGTACTGAGTTTATCAGTAAGTTTAAAAGCTGATGTAACGTTGGTTTCTATTCTTGCTTTGTTATTGGCATAAATATTTACAAACAGTTTTTCAGAATTTGCCGGTTTTTTATATTCCACATTAATTTGACCAGTAATGGATTCAAAACCATTGATGACAGATGATGTACCCTTTGCTATCTGAATAGATTCCATCCAGGAACCTGGAATATAATTCAAACCAAAAGTTGATGCCATTCCTCTTACTGAAGGAATGTTTTCAGTTTGAATCTGACTGTAAATACCAGATAAACCTAAGAGCTGTATTTGTCTTGCACCTGTGATAGCATCGCTATAGGAAACATCCACTGAAGCATTGGTTTCGAAACTTTCTGAAAGATTACAGCAGGCAGCTTTGTAAAGTTCTCCCGTAGTAATCACCTGCACATTACGTGCGTTTAATTTTGATATATAGCTGTCGTTTCTTTCTTTTAATTCAAAAGTCTGCAATGTTTGACTTTCAGGTTTCATTTGATGTTCTATCCTCGTAACATTATTTTTTATGAAGAGAGTATCTGTTTTAAAACTTAGCATTTTCAGCACTAAATGGTAATCAGTAATACCGCTTTTGCTGAGTTGAAACTTGCCTTCGGAATTGGTAGTGGTACCTATGTTCGTTCCCATCCAGTAAACATTGATGCCTATCAGGGGATTTTTTTCTTTTTTATCGTTAATTTCATACACTACACCACTTATATTTTGAGCAAAAGTGGCAATAGCATGTATCAATAATATTGTTATAATTATAAATTTTAATTTCATTTTTAATGTATTAAGATGAATATAAATAATATCAAAGTGCATAATATAATATGCACTTAATTTCTGTTTACAGAAATTAAAAATTACTTAAGCCGTGAAAGGAATCTTAATATTGTGGGTAAAATGAATTAAAAGTTTGCCAACAAAGGGCAGGGGCGGAGGATAATAAAAACTATGCTTGTCTTGTATATCAGCTCCATGTATTGTTAAAGGTGATAAGTTTATAAAATAAGGTGTTTCACTAATAATTACTTTAACTATAGAAATTACTTTATCAAACTGAAACGAAAACTTTATATATTTATAAGTATTATTACAGCAAGCAGATTTTGTAAATTGATTGTTGGTTTTGTTTTCGCAGGATAAAGCATGTTTGGTACAGCAACAGCTAGCTTCAGGCTTTTCAGTGGCTGCTTTGGTTTCGGTTTCGCATTTATAATGATCAGTAAAAAAAAGTACATGATCTTTTTTGGTAGTATCGCAATGATGTATAACAAAACTAATTCCGGTAGAAGATACCAAAAAAAGCAGTATAGCAGTGTAGCTAATAATATATTTAATTGTTTTTTTCATTGTCGGAACAAAAATAACAATGATAGCTATTAAAAGATTATAAATGAATGTTAATTAACGTTAATCTTGATTAATGTCAATGTATTAAGTAGTAAACAGCAAATAATGTCATATTTTTAGTTTCATATATTAATAATCCGTTTTATCAGCGTTTCTCTAAGAGATCTGCGTCATCCGCGTTCATGAAAAATACATTAGAAAAATTAATGCTATATTTCAAATATGACAATAAATGGTTCTTCGTACTTAGAATATTATTTTGATAAAATTAAATTTACATTTTTTAAAAAAAATAATATAATTAATTTTTCTCATTGTGTTATTTTTTTTTCTTAAATTTGAGGTGTAATTAACTAATTAAAGTGTGTATGAGAAAGTTTTACAATTTAATATTTATTCTTTTCATTATTATTGGAACTAACCTTACCGCTTTCCCTCAAATACCTAACTATGTCCCGTTGGGCAGCCTTAGAGCATGGTATCCGTTTGATGGAAATGCAAATGATGCAGGCGGAAATAATTTGAACGGAATTATTCATGGAAATGTAATTTCAACAACAAATAGAAATAACAATCCTAATTCAGCCTATTATTTTAGTGGTGCAGGCAATGGAGCCGATTGGATAGAAGTTCTTCATAATCCATTATTAAATTTAGGACCCAGTTTTACTGTTTCAGCATGGATTTATAACGATAATTCTAATTACGGCTGTATTGTAATGAAAGGGAGGGATGTTAGTAATGGATCTTATGATTTATATTGGGGTGGAATAAATATAAATGGTGCTGGAGGGGCAGGTGCTGGCAATATAAGTTTAATTGATACTGCTATATGGTATATGATTACCGGTGTTTTAGATGGGAATACCGGGAAATTGAAAGTTTATAAAAATGGCGTTTTTGCTATTGAAGTTAACACAAGTCCATTTGTAGCAAACAACACTTTCTCTTTAGCTATTGGCAGGCATTTAACATATATGCCACCAAGCAATTCGGATTCATATCCTTATCCTTTTAAAGGTAAAATAGATGATGTTGGTCTATGGAACCGTGCATTATCTTCCTGTGAAATTTACCAGTTATATACAGGAATTTTAGCAAATAATCCTACAGTTAACTTAGGCAACGACACCACCCTAACCCAAGGTAGCACCTTAACGCTTAATGCCGGAAATACAGGTTCAACTTATTTATGGAGTACCAACGATACTACACAAACCATAAATGTAAGTACGGCTGGAACGTATTGGGTAAAAGTAACCAATAGTGGAGGGTGTTATAGTGCAGATACTATATATATTGATTTTACAACTTCAACTACTATAAATCAAATGAACGACACCACTATCTGCAAAGGTGAAAGCGTTACTTTAACGGCAAATGCAGCTGCAGCTAATACATGGCAATATTTTCAGGATTTTGAAAATACAGTGGGAAATGAATGGAGCGATACAAATAGATTAACATTTAATGGCTCAAAGAATTTAGGTTATTATGGTAATCAAACTGTAAATTTAAATTTAAGCAGTTTGCCAGCACACGATAGCGTAGAAATAAGTTTTGATTTGTATATTCATGATACATGGGATGGGAATAATTCTAATGGTGGACCAGATTTTTGGAGTTTATTTATTAATAATGATACAATTATAAATACTACTTTTGCAAATTATCCAAATTATACTCAAGCTTTCCCTCAGAATTTTCCCTCAAATAATCCATTACAAACAGGTGCTTTTCTAACAAACTTACCAACCAGATGTTTTTATAATTGTGGTACATCTTTATATAAAATCTCAAGAACAATCTTTAATGTAAGTAATAACTTACTAATTAATTTTTACGGAAATCCAATTGAAAATATTTGTAACGAAAGCTGGTCAATTGACAATGTAAAAGTAAAACTTTTAAATGTAAATGCTACACCACAATATTTATGGTCAACCGGAGCTACCTCAGCTTCTATTACTGTTTCACCTAATCAAACAACTAACTATACAGTAACTGTTACTAACGGAGCATCTGTTTTAAAAGATACGACAACAGTTTATGTATTAAATCCGCAGATTAGTTATGGATTACCAACGAATAATTTGCAGAAAAAAATATTTTATCTTAAAGGTATAACATCACCTTATAACATATATTCTGCCAATATTAACGGAACAGGAGAAACATTAATAGCAACAGGAGCCATTGATGCAAGTTTTGGCAACAATAAAATTGCTTTTCATAATGGTTCGGATGTTTATATCGTTAATAGCGATGGAACCAACCTGACAATCGTTCCCAATACTAATGATAACCTATACCAACTGGATATTTCAAAAGATGGAACAAAAGTATGTTATGCAGCAAATGATAAGCTCTTTACCATAAATACAGATGGAAGCAATAAAACATTGTTTAACAATGGAAGTTTAACCAACGAACATCAAACCCGTCCTTCATGGAAAGAAGCAGGAAAAATATATTTTGTAATTTCCAACTATGGAAATGCATATACACAAAAAATATATTCAAAACCAGACAATAATGCGAGTGCAACTCCAACACAATTAACTACTGTATTCGGACAAAATCCGATATCAGGAGGTATTGGCAACAAAGTTACATACAATGGCACCACCGGGGCTTTATACATTATGAATTCTGATGGCACTAATGTTTCTCAATTAACCAACGCAGGGAATATTGCATGGGGAGGTGTATGGGATGCCGATACAATTTATTATACCAGTAATGGAAATATCGGAAGAATAAGAAGTAATAATACGGATAATTCGATCATTATAAATGATGGGAATATCATAAAAGTTATCGGAGTAAACATTCCTGATTTTGTGGCCAATACACACGATACAACGATATGCAAAGGAGAAAGTGTGATTTTAACTGCTCATGGCGGAAGTCAGCAAAATATTTGCAATAAATCTCAATTACCAACCAATCTGCAACAAGGTTTGGTTGCTTTTTACCCTTTCTGTGGCAATGCCAATGATGAAAGCGGAAGTGGACATAATGGAGTTGTAAATGGAGCAATACTTACTACAGATAGGTTTGGCAATGCGAATAGTGCGTATTTATTTAATGGGGTGAATAATAAAATAACAGCTGATACACTTCCAATATTAAATCAATATTTTTCATATTCATGTTGGATAAAAATTAACGGGTTAACGCCTGGAATTATTCAATCTTTTGGTGGTATAGGTGGTCCTCAATCTCAATCTCTCAATCACATGTGGAATTTTTCTTATAATCCAAATTTATCAAGATGGGATTTATATGATCATACAAATGGATCATGGTACACAAATTGGACAGGTCAAACTTCAAGTTCAACACTTAATTGGACTAATGTAACAATTGTTTATAATAATGTAACCGAATATCTTTATGTTAATGGTATTTTATTAAATCAGCGTACAATAGTTACTCCAATTCAGACTTTTGCAGACAGAACTCTAAGACTTAGCGAAATTGGCACTCAGTTTTTAAATGGTAAGATAGATAATATATTAATTTATAATAGAGCTTTAAATACAAATGAAATCCAAGAAATTTATGCTTTAGGAATAGCAACTTCTGCTTCCTATCTCTGGTCAACTGGTGATACAACCCAATCAATTACAGTTACTCCCAACCAAACTACAACCTATACTTTAAGTGTTACCAATGGAAATATAAGTTGTATGGATACCTTAGCGGTAAATGTTTTAAATCCTCAGATAAATAACGGACAGGATACCACCATTTGCAAAGGGGAATCAATTTGTTTAAATGTTACTACTGCCAATGTTATCAATCATGTTGATAGCATTGCTAATTTTACTTATATAGGAAAATTAAATAATCATTTGTATTATCGCTCAAATTATCAAACAGACTGGCAGAGTGCTAAAATTGCCTGTCAGGCAAAGGGTGGGCATTTAGCCACTATTTCAAGTATTCAGGAAAACAATTTACTGTTTAATTATTGCAATGGCTATAGCCAACAAACATGGTTTGGATTTACCGATGAAGTTATTGAAGGAGATTGGAAATGGATAACGGGGGAACCTGTATGTTATACTAACTGGGCTCCAGGTGAACCGAATAATTCATATGGTGGTGAAGATTATAGCACGCTATGGTGCTCAATTAATGGTTGGAATGATGGTGATTACATAGCTCCATTTTTCTTTTTACTCGAAATTGAAAAAAATCATTATTTATGGTCAACAGGTGATACCGTTCAAAATATTTCTGTTTCACCTACTCAAACAAATACATATTCTGTTCTTGTTACAAATGGGAATACATCCTGTTCTGATACTATAACAGTATTTGTTTCAAATCCTCAGATTAACTTAGGCAACGATACCACTATTTGTCAGGGACAAAGCAAAACTCTTACTGCCGGAAGCGGATATAGTTCTTATCTTTGGTCAACAGGAGCAACTGCTTCACAAATAACGGTACAAAACACAGGAGCTTATTGGATAAAAGCCATAAGTAATCAGGGTTGTACAGTAAGAGATAGCATTAATCTGACATTTCTGCCTGTACAAAGCAATATACTCAGAGATACTATTCTTTGTATGGGGCAAAGTGTAATTTTTAACCCGGGTGCGGGTTTTACCAATCATTTGTGGTCAACCGGTGCAACAACTAATTCATTAAATGTTTACCTGCCCGGAACTTTCTGGATACAGGCAAAACAAACCAATGGATGCATGATTAGAGATACTGTAGTTGTAAAATATGATAGTTTAAGTGTAAGCATTGCTTCTTTTGCCAATCCAAGTTGTTTTGGTGGAAATAATGGTTCAATCAATACAACGATAAATAGTTTGTATCCTCCGTTTGCATTTTCGTGGAATACAACACCAGTACTAACAACACAAAACCTTAGCAATCTTTTGGCTGGTAATTATATACTTACTTTTACCGATTCTTTGGGTTGTATAAAAACAGCTTCACAAACACTAACAGCTCCAACTCCTGTGGTTATTTCACTTGGCAATGATACTTCTTTTTGTCAAGGACAAAGTATTGTTTTACAGGCTACACAAGTATTTACTTCATATTTATGGTCAACGGGTGCTAGCACACAAAGCGTTAATGTAAATACTCAAGGAGCTTATTGGCTTAAAGGCACAAATGCAAGCGGCTGTAGTGGTTATGATACTATCAATATAACACTTAATCCTACTCCTATTGTTCAGATTGCACCAACTAACCCATCTGTATGTAAAGGAGAATCCATTACGCTAACAGCTTCAAGTAATTTGCTTTCTACCACTTACACTTGGAGCAATACAGCCACTACTACAACCGTAAATCTCAGTCCAACCCTAACTACTTCTTATTTTGTTATTGGAAAACTCAATCAATGTGTGGATACAGCTTTTGCAACTATTAACGTAAAACCATTGCCAATCATTTCAACAACAGCCGATAAAAATCCTATTTGTGAGGGCGAATCAACAAATTTAACAGCAGGCAGCAATATGCCTTCAACTACTTATGTTTGGAATAACAATGTTACTGGAAATACGCTTAGTGTAGCTCCAAACAACTCAGCTTATTACTATGTAACAGGAACTGCAAGTAATTGCCACGATACTTCTGGTATAACCATAAATGTTATTACCCAGCAGTCTATTAATTTGGGGGTTGATGATTATTTATGTGTTGGCGATGAAAAAACCTTAAATGCAAATAATCTTCTAGGGGTATTTTTATGGAGCAACGGAACATCAGGCAATACCATGATTGTAAATGAACCAGGTGTATTTTGGCTAAGAGTTGATAACAATGGTTGTATTGCTTCTGATACTATTGTTTTAAAACCCTGCTCCGAAATTTGGGTGTCCAATGTATTTACACCAAACAATGATGGTATAAACGATATTTTTAAAGCAAACACCAAAGAAATACAAAAATTTCAACTATATATTTATAATCGATGGGGGAATTTGGTTTTTGAAACCCATGATGTTAACATGGGATGGGATGGAAAATATGCAGGAGGTGATGCACAGTCAGGAGTATATTATTGGGTAATCAGATATAATGAAAACCGATCATCCAATCAAAATGTTGAAAAAGAAATACATGGGAGTGTAACGTTGTTGAGGTAGATAAAAGGTTCAAATCAAAAAGGGAATTATCTTAAAATTATTCCTCCGCTACCGCTCCACCTTTAAACAATAATGCTTTATATTTTAAGGAAGGCGAAGATATCAATTCGCCTAAGCCTAAGTTTTATTTACAAAAAAAAGTAAAAAATATTTTTAAATAATATAAATATTTTATTAAGTTCGAAGCGAAATGTTTTTAAAATAATGAGTTATGAAAAAAATTATCATATTAGCTATTTTAATACTTATAATAGAAGCAGCAAAAAGTCAGTCTTATTTATTAAATGAAGATTTTTCGAGTGCTAATGGCATTAATTCACCAACAGGATGGACACAACAAACCATTACCGGAAATTCAATATCAGATAAATGGCATTTCGATAATCCTGGAAATAGGAATGTAAATTACCCGATTACAGCTCCATTTGCTATTTTTGATAGCCAGAATTATTCAAATCCTGGTGGTAATGAGATAGTTAGTATAGAATCTCCTTTTGTAGATGCTTCGGGAGCTTCTTGTATTTATCTAATATTTGATCAAAAATTTGATATAGGAACTAACAGTACTGGTCAAGTTGAAGTGTTTAATGGCAGTATTTGGCAGACAGTTTATAACATTGATTCAAATATTTCGATTGTTAATAATCAAGTAATCAATATCTCAGCTTCAGGAGCTGGGGTTTCAAATTTAAAAATTCGTTTTAAATGGAATGGAAATAATGGAGGTTTTTGGTTAATTGATAATGTGAAAATATATTCAACCTTTACGAGAGATATGAGCGTAACTTCTATTAATGCTCCTGTTAATCCCATTTCTTCTGGAAATCATAATATTAAAATTAATCTTAAAAATTACAGCTGTTCAAATGTTAGCAATGCTAAAATACAATGGAATGTAAATAATGGGAGTACAGTATCATACATTTGGAATGGTAATCTTGCATTTAATCAACAAATTCAGATAGATTCCATTGGAACAATTACTTTACCAGCAGGAGGAACATTTAATTTAAAAGTATGGATAAGTACTATGAATGGAGGCTTAAGCGATATGTATCATTTGAATGATACAGCCTATATCACACTATACCCCAAATTATGTGGAACTTTTACAGTTGGAGGTATTAATCCCGATTTTCCAAATCTATATTCCGTTGAACAGGCTTTAAATCTATCTGGAATTAGTTGTCCTGTTGTTTTTAAAATCAGAGATGGTAACTATAATGAACATATTAAACTGAATTCAATACAAGGTAGTTCAATAACTAACACTGTAACTTTTGAATCAGAAAGTGGAGACTCAACCCAATGCTCTATAAAATATCAGAATACAGACAATACGAACGATTATTCGATTTTTCTTAATGGAGCTGATAATATTATTTTTAACAGAATAAATATTTTAAGAGAAAATGGTGATACAAATATTATATTTAAAAACGATTGTAAGAATATTGTTTTTAATGGGAATATTATTCAAAAAGCACTATTGTTTTTCACTTCAGTTGATTCTAATATATTGTTTAAAAACAATGTATTACAAGGAGAAATAATAAGTGAAAAAACCATTACTTCTGTGAGTAAAGAGATTAAATTTATTGGAAATAACCTGCAAAGAATTTCATTAAAATATGTAAATGATATTCATAGTGATTACAATCATTCTCAAGCCAATATGGAATTCAGAAATTGTAATAATATAAGCTGTAATTACGACACAAGTGCTTATGGCAATGGTACAGCATTTTACTTCGATCAATGTTATAATGCTACTGTAAAGAAATCGAAAGCACTTTTCAACAATTGTTATTCTGCTTATGCTATCGAATTTAATCTCTTTGGGTAAATTCCCCGCCGCTTGCGGCGAAAATTTATAACTTTGTGCATGGCAGAAAGCAAATATATTCATAAGTCTCATAATGTGTCTTTGTTGTTGTATCAGATTGTATGTCCAGCAAAGTATAGACGAGTAGTTTTTAGTGATTCCGTTGATATTACACTTAAAGAAGTTTGCATAGAAATATCAAAAAGATATCAAATCTACTTTTTAGAAATAGGAACAGATGATGATCATGTTCATTTTTTAGTGCAATCTGTTCCAATGTATAGTCCAACAAAAATAGTGACAATAATAAAGAGTATTACAGCAAGGGAGGTATTTGTCAAGAACCCAGAGGTAAAAAAGCAATTATGGGGAGGTGAATTTTGGACGGATGGTTATTTTATCAATACAGTTAGCAAGTATGGGAATGAGGATGTAATTTCGAAATACGTGAGGGAACAAGGTGTTGAAAAACAGTATAAAGTATTGCACAAGGTTTCCCAATTCTCACTCTTTTAGAAAGACTAATGATACCCCGTCCGCTTGCGGCGGGGAGATTCATTTCTTCTCAAAAAGCAAATTTTGAAGACAATCATTTTCATCTTCAAAATGGCTGTTGGAACTGGTCGGATAAACGTTTTGGCATTAGTCTAAATAATTCTGATACTGTTATTGTTAAAAACAATTTTATAAATTGCTTTAATTTTGATTACGATGGTTATGGTATTATAGCATCGGGTACAAATAAAACAGTAAACATTGAGAATAATACAATAATAAATTCTCAAAAAGGAATGAGTTTAAATTTATTACAGAATTTTGTTATTAATGGAAATACAATTGTAAACGTAAAAGACTATTTTGTACAAATTTATGGAAATAATGGGACTATTGATAATAATATTATGAATACTATTGTAGCTGGTAATGGGGTAAATTTGTTTTCGATCAATACACAGCTCAGAAAAAACAAAATAACAAAAATAATGGAGGGTAGTTGTATTGCAAATAGTGCAAACAACAACACAATTAACAACAATTATCTTCATGCCGAAGGTTTAGGTGTCGCTAAAGGAATATACAGCAATGCAGCAAATTCTTTAACTGCTTATAACAATAGTATTAATATTACTTCTGTCGATAGAATGAATGGTAAAGCTATTGAAATCAATGGTGGCTCAGACATTACATTAAAAAACAATATTTTATCCAATAAAGAAGGAGGTTATTCGCTTTTTGTTAGTGGAAATCCAGGAAATCTGGATTTTAATTATAACGACTATTATAGCTTTAAAGATAAATTGGTTCATTTTAATGGAACAGAATATGATTCATTATCTGATTGGAAAACAGCTTCAGGAATGGATGCAGCATCAGTAAATTACAACCCTTATTATGAAACAGATACTTTGCTGAAACATAATCAAATGAAGTTGTATAATGCAGCAATGCAATTGCCATCGGTTACAACTGATATTTACAATACTTCAAGAGGTACAACGCCCGATATCGGTGCTTATGAATATACAAAATGCCCTGTTGATGCTGGTGTACATAAGTTTATCGGATTGATTAGTCCTTTAACTACCGGAATACTAACACCCATAGTTGTAGAATTAGAAAATCACGGAACCTCAAATTTAACAACTGTAATCGTTAACTGGACGGTTAATGGAGTTTCTCAATCAGCCTTTACATGGAATGGAAATTTAGCTCAAGGACAAACTGTTTATGACACAATAGGTTATTTCACATTTACTCCTGGAACTACCTATAACTTAACTGCTACAACGACAGCTCCAAATGGAGGAACAGATTGTAATAATTTTAATAATTCTGCAAGAATTACCGAATTGGGAACTCAACTTTGCGGAGTTTATACCATTGGAGGCTCAAATCCCGATTTTCTTAATTTTACAGAAGCAGCTGTAGCATTAAATAGTGGTGGTATTGCTTGTTCAGTTATCTTTAAAGTTAGAAGCGGTATTTATGATGAGCACATCACTTTAAATCAGATACAAGGAGCAAGCCCCACAGCCACAATTACTTTTGAGTCGGAATTTGGGAATTCTTTTAGTACCGGAGCTACACTTTACTACGACACTACTGATGTAAGCAATGATTATACGCTGATTTTAAACGGGACTGATTATATTCGTTTTAATAATATGGGGATACAAAGAAGTAATGGAAATGGCAATGTATTTGTTCAAAACGGCTGTAAAGATGTAAGATTTAGTAATAATTGGTTGTACAATGTTAGTGTAACTGGACTGGATACACTATTTATATTTAAAAACAATCAATTGTCAAACAATTTTTTAATCATCAATTATTCTGGAAGCGGATATTCAAAAGATTTAAGAATCAGCAATAACAAAATAAAGAGTTTAACAATAAACAAATGTAATCTGGCAAAAATTGATTCTAATTATTTATCGTGGATCGAAGGGACTCCTCAGTTAATTAATACATTACATATTGCGAATTCAAAAAGCATATACGTTAGTTACGATACTGTCATTGCATGTATGTATAATCCTTCTACTGTGATAGCTATTTATTCCACCCAAAATCATAATATTAATATTAAAAATTCATTTATTCAGATACCTGGGGGATGTGAAGGAGTTGGAATTCAAAGCGAATTAGACACACTAAGATATATTGAAAATAATAAGCTTTTACTTCAAAATGGTATTTGGGGTTGGTGTGGTTCAAGAAATGCTATCATGGCAAATGGAGGTGATAGTATGTATATTAAATGCAATATAATACAGTCTCCTAATTTTGAATATGCAAGCACAGGAATTTATATTTACGACAATGCTATTCCAAACTATGAAATATCAGATAATTACATAGAATTGTATAGAAATGGGATGATTCTAATGAATAATTCGGCTAATAATATTACGAAAAGCAATAAAATTACAAAAGTCAAAGACTTTGGCATAAAAGCAACAGGTAATTTGGGCTTGGTTTTAAGAAATTCTATTCATAATATTGATGGTGGAATAGGTATAATAAACGAAGCTACAAATTCTAAATATTATCAAAACAGAATTACTGGAATTACAAACGGAAAAGCAATGACAAATAATGCGAATGGAATTGATATTCAAAATAATTATATGCATTCTTCAGGCAATTCACAGCCAATTGGTTTACAGTTTATTGATAATCTATCCAATTGTTATGTTTACAATAACAATATCAATATTACAGGGAATGATGCAACTGGAAGTGCTGCATTTGAAATACAGAATGCGAGCAATCTTATTGTTAAGAATAATATTTTTGCCAATCAGACCAATGGCTATGCTTTGAAAACCAATACTGCTTCAGCTTCATTTACTTCTGATAAAAACTGCTTTTTTACCTATGGTGATTTCTTGTTTAACCGAAATGGCCAAAATATACAAAAACTAAATCAATGGATTACGGCAAGTGGTCAAGATGCCAATTCAAAAAATATCAATCCGTTTTATATTTCTGATACAAACTTAAAAATGAATCAGATTCAACTGAATAACAATGCTGATTTTGTAGGAATTTCTTTGGATATTGATTCTACTAGCAGAGTCTCTAACAATGATATCGGTGCAAAAGTTTTTGTGCCATGTATTAATGATGCAGGTATTGATTCAGTGGTAGGGATGATTCATAATCTTACAAGTCCAACTATGACAATAAAAGGTATTTTGCAAAATCATGGTACTGCAACCCTATCTATAGTAAATGTTTATTATAGTGTTAACTGTGCTACTCCTGTTTTGCTTAGTCTGCCGCCAGGACTACCGTTGGGTCAAGGGGCAACAATGCAGATAAGTTTCCCTATTCCATATACTTTTACTACAGCACAATCGAATCTGAAGATATGGACAAGTTTACCCAATGGTGTTGCCGATTGCAATAATTACAACGATACCTCAATATTTAATAAAATCAGTGGACCTTTATGTGGAGTTTATACTATAGGTGGACTAAATCCAGATTTTAACTCAATAGGAGATGCCGTTTTTGCATTAAACGGAGTAGGGATTTCCTGTCCTGTAATTTTCAGATTAAGAGATACTATTTTCAATCAGAATGTTGCAATTGGTCCTGTAAAAGGAAATAGTTTTATTAATACCATTACTTTCGAAAGAGATACATTTTTAACTACTTATCCGGGTATTGATTATACAGTTACTGATATTAATAATGATTTTGCCTTGAGATTGGATAGTACAACTCATGTAACTTTTAGGAAATTAACGATTAATCGTCTGAATGGCAATAGGAATGTTTGGTTAAAGAATCTGAATAACTATGTTACATTTGATAGTTGTAAAGTAAATGGTCTGATAACTGATACATTGGGGGTAGATTCTGTTTTAGTAATAAAAAATTGTGATTTTCAAAACTTTCCAATAGATATTTTTGGAGATACTAATTTAAGAATGTCGAATATATCAATAATCAGAACTATAAACACTGGAAAATTTAGGATATATAATGCGAAAAATATTCTTGCAGATAGTTGTACTTTTAATTTTTCAGATAATAACTGGAATTTTGCAAATAATATTTATTTTGAAAATTGTGAAAAAATAATTATCAAACGAAATAATGCTAATATTTATAATGGTAGTTTTGCTCCGTGTATTAATATGGTAAAAAGCAAAGATATTAAAATTGAAAAGAATAATCTAACTTCAACTGTTTACTCACAGTATACCAATACAATAAATATTTCAAAAAGTAATAATATATCAATAGAATCCAATATTGTAAATGCAAATACAAATTATTCAACATGGCAAGTTAATCAAAGAAATGGCATATTTTTAGAAAAATCAAATGGAGTAGTTATAAAATCAAATACTATAAACAGCAATTCATTCTATGCTACTAATTATGGTATTTTAATTTTAGATAGTGTAAATAATGTAAAAATTGAGAAGAATGAAATAAAAGGTTTTACGGATGGAATGAGATGTAATTTACGTAGTTTGACAGATTCCATTATAGAAAACAAGGTATATAATGTTAATTCAACGGGTATTAGATTGGAAGGTGATAGTGCTGTGGTTCAGAAAAACAGAATTTTAAATTCTGCCAATATTATTGGAATTCATGTTCTAAGTGCTAATGCTAAAATTCATCAAAATAGAATTTTGAATGTAACTGAATCGGAAGGGATAAGAGTAGAAGGAACAAAAAACCTGATAGCCAATAATTATATAAATATTACAGGTTTTGGCATTGCCAAAGGGATTGTGATTAATTCGGGTTCAAACTATTCTAAAATCATACATAACAGTATTAATATAACAAGCACTGATATTTTAAAAGGGAAAGCTATAGAAATTAATGGTGGTGATTATATTGAGGTTCAAAAAAATATTTTATCAAATAAAGGTGGAGGTTATGGTGCTTACCTTAATTACAAGCCATTAGGATTAAATGCTTGGTGGGTCGATAATAATATATACTCAACAGGTTCAAAAATTGGATATTATAATGGTATTAATTATAGTGATTATTTACTGTTCAATGGAGGACTTGGTATTGGGCCTGATTTTAATCAGTATAATCCCTTCTATGCATCTGATACAAATTTGCTACCCTATCAAAGATTTTTAAATGGGGCTTGTACAGGTTATTCAGGAATTAACATTGATATTGATGATAAACTAAGAATGATGGGAGCTACTGATATTGGGGCAAAGGAATTTAAAGTAGATTTTGGGATAACACAAATGCTAAGCCCTTCTTTAGAGTGTATTCATGGAAGCAATGATACTGTAAAAATTTATATTAAGCAATATGGAGATATCCCTTTTACTGATATTCCGTTGGCATATAGCATTAATGGTGGTACCGTTAATTACAGCATGATACCTGGTTCTACGTTCAATGATATTACGTTTTCTTTTCCTGTTACTATTAATATTTCCAATAATAATACCTATGTTTTCAAACTTTGGATAATAGATGCTTTTGATGATAATAAACTTAATGATACATTGATTGCCATCAGATATTCAAAACCTTCTCCGGTTATTAATTTCTCTGCACCTTTTTATTGCGAAATGCGAAATACTAATTTCACATCACAGGCTACAGTTTCATCTCCTTATACTATTGCATCCTATCAATGGAATTTTGGTGATGGCGATTCTGCTAATATTGCAAATCCGATGCATGTTTTTGATTCAACGGGGATTTATCCGGTTAACCTGAGGGTTTATAGTTCAGCGGGCTGTTATAAAGACACTTTGAAAAATGTCATTATTCATGCAACTCCTAATGCTGTATTTGTTATGGGGTCACAATGTAAAGGTGTGCCAGTGAATTTTACCAATAATTCATCAATTAATTCTTTAGATACATTACTTTACAATTGGAATTTTGGAGACTATACCAATTCTATTCAAAAAAATCCGACACATTCTTATGCAAATACTGGTAGCATTCCTATTCAATTGATTACAGCAAGTTTATTTGGATGTAAAGATACAATTTCACACAATGCAATTATTCATACTTTGCCTGTAATTCAATTGAATAAGCAAAATATAACCTGCAATGGACTTGTTGATGGAAAAATTACATCAATAGTAAATTCGGGTAATCCTTCTTATCATTATTTATGGTCAACAAATGATACAACTTCTGTGATAAATAATTTATTACAAGGAATGTATATGC
This sequence comes from Bacteroidota bacterium, assembly GCA_013377005.1. Lineage (GTDB taxonomy): Bacteria > Bacteroidota > Bacteroidia > Bacteroidales > JACABE01 > JACABE01. Next base: position 104,763 of record JACABE010000003.1, read on the forward strand.
TTACAGTTACTGATTCTTATGGTTGTGTTGATAAAGATACGGCTACTATTATTCAGCCTGGAGCAATTACAGTAAATTTCAATAAAAAACCTTACGTTTGTAATGGAATGTTCAATGGCTGGATAAAAGCTATAATAAATGGAGGAACGTCTCCATTTACATACAATTGGAATGGAGGATTAATAGGCGATTCAATAATAAATTTAAATAATGGGGTCTATATTGTAACTGTAAAGGATTCAAATAATTGTCAAAAGGTGGATAGTGTTATGCTGATACCTAAACCACAACCAAATGTGCAATTTACGCATACAGATGTATTGTGTTATGGCGATAATAATGGAACTGCTAATGTTATTGCAAATGGTGGACAATTGCCATATAGTTATCAATGGTCAACATCACCCATTCAAACTTCTCAGAATATTATTAACCTTTTTAAAGGTAATTACATTGTAAAAGTAATTGATTCTTTAGGATGTTTAAAAACAGATTCAGTTCAAATCAGTCAACCCGATTCATTTCATTTTGCTATCACTTATACTATGCCGCTATGCAATGGTAATAGTAATGGGAAAATAGCTGTTAATACTACAGGAGCTACTTCACCTTATACATATATCTGGAATACTATACCTGTTCAAAACAATGCGATTGCTTATAATTTATCAGCTAATAATTATCAAGTTATTGTTAAAGATAGTAATAACTGTGATACTACATTGCAGCTAACTCTTAACCAGCCTTTAGTTTTAAATGTACAATCACAAACTATTTCTCAGAGTTGTAAAAACTATTGCGATGGATTTATTACAGCATTTGCATCTGGTGGTACTCGACCATATATTTATAGTTGGAATACCTCTCCAGTACAAACAGATTCAATAGCCAAAAATTTATGTGAAGGTGCTTATGAAGTAATTTTAAAAGATTCTAACAACTGCACACTTACTCATCAAGCTACTAATGTGCAAACCAATACACATATTTTAGCTTCATTTGCTTCAAATCCTGATCAAGGTTTCAGTCCGTTAGATGTTAATTTTGTATTTACAGGATATGGAGCAGCCACTTATAATTGGGATTTTGGAGATGGAAATACCTCTATTTTTCAAAATCCAATGAATACATTTATTGATGATGGAACTTACCATATTTTACTTATTGTCGAAAGTAGTTTGCCTGATTTATGTAAAGATACTGCTTCTTTTGAATTAATAGTAGATGCACCTTCAGAAGTATTGATACCAAATGTATTAACACCTAATGGCGATGGGGTAAATGATTACTTTTTTATTAAAGAAAAAGGTATTGTTGAAATGAAAGTTTATATTTACAATCGTTGGGGGGTTGAAATTTATGTAATCGAAAAGCCAAAAGATAAATGGGATGGTACTTATTTAAACAACCCTGCATCTGAAGGTACTTATTTTTATGTTCTTAAAGCAAAAGGGAAAGATAATAAAGAATATGAAAAACATGGAAGTGTAACCTTGTTGAGGTAAAAAGTTCTAAAAAGAGATTATCTTATTATTCCACCGCTACCGCTCCACCTTTAAACAATAATGCTTTATATTTTAAGGAAGGTGAATAAATCAATTCGCCTAAACCTAAGTTTCCCCATTTTTCGTCCACTGCTTTTATGGTAGCATCGTCCACTACCACTACATTGGGCCAGGGGCGTTTAAAATTATCGTATTCAAGCGTTTTACGGGTGCCATCTATTACTAAAACAGCGTGTTTATTACCATCTTCTTTCAATGGGAAAAAGGCATCGCGTTCGGGGTCAATATTATTGGCAAACAACCAAACTACATCCTCAAAATTATTAAGGTTTACATTGGTATCCATCCATACAATGGCTTTGTATGCGGAAATTAATCCTTCTTCAAGCAATTGTGCAGTTAATTTACGAATAACAGCTTTGCGCTTTTTTTCAACACATAAAAGTAAGAAAGGTAAACCCTCGGTATGCAAACTCTTAATTGCTTTAATTTCGGGTAAAAGTTGTAATATATTTTCTGCTTTTACTTGAGGAAGAAGATTTTTATCAACTTCGGCATTTACTTCTTCAGCTAGCTTTATAGTAGCATCAATTCCCAATTTGCTACCATAAGCAAAACGTGTACTTGAGTGATCCAATACATCCATAGCACCTTTCGAGAAATGAATATCCAAACCAGGGTCAACGTTTGTTGCAATTGCATTTAATACTTGGCTATAATTATGAATGTCGGTATTGCCATCAACCACTATTAGTATCTTGTTAAACATCATTTGCCCGGCACCCCACAAGGCATTCATTACTTTATTAGCATGCCCAGGGTAATCTTTCTTTATTTTTACTATTACGATATTGTGAAATACGCCTTCAACGGGCATTGCCATATCAATAATTTCGGGCAACATAGCCATACGAATGGGTGTAAGGAAAATTCTTTCGGTAGCTTTGCCAATATAGGCATCTTCCTGAGGAGGAATTCCTACAATAGTTGCAGGATAAACAGCATCTTTGCGATGGGTAATGCATGTTACATGAAACTTTGGATAATAATCCTGTAATGAATAATATCCGGTATGGTCGCCAAAAGGTCCTTCAATAACAAGTTCTTCCATTGGATCCACATAACCTTCAATCACAAAATCAGCATCGTTAGGCACTTCTATATCGTTGGTGATGCATTTCACCAATTCTACCTTTTGCTTACGCAGAAAACCTGCTAACATATATTCATCTACATTATCAGGTAATGGTGCAGTAGCTGAGTAAGTATAAGCAGGATCTCCACCCAATACTACACTTACAGGCATGCGTTGGTTTAATTTTTTATATTCGTGATAATGGCGGGCAGAGTTTTTGTGCAAATGCCAGTGCATTCCTGTGGTATTGTTATCAAATACCTGCATGCGATACATTCCTACATTGCGTTTGCCTGTTAAAGGGTCTTTGGTATTTACAACGGGTAAGGTAATAAAAGGTCCTCCATCGTGTATCCAGCAAGTAAGAACAGGAAGCTCTGATAAATCAGGCTGCATATTAATTACTTCTTGGCATTCTCCTTTTCCATTCTTAACTTTAGGCATCCACGAAGCAATATTACTCAGCATCGGGAGCATACGCAATTTGTCGGTAAAAGAAGTAGGAGAGGAGGTTAGTTGTAAAAATATCTTTTCAATTTCATTTCCAATTTCATCCAGATTATTTACTCCCAAAGCTATACACATTCTTTTGTAAGAACCCATCGAATTGATTAATACAGGAAACTTAGTGCCTGTATTTTCAAACAAAAGGGCTTTCCCTCCTGATTTCGATATTCTATCAGTGATTTCTGCAATTTCGAGATGAGGCGAAACAAATTCTTTGATACGGACTAATTCTCCGGCATTTTCAAGACATTGAATAAAATGGTTAAGGTTTTTGTAAGCCATAAATCAATTGAAAGTTTGTAAAGGTTGAAGATAAAAAAACCGTAATTTTTAATTCCTAATTCCTAATTCCTAATTAATTATTACTTTCCAAATTCAGTTCTAATGGTAATATAATCAGGATAAGGGAAAGTCATACTTCCAATTACTACAGAAGGTTTTGCCTTAAGAGCAATTCGGGTTGGTCTGTTACCATTCCCCGAAAGATTTAAAGCAAAATTAATTACTGCATCAGCTGATTTTCCTGTAAGTACTTTCTTTAAATCAAACGAAAGAACCAAAGGCATCATCGTACTTTGATTGTTAGGCATAACTTCAATACGTCGATCTAGTTTGCCTCTTGTCATCTCAATATCATCAATTAATAAAATCCACTCCATGCCATTCATTGTAGCTTTTTGAGTATTAGGATTTCGTACTTCTACATTAAGTGTTAAATCTAAAGGTAGTTGGTTTGTAATAAAAGCTGTGGTTAATTTAGCTGCATCAATAATTGATAAATCAGAATGTTTTTGAATGGTTTGAACATTTACTCCAGCCAAACGAACATTGTCAACAGAGCTGAGACGAAAATCGCACTTCGCAAAATTGTACATACTGGCGGCTTCTTTCAATACATTACAGGATGAAAGAAAGACAACTAAAGATAAAATAATAATTTTTACTTTGTTCATATCTGTTTTATTAAGATAACAATGATAAATTAAAATAGTTATTGAGATAAAAGAAATTGAGTAATAAAGAAAGAATCGCTTATTTGTTTTTTACTTTTATAATCATACCTGCAAATACAAGGTTACCATCTTCATAAATGGTTAAGTAGTAATTTCCTTCCCGCATTCCTTCAAATGAAATATTAAATTTACTTAAACCTTCACTAACATCAAGGTATTCGCGTGAGCTAAGTTTTTCGCCCATACTTCCAAGCAAATCGCATTTAAGGTTGGCATTATGTTCGAGCATAATTTCAACATTCACAAAATCAGGAGTGGGATTTGGATATATTTTTACTTTTTCATCACCACTGGTTTTTCCATTGTCTATAATGTTTGTTGAAGAGCAGGTAGTAATTGTTGGGTCGAATCCATGGACTGATGCCGGATAATTGACATTCCAATGCATGGTTTTATCGGTAGGGCATATAACAACATAAGTAGGAAATCCAAAAACACCCATTTGAGCTTTGAATAAATTAATTACGCTATCTCCTAATCCTTCAATACCAGCACAAGGAAAATGTACATTATAAGTATTGATAAACTGATTAATAGTATTATTGCTGTCGGTATTAGAAATACCCCAGAATACTACATTGTTCAGATTGCTACCATAAAGTGAAAAGGCAGTATCGATAATAGGTGTATTGCTTAAACAAGGACCGCAAGTCACCTGAAATAAATCCAATACAACTGTTTTTCCTTCGTTTAGTGTTTTGAATAATTGTAATGTATCGTGAGTGGAAGTGATAATTTTAAAATCATGGGCCAAAGGAATATTTACATTCTTTTGGGCATAAATATGAATAGAAATAATTGAGAATATAGTAAGTATGATATTTTTGAACATGGAAAACAGCTTATTATTATTGCATCTACAAAGATAAGGAATAATTGGATAAAATTATAATTAGGCTTTGTGAATGATAAGTAATTTAGTGTTTTTTAACACCAAATGCAGCTAATATGTTTATTTTTAAACGATTAAAACCAGATGGAATTTCTGTGTATTCGGATGGAGTTTTTTTTCTTTAAAAACTAAAATTTCTTTCTGAGAAAATCAATAATTTCATTTTCTTCGTTTGCATCAAACCAGCTGATATCATCATATCTTCTGAACCATGTTAGTTGACGCTTGGCATATCTACGGCTATTTATTTTAATCTTTTCAATAGCTTCTTCTAAACTATACTCTTGAGTCAAATATGCAAATAATTCTTTATAACCTACTGTATTCAGCGCATTCAAGTCTTTAAAAGGAAGTAATCCTTTTACTTCATCGAGCAATCCCATTTCCATCATTACATCTACACGGTGATTGATAATATCATACAATTGTTCTCGTTCTCTTGTCAATCCTATTTTTATAATATTAAAATTACGAGGCAACTGTTTGTTTATCCGTAAAGAAGAATAGGGCTTTCCTGTAGTTAAACAAACTTCAATGGCACGCATGAGTCGTTTTGGATTGGCAAGGTCCACTTCGTTATAATAAATAGGATCAAGTATTTTTAACTGAGATCGTAAAGCTTCGATACCTTCTGTAGTAAATAAATTTTTAATGTCTTCTCGTAATTCTTCTTCAGGATCGGGTAGTTCGTCGATACCTTTGCAAACAGCATCAATGTATAAGCCTGAACCACCCACCAATACAGCTGTATCTTTTGTTTTGAATATTTCCAAAAGGCACTGCAAGGCTTCTGTTTCGTATTTTGAAACGTTGTAATTGTCAGTAATACTAATATTTCCAATAAAATAATGTGGTGCTGCATCTAGTTCCTCTGTGGATGGTTTTGCAACGCCAATATTGAGTTCTTTATAAAACTGACGGGAATCTGCTGAAATAATTTCTGTATCAAATAATTGAGCAACTTTAATAGCCATAGCTGTTTTCCCCACAGCAGTAGGTCCTATAATTACGATGAGGGTTTTGTTTTTATTCAAAGTTTATTTATGTTTATTTCTTAAGGTCTGTAATTTTTATGTCGTCAGGTGTTAAACATACTGACAGGTTCTCTTTTTGGTTTACCCTAAAAAGTTTTTACAGGTAAATTTTTAAACGCTGATATAAATTTATTCTGCAATTACGCTCCTTTTTCCTTTACAAGTTTTATGAACTTTATAAACTTACTTCGCTTTCAGCCCAAGTTTTTCACCTTCTTTCAGCATTAAAGCCCAAGCCTCATCATGTTCATTGTGTATGAGCCCATCCATAATAGCATCTTTGATGATGTTTTTTATAATACCTACTTCTCTGCATGGTTGTATGTCAAATATCTGCATAATATCTTCGCCACTAACAGGGGGTTGGAATTTACGAACACGGTCTTTTTCTTCAATTTCTTTTAGTTTCTCACGTACAATTTCAAAGTTTCGCAAGTATTTTTTGACCTTTGTAGAGTTTTTTGAGGTAATGTCTGCTTCACAAAGCAACATCAAATCTTCCACATCATCTCCGGCTTCAAACAGTAACCTTCTCACTGCAGAATCAGAAACGATATCTTCGGCAAGTACAATCGGACGCAAATGAAGTAATACTAGTTTCTCAACATATTTCATTTTTTCGTTCATGGGTAATTTCAACTTGCGAAAAATACGGGAAACCATTTTTGAACCAATAAATTCGTGCGAATGAAAAGTCCAGCCAATACCTTTTACATATTTTTTGGTTTGAGGTTTGGCAATATCATGTAGTATCGCAGCCCATCGCAACCAAAGATTATCGATGTTTTTCGATAAATTATCCAATACCTCCAATGTATGGTAGAAATTATCTTTATGTCCTTTCCCTTCAATGTATTCTGCACCTTTTAGTTCCAGCATCTCTGGGAAAATAATTTGTAGCAAGCCTGTTTCCATCAATAGATTAAAACCAATTGAAGGTTTTGGTGATAATATCAGTTTATTCAATTCTTCGGCAATTCTTTCGCCTGAAACAATTTCAATACGATGTGCATTGCGTGTAATGGCTTCTAATGTTTCGTCATTGATAGTGAAATTCAATTGCGATGCAAAACGGATGGCTCGCATCATACGTAAAGGGTCATCAGAAAAAGTTATGTCAGGGTCGAGAGGCGTGCGAATAAGTTTGTTAGCAATGTCTTGTATCCCATCAAATGGATCGAGCAAACATCCATAATCTTCTTTGTTTAGGCTAAAAGCCAAGGCATTAATTGTAAAATCACGCCGATTTTGATCGTCTTCCAGTGAACCATCTTCTACAATGGGTTTGCGGGAATCTGTTCGATAGGATTCTTTGCGCGCTCCAACAAACTCAATTTGCCAGTTTTTTTCATCATAATAATAATGAAACATGGCTGTGCCAAAGCTTTTGAAAACATTTACAGCAATGTCTTTATTAATTTTATGAGCAGCTTTTTGAGCCAATTCAATTCCACTTCCAATAACCACAATGTCAATGTCGACGGAAGGACGTTTCATAAACATATCACGAACATATCCACCAATTAAATAGCATTTTACATGCATTTCATCAGCTACTTCAGCTACTATTTTAAAAACAGGATGATTTAGATTTTTTTTCAAAACACATTCATAATTTAGTGCAAAAGTAGTATAAATATAGGAATTATGCTGAGAATTTGAATTGGAGTAAATTCAACTATTGAGGTTAGAACATTTCTTTATTGGAAATCTATAAATCTTTTGTATGTTTGTTGAGAAAATAATAAATCATAAGTGAATGAAAACAAATATACAAAATCAATCAGTTAACATATATCTGATATTTTTCTTTGTTTTGGCAGGTATAATAATACGATTACTATGGGTAAATGATATGGAGTGGAAATGGGATGAGCGACTGATGTATATGGCGGCCACGAATATAGCTACAACAGGAGAACTACCGGCTACAGGTATGAAAAGTGGTGGAGGTATCGAAAACCCGGGGCTAAGTATGTGGGTATTTGGTTTAATAGCTAAGATTACTACAAATCCTGTTGAAATGGTAAGAATTATTATTATTTCAAATATAATGGCATTGCTTGGTTTTTTGACGCTAGCTTTAAGAAAATTTAAAGGCAAAGATCAGGAAATGTGGTTATGGGGAATCGCATTGGCAGCAGTTAGCCCAATGGCAATTCTTTTTTCCAGAAAATTATGGGCACAAGATATTTTACCGATACTTTCATTTCTGGTAATTCTTGGTCACCAATATCGTAATAAGCAATGGGGTTTATTTTTGTGGGGTTTAATGGGAGCTCTTGTAGGACAAATACACATGAGTGGGTTTTTCTTTGCTTTTGGTTTGTTGGCATTTACAATATGGCATGATTATAAAAATAAATTAAAAACAAAGTGGATATATTGGGTTATTGGCAGTGCCATTGGTGCTATTGGTTTGATTCCCTGGATTTTGTATCTTCTTCATCATGCAAGTGATTCAAAATTAAGTATATTACACATTTTTCAATTTAATTTTTTCATATATTGGTTTGTTGATCCAACAGGCTTAAATATTACCTATTCTTTACGCGAATCAATGAAATTATTTCTTTCTTTTCCTTGGGTAAACGGAATAAATACTTATTTAGTTGCTTTTATACATATTGTATTAATTGTAATTGCTGGTTTTGTGATTGTTGGTATTGTAAAGTATACAAAAAAGATAGCTATATTAATTCGTCAGAAAGAATTTTTTAATAAGCTTACAAGTAGGGAAGATAGCAATACGTTTTATTTAATGGCAATTTTGTTGGGTTTAGGTATTATAATGACATTTAGTTGTATATGGATACAGCCTCATTATTTAATTATAGCATTTCCTTTTCCTTATATATTTGTAATGCGAATGTTGTATCCCAGAAAAAAAATGATGATTACAGCACTGATACTTCAGTTAATATTATCAATAGTTTTTTTTAGTTTTATACATCAAACGCATGGAACTGATAATAGTGATTATGGAAAAACGTATGAGTATAAAATAAATCATGATCAATTCTTAAAATCTTAGACCTAAATTCAATTATTTGAATTATTTATAGATTTATTATTTTTTATAAAATATTGTTTTTACGTAAAGTAAAAAAAGTCAATAAAAATCATTTTCTCTTGTTGTAAATACAAAAATCTGTTGTATTTTTGACGCAAATTTTATATCAAAAAACACACATAAAAAACATTAAAAATATGGGAAAACGAACAATTGTAGCGATGCCTGGTGATGGTATCGGAAAAGTAGTACTTGATGAAACAATCAGAGTATTAGATGCAGCTGGTTTTGATGCTGAATATGTCAATGGTGATATCGGTTGGGATTTTTGGTGTAAAGAAGGTAATCCTCTACCTGATAGAACAATTGCTTTACTGGAAAAACATAAAATTGGTTTATTTGGTGCTATTACCTCTAAGCCTAAAGACAAAGCAATTGCGGAGCTTGCTCCTGAGCTAAAAGATAAAGGTTGTGTATATTATAGTCCTATTGTTGCAATGCGTCAACATTTTAAAATGGATATTTGCATGCGTCCCTGCAAAACATTTAAAGGAAATCCTTTAAATTTCATTCGTCGTGGTCCAAATAATACAATTGAAGAACCAATGGTGGATGCTATGATTTTCCGTCAAAATACAGAAGGATTATATGGTGGTATTGAATGGACAAATCCTCCTGCTCCTGTTTATGATGCATTAATGACTCATCCTAAATTTTCTGAGAATTTCGGTTGGTGTCCAAAAGAAGAATTAGCAGTATCTACCCGTATTCTTACTAAGAAATATTGTACCCGTATTATAAAAGCTGCTTTTGAGTATGCAAAAGAAAATGGCTACAAAGGAATTACTGTTTGTGAAAAACCAAATGTAGTTCGCGAAACTTCTGGTATGATGCTTAAAATTGCTCAGGAAATGAGTAAAAAAGAATATACTGAAATCGCAGTTTGGGATACCAATATTGATGCTCAAATGATGTGGTTAACCAAAAATCCAGAAGACTACAATGTATTGGTTGCAAGTAATATGTTTGGTGATATTATTTCTGACGGTTTTGCAGGTTTAATAGGTGGTTTAGGCTTTGCTTGCAGCGCTCAGTTTGGCGAAGGTGGTGTAGCGGTATTTGAACCTACTCATGGTTCAGCTCCAAAATATGCTGATTATGAAACTTCTATTGTTAATCCAATTGCTATGGTAATGTCAGCTTGTATGATGTTGGATTATATTGGTGAAAAAGAAATTTCAGCAAAAATTCAAAAAGCTATTGCTATAGTTGTAGAAGACGGAAAAGTACAAAGTTATGATATGATGAAACTTCGTGGTTCACAGGATGCAATTAAACAAGGTGCTGCCTCTACCAAACAAATGGCTGATGCAATTATTGCAAAATTGTAATTTATATAAAAACCAATAAAAGAAAGACGAGGCAGATTGTCTCGTCTTTTTTTTAACAACATAAAAAATGCTTATAAAAAAACATATTTGTTTGATACTTCTGTTGATTTTTATAAATCAATATCTTGCTTTTGCTGAAAAACCACCGAGAACTATTCAATGGAAAACACTTGAAAAAGGTTTGTATTTAGCTGAAGTTAAGGCTCCACGTATTACCAGAATCAGTGATTCCAAAGTAACTATTTTGAAAATTGATCCGAAATTTTTCTCTTTTCATTTATTAACAGCATCAGAACATGATAGTTTGCAACGATCAGTAAAAGAATGGAGCGAAATGGGTGGAATGATTGCTGCTATAAATGCAGGAATGTATGGCGGTACAAGCCATATCAGTAATGTAGGATATATGAAAAACTATAATCATTTGAATAATCCTATTTTAAAACCGAATTATTTTGCAATTGCTGCATTTAACCCTATTGATAGCACATTGCCACCATTTAAGATTATAGATTTGCAAAACGAAAACTGGGAACTATATAAAGATAAATATCAATCGTTTTCGCAATCTATGCGAATGATTGATGTAAATCGCAAACCATTGGATTGGATACAAAAACGTAAAATGCGGAGCAGTATGGTAGTATTGGCAACTGACAGAAAAGGCAATGTCTTATTTATATTCACACGTTCGCCATACACTCCTAATGAATTTATTAAATTTATGCTAAGATTACCTGCCGATATTCAAACGGCAATGTATCTGGAAGGTGGTCCTGAATCTTCACTTTATTTGAATAATGGGGAAATGGTACTCGAGAAAATCGGTAGCTATGTAAGTCGCACTTTTGCTCATGATCGTAATAGTGAATTCAGGAAAATGCCCAATGTTATAGGAATTAGGAGAATCAAGGTTAAAGGATAAAGTATAAAGGTTAAAGTAAAAAGTATAAAGGTTAAAGTAAAAAGTAAAAAAGTAGAAATTGAGAAAGAACTTCTTTTACCTTTGAGTACTTTAACCTTAGATTTTTTTCCTTCAAGCTTGTTTGAAAATTTACTATTTTTGCTCAAAATTTATAAAATAATATGCTTAAAAAACTACAAAGCAACAAACCTTTACGTATTACAACAACTATTATGGTGTTGGCTTTTGCGCTGATTGGATTTGTACTTACAACTTCTTTTTTTGCTATAAAATTACATTTATTTAATGATCCCGGTGCTGTGGATTACAACGATCGTTATTTTAGCAAAAATGCAGAAAAAGATTATGAACTTTTGCAAAAAGATACTTCTATAGCAGAAGTAGCAAAAGTTGCTAAATTTTATCACAAACTGAAACTTTTAAATGAATACTATCCTCAAAATGCAACCTTAATCCATAATGCTTTTTTGCAACATCATAATATTGCCATAGCTGAAAGAATGTTTGATGCTGTGAATATTCGTTTGCAGGATAATACTGATTTGCAAAATAAAATTACTTCACTTGATCAACTCTTTAATGAAAATAAAAAAAGCGATTCTGTTGGTATAAATATTTTTGAGTGGATGAATATAAGTGAATGGCAAGATTTTAAAGTATCGGTTGTAAAAGATATTGCTTTAATTGATAGTGCTGCCAGAGTAACAAAAGTAGAACCACGTTTAATAGTTTCTGTATTGTTAGGTGAACAAATGCGTTTATTTAACTCAAAACGCGAAGTGTATAAAAAAGTAATCAGCCCTTTGAAAATATTATCAGTTGAATCTAAATTTTCATTGGGTGTAACTGGTATAAAAGAAGAAACTGCTATAAAAGTTGAAAAGTTTTTAAACGATAGTCTTTCACCTTTTTATTTAGGTGAAAAATATAAGCATTTACTTAATTTTAACTCAACAGATCCTAAAGAAAGATTCAATAGATTGGTTGACTATAGAAATCATTATTATTCATATTTATATGCTGCTATTATAATACGTCAAGTAAGAGAGCAATGGCTAAAGGCCGGATTCGATATTTCGGAACGTCCGGAAATACTTGCAACTTTATATAATGTTGGTTTTGAATATTCAAAACCAGGACCGTCGCCAAGAGTAGGAGGATCGCATATTAATATTAATGAAAAATCATATACTTTTGGTGCTTTGGCTTACGAATTTTACTATTCGGGAGAATTGCTTAAAGAGTTTCCGTTTAAACCTAATTTTTGGTAGACTGAATTTAGTTATTAAGTTATTGGTTAATTAGTTATTGTTTCACAAAATCTAAATATTATCTGTTTCTATTAGCAAAAAATAAACAAATAAAATAAAAATTATGAATAAACAAGTAGTTGAATTATGGCCTGAACTTATGTGGATAAAAGATCAGGATTTAAGAGAAAAAACTGCCAAAACTTGGGAGATTGCTCTCGAAAAAAGCGTTTTGACACCTGAAGACCTTAATACTATTCCGTTTACTTTGCTTTGCGGACCTGATTTAAAGGTTAGTTTTATGGCTCATAAGCGTTGTGTGGTGCATGTGGCTCTGGATGCCGGCAACAAAATGAACGAATTTTTCAAAACGGATTTACCTGTAAATATGGATGTATTGATAGCAGGAGCTATTCTAGCTGATGTGGGTAAATTACTTGAATATGAATTGAAAGACGGTAAATCAGTACAAGGAAAATATGGTAAATACTTACGTCATCCATTTTCAGGTGTTTCTTTAGCTGAACAATGCGGAGTGCCAGCTGAAGTTTGTCATATTATAGCTACTCATGCTGGCGAGGGTGATATGGTAAAACGTACTACAGAAGCTTTCATCGTACATCATGCCGATTTTATGACATTTGAACCATTTAAAGATCGTTTAAAATAATATCGTGATATTGTGATTTTGAGATATTGTGATTCATGAGTAACAGTAAAAATATTAACAGCGAGGTTTTAAGGCAAAGGACAAAATTATTTGCTATTGAAATAGTAAGATTAATTAGTTCATTTCCTAAGAATACTGCTAGCTTTGTCGTAGGAAACCAATTATGTAAATCAGGAACTTCGCTTGCAGCTAATTATCGAGCTGCAACAAGAGCAAGATCTGATGCAGAATTTTATTCAAAAATATGTATTTGTGTCGAAGAAGCTGATGAAACAGTTTTTTGGTTAGAAATAATTGATGAAACGGGTTTAACACAAAATATTGACATTGAAATCTTGAAAAATGAAGCAACTGAGATTTTATCAATTCTTGCATCTACGAAAAAGACTCTAAAATTAAAACAACAATCCAAAATAAATCACTAAATCACCAAATTACCAAATTTCTAAATAACAAAACCATGACAATTATAGAAAAAATTCTCGCTTCTCATTCCAACCAAGGTGTAGTGAAAGCAAATGATATTATTGATGTTTTTATCGACGCTCGTGCTGCCCGCGATTTTGGGGGTGCTAACGTAGTGAAAAACATAGTAGACAACGGCTTAAAGGTTGCCGATGCTTCAAAAACCTGTTTTACTTTCGATTGCAACCCTGGTGGAAGCGATCAGAAATATGCTGCAAATCAGCAATACTGCCGTATGTATGCCCGTGAAAACGACATCGCCATTTATGATGTGGATGCCGGTATCGGAACTCATATAGCTATTGATAAAGGGCTGGCTTATCCCGGAAGTACTTTTGTTTCTACCGATTCTCATGCCAACATTATGGGTGCTATCGGTTGTTTCGGACAAGGTATGGGCGATCAGGATATCGCAGCTGCATGGGCAAAAGGTTCGGTATGGTTTAAAGTACCCGAATCAGTAAAAATTACATTCAAAGGCGAACGTCCTGCAAATGTATCAGCAAAAGACATCGTGTTAAATCTGCTTTCAATTTTCGGAGCCAATAAATTATTGAGCTATTCTGTTGAATTGTATGGAGAAGCGATTGATAAAATGACATTGGATGAACGCATTACTGTTGCATCAATGGCTACAGAAATGGGTGCTATCATTTTATTATTTACTCCGACTAAAGCTATTATTGATGAACTTGAAAAACGTTCAGGTAAACGTTATGAAATCATTAATGCTGATGCAAATGCAATTTATGTAAATGAATTTGAAATCGACATCACAAAGTTTGTACCTATGGTTGCAAAACCTGGTCATCCTCATGATGATACTTCAGTTGAAAGCGTGAAGAAAACCAAGATAGATTCAGCTTTTATTGGAAGTTGCACTAACGGACGTATGGAAGATTTGCGAATAGCTGCTCAAATATTAAAAGGCAGAAAAGTAGCTCCGGGAGTTGTTCTTAAAGTTGTACCATCTACTGACGAAATCTGGAATCAGGCTCTGGAAGAAGGTTTGATTAAAATCTTTAAAGATGCTGGTGCTATGGTTTCCAATGCTGGTTGTGCTGGTTGTGCAGCAGGACAAGTTGGGCAGAACGGACCAAGCGAAGTAACCATCAGTACAGGTAACCGCAATTTTGAAGGCAAACAAGGTAAAGGGTATGTATATCTGGCTTCTCCTGCAACGGTTGCAGCTTCTGCTATTTCAGGTTACATCACCACAGCTGATGACTTGGCTTCAACTCCGGCAGTGTTTGAAAAGAAAGGAACTGTTACTGCAAATGCTGAGAAAAAATCAGTTGAAAAAGGCAATAAAAAGACTGAAGTTGAAGGTCGTGTTTGGTTTATCCAAAAAGATGACATTGATACTGATATGATTTATCACAATCGTTATCTTACCATTACCGATATTAAGGAAATGGGACAATATACTTTCGACAATCTGAAAGGTTACGAAGATTTTGCAAAACAAGCTAAAGAAGGTGATATTGTAATTACTACTAAAAACTTCGGAGCAGGGAGTTCACGTCAGCAAGCTGTAGATTGCTTTACTTCTTTGGGTGTGCAATGTATTATTGCTGAATCTTATGGAGCTATTTACGAACGCAATGCTATTAATGCTGCTTTACCAATTCTGACATATAATGCCGGAATAATGGAAAGTATTGAATTGCAAAATGGCGATAATATTCGCGTAAACTTTATAAGTGGTGATATTACCAATTTACGTAATAATAAAACAGCAAAGTTAAATCAGTTTTACGATGCTCAGTTGCAAATTTACCAAAATGGAGGATTGTTAGGATAAATCAAATGTTTTTCTTTCTAAGTAATAACGAAGAATCTTAGAAAGCTAAGATTTTAATGGTTTATAGAAAACTCTGTTAGATAGCTGTCAGAGTTTTCTTTTTTTATGGTTCATCCAGTTATGTTTCTGAATTCTAAATTACTTTGTCAGAATTAGATTAAGCCTAAAATAACTATTTTTGCTCTTCGTTGTTAAATTGTACAAAATCCGTTTGAATGAAGAAACTATTTCTATTTTTCTGCTTTTTACTTTCATCATATTTTTCCTGGTCACAATCAGATAAAATCAAGGTATATTTTAACAGACCCGTTAACAATAATTTGGCAAGTATTTCAAATGCAGTTTATCTGAATCAACTAATTGATGATACAATAATTGCTTATATCAATAGAGCAAAATATACCTTAGATCTGGCTGTCTATAGTTTCAGTGAAACTGCTGCCATATCGAGTATAGTTGCAGCTATTAACAATGCTTATTCTCGTGGGGTAGCCATTCGATGGATTTACGATGGAAGCAGTACTAATACTTCTCTGACATTACTCAACAGCAATATCAATAAACTGGCAAGTCCAACGTCACAATTATATGGAATAATGCATAATAAGTTTATGATTATTGATGGGAGTTCTTCTAATCCCAATGATCCCATCGTTTGGACTGGTTCCACCAATTTTACATCTGCACAGATTAATACTGATGCCAATAATGTTGTAATTATACAGGATGCATTAGTAGCACAGGCGTATACTACTGAATTTAATGAAATGTGGGGTAGTACATCAATAACACCAAATGCTGCAAATGCTAAATTCGGACCTGATAAAACAGATAATACAACTCATATCTTCAATGTTGGTGGTGAAATACTGGAAGTTTATTTCAGCCCTTCTGATGGTACCAATTCAAAAATACAGCAAGCCATCAGAAGTGCTGATGTAGATATGTATTTCGGTGTTTATTCATTTACTGTCGCCGTTGATGCCGATTCAATTAATAAAAGAATACAAAATAATGTATATGTAGCAGGAATACTCGATCCAACCAGTCAGTCGTATCCGCCTTATACCACATTGAGTAGTTCAATGGGAACTAATCTGATAAAAGATATACTTACCGGATTGTATCATAATAAAATGCTTATTGTTGACCCATCAGCACCAGACTCTGATCCATTGGTATTAACAGGTTCTCATAATTGGTCTGCTTCAGCTGATACCAAAAATGATGAAAATACAGTAATTATTCATAGTGCTAACATCGCCAATGTTTATTATCAGTCATTTTATCAGAATTTTACAGATGAGGGGGGTACACTTAATATTCAAACCGGGGTTAATGCTTTTTCAAATCAAACAGGACTAAAAATTTACCCCAATCCGTCAAACGACAGAATTTTTATTTCTGATGCTACAGATTATCACATAACTAATCTGAAAATTATCAATATACAAGGAAAAATTGTAAAAGAACAGCTTTGTTGTCAACTTAAAGATTCTGTTTTAATAAATGTACAGGATTTTCCAAATGGTATTTACTTTATTCAATTACAGACTAACATAGGTATTATTACCGATAAGTTTATTGTCAACAGATAGTATTATTTTTTTTCTTTATACAACCTTTTCTTCATTTACTGACTCTTTAAATAAAATAGCTATAAGTTGGAAGTAATTGTAAGCCCGGCATACAATCTGAGTGTTGAAGAACTGGATTTGCTTGAAGGTTGTCTGAATAAGGATCGTCTAAAGCAAAAAAGGCTTTATTATAAATATTGCGATGCAATGTTTACATTGGCGTACCGTATTCTCAACAATCATGATGAAGCCAATGATGTACTACAAGATGCGTTTATACAAGTATTTCAAAAAATTAATCAATTCAAAAGACATTCATCCTTAGGTGCATGGATAAAAACTATCGTTATTAGAACTGCCATCAGACATTTTAAGAACCTTCAGCTTTTCGATACATATCAACAGGAAAAACATGATTCAGTACACATAAACTCGCAGGAGATAGATGGGAAGATTCTCGAAAAAGTAATTCTATCGCTACCGGATGGCTATCGTACTATTTTTATACTGGCTGAAGTGGAAGGCTACAAACATAGAGAAATTGCCGAAATACTCAATATATCAGAAGGAACTTCAAAATCTCAATTATTTAATGCAAAAAAAATATTGAAAGAAAAACTTAAAAACGAATACTTATAATGGAAAATTATTCAAATAAAGATTGGTCTAATCTACCCACTCATAAGCCCGATGCGGATTTATGGGACAGGATAGATACTGAGCTTGACTTGGAACAAGTTTCCAAAAATTTAGGGCAACTTCCCAAGTATTCGCCTAAGCTTAATCTATGGAAATCTATACATTCAAAATTATTTTTTTATCAGAATCTTAATTATTTTTATGCTGCAGGTATTGGCATTACTGCAATTGCATTATTTTTTATTTTTATTAATACATTCAATACAGAACCTAAAATCAAACAATCCAACTTAGTACATGAAGAATTATCTGCAAATCAACGCAATTACAATAAGCAAGATGGTTTAAGTTTAAAGAATACAAATGCTTTTATTGAAGGTAAAGGATTATTATCCAAACCAGTTCAGACGAAGATATTAAATGTATCTGAAAACATCAATTCTATTAAGCTACATAAAAAAGTAAAAACTTTAAATACTATAAAAATACTTAGAAAACTGAATGAAACAGCACAACTGCCAAAAGATGAAAAGAAACAAATAATCAATGAGCAAATAAGAGAAAAAGACAAACCACTATATATTTCCGATATCACCGAACAAACTGTTGTAGAAAATTTAAACAAAGAACAATTACATAATTTGATACAAAAAGAACACGAAAATAAAAGAGATGAAAATACAAAACTACCTATTTCTTTAAGTTCGGATACTAACCAAAATATTACGGAAACTATTAATAACAATGATATAAACGGAATAGACCCTAAAAGAATCAATCTTAAATCTGCCAATATTCCGGTTAAGAAATCATTATATTCTGTAGGAATAGACTATACTTTCAGCAAAATATACAATGCTGAAAAGTTTTCATACTCAGATAATAAAACGTTAGGACAATATGGCATTAGTCTAAAATATAATTATTCAAGCTGGATAATGCAAACAGGGTTTAATTATAGTAGATTTTCAGATAATTTTACTTATAACTCCGATCAAAAACAAATTTTATACGAATCATTCAATTATGTGGATTCTGTAATTTATAATTCACAAGGAAATATAATTCAATATATAACTCATCCTGTGAGCCTTAAAGATAGTATTTTGTTTCAGCAATTGATTAAAACAACAAAAAAATATTCTTTGTTAAATATACCCTTAACTGTTGCTTATCAATATGGATTCGGCAAAATCTTTGTTTCATTAAAAGCAGGTATTTTATGTTCTTTCATTATATCTGAAAAAGAAACAATGGTTCTACCAGATAATGCTTATACTTCTGTATTGAAAATTTATACAGAGCATTCAAACATTAATAAAACTAATTGGGCCGGGCTTTTATCCATAGAATTCGATTATCATTTAAACAAATACTGGGGTATTTCTGTTGAACCAACAATGCAGTATTATTTTAAACCACTATATAAAGAAATGGATATCAATACTAACTTAAATAATCTTTCTCCTTATTTGATCGGGCTAAAAACAGGATTATTCTATAAATTTTAAGAAAATTCAGATATGGTTGAAAAAAAAATACCTTTTATTTTAGCTTTTTTACTGCTTGCATGTACTGCTGTATTTCCTCAAGGCAATATGAATTGGGATTGGGTTAAAACTGCAGGTGGTTTGCAATCCCAAAAAGCTACTTCCATTGCTGTTAATAATAATGATGTTGTTATTGCTGGTACATTTAACAGTAATTATATTTCTTTGGAGAGCAATATTGTGGTTCTTACTAATAGCGATTCCAACAGTTTTACGTCTAATTATTTTGTTGCTAAATACAATCAAAACGGACAAGTTATTTGGGCCAAAAAAGCTTTCTCTAATGTAGGAACCTCTTCTAATAAAATAGTGATCGATAACAATGGCAATATTTATGCTTGTGGATTTATAAATACTACCAACGGAATTAATACTATATCTTTTGATGGAGCTAGTTCATACACACATACTGGAGGAAAATCATTTTTAACGAAATACTCGCCTCAGGGTTCAACTCAATGGGTGTTATTTATCAATAATAAATTTTGGGGTTACGATACTATTTCAAGCTTAAAATGGGATAGAAACACCAATTCATTATTAATTGCTGGTCATTGTTTGGGCGATACGGTTGGTATTGGGAATATGAATATTATAAATTCAGGGAATAATCTGCATTCATCATTTGTTGCAAAAATTGATGTTCAGCAAGGGAATGTGGTTTGGATTAGCAAAACTAAAGGAAATTCATTTATCAATAAAATAAATGAAATTGCGCTTGATACAAGTGGATCAATCTACACTGCTGCTTCATTTTTGGGTTCCTATCTTGTTTTATCCCCGATAGATTCATTAGTTAATTCTACTTCATCAGCTGGTGCTTTGTTTTATGATGGATATTTTGCAAAATACAATAAAAATGGAGTGTTGCAATGGTGCAAAAAAGGAATATGTAATTCGGATGATGAAATTACAGCCATAACTTGCAGGAATAATAACCATTTAGTAATAGGAGGGTACAATAATTCAACATTACTTTTAAATAATGGTGCTTCATTAAACGGCAAAAATTTTATATTAGAATACGATCTACAGGGTAACTTTGTAAATGCAGCAAATTTCACTTCTACAATAACATCAATAAGTGCTTATAAATCTGGAAGTGGTTTTGTAATTGGAGGGATATTTACTTCAGATAGTTTGATATTTGGAAACACAATTTTACATAAACACAGCACTCCGAGTTTGTTGAATACCAACATATTTATATGTCGTTCCGATTCTTTTGCGACTTATAATAATGCTATTGCAGCCGGAGGATTTGCATCCTGCAATTTAAATAGTGTAATAGTAGCCGATTCTAATAAGCTTTATGCTTGCGGCTCATTTAATCAACCATCCATTAACTTTGGAGCAATGCAATTTAATTCTCATGGAATTACTGATTTATTCCTGACCAAACTGGATGCTGGAATTTCGCCACCCATTCCTTTAAAATACAATATGGGAGGAACTGTTTTTGTAGGTTCAATGCCTGTAGACCATGCAATGGCTTATTTATATGAAATGAATCATAGTATTATAGATAGTTGCAAGATTGATACTATGGGCTTTTATCAATTTTATCAGAAACCAATGGGAAACTATAAAATAAGTGCCGAAGTACTTTCTAATTCAATTTATTTTAATCAAAATTACAGCGCCACATTTTATCCTAATAAAACGAGTTTTGCTGATGCAGAAACAATATTGCTTAACACTAACAGATGGGAACGAAATATACAATTGCAAAATACAAATACTGTTGATGAATCAAATACTAATTTGCAAAATTTAGTTATATTGAAAACCTATCCGAATCCTGCAAAGAATGATTTGGATATTATTGTTGGAAATAAGTTTTTAGGAGATTGTAAGATGATAGTAATGAACACAAACGGGCAATTAGTTTTGACGAAAATATGTAATAATGAATCAAACACTGAGATGATTCATCTAAATATATCTTCACTCAAACAAGGCTTGTATCATTTGATTTTAATTGATAAGTTGGGGAATTATGGTAGTTCAAGATTTGTGAAAACTGAGTAAATCATATCATTAATAGCAAAATGAAATAACCATTTATAAAATTTAAATACATTGAACTGTTTTTTATTGTAATTTCACATCTTCAAAAAAATATTTTAAACCCGATGCAACCTTTTTTTGCTTTATAGTCTCTTTAATGTAAATAAAAAATCAATAATAATTTATACCATGAAAAAGAAAATTTTACTTTTATGTTTTGCATTTTTTAGCTTGTTTTCTTTGCAGGCACAAAATGCTTTCTTTGTTGCAGGTTATGTGACCAATTTAAATGGAGCCGCTATTAATAATCATGCTGTTTATATTATGTCTGATAGTAGCTCTTCCGTTATTCCCGTTATTTATGCAACGGCTAATACAAATGCAAACGGTTATTATTCTTTTACATTTACAAATGTTCCAACTTCTGGTACTTTGGTTAATTTTCATGTTTATACTTATGATTGTAGTGGAAATATTCATGTCATTACCATTACCAATGCTAATCCTCAGCAGAATGTAGCTAATTTTTCTATTTGTAATGGAACAACAAATAATTGCCATGCTAATTATTCTTATTATTCAGATTCTGCAACTGCTG
>JACABE010000003.1:126840-140349 GCA_013377005.1 Bacteroidota bacterium
ATTTAATTTATGCTTTTGAAGGTCATATAAATTCAAGCAATCCAACTACCTATTTATGGAATTTCGGAGATGGAACTACAGGTACAGGGCTAAATGTTACTCATACTTTTACTCAACCTCCTGCAGGTGCTTTGGGCTATAATGTTTGTTTAACTACTGTTACTTCTAATAGCAATTCAGCGGTTTGTTCCGACACCAGCTGTGTTTTTATACCTGTATCAAATACAACAAATAATTGCCATGCTAATTATTCTTATTATTCAGATTCTGCAACTGCTGCCAATACTATTCATTTTGTAAATACTTCTTCAACAACCTATCAAAATTTACAAATAGTTTATGTATGGAATTTTGGAGACGGAACTACTTCTTCACTGCAGAATCCTGTACATACTTTTACTTCAAATCCATCTACAGTATCAACTTACAATGTATGTTTAACTATAAAAGTTCTTAACTCGGCAGGTGCGGTTGAATGTGATAATAGTATTTGTCAAACTATTACTATCGGAACTCCTGCTGTTAGTTGTCAGAATTCAATTACATTTACGCATCAGAATTTAATTTATGCTTTTGAAGGTCATATAAATTCAAGCAATCCAACTACCTATTTCTGGGCATTCGGAGATGGAACAACTGCAACTGGAAAAAATGTTACGCATACTTTTGCTCAACCGTCTTCAACAGCTAACGGATATCATGTTTGTTTAACTACCGTTACATCTAATAATAATGGGACTTCATGTTCTGATACAAGTTGTGAGTTTGTTTCAATAATAGATACTTTGGGAACTGTTATTCAGGGGTATGTTTATGCAGGAAACTATGTTGTTCATGATGGATATGTATTGATTTATCAGGCTAATAATGCAACTATGTCTTACTCTTTAATTGATACACTGGCATTAGATTCAATGGGACATTTCCAATATAATTATTTAAATCTTCCTCCTGTTAATCCTGCTTTCTTAATTAAAGCCTTTATTAATCCTACTTCTGCATTGTATAATCAATATGCACCTACTTTTTATATGCATTCAATAAATTGGTTTACGGCTACACCTGTATTCCCATCAGCTAATACAGTATTTTATTATATAAACATGGTGCCGTTACCTATAAATCCTATCACTGGCAATGGTATTTTTGGAGGTCTTGTTTTTATGGGTGGCAATAAAAGTTCAGGCGATAGCCCACTTTCGGGAGTTGAATTGATTTTGACTGACGAAAATGATGCTGCTTTGAAAATTAATTATTCAAGTTCGAATGGTAGTTTTAATTTTAATAACCTGCCAATGGGCAATTATAAATTGCATGTAGAAATTGCCGGTGTTAATTATACTCCTTATCCATTTACATTGGACGATTCTAATCCAAATATAAATAATATAAGAGTTATAGTTAACAGTACGGGTGCTATTATTACCGGAATTGAAAATGAATTGGGAAATACTTCTTCTATCAGCGAAATATATCCGAATCCATCTACTTCCGAAGCATTTATTGATATTAATAATTCAAAAACTGATAAAATTGTAGTTTCAATTTATGATAATACAGGCATCAGATTATCTGCTGATGAATACAATGTTAGCGGTAGTAAAAGAATTAATCTGAACCAAAAACATTTTGCTACAGGAATTTATACTGTAAAAATTGAATCTACCAAAGGCACTAGTTCTGTAAGGAAATTAGTAATTTCAAATTAATAATTTAATTCTCAATTGTTTTAAAGGCTCCCCAAAGGAGCCTTTTTTTTGTGTAAACAATATTGTATAATTGCTTACACTTTTCGTATCACCACTGGTAAGTGGTTTAGAACCGCTGATTGGATAAAAGTTTGATGGCAGTAAATGTTGTATTACCAAATAATGTAGTATATTTGTGGGTGAAATAAAAAGGAAATTTGTCAGGTTAATACACAAATTATACATTTATTATGGAAAAACAAACAGAACGAATAATCCATGGAGCAACATTTAGCGGAATTTTTTCAACTATTGGAAGTGTAATTTTAGTTGCATCAATTTTAATGTTTCGTATCTCAATAATCACTATAATTCCATTTATTTTTTTAATAATTGGTTTGATATTCTTATTATCTATTGAGTTAATAGAAATAGATTACAATCAGAGAAAAATACGCAAAGTGCTTTATTTTATTTTCTATAAACACGGAAAATGGATTTCTTTTGATAATTTCGATACCTTAATATTAGGAGCAGATCATGAGTCTTTTAAAATGGTATCACCAGTCCATCCCTTCTTTCAAAAGGATTTTAATTTAAGAGCTTATGATATATACATCGTAAATAGTAATGATCCAACTATGGCTTTATTGTTTTTAAGCTGTAATAATATTCCACTTGCACAAGAGAAATTAAAAGAATATTCTGAAAAATTGAATATTGAAATGATTGATACAATAAAACAAGGATGGGAGAGAGCAAGGGAACGTGAGAGAAGATAAACACAAAACCATAAGGTAAGAGACGAAGTAGAAATAAGAAATTAGATAATCATCTGATAACTTAATTTTATATATTTTACGATTTCACATAAAATATGATGTATCTTTGGTGCACAAAATTATATTAAAAAGTTTTTTCATTGAATGAAGCCAACAGTTGTAAAATTGTTGGCTTTTTTTATCTGTACGATAAGCGGTTTACTACCGCTCATCGGATAAAAGTTTGATGGCAGTAAATGTTGTATTACCAAATAATATAGTATATTTGTGGTTGAAATAAAAACAAAAAACTATATAAATACATCCATAATAGAAGGCTTTGTATTGATGTTTCGTATATATTTAAGTTAGCTTTATAATAAAAAAACGATACTGCAAAAATGAAACGAATACTTTTAATTATTGCAATAACAATTTTAGTAAATGCAATTTCATTTGGACAAAAATGGAAACCTGAGATAATATGTTCTACTGATACTTTAACTGTTGAACCTTATTTTTCAACGAAATATTATCCAAAGAAGTTAGATACTCTTAATCAGAAACCATATAAAATAGTAGAATGTAGAACTCGCTCAAATATCGGATTTCGATTTGAAATTGCTGTATCGAATTATTATTACAATAAAAAAACTACAAGTTGGATAGGGCAACATGGGAGTCCAAATTTTAATTTCATTTTGGTTCTTGATAAGTTGAACTTTGGCTTTCGTTTTAAACCATGGACTATTAACCCCAAAAAGGAAATGAATTTTAATGGACAGAAGCTTCCAATTACAGCAAAAGTAAATGTTATAAAACTCGATTTTTATTTGGGTTATTCTTTTGATTTTGAAAAGCTAATTTCTATTGAGCCTTTTGCTGGATATAATAGTTCCTCTTTGCTCGTAATTAATGAGGATGTATTAAATCAAAAGTTTACTTTTGACAATACAGGAGGACTTATTATCGGAACAACTTTTAATAAATACTTTAAATTAAAAGAATATGCATATTTATCAGTATTTGGGACAGTGGGATATGGATTTGTTAACTATACGAAGGTTCACCCTGATTTGGATAACGGATATTTTGAGTGGAATTTAGGAATTGCATATAAGGGTTTTGCAACCAAACGATTTAACAACAAAGTGAAATGAACAACAAATAATAAACATAGCAGCGGGCTGAAATGAAAGGAACTATACATACCCCGCCTGAAAGAACATTCCCCAAACCTTTTACACACATTTTCTTTTTACAGAGCGTTTTTAAACCTTTAGCAACTCAGTATCCTTTGGCTTGAGGAAATAAAAAATTGCGGGATGACTATTGTAGTTTGCACATAGGGATTATACAACCGTATTACGACTATTGTAGTTTGCACATAGGGATTATACAACCGTATTATGACTATTGTAGTTTGCACATAGGGGTTATACAACTGTATTATGACTATTGTAGTTTGCACATAGGGGTTATACAACTGTATTACGACTATTGTAGTTTGCACATAGGGGGTTTACAAATATTTTACGACTATTGTAATTTGCACATAGTAGTTTTACAAATATTTCACGACTATATAATTTTGTATATAGCAGTTATACAAATAATTGCAATTTAATTTTAATGCCATAGTCTCAAAAATTAACTTTTTAAAAAAATATTTTGAAAATTTATAAATGAATTAAATATTTTTATATATTTGCATCGTAATTAACAATTTATTAGTAACTAAAATTTAAAAACAATGAGAAATTTAGAATTGTATTTTGAAAATCCGTTCGATAATATCGTAGCGAGCAAAGAAAAAATAATTAAATTTTTCGATCATCACGTTAATTCACTTATTCAACGAAAAACCGAAGGCGTAAACCTTGATGCATTAATACCACCGAGTGTAGATGCACTTGCAGCATTAAAAACCAGCCTTCAGGAAACAGCCATCAAGGTAGCCGAACAAATCTCGAAAACCTTAACCGTGGACGAATGTATCGAACTATTTGTAGCCAAAGCCAAAGATTTTGAAGCAGGTGTAAGAGATAAATACAAAAAAGACAGCCCTGTTTATAAGGAATTTTATCCGCAAGGGATGAAATTATTTAATCATATCACCAAAAAAAATATAGAAGAAGTAATGGCTCAATTTATCTCTGCATTTGATGTTCATCAAGCAGATATAGGCGTAGCTAAGTTTAATGAATTAAAACAAATTCGCAGCAGTTATGTGTTAGCCAGAGCCACACAAGAACAAAAGAAAACCGAAACCTTAGGTAAACGCTCTTCGTGGGAAGATAATTTAAAGAAAATGAATACACAGGCATTTACCAACCTGCTTACTATAGTTCAGCTGCACAAAGCACAGCCCCAAAAAGCAAAAATATACTTCAACCAAAGCATTGTTGCACGTCCCAAACACAACCAAGACGACCAAGAAGCCCAGCCTCTTACCGAAAAAATAGCACCCAACACCACTATAACACCCGATATGATCTATTCAGCAGATGATACCATTTTGCTAAGCAACGTAAGCGATTCGGCTTCTATATACTGGTACGGAGGCAGCACCGCCAACGAAGCACCCAACACCAAACCCACCGAACTACTCCCCGGCGAAGAAATAGAAATCCCCGCCGCCACGTTGGGCAAATACTTAATACTGCTCAACAAAGATACCGTAAATACAGCAGAAGTAGAGATAATGCTGGTGTAAAGGAATGAGGCGTAAACCCGTTGGGTACGAAGTTCCCGACGGGTTTAAGATAATAATAATGGAGACCAGTAACCATTTAAATAAACGGGGCGTTACTGAAAAGCCATAAGAGTAAGAAATAAAAACAAAAAAAATGAATTGGTATTTAAAAGTATTAAAAAATTATGCTGTTTTTAGCGGTAGAGCAAGAAGAAAAGAATATTGGATGTACGCTTTATTCAATTTTGTTTTTCTAATTGCAGCTTTAATTTTAGATAATCTTATGGGAACTACTATAGGAGTGCTTCCTTATGGTTTATTTTATATTTTTTACGCAATTTCTGTATTTATGCCAGGGCTAGCTGTTGGAGTGAGACGATTACACGATGTTGGAAAAAGTGGTTGGATGTTTTTGATTCTTTTAATTCCAATTATTGGAGCAATTTGGTTATTGGTTCTATTTGCAACTGATAGTGATTCCGGAGAAAATAAATATGGACTCAATCCTAAAGAAATTATTGCTGACTAAAGAATATTAATAAAACCCGTTGGGTACGCAGTTCCCGACGGGTTATAAAAAAAAGGAAAAAATCTATATGACAAAAAAAGAAATAGATGAGAAATACATAGATCAATTACAAAGATATGTTGAGACTACTCAGAAAGCTATAGATTACTCTATTGAAAGGTTTGATATACTTATTATATCTCTTTCTACAAGCGGATTAATATTGTCAATTGGATTTGTAAAAGACATTATCAAAGATTTCAATAAAGTTAACCCAAATTTATTGAAGATTACTTGGTTATTATTTGCATGTGCATTAATAATGAATTTAGTATCACAGGTAACGGGTTATTATGCACATAAATTTGATTTAGACGTTACTAAGGATACTATAAGAACCGAAAAAGGAAAAGCAAGTAAGATTAATGTAAAAAGAACAGAATGCTACCATAAAATATGCAATTTAAGTACTATATTCCTTAATGGAGGAAGCTTAATGTGTCTAATAGCAGGAATTATAACACTAATAATTTTTATTTCAAAACATGTTTAAAATTCACAACTATGAGTAATAATGAAGATTTAAAAAGGCAAGAAGAATTAGCAAAGAGAATTCAAGAACAAGCCAAGCAAGAACAAGAAAAACAGATTCGCAGAGAAGAAGAGCTCCGTCGAATTAGGGAAAGTCAAGTTAATCAAAAACAACAACAAGATGATATTATCAAAGGAAAACCTACTAGTGGAAGACCTGGAAAAGATGACTAAATAAGAGCTTAAAACCAAAAGCCGATAGCGTTTCTAACCCGTCGGGTAAGAAGTTCCCGACGGGTTTAAAAGAAGATAAATATATTAATTAATCAAGTTAAAATTATAAACAAACATGAAGAGAATAACCTTAACACTTGCCTTTTTCTTACTTTTGGTTATTTCTTATGCTCAAGAATGGGCACCCTTAGGTGCAACTTGGTATTATCAATCTGTTAGACCAACAGATGGATTACAATGGTATGCTGAAATACAATCAATAGGTGATACTATAATTCAAGGTAAACATTGCAAGGTGTTGCAATCACATGGTGTTGGGATAAGTAACTTTGGTTCAGAATTTAGTTCTTTTTTTATATCTTCAGGTAATGGTAAGGTTTTTTACTATAATCAATCTTGCAACAAATTTTGCCAGTTGTATGATTTCAACAAATTACCCGGTGATACATTTTATATTCCCACTTTTTGCAATAATAACTATGACTCTGTAGGCTTCATTATTGGTTCAGTTAGTCTTTTAACAATTGATACTACAGTTTTAAAAGTACAATCTGTTACTCCGATTAATACTCCATCTTCCCAATATCAAGGATTTCCAAGCCAAATAATTGAAACGTTAGGCTCAACTTCATTTTTATTCCCGATTCACTTGCCTTTCTCTGATGCTCCATATACATATAAGCTACTCTGTTATACCGACTCAAAAATTCACTATCATTATCCACCACAAGACTTTTGTAATACAATTGGTATAAAAGAAGAAAAAACAAATGATAAAATCGAAATTTATCCAAACCCTGCAAGTTTAGTTTTAACAATTGATTTAACCGATAATATCGAAGTAAAATATTCAATAAATATTTACTCTATAATTGGACAAAAGAAAATTTCGATGAATAATGTTATTGGTAATAAAGTAACAGAAATTCCTATTGGTAAACTTAGTAGTGGACTCTATTTAATAGAAATAACAACAACAGATGGTCAAAAACTGATGAAAAAATTCATAAAAGAATAAAGCATTTTTAATAAGGAATATCCTTCTCAGTCAGTAAATACTGATATAAGGTAACATAAAAACCAAAAGCCGATAGCATTCCACTATCGGCTTTTTTAGTCCTCTCCTTTGGAGAGGATTTAGGTGAGGTATTCTAACACGCCATTTCGCCTGCATTTTTCTTTGCTGAAAGCAGATTATAAGCACCTTTTACCACCACTTTGGCTTTGCTGATATCAAAATCTTTGGGCAAAATAACTTCGGTATAACCGCTTTCACTCACGCCTTTTTGTACTTCAATCATACGATATTCGGTAAATGGCTTGCCATCTTCCACCTTGTTTTTCTCAAAAACAAAGATATAATCCTTATCATCAAAACTTACAATTGCATCCGAAGGTAAAGCTGCAACTTTATTGCTTGTAGCTTCAATAAGGGCATTTACATACATTCCCGGAATTATGTTTTTACATTGATCGGTAACATTGGCATATACCTTATAGGTTTTGTCGGGATTTATGGTTTTTCCGGTCTGGTAAATTTCGGCTTCGTGTTGTTCGGTTTCGTTGTTAATCAGAAAATGGATTTTCTGCCCGTTGGCAACCTTATCCGCATCTTTTTCAAACAACGTAAGTTCAAGAAACAAATGGTCGGTGTTTACTATTTCAAACATAGCATCCGAAGGCGTAACAAATTTACCGATATTCACATTTACTGTTTTCACATAGCCGCTAAAGGGTGCAATCAATTTAACTTCGCGACTGATATTATCTTCGTTCAATTGTGCTGCATTTATGCCGATAAGGGCAAGTTTCTGCGTTAATGCTTTCACTTGAGCTTTCAGGTTTTTGTAATCGGCAGTAACCTGCTGCACGTTTTGCTGCGAATACACATCATTTTTGTACAAATCATTATGACGTTTGTAATCGGTTTCGGCAAACTCAAGTTTGTTTTTAGCCTCCAGATAGTTTTGTTGAATATCAATAAACTCCTGATTTTCGATTACTGCCAGCACCTGACCTTTGGTAACTGTATTTCCGGGAATAAGGTTGGTGCTTCTCACAAAACCACCCATGGGGGCGCATACCGTAGCAAAATTCTGAGGAGCTACTGCAACTAAACCATTTACTTTTAAAGTACCACTCAGCGAACGCATTTCTATGCTGCCTGTTTCGATGTTGGCAAGTTTTATCTGGTCGTCACGCATCTCAACAATATCTTCGGGAATAACTTCTGTTTTCCCGGCTTCTTCGTTTTTCTTAGCACCGCTTTTGCAGGAAATAACTGCAAAAAAAACGGATAGTAAACATATTATTGTAATTAATTTTTTCTTTGTCATGTTATATAGTATTTAGAGTATAAATATTCATAATTTACAACTCATAATTATTAAAACGTTTTTCCTGTAATAAATTCAATATTAATAATGGTTTGATTATAACTGTTGATAGCATCTAAATAATTCTGTTTGATACTTAAAGCCCTGTTGAGGTTTAGCACAAAATCCAGATAATCCATAGCACCGGCTTTATAAATCCGTGTTGACTGGTCAATAATTATTTCAGCTTCAGGAATTGCCTGTTCTTCATAATAATTTACGCTGCCCTGATATTTTGCATATTCATCAATTAGTGAACGGTAATTGCCGGTAAGCGATTTATTGTAATTTTCAGCATCAGTACGGGCAATATTTTCGCATATTTTGGCAGCTTTTGATTTGGCAGCATAGGGAACAAACCAAAGCGGAATAGCAATACCCAGTTGTATGCCTGTAAAACGGTCGCCTGCCCCGAAAGTTTGAGGTACACCATTTACATCCTGTGTTCCTCTTATGGTTTGGCTGAAATATCCGATACTTAAATCAGGCATTCCATGGCTGCGTTCCAGCTTCTTTTCGTTGCGCAAAACCTCAATTTGTTGTTGCAAATAACCTAATGATGGATTTTTTGCAATCTCCGAAGGGCTGGCAATTACAGTGTAATTTATCCGTTTCAACACAGTATCGGCAGGATATATCATACTCTCTGTATTTAAAAGTGTTTGCAACTTGCGATTAGCTATACCGATATCAGCAGTAACCTGATTAAGTTGGTTCTTCACTTCCATACTTTGCGAACGGGCAGTTATCATTTCGAGTTTGTTGGTTTCACCTGAATTGGCTCTTAATTCAGCTGCTCTTTGAACTCCTGAAAACAAACTATCCTGATACTTCAAAAGCTTTTGTTTTGAATACAGATAAGCTAATTGCCAATAAACCTGTTTTACCTGTGTTGCAATTTCAAGTTGCGAGCTCTTCAACTGCCATTCACTGCTTTTCACTTTTGCATTTGCCAGCTTGTTTTGATTGATATAAACTGTTGGAAAAGCAAACGATTGAGAAATCGTAAAACTATTGTCTTTACTGTAAGAATTAAACTGACCATATTGCACTTCTATCGAAGTTTTTGGAATATCCCACGAAGCCCCTTTCAATGCCTTTTGCTCATCAACCGAAAAGGCCGAAGAACGGATAGATAAATTGCTATCCAATGCCATCTGAATTGCAGTTTGCAGATTAACTACACGTATTTGTTGTGCCTCAACTCTATTATAAAATACCGAACCAATAATAAATAGAATTACAATGGAAATCACTTTTGCAGATTTGCGTTTAAATGAAAATCTGAATTTGCGTGAAGAAAAAATAATATAAAACACTGGTAAAATTATCAGTGTAAGTAAAGTTGCAGTGATAAGTCCGCCAATAACTACAGTTGCCAAAGGTTTCTGAACTTCAGCACCTGCAGAAGTAGATAATGCCATAGGCAGAAATCCGAGTGAAGCAACGGCAGCAGTCATAATAACCGGACGCAAACGGGTTTGCAGTCCTTTGAGAACACGTTCTGTAATATCAAAATAACCTTCCTTTTCAAGCCTATTAAACTCGGCAATCAGCACAATTCCGTTGAGTACCGCCACCCCGAACAAAGCAATAAAACCTACACCAGCTGATATTGAAAAATTCATTCCCCTCAACCAGAGTGCAATTACACCACCGATAGCCGACATGGGAACTGCTGTATAAATAAGTAATGATTGTTTTACCGAATGGAAAGTAAAATACAATAGTACAAATATTAAGAGCAAAGCTACCGGAACCGCAATTGCAAGCCTGTTTTTGGCAGCTTCCAGATTTTTAAACTGTCCTCCATAAGAAACATAGTATCCGCTTGGGAATTTAATCTGTTTGTCTATTTTAGCAGTAACATCTTCAATAACACTTGCAACATCGCGATTACGAACATTAAACCCAACGGTAATCCTGCGTTTTGTGCTTTCTCTCGAAACCTGTGCAGGACCTGATTGTATGCTGATATCAGCTACCTGTTCAAAAGGAATCTGACCACCATTAGGCAATGCTACAGTCAGGTTTTTAACATCATCAAGATTTTTACGATAGTCTTTGTCCAATCTGACTACCAAGCCAAAACGCTTTTCTTCATCATAAACCACACCTGCCTGACTGCCGGCAAAAGCAGCACGAAGAATCCGGTTTGCATCATCAACAGAAAGTCCGTACTGAGCCAATCGGTCACGGTTAAAGTTTATCTGAACCTGTGCAAGACCAGTAACTTTTTCAACATTAATATCTTCAACACCATCAATTTTCTGAATGATTCTTTCCACTTCAGTTGCCTTGTCAGCCAAGGTGCTAAGATTATCGCCAAATATTTTTATGGCAACATCCTGTCTGGAGCCAGTCATCAATTCATTAAAACGCATTTGTATCGGTTGTTGAAATTCAAACTTAACACCAGCCAGAGTAACCAGTTTTTCTTCCATTTTTGCAACCAGTTCTTCACGGGTTTTTGCTGAAGTCCATTCGCTCTTATCTTTGAGTGTAATAATATAATCTCCGGTCTCCATGGGTGTAGGGTCAGTTGGAATTTCTCCAGCACCTATTTTGCAAACCGCATGTTTTACTTCAGGGAAATTATCGAGCAAAATTTTGTTTGCTTTCTGAACTTGTTCAACTGTATTGGAAAGCGAACCACCCTGTAAAGTCATCACTCCTGCAGCCAAATCACCTTCTTCAAGCTGAGGTATAAACTCTCCACCCAATTGACTGAACAAAAATAAACTAAAGATAAATAGACCTATTGCCGATAGTGAAACCAGCATTTTGTGTTTTAAAGCAAAAGCAATTGGCGGATTAAACGCTTTGCTGATGCTATCCATTAATTTATCAGAAAAATTACGTTTGTGTTCAGTTTTTTTACTTAAAAACAAAGCAGATGCCATCGGAACATAAGTTAGAGATAAAATGGCAGCTCCCAATAAAGCAAAAGCCACTACTTGAGCC
Organism: Bacteroidota bacterium; assembly: GCA_013377005.1. Taxonomy (GTDB): domain Bacteria; phylum Bacteroidota; class Bacteroidia; order Bacteroidales; family JACABE01; genus JACABE01. The sequence continues at coordinate 138,597 of JACABE010000003.1, forward strand.
ATTGGACGGAACATTTTTCCTTCAATACCAACCAATGCCATAATCGGCAGATAAACAATAAGGATGATAACCTGTCCGAAAGTGGCAGAACTCATCATTCGTTTCGCTGATTCAGAGACATTTTCATCCATTTGCTTTTGAGAAAGCCGTTCAATACCTATATGATGTGATTTACTTTTCGAAATCCGGTGAACCACGCTTTCCACTATGATAACAGCACCATCCACAATCAAACCGAAGTCAATGGCACCCAGACTCATCAGGTTGCCCGATACTCCAAAGAGATTCATCAGTGAAATGGCAAATAACATGGAAAGTGGAATAACCGATGCTACTATAAGTCCGGCCCGCATGTTACCCAGCATTATTACCAGTATAAAAATAACAATCAGAGCCCCTTCCACAAGGTTTTTTGAAACCGTACCTATGGCACGACTTACCAAATCGGAACGATTGAGATAAGGTTCAATTTTTACACCTTTAGGTAAAGATTTTTGTATTGAGAGAATACGTTCCTGAACATCTTCAATTACTTCATGAGCATTGGCACCTTTAAGCATCATCACTACACCACCAACAGCTTCAGAAGTATCAACTACAAATGCTCCGTAACGGGTAGCACTACCATATTGCACGCTTGCAATATCCCTGATTAAAACAGGTATGCCTGATGGATTATTTTTTACAACAATTTTTTCAATATCAGCAATGGTTTTTACTAAGCCTATGCCACGAATAAAGTAAGCATTGGGCTTTTTATCAATATAAGCACTACCTGTATTTTCGTTGTTCTTTTCAAGAGCTTCAAAAATATCGTTAAGTGTGAGGTTCATTCCTCTGAGTCTTTCAGGATTAACGGCAATTTCGTATTGCTTAACAAAACCCCCATAGCTATTTATATCTGCAACACCAGGTGTTCCAAGCATTTCGCGGCGTACTATCCAATCCTGAATGGTACGTAGTTCCATAGGATTATACTTTTGTTCCAATCCTTTATCAACTGCAAGTCGGTATTGAAATATTTCGCCTAAACCCGATGAAATTGGTGCAAGCTCAATCTTAGCAAGTCCAGGTGGAATCTCTTCTTCAGCTTCTCTTAGCCGCTCGCTCAATTGTTGTCGAGCCCAGTAGAGGTCAACATTATCTTTAAAAACAATGGTAACCACCGATAAACCTAAGCGGGAAATAGATCGGAGTTCTACAATATCGGGAATATTAGCAACGGCTACTTCTATAGGAGCCGTAATAAAACTTTCTACTTCCTGCACAGCAAGTGAAGGTGCTAGCGAAATAACCTGAACCTGATTATTGGTGATATCGGGTATGGCATCAATGGGCAATCGCGTAAGCGAATATGTTCCCCATCCAATCAATGCCAGAATGAACAACCCGATGATAAATTTATTCTTTATAGAAAATCGAATGATATGTTCTATCATAATGAAGTTTTATTATTAATTATTTAGTTTTAAATTGCCTTGAGTACTTAAAGTACTTGGAGTGCCTTGAGTTAAATACAAAGCACGATAACTTACAAGTATTTCAGGTACTCATAAGTTATTATAAATACTAATAAAAATCAAATAAGAAATTGTGAGATATAGGTCAATACTTCGTGCCCGCTAAGGCATATATGCGGACTAGTATTAGCAAATGAATATATATTGAAAATATGGGTATTATTGATGGGTAAAATCAAATTCCAATAAACAACTAAATTAGGATTGAATTTGAATTGATAACGCAAAAAATC
>JACABE010000003.1:140449-165464 GCA_013377005.1 Bacteroidota bacterium
TTAATAAATAGTTTATTATTCGTTTCATAGATACAAAAGTAATAAAAAAACTTTTATGAGATTCAATTTATATAAATCTTTATATTTGCATTCAACAAAAACTACTATTGAAGTGAAGGTTACAAAACTTACTTTAAAGTTAAAAACATTCTCAAACTTAAAATTTTGAGAATGTTTTTAAGTAAATTATTAGAATATGAATTTTAAATTAATTTTGAAATAAACAGCCTGTTATTTTACTGGATTACTTTCAACAGTAGAAGCAGGCATTTCTGATTGAGTTTCAGTTTTTACTTTTTTATGTGGTGCATGAGGATGCCAGCCTACAATTCCTATCATTACAAAAAAGCTAACAATATAAGCAAAAGTTACATGCCATCCTTTGGTAACATATTTATAAGTATTCTTTGCTTCAGGATACATATTTGAAAGGGCAACACCTGCAGAAGACCCAAACCAAATCATTGAACCACCAAAACCAACTGAAAATGCCAAAACGCCCCAATCATATCCGCCTTGTTCTAAACAAAGTTTAGTTAGCGGAATATTATCAAAAACAGAGGAAACAAAACCAAGAATAAAAGCACTCCACATTGAAGCTGGTGGCAATTCATTTACTGGCATAAGGGATGCACAAAAAACCAATGCCATCAGAAAAACAGTACCTTGCCATGCATTTTTAATTTCATACCATGGTGTTTTTGAAAATATTGCTCCGATTAAAATAGCAATCCAAACACCAATTGCTGGGAAATCAAGCAGGAAATTTGTTAGGATAGCTCCAACTAAAATCATGAGAACAATCAATAACTTTTTATAATCAACTTTAGCTCCTTCTTTTGGGTCTGCTTCAATAGGCTGATATTTGTGTTGTTGTTTGGAAGCAATAATTCCAAATATAAAAATAGCCACTATGGAAGCAACAAATGCATGGGTTACATCTATTGGGTTTACACCATCTATCCACATTAATGTAGTAGTCGTATCACCTACAACACTGCCAGCTCCACCAGCATTGCTGGCAGCAACAATAGCAGCAAGATAACCGATATGAACTTTACCTTTAAAAACAACAAATGCAATGGTTCCACCTATCATAGCGGCCGCAATATTGTCTAGAAATGAAGAAATTACCATTATCAGAAAAAGAAGCATAAAACCACCCTTCCAGTCATCTGGAAGAAATTTAGGTAAAACATCCGGTATACCGGATTCCTCAAAATGTTTAGCTAAAATTGCGAAACCAAACAATAAACCAAATAAGTTTATAAGCGTTCTCCATTCACCTTCTGAATGTTGATTTCCAATAATATGTTCTGTAAAATTAAAAGTATTTGGACTAACTCCTGGGAAAATAAATTTAAAAATCAAAATAGCGGCAAGACCACATAAAGCTACATACATGGTTTTATGATGTAATACAGCAACACCTAATAATGTTAATGCAAAAATTATAAACTCAACCCTTATTCCACCAATAGATGGAACGGCTGATGTTGAAACCTGTGCAAAACTTAATACAGGAAATAATAACCCTAAAACAAGCATACTTGCTTTCCTAAATGCTGCCTTTTTCATCAATTTTTAATTTTATATTTATCATGCAAAATTAGCAAAAAATACAAAATTACATTGATTTATATCATCATTATTTGCTTGCCACCTATATTATTTTTTGTTGCACCTGTCACTGATTTTAAACAGTTTACTTCTTTCCTTTTTCTTAACACACCTAAAAAAGCAAATATCAGAGCTTCTTTATAATCTATGATGATATTTTCTGGGATAACCACTGTATGATTCGTTTTTGATTTTATTTGATTTATTATAAAATCATTATAAGTTCCACCTCCTGTAAAAAGAAGTTTTGAATTATTTCTTGTCTTAGTTGAATTTAAAATTTGAGACATAATATGTTCTGAAACTGTTCTCAACTTATCATTAACAGAAATATTATAATTTGAAATAATTGGTAAAAATTCTTCAAGCAACCATTCTTTGCCTAACGATTTTGGATAGCTATACTTATAATAATTAATATCTTCTAATTCCTTTAATAAATCCTTATGAATGACTCCTTGTTTGGCAAGAATTCCTTTATCATCAAAAGGAAATCCCAATTCTTGAGCAAATAGATTTAATACAATATTCATAGGACAAATATCATAAGCAACTCTATCATTATTAAATTGATAAGAAATATTTACAAAACCACCCAAATTTATACAATAATCATAATCTGCAAAAAGCAGACTATCTCCAATCGGAACTAAAGGGGCACCTTGTCCTCCCAGAGCTACATCCATTGTTCTGAAATCATTGATAACATTTTGTCCGCTTGCTGCGGCAATACATTCACCACTTCCAATCTGACAAGTGATTTTGTTTTTTGGTTGATGAAAAATAGTATGACCGTGTGATGCAATAAAATCAACTCTAATTTGATTTTTTACAATAAAATTTTTGCATTCTTTACCTAAAAAATAGCCATATTCATTATTTAACGAAACAAATTCAAAAGCATTGAGATGATCAGCTGTAGATAATTTTTTTATCCACTCATTAGAATATTTGACACATTCTGCCCTTTCAATTTCAAAAAACCACTTTCCATCAATATTCTTAAAAATACAATATGCAATATCAAGACCATCCAGTGAAGTTCCAGACATTAAACCTATTACTTTGTAAATCTCAGTCATTGGTTTATAAGGTATCAATTAATTTTTCGAGTTTAATTCCTCTAGAGGCTTTTAAAAGAATGAATGCATTTATAACAGGATTCTTAATCAGCCATTCTTTTGCATCCTCTGAATCAATAAAACAATTACATGTTTTATTTTCACAAACAGCCATAAACTCTTTTCCAACTAAAATTACATTTGGAAAATTGAATTCCTTTATCACCTCAAGTAGCCTTTTATGTTCATCTTGACTATGTGTACCCAGTTCAAGCATATCGCCAATAATCAACACTTTATTATCAGTTTTAATTTCAGAAAAATTTCTGATAGCAGCTTCCATACTAGTAGGATTGGCGTTGTATGCATCCAATATGATAGTGTTTTTTGTAGTCTTCATGACTTGAGAACGACTATTTCCTGGCTGATATGATTCTATAGCATCTTTTATATTTTCTTTAGATACATCAAAATAAATCCCAACAGTAATTGCAGCAAGAATATTTTCAAAATTATAACTTCCTACTAATTGGGTTTGTATAAAATCTTCAACATTTTCATTAAAATATTTGATTTCAACAAATGGGTTAGCTTTTACAACATTTCCATAACAATATTCATTTTGAGTATTTCCGTAAGTAATTTTATCAATTTTGTTTGACAAGTCTAATAAAAGTTTATTGTCAGTATTTATAAAAATTTTCCCGTTATTCTTTTGAACAGCTTTGTATAAATCTTTTTTTGTTTCTATTACACCATCGATTCCCCCAAAGCCCTCAAGATGAGCCTTTCCAATATTTGTAATAATTCCAAAGTTTGGTTTAGAAATATCACAGAGTTCTCCAATTTCGCCTATATGATTAGCTCCCATTTCAATGATAGCTATTTCATGCTCTTTTGTAATTGAAAGAATAGTGAGAGGTACTCCGATATGGTTGTTCAAATTTCCAATAGTAGCTGATGTTTTGAATTTCTTTGAAAGAACAGCATTTATAAGCTCTTTAGTTGTAGTTTTTCCATTAGTCCCTGTAATTCCAATGATTGGAATTTTAAGTGTATTTCGATGAAAAACTGCCAATTTCTGCAAAGTTTTCAAAACATTATCAACAAGAATAATATTATCACTTGACTTATAATTAGCATTATCAATAATTGCATAAGCTGCACCATCATTTATTGCCTTTTCAGCAAAAGTATTCCCATCAAAATTTTCACCTTTTAAAGCAAAAAAGATTGAATCTGGTGTGATTTTTCTCGAATCGGTAGAAATAAAGGGATGTACTTGAAATATCTTATAAATTTCTTCGATACTCATATATGAATTTTTATAAACTGAAAACCCCATTTACATTGCTGTAAATGGGGTTTTTAAGTAATTATTTAATATTATTTTCCTTGGAATGGTGCCCCTACTCTTGTCATAGCACACCTAAATCCAATATTATCAGTTGATTGTTTTTCATCTAAAAATCTTCTTGTTCCTGGGCTCAAATAATAAGCTTTATCTTTCCATGAGCCACCTTTATAAACCCTTGCTTCATCGTTTACCATAGAAGAAACAGCATATTCATACATCAATTTTGTAGTATTCTCATTTCCTTGTTCTGTAAGCCAGTCATTAGCTAACACAGTTGAGTAATCTCCATCAAGATAGTTAATATTATTGGCTTTACGATAATTTCTTCTGTTAACATTTTCTTCAACAGTAACGTTCTCATAAACAATTCTACCTAAACTATCTTTTTCTTTTACCATGCCATCAGAGTCTATTGATTTTTTCTTATAAACATTGCCTCTGAAAGGGTTTAAATCAGTCATATCATCATGTGATAAAGGGCGATAAACATCTAAAACCCATTCTGAAACATTTCCTGCCATATTATATAAACCATAGTCATTAGGCCAAAAAGCGTATACTGGAGCTGTATGGTCAGCAGCATCATTTAAGTTACCTGCAACACCCATATAGTCACCTCTTCCTCTTTTATAATTAGCAACCATTTCTCCATAAGCATTTTTATCGTCAGTACGAGTAAGATGTCCGTTCCAAGGGTAAATTCTTCTTTCAATTACTCTTTCATACATTGTGTTGCCAATTAATCCAAGTGCAGCATATTCCCATTCAGCTTCAGTTGGAAGTCTGTATTTAGGTAAAAGAATATTATCTTCCATTCTAACTTTGCGAGTACCCGAACCTGATGGATTCAAATCTTCTAAATCTTCTCTAACTAAACCTTCATATTGACCTGCAAGATAGGCATCTGTATTAAAGCTATTGTCATTAGTTTGGTCAGGATTAACTTCTAATATACCCATTTGAATAAGAATATCTTCATTTACTCTGTCTGTTCTCCATGCACAATAATCATTTGCTTGAATCCAATTTACACCTACTACAGGATAATCTCTGTATGCAGGATGATGTAAATAAAACTCAGAAATATCTTCGTTGTATGAAAGCTCATTACGCCAAACCAATTGGTCTGGTTGAGCTTTTTTTACTGTTTCAGGGAAATCAGTTCCATAAACTCTTCCTAGCCAGTAAAGGTATTCTAAGTAATCGAGGTTTCTGATTTCTGTTTCATCCATATAAAATGAACTCACAGTAACTCTGCGAGGAACGTTATTCCAGTCAGTCATTACATCTTGTTCTGTACGTCCCATTACAAAAGTACCTCCTTCAATAAATACAAGGCCTGGTCCTGTAGCTTGGTCTTGAAATTCTGATACTTCAAATCCTCCATTATCAGGATTGTTGTAATCCCAACCAGTAGTTGAGGATTGTTCAGATTTGCTACTACATGCAGAAAGTAATAATAATAAGATAGAAAATTTACTTAACCTGCTGATGTTCTTTTTATTGATCTTAATCATATTTATGAAATTGTGATTATTTCTTATTAAATTATTTTAATTAATAACTAAAAAGAAGGGCAATTTATTGTTCTTATCCTTTTCTTTTTAGCAGGGCATCTTAATTGTAATGCAAATGAAACTTCGTGAGCTCCTCCTGTTATATTCGTTAATTTTGAAACTGTTAAATCGTAACTATAACCTATTTTAAAACTGCTCTGCTGAATTCCTATCAAAAAAATCATTGCATCTGCATTTTGAAAGTTTTGACGGAACCAAACTCCGCTCACAAAAGGCAACCAGTTAACATAAAAACCATAATTTATTTGATTAAAATGTAGTTGTTGTTGGTATAAAATATTAGGTGAAATTGTTATGTCATCTAACCCTCTTGTTTTATGTTTCCTCTTTTTTAAATCTATAATAGCACCAGCATGTGCTGTGAATTTCATAGGAAGCTTGTGAATTGTAACAAAACCTTCTTCTGGTTCTGTTAAATGACTAATTGCAACACCTGCATAAAAATTTTCAGAATAACCAACAACTCCAGTAGAAAAATCTAAATATCCTTTACTTAATTTGCCAGGTTCTTTTTCCATTGTTTGGTTTACAAAACCAAATTTAGCATCTATCTGGTCGCCAAAAGTTAATTTTTCCCAAGCTAATCTTCTGTCAACATAAGTAGCCTGTAAAGCTGCATTGATAGAAAAAGTACGGCTTACTTCCAAACGATATGAATAAATACCACTGAATGAAGTGGTTGAAATGGTACCTTCTCCAGCTCTGTCTGCGTTAACTAAAATGCCTATTCCTCCGGATATTTTGTCAAAATGCTGGTCATAGGAAGCATTATAGGTAACAAAGGTTCCTGATATTGAAGGCCATTGATTTCTATAATTCATTATTAGTCTTGGACAAACTACTGAACCTGCAAAAGCAGGGTTCAAATACAAAGGATTTGCATAAAATTGTGAAAAAGCAGGGTCTTGAGCTACTGCTAAATTAGATGCAGAAACAAATGTAATAATGCAGAAAATCAACTTCTTAACGCGAGAAGACGAAATCTTTGTCATGTTTAAATATTTTGAACACAATATTACAAATAATTTTTTGAATAAAACTATTTTTTTTGTCAAATTATACATTTTTTTTAAACATAATCATTTTAAAATAATGATTGTTTTAAAATGCGTGATTTGTGTTATACTGAATATTTCAGATTTTGGTTTCATTCTAATACAATTAATATAAGCAATCAATAAAAAAATCAGATTTAAAGATTAATTTGCTTAAATTATTATAAATTTATTGAGAATAACGTATAAATCAATCTTTTATTATTAAATATTCTTTGCTAAAAATTATTTTGGTTGAATAGAAATCTCATTAATAAGAAATAAAAATTAAAAAAGCTTTATTTTTTCATAATAACACAATATTTTTCTCTTACTTTTGTTTATAAATATTATTTATTATTAATGATAAGCAAACTCTATCTTGTGAAAAAAAATATTTTTTATATTATCTTTACATTGTTGTTTTTTAGTCATTTATTGCAAGCCCAAAATAATAAGATATGGACAGAAATAAAATGGCATGGAATACAAACTGAAAAAATCAACGAACTTGAATCTCGTTCATTTTTAAAATTCGATGGTGCTGTTTATGATGATTCAAAAGGCTTAATTCCATTGTTTTTTTGCAGAATAGAACTGGAAAATAATAATTTGAAGCCTGAATTTGACTTATCGGATATGATTTTTGAAGAGCTTTCTCAAAATGAAGTCTTATTTTTAAAAGATGCAAATATTTCAAGTTCTGAACTTCAAAAAAATGTAAATATTTCTTTTGAAAAAAAGAAAGCATTTGCAATACTAAAAATAAATCCTTTCCGATTAAATCCTTTGACAGGTAAACTTGAAAAATTAACTTCGTTTAGTTATGAATTAAAAACAAAAAAAGTTACTGATTCACAATTAAAATCTTCAAATCAAAATTTTGCTAATCATTCCGTGTTAGCTATTGGTAATTGGTATAAAATATCGGTTGAAAACACAGGTGTTCATAAAATAACATATAATGATTTGGTTTCTATGGGGATAAATGTTGATTCTTTAAATCCAAATTCATTTTCAATTTTTGGAAATGGATCAGGAATGCTACCTGAGTCGAATTCAGATTTTCGTTATGATGATTTACAGGAAATTGCTATAAAAGTTGAAGATGGAAATGATGGTGTATTCGACTCAATTGATTATATTCTTTTTTATGGGCAATCTTCTGTAAAATGGGAATTGAATACATCTCAAAAATTGTTTGAACATCAGATCAATTATTATAGCAATAATACCTATTATTATATAACAACAGATCCAACAATTGGGAGCAAAAAGAGAATTCAATTTGAAACAGAACCTATTATAGCTGCAAATAAATCAGTAGATAAATTTAATGACTATGCTTATCACCACAAAGAATTAACAAATCTTGCAAAGTCAGGAAAGATTTGGTTGGGCGAAAAATTTAATACAGCAATTCCAAGTTATAACTTCCTATTTAACTTCTCTAATATTATACCAGACTCTAATGCTGTTTTGAAATATAGCCTTTATGCAAGTTCAAGTATTGGAAGTGATTTTGTTGTAAATGTAAATGGCAATATAAAAACAAGCAATATATCTTATGTATCAGGGAACTTATTGGCTTCAAATACAACTGATAAAATTATTTTTAAAACTGCAAATGCTCAAATAACTACTAATATTTCTTATAATCATCCACTTTCAACATCTAATGGATACTTAAATTATTTAGAACTTAATGTTTATAGATATTTGCGGTTTGCAGGGCATCAGCTTTCATTTAGAAGTATTGAAAGTGTGGGTACAGGAAATGTGAGTCAATTTAATATCGGCAATTCAAATTCTTTAATAAAGATATGGGATGTAAGCAACCCATTAAATGTCAAATTAATGAATACATTATTAAATGCTGGAAATTTAACGTTTAAAGCAACTACAGATTCCTTAAAAGAATTTATTGCTTTTGACACTTCTGCTTTTTTACATCCTCAATTTATAGGAAAAGTAGCAAACCAAGATTTGCATGGTTTGTCACAACAAGATTATATCATAGTATCTCATCCATTATTTATTTCAGAAGCCAATCGACTTGCCACACTTCACAGGAGTTTGAATAATTTAAAAGTAACTGTTGTTACACCTGAACAAATCTATAATGAGTTTTCTTCTGGTGCTCAGGATCCTATTGCTATAAGAAGCTTTTTGAAAATGTTTTATGATAGAGCTTCTAATGATAATGATTTACCTAAGTATTTATTACTTTTTGGTGATGGATCCTATAATAATAAAGCACAAAATGGTGGTAATACTAATTTTATTGTAACGTATGAATCAGATAATTCGTTTGATGAAGGTTCTTATGTTTTCGATGATTATTTTGGATTTTTAGATAATTCAGAATCTGGATTAATGAATAATGAAAGTATTGATATAGGAATTGGACGGTTTCCTGTAAAAACTTTAACAGAGGCTAAAATTGTAGTTGATAAAATATTTAGATATAGCAGTAAAAGTGATATTGTGCCCAATTCCCCAACTATTATTTCAAATTTTGCTGATTGGAAGAACACTGTTTGTTTTGTGGCTGATGACCAAGATAATAATGCTTATTTAACTACTTCAGAGACACTTTCAAATATTATTAAAACAAATAATCCTGTTATAAATATTGATAAAATTTATATAGATGCTTATCCCCAAATCTCAAATTCAGGGGGCGCACGTTATCCTGATGCTAATCGAGCATTAGATCAGCGAGTTGAAAGAGGTGCTTTAATAATGAATTATGTAGGACATGGTGGTGAATTGGGATGGACGCACGAAAGAGTACTTGAAATTTCTGATATTTTAAATTGGAAAAATACCTATAACATGCCTTTATTCTTCACTGCTACTTGTGAATTTAGTCGTTTTGATGACCCTGAAAGGACTTCAGCAGGTGAATTAGTATTATTGTCTCCGAATGGAGGTGGAATAGCACTATTAACAACTTCTCGAGTTACTTTTAATTCGTATAATGAAGATTTATGTAGAAATTTTTTAAATAGAGTCTTCAAAAAAGTAAATGGAAAATACCCTACTTTAGGAGATTTAATAAGTGGATCGAAAAATGATGGAGGAAATGAGCCCACTGTTAGAAACTTTGTTTTATTAGGTGATCCTGCATTAAGGCTTGCTTATCCTGAGTATAATGTTGTTACTACTGAAATAAATGGAACTCTTGTTAATTTATCCAATGATACTATTAATGCAATGTCAACAATTACTATTCAAGGAATAATTACAGACGAAGCAAATAATAAAATTTCAAATTATAATGGTATTTTATATCCAACTATATACGATAAGCCATTGATTGTTTCTTCATTAGGAAATGATCCGGATAGTTATCCTGTTGATTTTGAAATTCCGAAAGCAATATTATATAAAGGTAAAACTAGTATTATTAATGGTGATTTTAAGTTTACATTCGTGGTTCCCAGAGATATTGCATATTATTATGGGTATGGTAAAATAAGTTATTATGCAAAAAATGATACCAGCGATGCTAATGGGTTTTATAAAAACATAGTTGTGGGTGGCATTGATAATAATGTAATTCCTGACGAAAATGGCCCTGTTATAAAACTCTATATGAATGATACAACTTTTGTTTTTGGTGGATTAACAGACGAAAACCCAATGCTTCTTGCATTAATAAGTGATCCAAATGGAATTAATACTGTAGGCAATGGAATAGGTCATGATATTGTAGCATATTTTGATGGAAATATGATAAATCCTATTATTTTAAATGATTATTATATTTCAGATTTGAATAGATATGATAAAGGCAGGGTTTATTATCCTTTTTCAAATCTAGCTGATGGTATACATACTGTAAAAGTAAAAGGTTGGGATGTATTTAATAATTCAGCGGAAGGATACACTGAATTTATGGTTGCTCAATCAGCACAAATAGCATTAACAAATGTATTGAGTTATCCAAATCCGTTTTATGATAATACACATTTTATATTTGAACATAATCAGCCCAATACTAATTTGGATGTTCAGATACAAATCTTTGATATAAAAGGTAAATTAGTAAAAACAATTAAAAATATTATTAATACAGATGGTTACAAAATAGACCCTATTGAATGGGATGGAAATTCTGATTCAGGGGCAAAAATAGGGAAAGGTCTTTATATATACCGAATTACAGTTATTAATTCCAATGGAGTTCAATCATCAAAAACAGATAAATTAGTTTTTTTACGCTAAACAATATATTTTACAATAAATCGTTATCTTTGCACGCAATTTTTTATACTAAAAATAATTTATGAAATTTAAAAACAAAAAAATATGGACGGCAATTGCATTCATTGCCTTATTTATAAATGTTAATGCTCAAAATAATCATACTGTAGATGAATTACTTGGGCAAAAAGGCGGAAGAGTAATTACTACAGCTGTTCCTCTCTTAATGATTGCTCCAGATGCACGTGCAGGTGCAATGGGAGATGCTGGTGTAGCATCTACACCTGACGCTAGTTCCATGCATTGGAATCCAGCTAAATATGCATTTATTGAAAAAGACATGGGGATTTCTGTTTCTTATAGTCCATGGTTAAGGGAACTTGTAAATGATATTAATTTAGCTTATTTATCAGGATACAAAAGAATTGATAAAATGAGTGCAATTGGAGCTTCTTTACTATATTTTTCATTAGGAGATATTACTTTTACTGATGTTGTGGGTAATTCTTTAGGTAATTTCAGACCTAGTGAATTTGCTTTTGATTTAACTTATTCCCGCAAATTATCAGATGTATTTTCCGGAGCAATAGCTGCTAGATATATAAATTCAAATCTTACTCAAGGGCAAACTGTTGGAGGACAAGCATCTCATGCCGGACAATCTGTTGCAGCGGATGTGGCTTTTTACTATCAAAAACCTGTACGTTTTGGAAGAAATCTTAAAGGAACCATGGCTTTTGGTGCCAATATTTCTAATCTTGGTGCAAAAATATCCTATACAGAAACCACACAAAGAGATTTTATCCCAACTAATCTTCGATTAGGTAGTTGCTTTACTTTCAATATTGATGATTTTAATAAATTCTCTATAATGGTTGATTTTAATAAACTTTTGGTACCTACACCTCCTATATATAGTATTGACTCAGCAGGAAATCCACTTTATAATGCTAATAACGAAAGAATTATTTTGGCAGGTAAAGATCCTAATGTAGGTATTGTTACCGGTTTATTTCAATCTTTTAGTGATGCGCCCGATGGGTTTTCTGAAGAATTAAGAGAAATAACTTATTCTATTGGAGCTGAATATTGGTATGATAATCAATTTGCTGTTCGTGGTGGTTATTTCCACGAAAGTATGTATAAAGGGAATAGACAATATTTTACGTTAGGCGCAGGATTGCGTTACAATGTATTTGGCTTGGATTTTGCATATTTAATTCCAACAGAACAGCGTAATCCTCTTGGCAATACGTTGAGATTTACACTCACATTTGATTTTGATGCTTTTAAAGATCAAAATAAAAATGTAAAATAATGAATTATTATTCTACTTAGAGATGAATAAATAAAAACCTTACATGAAAATCAGAGTTGGTTTTGGTTTCGATGTTCACCAATTGCAGGAAGGAAAACCTTTTTATTTGGGGGGCATCGAAATTTCTCATTTTAAGGGGGCTGTCGGTCATTCCGACGCAGATGTATTGATACATGCCATCTGCGATGCACTTTTAGGTGCAGCCAATATGAGAGATATTGGATTTCACTTTTCAGACAAATCTTTAGAATTCAAAGGAATTGACAGTAAAATTTTGTTGAAGCGTACTACTGATATTATTGCTACTAAAGGATATTCTATTTCGAATATAGATTGCACAATCTGTTTACAACAACCCAAAATTTCTGCTTTTATTCCTCTAATGCAGGAAACTCTTGCAAAAGTAATGAATATTGATAAAGATGATATTTCTATCAAAGCAACTACTACCGAAAAATTAGGCTTTGAAGGCAGGGAAGAAGGTGTTTCTGCTTATGCTGTGGCATTAATTCACAAGGATTGATTTATGATTAAGATTGATAACCATTTAATTCAGATAATTTCTGAACAGGCACAATCCTGTAATCGTCAACGAAAAAATTATAATTTCCATAAAATAGCAGCAGATCCATTTCAACGACTTATAAATGCTATTGAACCTTATTCCTATATTCAGCCACACAAGCATGAAAATCCAGATAAACGTGAGGTTTTCTTTGTTTTAAAAGGACGGATGCTGGTGGTTGAATTTAATAATGATGGAGAAATTATTGATAATATTGTTCTTGATGCTTTAAATGGAAATATGGCTGTAGAAATTCCTGAAAGAACTTGGCATACCATTATTTCATTAGAAACAGGCTCTGTTTCCTATGAATGTAAAGATGGTCCTTATGATCCTGACGATGATAAAAATTTTGCTATTTGGGCTCCCAAAGAAGGTGATGGAAATTGCAACGCCTATATTGATGAAATCCTTAGCAAGTTAAACCTTAAAATTTCAACTTTTTAATTTAATTTTGCAAAGAATTGATAACAGTAAACTTTTCTAAAAAAAATACTGTTTCCTTTTTTACTTTATAAACTTTTAACTTTTAACTTAAATGGCTTTTCAAAAACCTTCGATACCAAGGGGAATGCGTGATTTCGGACCAACTGAAATGATACGTCGCAATTATATTTTCGATACAATTCGCTCTGTTTTTCAAGTGTATGGTTATCAGCCATTGGAAACGCCTACGATGGAAAATCTATCTACTTTAATGGGAAAATATGGAGAAGAAGGCGATAAATTATTGTTTAAAGTACTGAATTCTGGAAATTATATTGAAAAAGCCACAGAAGAAAGCTTTCAGGATTATAAAAAATTAACTACAATAATTGCTGAAAAAGGAATGCGTTATGATTTAACTGTACCTTTCGCCAGATATGTTGTGATGAATAGAAACGAACTCACTTTTCCATTTAAACGTTATCAAATTCAGCCCGTTTGGAGAGCCGACAAACCTCAAAAAGGCAGATATCGTGAATTTTATCAGTGCGATGTGGATGTAATCGGAAGTAATTCATTATTAAACGAAGCTGAGTTGGTTAATGTTTCCGATGCTATTTTTTCAAAATTGGGAATTAATGTTATTATCAAAATTAATAATAGGAAAATTTTAGCAGGAATTGCTGAAATAATTGGCTTTCCCAATAAAATTATTGATATTACAATTGCAATTGATAAAATTGATAAAATTGGTATTGATAAAGTTAACGCAGAATTATTAGAAAAAGGATTGTCAGAAAAAGCTATTCAACAATTGCAGCCAATTTTGAAAATCGGTGGAAATAATAGCGATAAATTTTTAACAATCAGTGAATTTTTGGCTAATTCAGAAATAGGTATGCAAGGAATAGCTGAAATTCAAACATTATTTGATTATTTAAAAAAACAAGAAATCAAAGCTGAATATGAAATTGATTTGACTTTAGCACGAGGTTTAAATTATTATACCGGTGCAATTTTTGAAATAAAAGCAAAAGATGTTCAAATGGGAAGTATCAGCGGTGGTGGCAGGTATGATGACTTAACTGGAATTTTTGGCATGCCTGATATGTCGGGTGTTGGTATTTCTTTTGGTGCTGATAGAATTTACGATGTTATGTCGGAATTAAATCTTTTTCCAACAGAAGTTCAAATATCTACCAAAGTTTTATTTGTAAATTTCGGAGAGAATGAAATTAATTATTGTCTTCCGGTTGTTTCAAGGTTAAGAAAAAATGGCATCTCTACAGAAGTTTATCCTGATGCAGCTAAAATAAAAAAACAATTTTCTTATGCTGATGCCAAAAAGATTCCTTTTGTAATAATTGTTGGAGAAGAAGAAATCAAAAACAATGCTTATAAAGTTAAAGATATGAATTCAGGCACCGAAACAACATTATTTTCTGATGAAATATTCAGCTTTTTTAAATAAATAAAATACTAAAATTCAAATTTTAAAATTAAACAAAAGATAATAAAGCACTTAACAGTAAGATTTTTTGTAAAATAAAATGATAATATTTTTTTGTGAAATCAAATGTTTTTGTATCTTTGCAATCCATTTTGAAAGTAAAGAAATGGGAACAGTGAAGGCAATCTAAACTGTAGAGAAAGTTCTCTCAAAATAAGATTACCCATTGGAGAGATGGGTGAGTGGCTGAAACCAACAGTTTGCTAAACTGTCGTACTGGGTAACTGGTACCGGGGGTTCGAATCCCCCTCTCTCCGCAAGAAGTTCTTTATTTATCGGGGTGTAGCGTAGCCCGGCTATCGCGCCTGCTTTGGGAGCAGGAGGTCGCAGGTTCGAATCCTGCCACCCCGACTAAAAAATTAAAAAAATTGGAACTTCAAGTTCCTTTTTTTTTAATTTAATGGTCCCGTAGCTCAGTTGGATAGAGCAACAGCCTTCTAAGCTGTGGGCCACTGGTTCGAATCCAGTCGGGATCACTGATAAAAAAAGCCTTGTAAAATATATTTACAAGGCTTTTTTATGGCTGTAATATGCTCAAAAGTTGAAAATTCTTTGCTTAATAACTTTATGTTCTAAAGTACCAACCTTCAAATAAGACATACTTGATAATGTAAAGAGGTTTTTATAGGGAACAAACCTCCTTATTTAACTCTTTATATAATACTGCTGTAATTTTCAATCTAAACCTTTAACATCTCTTTTTCTACCCTGATGGGAATTCCTTTTAAAAGATGTTTTTTTGTATCAATTTAGCTTATTTTGAGTTGATATCAAAGGAAATGTATTTGATAAAATCCAGTTGCAGATTTCCCAAATTTTGTTTATTATTTTCTTTATCACAAATTAAAATATTAACAAAAACGCTTTCTTTGCGGACATCAAGAACGCATTCTTTTTTTATATGATACGTATTAAATCAAATTTTGAGCCTTGAACTCCTTAATAACAATAAAACAAATAGCTTGATAGAAAGATACTTCTGCTATTTTAATTTTTATTTGGGTCGCTAATTAATCATGAATTTTTTGTATGTTTGCATACTCATAAAATATGTTTAAAATTCGAATTTAATCATAAATTTAATAATCTATTCATTAACATATTGATATTAAACCAATATTCTTAAAAATGGAAATAATTAAATATTTAATTGTAGATGACGAGCCGCTTGCTCATAAATCGCTTGCGATATTGTTGAATAAATACGATTATTTACAATGCATTGGTAATTGTTACAACGCATTTAAAGCCATCAGTTTTATTAAGGAAAACAAGCCTGATTTATTGTTTTTAGACATGGACATGCCAGATATGAACGGCTTGGAATTATTAAAAAATATTTCTCATCCGATAAAGGTTATTATAACTACGGCGCATTCCGATTATGCTGTGCATGGGTACGAACATGGAGTGATTGATTTTTTGCTTAAACCTGTTAAAGCTGAAAGACTTTTTCAGGCTATGACAAAAGTTATTGAAATAGTAAATAATGAGTCTATTATTAAAAAGGAAGCTGAAGTAAAGATTGCTGAAGAAAAGCAAAACTATGTGTATGGTACTCCTGATAAAAAGAAATTTGTAAAAATTTATTTCGATGAAATTCTGTATATCGAAAAAATTGGTAATTACTTATATATTCACTCTGTGGATGGAAATTCTTACTATTATCTTACTTCTTTAAAAATAATAAAAAGTATTTTGCCGGAAGATGAATTTTTGTATGCCAACCAAAGTATTATTTTTTCAAAAACTAAAATAAAGTCTGCTGATGGACAAAAAATAGTGATCAATGATGATTTGGTTTTTAAAGTAAGTCCCGGTTATCTGGAAAGTCAGATTAAACCAAAGAAACACAAAGAGAAATAAATACGATTTTTTTTATTTAAGTAGTAAACAGTATATACGCATATTTTTAGTTTCGGTAAATAATGTATAAAAACATTAGAACACTGATTAAACGGATACGTTTCGTAAACGCAGATTTTCGCGAATTATTCAGAATGTTTTGATTTTCATATATTAATAATCCGTTTTTCAGCGTTTCCCTAAGGAATCTGCGTCATCCGCGTTCATGAAAAAATACATTAAAAAAATTAATGCTATATTTCAAATATGACAATAAATGGTTCTTAGTACTTAGTATCCAATACTAATTTTACTTTATATATACCCGTTTCGTTTATTGTTTCCAACTGATATTTGCCGTGATAAAACAGTTCCAATCTGTCGTGGGTATTCCGCAATCCTTTGCCGGTAGATTGTATTTTTGTATTGTTAGTGGTTCGGGTATTGTTTTCGCAACAAAAAACAAGGCTGTTATCAGGCTGGCACTCTAAGTGAACCTTAATAATACCTCGCCCTTCGTCATCGGCATATTTAAAGGCATTGTTTACAAACGCTTCAAAAATCATGGGTGGCACTTTTGTTTGCGATGTATCGCCTTCGATGGTAAAGTTGAAAGCGATGTACTGATGACGGGTTAGTTCCAATGCACTGTAATTTTGAAGAAATTGAATTTCTTTGTTTAATGCTACCCATTCGTGTTCGCTATCATCGACTACATAATGCATTAAATGCGAAAGGTTGACAATCATATCGGCGGTTTCGCTTGATTGTTCCAATGCCATGGAATATATGCTGTTTAAGGTATTGAAAAAGAAATGGGAGTTTACTTTTGATTTTACCATATTTATTTCGGTACGCATTTTCTGTTTTTCTAAGACATTAACTTCCTGCAATAATTTATTGGCTTTGATGGCATCGCGGTATATCTTGAACATGGTAAAAAATCCTGCAAACAAAGTATCGCGAAATAGGATTCCAAAATATTCCCATTTTAAAATAGCATTTTGGAACTGATCACCAGTATTTGAGCTATATGTTATCATATCGTCTTTCAGCATTAAAAATTCCAGGGTAGTGATTAATAATAGAGCCGAGAGTAATAGCGAAAAATAATAATATAATTTGCGTCGGTTAAAAAAACGGGGAATGAGCCAAAAATAATTTAAGTAAATTACTGCAATTATCATTGAAAGAGAATAATATTCTTCTCTTATATCAAATGAAAGGAAACGTAAGAACGAATTGTTGGTAAAATAATAACAACATATCACCCAAAAAATCAGGTGAAGTATTGTTTCAATGATTGTTTTCCTTTTCATTATTTTTAAGATTTCCACAAAAGTATAAAAAAGCAAGATATTGTACTTTGAAATATGTTGCTTTTTTATACTTGTTTTATTTAATAAGCCAGATGTATTAATGCCATCAGAAATTCTCAAACAAAGCCTCTTGAGTAAAACTAATTTTGTAATAGATAAACTGTTTGCTTAGGGTATCTCTTTCCAATAATTGCTCGGGAATATTGAGCCAAATATAACCGTTTACAGTATTTTTGTCTTCAACATAAAACGAACGGGCAGGCATTAGGTAAACATCCTCATCCGTTGGTTCGTAATCATTTAATCCGACGGCTACATAATTATTACTGCTATCGGCTTCCGCATTACGAATACGAACACTAGCTTTTAAGCCGCAACTACTCCCAAAACCCTGACAGTTTATATGCTTTTTTACCCCTCCAAAAACAATACAACTCCCACCGCATTCACTTGAGCTATGCCCTGCTCTGCTATTTAATACATAGTTACCCGAAAAACCGGGTGTGGCTTTGGGTGAAGGTGCTGATAATTTTACAGCCGTAGAGCTGAAAACTTGTTTTTGAACTTTGTTTTCGCTTTCGTTTTCTTTTACACAATTTGTGGTTATGATAGCCATAACACTTAGCATTACTAAAATTACATTTGATTTTTTCATTATTTTTTTATTTAATAGGTGAATAATGAGGCAAATGTATAGGTGGCATAATATGTAAGCAAGCACAGTGACATCTTTGTGACATCTTTAAAAATCGTTTTGTAATTGCTTGATTTGTATGCACTAAAAAACCCTACCTAAAAATCGCAGTGTGATTTTTGGGGTAGGGGGTAATTATTATTTATAAAGTTGATTTACTAAATTACATTATTACTGTATTGATTAAACTTCAATTTTTTTCATGCACTTATATGCTATTTATTTATAATTATGAGACATATTAATAATAATTAGTAATTAATCTGAATCTATACTTCTTTCTGGAAGAACACTATCAGGTACTTTATTAATTATTGTTTTGCTTGGAATAACTCCTCCAATTTCATGCTTAGCAAGACACATTTTAATTAGATAAGAAATATCAAATTTTATTTTAGGCGAAATAAAACCATAACGATACTCAATTTTTAATGTTTGAAGAATATCATAAAGGTAAAAAGAATTTTTTGAAATAGCACCAATATAATTTTGCACATATAATTCCCAATTTCTTGGTCGTTCATAAATAAGTAAATTTATCATTTCATGTTTTTTCAATTCATTAGTTTCATTTTTTATTTGATTAAATAAAAGAGGACCTATTTTATGAGAGAACAAATCATTCTTATACCATTGAATAACATTAAATGGTACATTTTGAATAATAGAATTTATTTTTTTTTCAATTGTATCACCAAAATTGCCATATAAACAGAATGCTGCTCCATCAAATGCAGCCCTACCGTTTAATGCTAATAAAGGTGTTAAAGCAATAAGAACTCTTGACATTTGCTCCCATCCCTTAAAAATTTCACTTAGCAATTCTCGTCTAATTTCAGGCTTAACAAAGTCACTATTTCTTAAAGCTCTTGATGATGCTTTAATACTTTGCATTAAAACTACTAAAGAATATTCTTGTAAAATACTATGAATAGTTTGATTGTAAGGTTTAGAATAATCATAATACTTATCAGCATAATGGTCTTTAACTGAATCGGGTAAATTTGAATTTAACACTTTTTCTGAAATGTCATTTTTTACTTTCTCAAGACTTTCAGGTGTAGGATTCCACTTAATAAACTTGTAAGGATTCATTTCTATAGGAAGACCAACTTTTAAATTTACAATATCACAGATTTCTTTCATGTCATTAATAAATATTATAAGTGCATCTTCTCTTCTTCTATCTATACCAGTGTAAAATTCTATTATTTCTGGGAATGAAACATATCTTTTATCTGTGAAAATATATTTTAAAAAATTATCATCATGGTGCATTCTATTTGCAGCAAAAAAATAAAGCCAATATGAAAATCTAAAACAGTAACTGCCATTTCTTTTGATAATTATATTATTTACAAATAGCACATCAAAAACAACTTCAACCTCAATATCCATTAGTTGGTCACTACAAAATTGCTTTAATTCTTTTAAAAAATAATCACGTGTGAAAATATAATTTTCATTTCTAATCATTTTTTCGCTGAAATATCCTAAAACATATGTACAATCTTTTAAATCTGGTCTTATTTTATAATTTGGTATTTCTTCCATATTAAATAGAATTGTCATAATATTTTCTAACATTACAGTTCTATTTATTGGACTTTTATCAAAAAAATTTTCTGCAACTTTAAGTAATGTAAGGCAATTTAAAGGAGTTCTATGAATATTGAGAACATCAAGGTCATCGGTTACTTTAATAATTACATCATTTTCATCTCCAATATGTCTTTTTTTATTATATTCTGAAACGACTTTTCGTACATGACCTCTAGGTAATGCTAATAAATGTAAAATTTCAAATTCTCGATTAATTGATTCAATATTAGAACTTCCGAAGAATTGGGAATCTTCAATTGTCTGCATAACAACCAAAGGAATATCAGTATACAATTCACATATTTTATTTAAAATCTTTATAGCATTTTTACCAGTAAGTATCCAAGAATCAAGAATAATACATTTTATATTTTGTTTTTCAATATTAAAGTCCTTTAGTTCAATATCTATAATTTTCTCTATTGTGTGTAATTCAATCAAGCTGAAATCTAGATATATCATAATGAAGAATTTAGAACCCATGCTTTTTTAATTAAATAATGTGAAAGACATGATAACCCAAATTGAGGAGGAGCCTTTATTATAGTTGATTTTATATTGCAAATAAAATGTTCATTGTCTATTAGATTTTCTTTTTCTTCTTCATGGATACTTGACACATCGTTAGTTTTGCTAAGAACAGGATCAACAAAAACTATAGGCTGAATTGAATATGAACGTAATGCTTTCTCTAATCTTTTTTCTATTATCTTAAGAATATCTAATTGCAAATTATCTGCATTAGAATTAATATTATTATTTATAATAATTTTACCATTATCATTATTAGAAAAATCAACACCAGTAACAAAATTGTGCTCTTTTGTCCATTGTCTATACTTTATTTCTGTAACACCTTTTTCATTTACAAAAATTATTGAATATCCCAATTTTTCATTTTTATTAGTTAATAAAGGCGGTGCAGAGCATTCAATTAATGTGCAATCATTATTAATTGAGTGAAAAACACTTTGTCCATGAATATGACCAGATAAACATAATACAAAATTTTTTCGTAATAATTTATCTATTTCAGTTTTAGCCCAATCAATAAGCCATTCTTTATGATGATGCATTACTAATATTTTTGTAGTTGCTTTGCAATCTGACAACCATCTTTGAATATTCCTTGTATCAATTGCCAATCGATTTTTATCATTAATACTATTATATCCACCACTTGAACAGATTGCTGTATTTAAGCAATAAATACCAATATTTTCATCAATATTCCATCCACTACCTGATATTGAATCTCCAAAAATTCCATAATTTGCAAATTTTGATTCAAATTCTTTGTAATTTAAAAATTTTTCATTATAAATATTAGATGATTTTGTCATATAATCATTAAATTGACTTTCGTTAAACTCTAACTTTAAAACACCTTCATGTTCTTCAAATTGATTCTTTATATATTCGGTTGAAATATCATGATTACCTGGGACACAAATCCTTTGATTTTTAGTTATATTTAGCTTGTTTAATTCTGAATTAAACTGATTATAAAAAGCATCATATAATTGCTTATTTCCTCCTTTTTGTACAATATCTCCAGAAAAAACTAAAAAATTTTTTACAGATAAATCTGAACTTATTTGTTTTGATAAGTCCTTAAAAAATTCATTTAAAACAATACTTTGCTCTTCTTCCCAATTTAACCTAAAATGTAAATCAGATAAATGTATTAATGCTATTTTCATTTTATCGTTTTTATAATATTATTTTACAACTTTAATAAGAATTATTGATATATCTCATTAATTATTCATTTTTAGTGCTTTTTGAATTATTTCCTTTTGAAAATAAAGAATCTGATTTATTGATATTATCAAATACACAAGATTTTTTAGATTTAATTATGCTATCTAAAACTTCTATTTGTTTGGACGAAAATGATGAATTACTTTTAATTTCTGATTTCCCCAAATAAGGTATTATAGATATTATTATTGCAATAATTGAGAATGATATCGGAATCCAATTAGAAATAATTTTAGCAGTTTGCTTATTACAATATCTTCTTTCTGTCCAGAACTGTTGTAAATGTTTATCATTATAAATAATAGATCCATTGTCATTACCAGAACAATAGTTATTATTTCCTTCATCTAATTCAATGAAACAATTAAATAAACATTTATGCTTATAACCAATTCTATCATCATTCCCAAATCTTACGCTCCTATATTCGGAACATTTGTTTCTTAAACATTTAATATTTTCAAAAATATCACCTTTAGTTTTTAAACTCATTGTATTTAACTTCTAATTCTTTTTTATAATTTACTAATTTGTCAATAACATCTTCATTCCCGAATTTATCATTGTTGAAAATAACTATTATAGAATGTAACATTTCTATTGAGTAGAGATTTTCATTAACAATACAATACAGATTTTGGTATTGATATAATCTATTATTTGTTTTAAAGTGAGATAAAATTTCTAATTCTTTATTTCCAAATTCTATTAAAAATTTTCCAATTTCAAAAAGGTTAAATCTAGCATACTTTTTATAATTGAAGTCACTTTTTGTAAGGCAATGCTTTCTTATTTCACTTGTACCTTGAAAATCAATATTAGCAAGATTTACACTGTCTTTAATGTGAACTAAATAATTATAATTGAAAAGCAAATTTTTCATATAAAATAGACCTAAATCAGATATTATTATTGATTTTACATCTCCTTTTATATTATCAGAAATTGTAATTTCATAAGTTTCAGGAGAAATTGCTAATCCTGTATTTATTAATTTTGCTAATACATCATAAAAAGTTTCATCGAATATTTTAACATCGCAATTTAGAAATAAATCATTCAATCTATATTTCATATTAGCCACATCAACGGCATTATTATCATGTTTTATTAAATCCGTTAGCATTATTAACTGTAAGATGTCTAATATAAATGGATTTCTATTTATTGAAAGAATATTTAGCAAACCAGGTACTAAAGTCCTTTTTGAATCTACATAAGTTGGGAAATTGTTTGTAACAATTGATTCTAAAATTAAATATTCTGGTATTGAATTTATTTCATTTTTCGGTTCGGAAAATTGAAAAACCAAAGAATTTAAAGAGTATTCAGATAATAATCCAGATCGCAAAATAACACGTAATAATTTAAGTTCCAATCTCATGTTTTGGTTTGCAAAAAGCTCAATGAGTTTTGATGAATTACCAATTGCTTTTAACAAAATAAATATCAATCCATTAATATTTGATACAAAAACAGCTTTGTTATTAATTATTAGAGGAGTCATTCCAGCTTTTTTAATTAATTCATCATGAATAATATCACACCTTCTGTTTATTACATCTATACTATTAACATCTTTCCATTCTAGCATAGTTTCATACAATGTACCTCTTAATGCTTCGCTTATTTTACGGCTTGTAACTTCTCTTAATGTTAAAATAAATTTTAATGATGTTTTCTCTCTTAATCTTTCAACAAATTCAACAATAAGCTGAACACTATCAATATTAAGAAAGTCCATATTGTCAAAAATTATAACAATTTCCTTTTTATGAAATAGCTTTACATATTCAATAGCTTTATAATAAAACTCTTCAGTTTTTTGTTCATTTATTTTCAAATTAAATATCTGATAGAGATAGTTATCCTTATAATCATCAGTTATTGATTTATCATATGCTATTTTTAAATTTTTAAAATTTAAACCAAATGTTGTTTGATTATTTTTACAATACCATTCCCAGAATAAATCATCTGAAATATCAATGAATTGTTCAATAATCTGGGAAAATTTTGGAATTAATACTTTATTAATTAGATAATCGAATGTTTCATTCTTCTCTTTTTTGTCATTTAAGGGTGATTTTAAACTGTGACAATTAATTACAATAGGTATAACTTTTCTTTTAAAATTAGGAACTTGCTCTCTAAGATATAAAAAAACAAAACTTAAAAGGCTAGTTTTACCTCTTCCTATTGGTGCGATTATTGATACAAGTCTAACAATGTCAAAATCTGAACTTGTTACAAAATCAATAAGTTGCCATTCATTTTTCCCAATTCTAATTTTAGATAGTTCAGGAAAATTATTATATATTTCATCAGGTATAGAAACTTTGTTGTCACTATTAGAAACAACATACAATTTTTCAAAAAAATCTTTTTGTCCAGCACTTAATTTATAAGTAAATAATCCTTTTTCATAATGCAATTCAACATCTTCATGTGAATCGAAGTCAGCAGTCAAGTCAATAATTATGCTGTTGTATGCTTCATAAATTGGATTTGTTTGCAGTTCCTCATCATATGAAGGAATCATTGAGTTTTTAGTTTTCATTTAGATTCTTAAATTTGTTATTATTTATAATATCTCCTTGTCTCTTTTCCGCAGGCTTCCGTTTTATCGGCCTCCACAAGCGGGGCACTCACTTTTAATTCATCGGCATTTGCAGCATGTGTACGGCATAGGGGTACAATGTACCAATGGCTATCTTCGGAATCGGATTTTTGTATATGTATCCCCGATAATCTTTGGTTGAAACAATTTTCGGTGGCGCAATACGTGGCTTTGTATCCGCTGAATTTTTCCCAATGTTTGAGCCAACTGCCGCATTTACATTTTTTGTTTTTAATGCCATTGATGTTTTTAATTTGTGTCATTAATTGATGTTCGTCGTTTTGTTTACCCGTTTTTAGTGGGGGAGATGGTGATTTGGTTTTTTATCTATTGAGTTTTTTGATTATTGATAGATCTTATTTATTATTCAATTTAATCAAAGCCAATGCGTAAGAAAACCTATTAATTTTATTCCTCTTTAAGTGAAAATATATACTAACCCGTTGTGCATTTAGGAAAGATTTACTTTTAAATTGTTGGTAGGTCTAAAA
>JACABE010000030.1:0-30432 GCA_013377005.1 Bacteroidota bacterium
ATAATTCAATGAACAACTTTTTTTACTTTTTTCCTAAATGCACAACGGGTTATTAGTAATGTAAATTTAAGAAGCCGGTATTAAATAATAAGCTAAAAATAGTATGATAGTAGAATGTTTCAAAGAGTAATAGTATTTTGACCATTATCAAAAAAAATCTTTAATTTTGTATCTTTACAAATTATATAATCGCTTTTAATATAGAAAATCTCTGCTGTTATGGACCACGAAAGAATACGCGACGACGAAAGTTTGAAAAACTACAAAGAACTGAAAAACAAACTCGAACTAATGCTTGGCAAAGTAAAGAAAACTACAGATTTGCGTGAAGCCAAAGGCTATTTGATAGAAATTCAGAATTGTTTTAAAGGCTTGAAACTTCAACGTGAAGACCGCGAGGAACTTTTCAACAGGCTTCAGACTGCTTTTGCAGATATCAATCAAAAAATCAGCGACGAACGCATGAACTTTGAAAATGAAGCGGCATCTAATTATTTTATTATCAAAAACAAAGTGGAAGAAGCCGTTTATATGGCTCATAATTGTAAGGATAGTAAAGAATGTTGGAATTTTTTGATTGAAGTTCAGTCGCTTTTCAAAGGAGTTAAATTGCAACGCGAGCATCGCGAAACATTGTATACTAAGCTGCAAGGTGCTTTTAATACTTTGAAAGAAATACAAAATGCCGAAGCAACAACTTTTGTGGAAGAAACTATTCAAAATTATGAGGAGTTGAAGCAAAGTGTTCATCAGGCAGTTGTGTTTGCTATTAATGCAGAGGATACAAGAGCTGCCAAAGATGTATTGATAAATGCTCAGGCTCATTTGCGGGATGCAAAATTGAGCAGAGAACAAAAAGATGAGTTGTATGCCAATCTTCAGGATGCATTTACTACCATTAATATCCGTAAAGAGGAAGAAACAGAAAAAAATACGGCACTGGCTCAAATCCAGTATGAAGAATATAGTCCTAAGGTTAAGGAGGTGCTGATTCAAGCAGAGGAATCAACAGATTTTAAAATCGTTCGCGAAGAACTGAAAGATTTACAAACGAAATTAAGAGAATCAAGTTTATTGAGAGAGCAACGAATTGAATTGCAAACCCTATTGCAGCAAGCTTTTGAAAAATTAAATTCACGACAGGATAGCGAAAGAAATTCTTTTACAAAAGAAGCTTCAGATAACTATAAACGATTAAAAGCACTGGTGAGCAAAGGTTTATCCCAAGCTGAAGAAACCCATGAATATAAAGACACCCGTGAGTTTCTTAAGAAAATTCAATCAGAGTTTAAAGGAATTAAAATGATTAAAGAGGAGAGGGAAGAATTGTATGCCCGCCTGCAAACGGCTTTCGAAATATTGAATGCCCGAGTAGATGAATACTTCCATACCAAGAAAAAGAACTGGGAAGTAAGAATGCAATACAAACTTGCCGAAACGAACACCGAAATTCATCAGCTCAGAAACAGTATCGAAAAAGACCTTGAAAATTTATCGGAGTTGGAAGATCATTTAGATATCGTGATTTCATCAGGTAAAGATAGTACAGCCAAAACAGGAATTGAAGCAAGGATTATATCTGCACGAAGCGGCATCGAGAAAAAAACACGTGAAATAGAAAAACTGGAAACTGAAATGTTTGAACTCAAAAACCGGATAAATCCTGAAGAAAATAATGAGGATTGAAAATACCTTCATTTTACAATAAACATTCTAATAAAAAAGGTCGCACTGAAATTCAATGCGACCTTTTTTAAAGTATAAACAATAGATTTTATTTTGTATAATCCATAGCAGCCATACGTCTGTAGCCATCGTATCTCCATTTTGCATTTTCCTGAGCTACTTTAAATAGTTCGGAAGCTTCAGCAGGGAATGTTTTCTTTAGAGTAGAATAACGAACTTCGCTGTTTAAGAAATTCTGGAATTTATCCCATTCAGGCTCTTTTGAATCTAATGTAAACGGATTTTTACCTTCTTCAGCTAATGCAGGATTGTAACGATATAAATGCCAGTAACCGCATTCAACAGCTAATTTAGCTTCTTCCTGTGTTTTGCCCATACCGTTTTTCAAACCGTGATTGATGCAAGGAGCATAAGCAATAATGATAGATGGACCAGGGAATGCTTCAGCTTCTTTCAATACTCTGAAATACTGACTTTGATTAGCACCCATAGAAACCTGAGCAACATAAACGTAACCATAAGTCATAGCCATTGCACCTAAATCTTTTTTGCGGATTCTTTTACCTGAAGCAGCAAATTTAGCCACAGCACCAACTGGTGTTGCTTTTGATGATTGACCACCTGTGTTAGAATAAACTTCGGTATCCATTACCAATACATTGATATCTTCGCCTGATGCCAATACATGGTCTAAGCCACCGTAACCGATATCGTAAGCCCAACCGTCGCCACCAAATACCCAAACTGATTTTTTAATCAGATATTGACGAAGTTTGTAAATTTCTTTACAAGTATCGCAATCGCATTTTTCAACCAAAGGAAGAATTTTATCACTGATTTCTTTTGATTTTGTGGCGTCTTCTCTATTGACAATCCATTCTAAGAATAATGCTTTCAACTCATCTGAACAGCAAGTGCAGGTTTGAGCATTTTTCATAATCAATGCTAGTCTGTCTCTTAATTTGTTCACAGCAGTAACCATACCAAAACCATATTCTGCATTATCTTCGAACAAAGAATTTGCCCAAGCAGGACCTTGTCCTTTTTCATTTTTGCAATAAGGCATTGAAGGAGCAGAACCACCATAAATAGAAGAACATCCGGTAGCATTGGCAACCATCATTCTTTCGCCATACAACTGAGTAATTAATTTGATATAGGGAGTTTCGCCGCAACCAGCACAAGCTCCTGAGAACTCGAACAAAGGTTGTGCAAACTGGCTGTTTTTGAAAGTTTTTTCTCTTGGAGCCAGTTCGGTTTTGTAAGTAACTTTTTCAATAAGGTAATCCCAGTTTTTGGTTTCTTCCATTTGGCTTGCAAGCGGTTTCATAACCAAAGCTTTTGTTTTAGCAGGGCAAACATCAAAACAGTTGCTGCAACCTGTACAATCCAGTGGAGTAATCTGAATTTTAAACTCGAGCCCCGTTAATTCTTTACCAACAGCTTTTAATGTTTTAATACCAGCTGGTGCATTTTTCATTTCTTCTTCATTCAAAAGGAATGGACGAATAGCAGCGTGAGGACAAACATAAGCACATTGATTACATTGAATACAATTTTCGGGCAACCATTCAGGAACATTTACTGCAATACCACGTTTTTCGTAAGCAGAAGTTCCTGCAGGGAAAGTTCCGTCTTCTCTTCCTAAGAATGCACTTACAGGTAAATCGTCACCTTTAAGATTATTGATAGGTTCAACTACGTTGCGGATAAAAGCAGGAATATTTCTGTTATCAACTGCTTCAACTGAATCGCTAAGTTGAGCCCATTCAGCAGGAACTTCAATTTTTATCACATCACAACCGCGATCAACAGCAGCATTGTTCATCGAAATAATGTTTTCGCCTTTATTGCCATAAGATTTTTTAATGGCATATTTCATTTCAGAAATTGCTTTTTCGTAAGGAATTACTTCCGCTACTTTAAAGAAAGCCGATTGCATAATAGTATTGGTACGATTTCCTAATCCAATTTCTTCAGCAATGGCAGTAGCATTGATGGTGTAGAAATTGATATTATTTACCGCCAGATATTTTTTTACATGATTTGGTAAATTCTTTTTGGTTTCTTCTGCAGTCCATAAACAATTGATAAGGAAAGAACCTCCTTTTTTCAAGCCTTTCAGCATATCATACCTTTCTAAGTAAGAAGGAACATGGCAAGCCACAAAGTCAGGTGTATTTACAAGATATGGAGAACGAATCGGGCTGTCGCCAAAACGTAAGTGAGAAACAGTAATACCACCCGATTTCTTAGAATCGTAAGCAAAATAAGCTTGTGCATATTTGTCGGTAGTGTCACCGATAATTTTAATAGAATTTTTATTAGCGCCTACAGTTCCATCAGAACCTAAACCATAAAATTTAGCTTCGAAAGTTCCTTTGGTTGCCAGACTTATTTCAGGTAATAATGGTAATGAACGGAAAGTTACATCATCTACAATACCTACTGTAAACTGATTTTTTGATTCTTTCAGTTTCATATTTTCGTAAACTGCAATAATTTGAGCAGGAGTAGTATCTTTTGAACTTAATCCATAGCGTCCACCAACGATAACAGGTTTTTCAGCTTTGTTGTAGAACATTTCAACAACGTCTAAATACAAAGGATCTCCGTTAGCACCAATTTCTTTGGTACGGTCTAATACTGTAATTTTTTTAACCGTTTTTGGCAATACATTGAAGAAATATTTTTCAGAGAAAGGACGGTATAAATGTACACTGATTAAACCAACTTTTTCGCCTTTAGCTATTAAGTGATCAACAACTTCTTTAGTGGTATCTGTAATTGAGCCCATTGCCACGATAATGTTATCTGCATCGGCAGCACCATAATAGGTAAATGGGTGGTAAACTCTTCCGGTAAGTTTTGCAATTTCCTGCATGTAAGATTCAACCATATCAGGAATTGGTTCATAGAAAGCATTGGATGCTTCTTTAGCTTGAAAGAAAATATCAGGATTTTGAGCAGTTCCACGCATTACAGGATGTTCTGGATTTAAAGCACGGTCTCTGAATTCTTGCAATGCTTTGTAATCAATAAGAGGAGCTAAATCTTCATTAGCTAATACTTCTATTTTTTGAATTTCGTGAGAAGTTCTGAAACCATCGAAGAAATGTAAAAAAGGAACCCTGGATTTGATAGCGCATAAGTGAGCAACACCCGCTAAGTCCATAATTTCCTGAACACTACCTGTTGCAAGGAAAGCGAAACCGGTTTGACGGCATGAATAGATATCGGAATGATCTCCGAAAATAGATAAAGCATGTGCAGCCAATGTACGAGCACTTACGTGAAATACGCAAGGTAATAATTCGCCGGCAATTTTATACATATTAGGAATCATAAGCAGTAAACCCTGTGAAGCCGTATAGGTTGAAGTTAATGCACCTGCTTGTAATGAACCATGAACTGCACCTGCAGCACCACCCTCCGATTGCATTTCTACTACTTTTACTTCATCACCAAAGATGTTTTTTCTTCCGGTAGCAGCCCATTCATCTACGTTTTCTGCCATATTTGAAGATGGCGTAATAGGATAAATTGCAGCAACTTCGCTGAACATGTAAGCGATGTGCGCCGCAGCATGATTTCCATCACATGTAATAAATTTTTTCTTTCTTTCCATTGTATTATATTTTTTAAAAAACTGATTTATAGTATATAAACTTTAAAAATAGTCCTTTTGAATTTTAGAGCAAAAGTAATAATAATATATATGATAAAGGGTATAAGATTGTGTTTTTTTACAGATATTTATATTGAAATTTCGGGATTTTAGTAATGCTTTATTCCAATAGTTTTGAACTTATAGTGGAGCGGCTGAACATTCTTTGCGATAATGTAATTACAGCAGAAGATGTAAGGAATATGCTCACCCCTTAAAACAAAGTTGATTATAGTTTTGTGTAAACAAAAAAAACAATTTACACTTCCTGTTTTTATTCATTGTAGAAAAAAACACGGCTGTTGATAATAACAATGCCATTGTTATCGATAACTTAGGCAATGTTATCGATAACTTAGGCAATGTTAGTAATAACATCGTCATTGTTGCTAATAACAATGCCAATGTTGTTAACAACGGAGGTAGTGTAATTAATAACATTATCGATGTTGTTATCGACAAATATATGTTAATGACGACGGAGGTATTGCTGGTGAAAATTAAACAAAAATAGCTGTCATATTATTAGACAGCTATCTTTAAAACATAAATTTAGAGGTTATAAGCTTAATAATACCCTTGAGCAACAACTTCAAGGATTATTTTTATTCCATCAAATGTATTAGGATTACGCAAGCCTATCCAATAATTATTCCCTTTTACACTAATTTTATCCCAAAAAGAATTAGTATTTAATTTGAAATAATTGTTATTATATTTTTCATCTTTCAAAAAGGATTCTGCATCACCTGAAAATTGAAAAATAAAAAAATCAAATAATGAGTTTGTTGGTTTATATAAGTTTCCATCTCCTTTTTTTTCAAAAGCAGTAGCAAAAAATGTTTCCTGTGCAGGAAATTGGTATTTTGATTTAATATCTAATACCGTGACTCTAAAAAAAATATTATAAGTGCCTTCAGGAATATCAAGTTTTATAATCTCTTTAGATTTTCCATTATTAAATTTTGCTTTACTAATTGAATTTAATGGATAGGTTTTATTTAAAATGCTTTTATTCAACCATTTTTTTCCGTTTAATGTTTGCGTAACAGCCTCTAAAGTTGTTTGACTATAAGATAGCTCCCCAATAAATAGTGATATTATTAAGATAATAAGTACCTGTTTTTTCATAAAATAAAATTATTAAAATTATGGTAACCATTCTACATTAAGAGTGAAATTTAAACCATTTGTGGCGCTTTGCATAACTATAGTTGCAGGATATAAACTGCCATCCGTTGGCATTTTTGTTCTCACTTTAAAATAAAAACCAGCCATATAATCATCTGCATCGGGACTATCTTGATCCCAAAATCCCATTATGAAATTATAATCAAGATCAATAATTGTAAAAGGAAAGCCTGTAGTAAATGCAACTGGAAGCGTGGAGCTTACAAGATCATTAAATATTCCCCCACTTGTAAAATATGCAGTACTTGCATCATCAGATAATTTAAAATAAACATCAGGCCCATTATATGTATCCCAACCTGATCCGCTACTATTTATAAAAGGTATGCTTGTTAAAACGATTCTTGTTATTTTTAGTTTTGAAGGAGCATTTTTAATAATCACAGTTTTATTAACTACATTTTGTCCAACGCTATTTGTAGCCGTTAGAGTCACATTATACGTACCGCCAGCATTAAAAACATGATTTGGATTTTCTGCTGTTGAAGTTTGACCATCTCCAAAATTCCATAAATAAGATGTTGCATTTAAAGATTGATTACTAAATATTACTGCTCTTGGAGCAAATTCATTATCTCCAGATATTGCAAAATTAGCAACTGATGGATTATTTGAATTGTCATCATCTTTTTTACATCCAAAACAAGCAGCTATTAGAACTGCAACTAATAATAAGGTTTTAAATTTCTTTTTCATTTCAATATAGTTTTAAAGATTAATATTTTTCTTGTCTAATTCCCCAAAACAGTTTTTAATTGTAAAAAGATTAAATAAAAAAGCGTGGGAACTAAACTATATTCATCCGTGAGGTTCTCGACAAACCCTGACTACAAATAAGTAAAGCCCACGCCATAGCGTGAGCGTTAATACTTATTACCTCTGTAGTCATTTGGAAATGGTCGAGATTTCACGAACAGAAATAAAAGCTAACGCCTTTTTATGTTTTTATATAGAGTTTTAAGTTATCATTGTTTATTAAGGTTTTGTTAAAAAATGAAGGTGTAAAAGTAATAAAATTTATTTCAAATCAAATACTATTTCAAAAATAAAAATCTATAACAGTTAATTATTATTAATTGCTATAGATTTCTTTCTTTGCCTGCAAAATTGCAGCAATAAATCTGAGGTTACCCTATTACTTGCTATAAAATTTTGTAAGAATAATATATTACAATACCAAAGTCTTACCTTCTTATTCCCGAACCTCCATGTCTGGCTTTTCCTCCCGAGCGATTTCCGACTTTATGCCCAAAAGTTCTCATATTATCTGATCTTTTATTCATCCTTTCAAAATGGTTGGCATTATTCATCTTTTCTGCAACCCTGTCTCTTTTTTGATCCGAAGAATTGTTCTCTCTTTCAAAAGGAATAAGTATTATTTTTCTTCTTCTATCTTACATGTGTTAAAGCCAAAAATGGCGTAAAGGCCACAAAATCCCATAAAAGATGTGATGAGCATTACTGCACCAATTATTCCGAAAATAATAGCTAACAATCCAGTTAAAACACCTGTTATTATTAAAATTGCAGCAATTGCAGCAATTATTAATCGGATAGTCTTGTCAATTGCACCTACATTATTTTTCATTTAATTAAGAGATATTATGTTTATAAAAATGGATTATTTATCCTCTCATGTCCGATGCTTGTTTCTGAACCATGACCAGGATATACGGTATAAACATCTGGTAATGAAAAAAGTTTTTTTGTGATATTCTCATGTAAAATTTTAAAATCGCCGGTTGGTAAATCTGTACGTCCTATACTTTCATGAAAAAGCACATCGCCGGAAATTACAAATTGTTGGGCATGGTTTACCAAACAAATACTTCCATCAGCATGACCCGGTGTATACACGACTTCTAATTCTGAATTTCCAACAATAATTTTATCTCCTTCTTCGACAAGCTTAGCTATTTGAGCGGTTGATTTTAAATCAAAACCATACATTGCACCTTGAGCAATTGCAGTTTTTAAAAATCCTTTGCTATCGGGATGAATACTCATGCCAATGTGATATTTTTTTTCGACATAAGCACTTCCCAACACATGGTCGATATGACAGTGTGTATATATTTGAGCAATGGGTTTTAAATTTTCTTTTTCAATAAAAGCTGACAATGCAGCATCTTCACTGCTATCGTAGTTGGCTGCATCAATGATGATACAGTCTTTGGTTTCGTCGAATAAGACATACGTATTTACCTGAAATCCGTTGAATATAAATCTTTTAATTGTAATCATATTTGTTTTGTTTGTATTTTAATATTTTAGAATTATTTCGGCTCATAAACATCAACAATAAAATCATCAACAAATACAGTCTCTTGTCCTTTTTGCCAAACATACACTTTCATATTATCTTCTTCAGATCTCACTTCGGGTGTAAGATAATCGACCGTTAAATAGTTCCATTGTCCTTTTCTTGTATGTTCTTTTAGCATGTCAATCCCTCTGTATTTATAAGTTTGCCCTTTGTGATGAAAGGTAAGTATCAGTGCAGGTAGTTCTTCAGAATAAGTTTCCGGAATATAAATCCATACGCTGGCACGTATCCAAGCATGATCTTTACTGGTAAGGTCTTTGAACATAATGTTAGGTCCAACTGAATAAGGCGATTGTCCGTTTAATCGCATAGAACCTTTACCAATATGACATATAAGTCTGGTATCTTGAATATTTTCAAAATCATAAGAACACAAAGTTCTTTTGTTGTAGTTTTCTTTATTGGTAAAGTGTTCTATTGCTTCACTACTACGTTCAACAAGACGTAATTTTTTATCTTCTTCACTTACAGAGGTTTTTCCAAATATTGCAAAATAATATTTCATGGTCATGCTTTCGCGGCTAATTATATCTTTCTCAAATTGCCAAGTTTGAAAAAGATTCAGAAAAATCATGAATATCCCGATGACCCCAAAGATGATAGGTAGTAACTTTTTCTTTAAAAGTTCTTGAACAAAATAGCCTAATGGCAAAGCTAATAAAATATATGCAGGCACCAAAGATCTTGAACTATAAGAAC
Organism: Bacteroidota bacterium; assembly: GCA_013377005.1. Classification (GTDB taxonomy): domain Bacteria; phylum Bacteroidota; class Bacteroidia; order Bacteroidales; family JACABE01; genus JACABE01. The sequence goes on from JACABE010000030.1 coordinate 9,570, forward strand.
CTCCAGCATACCACCAGCAGCTCCAACTTGAAATTACATAAATACTGATGATGAAAAATATTAAAATTGCAGGAAAAATATTTCTTTGTTTCTTGTGCAAATGATAAAATCCGATAAGAGCAAAAATCATCACAGGAGTGTATATAAGCCATCCTTTGCGAAAACTAAAAAGAAATTTTAAAGTATGCGGACATTTGAAGTCAAACCCTTCACCAGGATTAGTATAGGAATAAAAAATAAAATGACCGCTGATTATTTTCCAATATATTAGTTGGGGAAGTATTACAACAAACAAAGCTATACCTAATATGATAATGTGAGAAAAGTATTTTTGAAGCAATTTGTACTTTTTTTGCAGAGAATCTTTGTTGTATATATTCCAGAAAATAGGGATTAACAGACAAACTATTTCCGAAGGTCGTATTAGTATGATAAAACCAGAGAGGACTCCAATCATTAAAGCCGACTTTATGGTGGATTTTTCGTGCCATTGTATAGTATACCAGATAAGTATAGCGTACAAAGTAAAGAGAAAATTGTGCGACAGCAAAGTGCCATCAAATACAGTAAGTTGGAAATAATTTGTAGCTGTAAAAATTATAATGAGAAGAATGATGGTAATTCGTTCATTGAAAAAATGCTTAAGTATTTTCCTAAAATAGAACAATCCGATTATAGCAAATATAACACCGCCTCCTGCCATAGAATATTGGTAGGGAAGCGAAAGCCCATCAGTGGGGTATCCACATAAGCTTGCAATAAGATGACCTATAAAAAAAAATGGACTATAAAATATGCTTAAACCCATGGAATATTTCATCGCCCAATTACCATTTGGCAGCAAGATTGCTTGGTATAGGGTAGATGTTGGCTCATATTTTTTAATCAATTCGGTTAACCAAGACTGGTCAGTAAGTGAAAGATTATGGTATATAAATTTTGCCGGCAAATAAAGATAATATCCAAAAACATCCCATGATAAGATATTTGTAGGCGGAGAAATAATACGAAATAAAATTAAAACAAAGCTAAAAAAAATTATCAGCCAGTAAGAATAATCATTTTTTAATTGCATTATTTTATTTATAAAGGTTTGTAATAAAGTATCTAAATTAGTTTTGTGCTTAATTAAATGGAGTACTTATTTATTCCTCTTTCTTTGCTTCGTTCCAATACACGTCCATTTCAGCTAATGTCATATCGTGTAGGCTTTTTCCTTTTTCAAAAGCTTTTTCTTCGAGATATTTGAAACGTTTGATAAATTTTCTGTTGGTTTTTTCCAATGCATCTTCAGGATTAATATCAATAAAACGTGCATAGTTAATCAGGGCAAACAAAATATCACCAAACTCATCCTCTATCTTATCCTTTGGAGCGTTAGTTTCTACTTCTTCTTTGAATTCATTAATTTCTTCCATTACTTTATCCCAAACCTGATGCGTTTCTTCCCAATCAAAACCAACACCTCTAACTTTTTCTTGAATTCGGTAAGCTTTTACCATAGCAGGAAGTGCATTGGGAACGCCTTCTAATACTGATTTTCGACCTTCAGTAAGTTTGATTTTTTCCCAATTATTTTTTACATCTTCCGCATTATTTACTTTTACATCACCATAAATATGAGGGTGACGATTAATTAATTTGTCGGAAATTCCATTTAATACATCTTTTATATCAAAAGCTCCTTTTTCCTGTCCTATTTTTGCATAAAAAACAATATGCAACATCAAATCACCCAGTTCTTTTCGGATTTCATCCAAATCTTTATCCATAATAGCATCCGATAATTCATACATCTCTTCGATGGTTAAATATCGTAAACTTTCGAAAGTTTGTTTTTTATCCCAGGGACAATTAGCTCTTAAAGTATCCATTATTTCAATTAAACGTTCAAAAGCTTCAGCGTTTTTAGTCATTTTTAAAATGTTTTAGTAGTTGATTGGTGTCTATTTTATTCATACAATCAAAGTGTCGTTCGGGACATTCTTTGAATCCTATTTTACTACAAGGACGGCATTTTAATCCAACCACTTGTATTATTTCAGATTTGTATTTTTCATTTTCGGGTAAATAAGGGTACATTCCAAATTCAGGAATGGTATTACCCCAAACTGAAATAATTTCTTTTTTAAATGCAGAAGCAATGTGCATTAGTCCTGTGTCAGCAGTGATAATTTTTAAAGATTGCTCAATAATAGATGATGACTGATGAATGCTAAAAATACCACATGCATTAAAAACATTATGGTTTCCAGCAGAATTTCTGATATTTTCAGCCCTATCACGATCTTCTTTTCCACCCATTAATACAATAGGAGTTTCAGTTTTTTTGCAAAGATTGATAAGCATAGCTTCAGGTAATTGCTTAGTGGTATGCTTCCCTCCTACTACTAATGTAATAAAGCCATTATGAAAATTATGGGGCAATAAATTAATATCGACTTTTTCCTCTTCGGGAATAAAAAAATCAATACCCTGCTTATCATTTTTAATATTTAGTTTTTCTAAAGTTTTAAAATATCTATCAACAACATGAATATCCGGAAGTAAATTAATTTTAAAATTTACAATCAGCCATTTTTTAAAATTAAGCTTATTAAAAGTTGAAGAAGGTTTGAGTAATCGGAATTTTACAATAGCTGTTCTTATATTGTTATGTAAATCGATAATATAATCAAAATTCTCTTTCTTAAGATTATGGATAATTTCATTAAGATTATTATCATAACAATGAACCTTATCAATGTATAAGTTATTTGTCAGCAAATTTGAAAATACAGTTTTTGTAAGATAATGGATTTCAATATTTGGCAATTGTAATTTAAGGCATCTAACAATTGGGGTTGTAAGAATAATATCTCCTATAGAACTAAATCTGAGAATTAAAATCTTCAAAATTTTATTTTTTTTACAAAATTATAAATAATTAGAATAAAATTTAATCTATTTTTGCAATATGGTACTAATAGACACACATACACATCTTTATCTTGATGATTACAAAGATGATATTCAAGAAGTTGTAAATAATGCGATACAGAATAATGTTGAATATTTTTTACTCCCCAATATTGACGGCTCTACTATCAACAAAATGAATGCTCTATGTAAGCTTTATCCTGAACGAATGTTTCCTATGATTGGACTTCACCCTACTTCGGTAAAAGATAATTACATGCAAGAACTCTTAACCATCAGACATGAATTATTGACTAATAAATATTATGGAATTGGGGAAATTGGTATTGATTTGCATTGGGATAAGTCATTTCGTAAGGAACAAGAGTTTGTTCTTCGTTATCAATTAGAATTGGCAAAAGAATTTAATTTACCAATTGCCATACATACTCGAAGTTCATTTGAAGAAGCTATTGAAATAGTACAAGAAGTAAAGGACGAAAATTTAAGAGGTGTTTTCCATTGTTTTGGTGGTTCTTATCAACAAGCCCTTGATATTATAGAAATGGGTTTTTTTTTAGGAATCGGAGGTGTGATTACTTTTAAGAATTCAGGTTTAGATAAAGTTATAGATCATATTAGCTTAGAAAATATCATTCTCGAATCGGATGCTCCCTATTTAACGCCCTCTCCTCATAGAGGTTTGAGAAACGAAAGTTCTTATTTAACTTTAATTGCTCAAAAAATAGCAGAATCTAAAGAAATATCTATTGAAGAGGTTGCAAGAATAACTACAAAAAATGCAGTAGAACTCTTTAATATTAAAATAGTTGAATAGAAGTATTTGAAATACATTAGAAGATATCAACATCACTTTTAAACATTAACTTAATCAGCTTTAATTTATTAAATCAATTGCATGGAAAGCAAAACATCCATTTTGGTAATATACACTGGTGGTACTATTGGTATGATAAAAGATCCTGAAACAGGAGCTTTACATCCGATAAATATGGATTTATTGTACCAATCTATTCCTGTATTAAAAAACTTTAATTATAAAATAGATTCCTATAGTTTTGAACCATTGATAGATTCATCGAATATGAATCCTGATTTTTGGGTAAAATTAGCTGGTGTAATTGAAAAAAATTATGAAAGTTATGATGGGTTTGTAGTATTGCATGGCACAGATACGATGTCGTTTACGGCTTCAGTACTAAGTTTTATGTTGGAGAACTTAAACAAACCTGTTATATTAACTGGCTCACAAATACCATTAGGCGTGGTTAGAACTGACGGTCGTGATAATATTATTAATTCTATTGAAATAGCTGCTGCCAAAATTGAAGATACGCCTATCGTTCCTGAAGTGTGTATTTGTTTTGAGAATAAATTATTTAGAGGTAATCGTACCAATAAATTTAATGCAGAGAATTTTGAAGCTTTTGTTTCAGGTAATTATCCGACATTGGCAAAAGTAGGCGTACATATAAAATATAAAAATCACCTGATATTAAAACCCAATTTCAAAAAACTAAAAGTGCATTATACTTTAGATCAAAACCTTGCTATTTTAAAATTATTTCCAGGCATATCAGAAAATGTTGTAAAAAGCATTTTTGCCATACAAGGATTAAAAGCTGTAGTTATGGAAACTTATGGTTCTGGTAATGCTCCTACTGACAAATGGTTTATAGAAGCACTTGAAAATGCTATAAAAAATGATATTATTATTTTAAATGTAACTCAATGTAAATCCGGAAGCGTTGAAATTGGCAAATACGAAACCAGTGTTGATTTGGGAAGAATTGGAGTAGTAGGAGGTTATGATATAACAACAGAATCAGCTATAGCAAAGCTAATGTTTTTACTTGGTAGAAATTTATCAAAAGATGAAATAAAAAAATATTTACAAATTTCATTGAGAGGTGAGTTAACGAATTAAAAATAAGGTTGTACAATAAATAAAGAGAAATTACACTAAAAAAGGAAACATATTTTGTATTTTTTATTGTAATTTAGCCGACCAATAAATTAAATATTCTTTATTGAATATATAAGGATTTGTACAGATTGAAATAAATGAAAGGAGAAATCTATTCATTATTTTAAGATGAAAGGATAGGTGGCCGAGTGGTCGAAGGCGCACGCCTGGAAAGTGTGTATACGCGAAAAGCGTATCGTGGGTTCGAATCCCACCCTCTCCGCAAATTAAATCATTCAAAATTTCTACAACGAAGAATATTAATTTGAATATTCTTTATTTCTTGTATTTTTTCATTCCTTGTAGGCAATTTATTAGATTATTTTTTTCTATTATTGATATTTCTTTTAAAAAATATTGATAAATAACAGTAATTTTGCAAGAAAAAAAATTACAATGATACAGAAAAAAGAAATTAAACCTTATACAACTTACCGATTAATAAAAAGTGAAGATTTGAATCATCACGGAACCTTATTTGCAGGAAGAAGTGCTGAATGGTTTGTTGAATCAGGGTTTATTGCCGCCTCAAGCATTATTAATCCCAAAAACGTAATTTGTTTAAAAATTCATGGAATGCACTTTTCAAAAAGTGTAAAACTTGGTGCTACTATATGCTATTGCAGTAAAATTGTGTATTGTGGAAAAAGCAGTATTGTTGCATATATAAGTGTTTGTACTATTGATAAGCCTAATGATTTCATTGTAGACGGATTTATTACTTTTGTGCATGTAAACGAAGACACTAAACCTATTCCTCATGAAATCAAAATGATAGCTGTAAAAGTTGAAGATATAGAGTTGCAACAAAGAGCTATAGCATTAAAAAAATAGATATTTCATTAAAATGTCAAACTCTTCTAAAAAAGAATTATAAATTGTTTAAATTTATAATTCTTTTTTTATTTCAAAGAGGATGAATTATATTCTCCTCCCTATTCTTGCTCATTTCTCTTTTATAAATACTTATAATTAAAATGATAGTCAAGATAAAACTTCCAATAATTAAAAAGTAATTATTACCAACATTTCCCAAAGAATCAATATTCGTCTGTATTAGCTTTTTATTATTCAAAAATGAAACCGTAACGGCAAAAGCATTGTTAAAAAAATGTGCTGCAATTGGAACCCACAAATTATTACTGAAATAAAACAAATAACCCAGTAACAATCCTAAAACCATTCTTGGAAAAAAACCAAAAAACTGCAAATGCATAGCACTAAATAAAAATGCAGTAACAATAATAGCAATGTGTATATTGCCAAACCAATTTTTAAATAGTTTTTGCAATACACCTCTAAATAAAAACTCTTCACCAATTGCAGGGAGTACAGCAATCATAACTAAGTTTATTACCAATCCGCCAATACTTGTTACATTCAAAAATGCTTTTGTAAAAACATCAGCACTATCTTCCGATCTCCGCATCCAGTCTTCAATTCCGGAAAAAGCTCCAGGTAAATGAATTGTTTCGTTTACACCAATTAACCAATTAATAAAAGGCATTGAAACAATCATTACAATAATTCCTATTATTAAAGGATATAAATAAGGACGATGTTTTATTTTCAAGTAATTAGAAATACTTCTTTTTGCTAAGAAAGCAAATATAATAGAAGGAATGATAAACATACCTAACTGATTAATAATTTGTAAGTATTTATAAAAGTTAATATTATCATTTATCTTAAGATTAATATTCCCTGTAAAAGCTGACATGGCATCTTTTCCCCAAAAAGGTAAGGAAATTACTATTCCTAATAAATTAATTATGAAAACACTGATAATTATGATAACTAGCAGGCTAATCAGCTTTAATGTTGTTGGGAAATTGATAAAAAAAGGTTCTTTATTCATTGCAAATTTAATATTTTGCAAAAATATTTAAATTAATAATATGCTTAAATAATATTACTTTGAAAAAAAATAATGTGCGAAAAATATTCGTCTTTTAGATTAAATAAACTATTCAGACATTTTTTATACTGAGAAAAAAGAAAAAAACTATGATAGTATTTGCTTATTTATTTTGCTTTTTATAAGCTTCCAAGCCTTCGTTTAAAAATTTCACAAAGTTTGCCACTGTTTTGTCATAAGCTTTGTTTTCTTTGGTTAAAACATTTTCGTTCCAATCCATTAAAACGTAATAAGGCTGTGCATTCATATTAAAACGAGTAATTTGATAATTCAGGTTTTTAGTACCTAATTTTTTAATTACTTTACCTTCTTTTGTTGTTATCCATTCATTTTCGGGTAAGTCAATAAAATTGGCATCAGCATACAAAGCAACCATTACATAGTTTTCGGTGAGTATTTTCTTGACATCTAGTGCATTCCAAACATTGGCTTCCATTTCACGACAATTAGCACAAGTTTTTCCTGTGAAATCAACAAATATAGGTTTATTCACTTTCTTAGCATAAGCTTTTGCTTCATTCAAATCAAAGAAACCTTCAAAGCCAGTTGGTAAATGAAGTTTTTCTGTATATTTTCGCTCACCTAAATCACTTGTATGAGAGGTTTTACCTCCATTTTCAACAAGCAGTCTATTGATATCAAAATCCTGAGTAGTTAATGGTGGCACATAACCTGATAATACTTTTAAAGGTGCTCCCCACAATCCGGGAATCATATAAATTACAAATGAAAAAGTGACAATAGAAAGCATCAAACGTTGAACACTGATTCTTTCTATATCATTGTCTCCTTTAAATTTTAATTTACCCAACAAATAAAAGCCTAAGAGAGCAAATACAACAATCCATAACGAAAGGAAGGTTTCTCTATCCAAAAGCCCCCAATTAGCACCTAAGTCGGCCATAGATAAAAATTTTAATCCCAATGCAATTTCCAGAAAGCCAAATACAATTTTAACCGTATTCAACCAACTTCCCGACTTTAACTTACTTAATACCGAAGGAAACATTGCCAGTAAAGTAAAAGGTATTGCAAAACCCAATGCAAATCCTATCATCGAAATAAGGAAAACCATACTATCATTTGAACCTGACGAAAGTTCAATAAGGGCTGCACCCAATATAGGACCTGTGCACGAAAAAGATACCAATACAGTGGTAAAAGCAACAAAAAAAGTTCCTAAATAGCCACCTTTATCTGCATTCTGATCCGATTTATTAATGAGTGAACTGGGTAGCGTAAGTTCAAACAAACCAAAGAACGAGAGAGCAAATACCATGAAAATTATAAAGAAAAGCAGGTTCGGAATCCAATGCGTACTGATAATATACATCGCATCTTTACCCAATAATAATGTGAGTAATAATCCGAGTCCTCCGAATATCATGACAATGGAAAACCCAAAGAAATAAGCTTGTTGTAAACCTTTTTTCCTATTTTTATTCCCTTTCATAAAAAAACTTATAGTCATAGGAATCATAGGAAATACACAAGGGGTAATTAATGTAAGTATACCCGCTAAAAAAGCAGCCAAAAATATCATATATAAAGGCTTGCCATTTGTATTTAAAGGTTTATTATTCTCAACTTTAATTGCAATTTTTGTAGTATCTTTTTTTAATTGAGTAGTATCAAAAGTTTTATTATCCTGAATAGTAGAAGAAGCAGTTGTTGATGTATCTTTCGCAATTATTTCATTAGCATTTGGATTACCTTTTACTTTGAATTCAAAAGAATTATCCTGAAAAGGAATGCAGCTACCATCATTACACACCATGTATTCAAAGCCGCCTTTAACTGTAAAATCTTTATCGCACAATATTTTAATCTTTTGCTTAAAAACAGCTTTAGTATTAAAATACTTCACTGTCATCTTAAACATATCATCAAACTCAGCTTGAGGTTTAGGCTCTGAAGTTTTACCATCAAGTTTATATGCTTTTGATTTATTAAATTTAAAACTTGTAACTATCGGACCTCCCTCATCCATGTATTGTGAATACAAATGCCAACCTTTATCAATTTTTGCTGTAATAATAAGTTCGGCCGATTCTACACTATTTTGGTTTACAGAATAAGACCATTTTACCGGACTTTTGATTTGTGAAAATCCACTAATTGATAAAAAAAACAAAAATAGAAATATACTATAGATGCTTTTTTGTTGAAATTTTGTGTAAATACGCATTTTATATTTATTTAAAAGCAAAATTAATAAAACATTCAGATAAGCACATATATGATTAAAATATACGCAGTTAAATAACTGTTAAGCCGGTAAAAAAATTAGTTGAAAGAAAAAAATTAGAAATTAAATTTCATTAATATGAAACTCATAGCCTTCCATTATAGGATTATGAAGTAAATCTTTACAGGCTTTATCAACCATTTTGCTGGCTAGTTCTTTATTTTCAGCTTCTACTTCCATTGAAATGTGTTTACCTATACGAACATTGGTAATCGTAGGTAAACCTAAATTTTTCATACTTGATGTAACAGCTTTTCCTTGTGGATCTAGTAATGCCTTTAATGGCATCACGTCAATTTCTGCTCTGAAATTCATAATAGGTGTGTTTATTTTGTGATTAATAATTTACAATAAATACTGATGTATAACTGATAAAATGATATATAAAATAATAATAATTGGTAAAGCTGCTGCATTAAGAAGCAAAAGTAAAAGAGAAGATATCAGTATAAATACTATTTTTATTTTATTATTTTTCCAAGTAAAATCCTTGAATTTAAGTGAAAAAAGAGGAAGTTCAACTATCAATAGTATTGACATTATGATTGATAATAAGAAAATAAAATAGGGGTTTTGAAATAAATTCGACAAAAAAATATGAATACATTTTAAGTATTCAAAATTTGTATAATATTGAAAATAAATAATTAAAGGGGCCGAAGCCCAAAAAATGGCATTGGCAGGTGTTGGTAAACCAAGAAAAGAAATGGTCTGTCTGTCGTCAATATTAAACTTAGCCAATCTTACTGCCGATAATAAAGCAATTAAAAAAGGAAAATATAATAAAAACTTAAAATTTTGAAATATAGGAATATCAATTGAATACTTATTTAAAAGCTGAAAAGCAATAATAGATGGAACAATTCCAAAACTAACAACATCGGCTAAGGAATCTAATTCTTTCCCTATTTCCGATTTAGCTTTCAATAATCTTGCAGCAGTTCCGTCTAAATAATCAAATATGGCTCCTGCAAAAATTAAATAAGATGCTATTATTAAATCTGTTTTAAAAGCAGCAACTATAGCCAAACAACCACAAAATAAATTGAGTAGCGTAATTAAATTCGGAATATTATTTTTAATTCGCATGATTTAATTAATTAGAATAATTTAATGTTACATTTAAACTAAAGTATTGATTCTCCTGATTTATTTTTTTGAACGCTAATATGTCGAATCCCTAAAAGGAAACACTGATTTAAACTGATTTTAAACATCAAAAATACAGATATATACATAAAATCCGCGAATATCCGCGTTTACGGAACGTATCCGTTTCATCCGTGTTCTAAATTTTTTATTTTATAATTTCAAAAATTAAAAGAGAACTTTAATGACTTTTTACTACTTATTTTTTTATTTGCCAAAATTAAACATTTTATGCAGATTAACATAGATAATAAAAAAAAGTCCCATCGAAATGGGACTTTTTTGGTAATCTAATCAATTGGCTTAGATATTATATTAAGAGAAATAGCTTATTTTTTTTCTTTTTTTCTTAATAAATAGCTTTTACCGCCACCATAAGCAGCTCCTAACAGTAATAATATGCTTAAACCGCCATCTATAGGTGCACCACCACCAGATTGATCAGCTGAGGCTCCGTGAATAACTGTAGTTCCTCCATCTGAACTAGGTGGTTTTGGTGGAGCTTGTGCAAATAAATTACTGCTTAGCGTTGGTAAAAACATTAAACAAGCAATGATAGAGAATTTTATTATTAGCTTTTTCATATACATGTTGTTTTAAATTTATTTAATATAAACTTTTTGTGAATAAACATTAGCTTCAGTTATAACACGTACAGTATAATAACCACTTGTTTGATTAATTGTTAAAACATTAGAAGTTGGTTGTTGAATATTTTCTACTTCTTGTCCTAACATATTGAATACGCTAACAGATTTAACTTTTTCAGTTGTTTTAATATAAATGCTGTTTTCGAAACTGTAAATAGTATTTGCAACTGCATTTACATTATTAATACCAACTACTGAAAGATCAAATAAAACTTTAAAACGATTTACGTTATCAACTGTAGATGCAGTAAATGTATAAGTTGGGTTTGAACGAAGATCTTGAGTAGTATTGGTTTTTAAATCTTGTAAAATAATAGATGAAGCAGCATTAAAGCTTTGGATATCACCAGCTGTGATAGTAAAGTTTCCATCAACTTTTGGTTCGAAACCAACATTAACATAAATAGGAGCTGAATAAGCAGCTAATGCATCAATAGAATATTTATCGCTATTGATATAAGAATAAATTTGAGTATTTGAAGGATTTGCAGCTGGCATTAGCATTGCATCATAATTATCAACGTCATTGCTATTTTCATCTTTGAAATAAATAATAGTAGCATCGCTGGTATTGTTGGGTGATTGTACATTAAGTTGCAAATGATTATCCAATGTTGTTTTTAAGAAAGCATTGCTGCTATGTTTTTTAGCAGAAGCTTTAATAGTAATAGAAGAAGCGGCTGCAGTAGATTGAACAAAGAAACCTTGCATTGCAGGAATTTCACCATTGAAAGTACCTGTTACACCATTCCAATCTTTATAAGTGTTAGTAGCACCATCTAATACATAAACAGCATTACTCATACCTGTTTTCCATGTAGCTATATTACCTTGAATTGCACAAGCATAAGGATTACCTATTAAGTTAAATCCTGTAGTTGCAGTTACAGAAGGAGTAACGTCAGCAACATTCATTGTACCTGCAAAATTATGGGTTCCAGATGTTGCATAAGAAGCTAAATAACCTTTACCTACAACAAAATTATTAGTACTACCATTTGTATTAAAAAAATTACCTGCTTTATAGTTTTCCCAAACGTTAGTTGTGGCTGCTGGATTGTATAAATAAAAATCATAACTAGTAGCAGGAGTACTTACAAAATTAGGATTAATAGCTTGTCCGCTAACAGGTGATGATAAAAGGTGATATCCAGCTGTTGCAGTCCATAATGGAATGTAACGTTGTATCGTTGCAGTAACACCTACAGTACTATTCTTTAACGAAGCAGTTCCTGAAGCGTCTGATAATAATGTTAAGGCAGATGGACTTACATTATCGTTATATAAAATACTATCTACACTTAATTGAACACCAGGATTAATTGCTAAAGTAGAAGTTGATTTAATATTTAAATTTGCAACTGTTAAATTTGCATCCATTGTAGCACCAGCAACACCAATAATAGCGCAACTTGTTGCACTTGGTAATGTATTATATCCAACACCTGTTGCACCAACAGCATTGTTCCAGTTAGAAACATTACTAGTGTTTCCAGCAACATTCATATAATGACTTGCCATTTTGCGAGCATTACAACTTGGGTCAACTGTAAGTGTTTTTGTAGCAATTAGAACAGCACTACCTGATTTCAATCCTATATTACCAGAAACAACAGTATAAGGACAACGATTAACTTTTGTATTTGCAGTTTTAAAAGCAAAAGTTGTTACAGCACTAGCAAAATTACTAAAACTAGTATTAGTGGCATTTCTCAATTTTACAATAAAATGAGAAAGAAGTATCTGATCATTAGGTGCTAAAATTAATACATTATTACCAGTACTGATAATAGGACTACCTGTAGATATACCATTAAGTGCTGAATTAAAAAAGTTTGAAGCTTGAAGTTGTTGATTGAGTGGTAAGCCAGAATTTGTATTATCAAGCACTAAATAAGCATTTTGAAAATCACCTCCATTTTTTATAGCAGCATTAGAAGTAATAGCAGTTTGACTAGTTTCATAAGCCCATGAAGTAGCACCGTTATTTTTTAAATAAATATCATATTCAAATTGACATTCAGAAACCTGAACAAAATTTTTCATTGTTAATTCATAAGATTGAGCAAATATTGATGTATTCATTATAAAGAACAAACATATTGCTAAAGTAAATTTATTTTTCATACTTTTAAATTTTTTATTATTATTACTTTATTTATTTATTTTATAAAATTATTTATTCTAATGTTAAGGAGTAATTTTTTGAGCACTTAAATAAAAATTATCATTTGCAATACTTCTATCAGAAATATCTACCATTCCATCACCATTTATATCAGCAACATCATATCCTACTATAGATAAATAGAAATCATCATTTGCAATACTTATATCATCAAAATCCACAAGCCCGTCTTGAGTAATATCTCCTGCATAAAGACAATAAGCTGTACCAGTACCAAAAGGTTGAATCATTGACTCATAAATACCTGGGTAATAACCATAAGCTTTATCAGGAGAAGTTGAAAAATCGTAATTAACATATTTTGAAATAGTACTGCTAAAGTCAACAGGAGCAGCAGTAGTTGTTTCAATATGATTACGAGTTTTTACAGTAATATAATAGAGCCCATTAAAAGTCTTTGGCACACCAATATATGTTTTACCAGGGGAATTGGCAGTACCATTTGTCTGGAGCTCAACACCACAAGCAGAATATTCAATTATTGTATAGTCTGCGGAATTATGTAACTCTACAGTAATGGTATCGACAATAGTTCCTGAGAACTTTGGCGTAGCACCATCATCAAGTAAACACTGTGTCATTTCGGATCCGTTATAGAACCCCTGTAAAAAAACAGTGAGGTTAAGTTGTTTTTCGCCTCCTGTTGGCATTGGTGGAGGTGTTTGTCCCAAAACATTCATTGTTGGCAATGCCAGCAATGCAATTAGAATAAGAGTGAATAATTTTTTCATATTTGTTATAGATTAATTATTAATTATTTGTTTGTTTATATATAATATGTATAATTTTAAAATCTAGTATAGTGCCGTTGCACTTTTCCGATATTATCGGAACTTAAAGTAAGAATTTTTTATCTCATATCATTCAGTTTTTGTTAATAGATTTTTTCATATAATTTTTTTACAAATATAGCATAAAAAATATCAATTCCACAAAAAAAATAAAAAAACATAATTTTTTTTAGGATATACAATTATGAATTACTTCTTTTTTTGTAGCAGAAATATTTTACAAATATAATATAAAAAAGTATTATATCTACGAATAAATCAAAAAAAAAGTTAAATAATTTGCAGAAAAAAATATTAAAATAATCATATAATTATATAATATCCTATTTATTAAGCGTTTACAACATTATTTAAAGCAATTTTTTTTGTGTATTTTATATCATCTAATCAAAAATTAACGTAAAAATAATTTATTATTGTTAGTTATAAGTAGTAAAAAGTTATTAAAGTAGTCTTTTAAATTTTAGAAATTATGTAATAAAACATTTAGAACACGGATGAAACGGATACGTTCCGTAAACGCGGATATTTGCGGATTTTATACATGTATCTGTTTTATTGTTTAAAATCCGTTTAAATCAGTGTTTCCCCTTAGGGATTCGCATTATCCGCGTTCAAAAAAAACAAATCAGAAGATTCAATACTTTAGTTTAAATCTAACATTAAATTATTCTAATTACTTAACCCCCAAATACTTTGCTTTGTTTATCAAAAAAATGACAAACAAAGCAAGGCATTTTAATATATTTATAATTCAGGGTGTAGTTTCATTATTTCTTCGGCTTTTTTAATTAAAGCATTTTGCTTGTACATATTACAAATCTGCGCAATACTTTTTACTGCGTAAAGAGCTTGTCCACGTTCCTGGGCAACACTTCTCCTGTACTCAGCTTCCACTGAATCATAATAATCCAATTCATTTTTGCATTTATTAAGAATCATTTCGGCCATTTTATTTCCTTTTTCAATAGCAGCTGCTGAATAATATAATTGTATATGCGAAATCATATACATATCAAAAGCTATTTTGTCGTTAGGGAAAAACTCATTGGCTTTGTCGAGTACTTTAATAGCCGAATCTTTTTTGTTTTCGATAATAAGAGCCTGAGCTAATCGTGCAAACTGGCTCCGAGCTACCTGACAACTACGCATACTTTCGGGATCTACATATACTTTTGGTAAATTAAGATTACCCCATCGGCTTTTGTTCATCAGTAAATCGTAGGTGGCATCGGTAGATACACCACTGAATCCTTCGGAACGATTGGCTGCAGCATAAGGTAATAAACGATAAACAATACCTTCCATCTGACAATAATCGGAAATATTAGCAATGCTGTTTACCGAAGAAGGATTAACAAAGTATAAAGGACGCTCCCATTTATTAGTAGCCAAAAAGTCGAGCATCATGGTTTCGTTTTTATACAAGCCATTTTTTGAAATAGTCCATTCTAATGATGGGTATAATTTGCTTGCTTTATCTTTTGGAACAATGCCTTTACTCACCAAATATGCTGAATCAATTGCTAGTTTAACTTTATTGGTAGGCACATAGCTGCTCATTTCGCCGCTTTGCATTGTAGCTTTGGCATCAGGACTATCGCTATTAACAAAGTCAATAACTTGTTTTAAATCAACAAATTCATTTAAATTGCTTTCGCTGACAGGAATATAATCATTGGTACCTTGTTTGTATTTTTCTACAGGCAATGTAAAAGGTAATGGTGGTGATTTATACATTTTCCTGAATAATTGTTCTACATACCATGCACCTGAAGCCAACGTAAAATTCACTACTCTTACGTCAGTTCTTACACCTTCTACTTCCTGGGCATACCATAAAGGGAAAGTATCATTATCACCATTGGTAACTAAAATAGCATTCGGTGCGCAAGAATTCAGATGATTAATGGCAAAATCACGAGCTGAATATTTATTGCTACGATCGTGATCATCCCAACCTTCTTTAGCCATCACATAAGGAACTGCAACTAATGATAAAACGGTAGCTATTACTACACTTGCCATGGCCGGCACTTTACGTTTAGACATAAAGTCGAAAATAGCCATTACTCCTATACCAATCCAAATAGCAAAAGCGTAAAACGAGCCTGCAAAAGCATAATCCCGCTCACGAGGTTGCATAGGAGGCATATTTAAATAAATGGCAATGGCAAGTCCTGTGAAGAAAAATAAAAGAAATACAACAAACATATCTTTTGCATTCTTTTTATAATGATAATACATTCCGATCAAACCAAGTATTAAAGGAAGAAAATAAAATGTATTGCGGGCTTTGTTGTTTTTTAAATAATCCGGCAATTTATCCTGATTTCCCAATCGCATGGCATCGATAAATTTGATACCACTGATCCAATTTCCATTCATTATTTCCTTGTTTCCATTGGTATCATAACCATGTCCTTGTATATCGTTTTGTCTACCAGCAAAATTCCACATGAAATATCGAAAATACATGTGTCCTAATTGATAGCGGAAGAAAAATTTGATATTTTCGCCAAAAGTCGGAGTACGATCTCCGTGAATATCTGCCCATACCTTGTACATAGCAGGATGTTGGCGACTATTGTCATTGCTATACATACGTGGGAAAATTGTACAATCTTTATTGTCGTAAGTATAACTATAATTAGTACCTGCTGATTCGTATTTGCTTTTTCCTTTTACATATTTTGTAGAGCCTTCTTTAGAACCCGTGGGACGAGCTGTAAAATACTGACCATAAACCAATGGATTTTCACCATATTGTTCACGATTCAGATATGAAAGTAAACCAATAGCATCTCTCGGATTATTTTCGTTGATTGGTGTATTGGCATTGGCACGAATTACTAAAATAAAAAACGATGAATATCCAACCAAAATAAAAATCAAAGCAACTAAGATAGTATTGAAAACAACTTTCTTCTTCTTTACTGTATAACGAATTCCAAATATAATTCCTCCCAAAAGTACAATAAAGTAAATTATTGTTCCTGAATTAAATGGTAACCCCATACCATTAATAAAGAATAATTCGAATTTTCCTGCTAAATCTACGATATAAGGTATAATACCCCACAATATAAAGCCAAGCATCACAATAGATAATCCAAATGAAATTAATATGCCATTACGTGTGGTAGTTTTATAATTTTTGAAATAATATACAAACACAATTGCAGGAATGGCTAATAAGTTCAATAAGTGAACTCCGATAGAAATACCAATTAGGAACGAAATCAATACGATCCAGCGAAATGAATGTTTTTCTTCTGCTACGCTTTCCCATTTGAGGATTACCCAAAATACAATTGCTGTAAAAAATGAAGAAGTTGCATATACCTCTCCTTCCACGGCAGAAAACCAAAAAGAATCGGAAAATGTATAAGCTAAAGCTCCTACTAAACCACTTCCGAAAATGGCAATCATTTTTGGTGTAGTCATTTCTCCATCTTTTACCATTATTTTCTTTCCGAGTAAAGTAATGGACCAAAACAGAAATAAAATACAGAATCCACTTGCTAAGGCTGACATTGCATTAACCATATAAGCAACCTTAGTAACATCACTACCAGCAAACAAGGTAAATATCCTACCGAACAATTGAAATGTTGGTGCTCCCGGTGGGTGACCCACCTGTAATTTAAAAGCAGTTGCTATATACTCGCCACAATCCCACCAACTGGCTGTTGGTTCGGCTGTCATCAGATAAACCGATGCAGCAATCAGAAATGTGAACCAACCTATTAAGTTGTTTAATTTTTGATAGTGTTTCATAATTTATTTTTATTATTTAAAGTGATTTTTTCATTATTTAATTATTCTCAAAATTTATTTTAAAATTAGAACGCAGATAACGCGGATACATTCTGTAAACGCTAATTATCGCAGATTTTTCCTTGAATTATTAAACACTTTTCTTTTAAATTCAGGTTTAGCTCCAAAATTTAATAGAAGCCCGACTTCAATATCAGTACCTTTAAGATAATTTAATATTTGATTTTCATATTCTTCAATTATAACATTTGATGTTTTTAACTCTAAAATTACTTTATTATCAACTAATAAATCTGCATAATATAAACCAACTTCTACGCCTTTATAATATACTTTTATTTGTTTATTAGTTTCAACACTAAAACCTCTTTCAAGTAATTCAAAATACATAGAGTTTTGATAAACTTTTTCAAGAAATCCATATCCGAGTTCATTATATACATCATAAAAAACTCCAATTATCCGTTCTGTTAAATCTTTATGCAATAACTCCATAAAATCAGTTTAATCAGCGTTTACCTTTAGGTATCCGTGTCATCAGCGTTACTTTTTATTTAAGTTTATTAATTTGTTCTTCCAACACTTGTATTTTCTGTTCAGCATCCGATTGTTTTTTCTTCTCTAAATCAACAACCTGAGCCGGTGCACTGTTTACAAAACGTTCGTTACTGAGCTTTTGCTTAACCGAATTCAGGAATTTATTAGCATAATCCAATTCAGTCTGTAATTTGGTAAATTCAGCTTCTACATCAATATTTTGCGAAAGCGGAATGTAACATTCAGTAGTTTTTACAATAAATGACTGAGCATTTTCCATCTTTTCTGTAATGTATTCAATTTTATCAATATTACAGAGCTTAGCAACCAGAGAGTCGAATGTAGCATCAGCACTTTCGTTGTTATTTTTGCGGATATACAACGAAATACTTTCCTTGTTTAGTATGTTTTTGTCCTTTCGGAAAGTACGGATGGCAATGATGATTTCCAGTGCAAAATTGAATTGTTGCAGTATTTCCTGATTTATAGCTGAAGCTTCAGGCATTTCGGAAACCATAATGCTGTTACCTTCGTTCTTTTCTTCCAGTAAATGCCAGATTTCTTCAGTAATAAATGGCATAAAAGGATGTAAGACTTTCATTAGTTTGTCAAAGATAGCAATTGTTGCCTCAAATGTAGCTTTATCAATCGGATGCTGATAAGCTGGCTTTATCATTTCGAGATACCATGAACAGAAATCATCCCAAACCAGTTTGTAAGCTGTCATCAAAGCATCGCTTAAGCGATATTTTTCGTAATGGTCTTCTATCTGCAATAAAGTTTCATTAAACTTGGCATTGAACCATTCAATGGCAACTTTGGCATATTCAGGTTGAGGTAGAGTTGCATCAACTTCCCAGCCAGTAACCAGACGTAAAGCATTCCATATTTTGTTGTTGAAATTACGACCCTGTTCGCACAGACTTTCGTCGAAAGGCAAATCATTACCTGCAGGTGAAGTGAGTAACATTCCAACTCTTACTCCATCGGCTCCGTATTTTTCCATCAGCATAATGGGATCGGGAGAATTGCCTAATGATTTCGACATCTTTCTACCCAATTTGTCGCGTACAATTCCGGTAAGATATACATTTTTAAAAGGTATTTCTTTGCGGTATTCCAATCCAGCCATTATCATACGGGCAACCCAGAAAAATAGTATTTCGGGTGCGGTAATCAAATCTTTGGTAGGATAATAGTATTTGATATCTTCATTTTCAGGATTGCGGATGCCATCGAAAACCGATATAGGCCATAGCCATGAAGAAAACCAGGTATCCAATACATCTTCGTCCTGAATTAAATCAGCAACTGTTAGGTTTAACTCAGGGAACTTTAACTGAGCAGTTTTCAATGCATCTTCGGCATTCATGGCAACTACAATTTCGCGGTTGGGCAGATACCATGCCGGAATACGTTGCCCCCACCACAACTGACGGGAAATACACCAATCCTTTACGTTTTCCATCCAGTGGCGATACGTATTTTTAAATTTAACCGGATGGAATTTAATATCGTCGTTCATTACTACATCTAAAGCGGGTTTTGCCATTTCGCCCATGCGCATAAACCATTGTATCGATAGCTTGGGTTCTATAACTTCATCGGTTCTTTCGGAATAACCCACTTTATTGGCATATTCTTCAATCTTTGCCAAATGTCCTTTTTCTTCGAGTTCTTTGCTTATTTTCTTGCGAACTGCAAAACGATCTTCGCCAACATAAAGCTGAGCTTTTTCGTTTAATGTTCCGTTGTCGTTGAAAATATCAATGGTTTCCAACTTATATTTATTACCCAGATTGTAGTCGTTGATATCGTGAGCCGGAGTAATCTTCAAACAGCCTGTACCAAATTCACGATCTACATATTCGTCGAAAATTACAGGAATAGTACGATTGATTAGCGGAACCAATACTTTTTTACCCTTAAGGTAAGCATAGCGTTCGTCTTCGGGATGAACACAAACGGCTGTATCGCCCAAAATGGTTTCGGGACGGGTAGTGGCAATGGTAATGAAATCGTTGCTGCCTTCGATAAAATATTTTAAATAGTATAGTTTTGAATTTACTTCTTTATAAATAACTTCTTCGTCGGAAACGGCGGTGAGTGCCTTTGGATCCCAGTTAACCATACGAACTCCACGATAAATAAGTCCTTTGTTGTACAAATCAACAAAAACCTGTATTACGGATTCGTACATATCTTCGTCCATTGTAAATTTGGTGCGGTTCCAATCGCAGCTGGCTCCCAGTTTCTTCAGCTGTTCCAGAATAATTCCACCATGTTTTTCTTTCCATTCCCAGGCATGTTTAAGGAATTCTTCACGACTTAAATCGGCTTTTTGTATGCCTTCGTCGCGAAGTTTGGCAACTACTTTGGCTTCGGTAGCAATGGAAGCATGATCGGTGCCGGGAACCCAGCAGGCATTGAAGCCTTTCATGCGGGCACGGCGTATGATAACATCTTGTATGGTGTTGTTGAGCATGTGACCCATGTGCAATACACCCGTAACATTTGGCGGAGGTATTACAATGGTATAGGGTGGTTTTTCGTTAGGTTTGGAATGGAAATACCCTTTTTCCATCCAGTGGGCATACCACTTATTTTCGGTTTCCTGAGGATTGTACTTAGGAGAAATCTGCATTTTAATGTAAAATATATTAGTTCTATGATTATTAAGTATGCAAAAATAAGAATTGTTTCGGAAAGTTGGGGAA
>JACABE010000030.1:30442-49226 GCA_013377005.1 Bacteroidota bacterium
TGAAGTAAGAATTAGTTGTGTTTTTATTTGGAAAAATATAAGGTTGGAATAGAATTGATATTTCAACATGGGAATTTCAGGGATTGAAAAAGGGAGCTTATCGGTTGTTTTTTGTCTATAAAAGACCATGGCTCAAAGAAATTGAAGACAAAAGAACGTGTAACATAATAGTGGAATAAGTACTTCTTATATATAACCATTACTTCTAAATTTGTATAATACTTACCTAGCTTTCATAGGTATGACATATACAACCGTATTATAGGTACCTACCGTTCATAGGTACGATGTATACAACTGTATTTATACTACCTATCGTTCATAGGTATGGCATATACAACTGTATTTATACTACCTACCGTTCATAGGTATGATATATACAACTGTATTCATACTACCTACCACTCATAGGTACGATATATACAACTGTATTTATGCTACCTAACGCTCGTAGGTATGATGTATACAAAAATACAATACATACTAAGCTCTCTTGGAATGACTTAGAAAGATTTCTGAGGAGTACCCTCTTCCCTCATGCTGAGATTATCACTTTCATATCATTGAAGCCTGTATTCTTTAAAAAAGAATATGGATTTATATCCCAAGCACTTTATATATTTATGAACTAAATCACAATATTTACAATCTTCTTAGGAACAATAATTACCTTTTTAGGAGCTTTGCCTTCGAGCCATTTTTGAGCATCGGGATGAGCTAATACAGCTTTTTCAATTTCGGCAACAGGAATATCGGTAGCAAATTCCATTTGGAAACGTGTTTTACCATTAAATGAAATCGGATAATTAAAGGTATTTTCAACCAGATAAGCTTCGTTCAACTGAGGAAATGCAGCAAAAGTAATGCTCTCGTTATTGCCTGATATGTGCCACAATTCTTCGGCAAGATGAGGTGCATAAGGCGAAATCAATACCGCCAATGGTTGAAGTATTTCACGTTTGTGGCATTTCAAATCGGTGAGCTCATTGGTACATATCATAAAAGTACTTACCGCAGTATTGAACGAAAAGCGTTCGATATCATCTTGTATCTTTTTAATGGTACGATGCAATACTTTTAATTCCTGTGGGTTCGCTTTTTCGTCGGTTACACAAAAATCATTGTTTTCGTTATGATATAATTTCCAGAACTTACGGATAAAACGAAATACACCTTCAATGCCTTTGGTATCCCATGGCTTGGATTGTTCCAAGGGACCTAAAAACATTTCGTACATACGCAAGGTATCGGCACCATAACGTACTACCAAGTCATCAGGGTTTTGTACATTGTACAATGATTTCGACATTTTTTCCACACCCCAATCGCAATGATATTTTCCGTTTTCTAATATAAATTCGGCATTGGCATAATCGGGCATCCATTTTTTAAATGCTTCTATATCCAATATATCATTATCTACAATATTTATATCCACATGTATGGCTTGGACTTTATCTTCCATGAATGATTTGAATTCTGTAGAAGGTGGTAATGAATCATGAAAGTTTAAATCTCCTAATGATAGTGTTCCTAGTCTTTCTAAATCTTCTTGTTCAAGTTGTACTTTCCCAATTACTTTGTTATAAGAAACGAAAATATTTGAACCTTTAAATCTATAAACAAAGTTAGAACGCCCTTGTATCATCCCTTGATTAATCAGCTTTTGGAAAGGTTCGTCTTTTACACACAAGCCCATATCAAAAAGGAATTTATTCCAGAAACGGGCATAAATTAAATGACCTGTAGCATGTTCGGCACCACCGATATATAAATCTACATTCTGCCAGTAAGCATTAGCTTCTTTGGAGAATATTTCTTTATCGTTGTGAGCATCCATGTATCTTAAATAATAGGCACTCGAGCCTGCAAATCCAGGCATGGTATTACATTCCAACGGATAGCCTTCTTCGGTATGCCAGTTTTCGGCACGAGCCAATGGCGGTTCACCACTTTCGGTAGGCAAATATTTATCTACTGCCGGCAATTCCAATGGAAGTTTTGATTCATCCAGCATATAAGGCATACCATCTTTGTAATATACAGGAAATGGTTCGCCCCAATAGCGTTGGCGGCTAAAGATTGCATCGCGTAAGCGATAATTTATCATTCGCTTGCCGATTCCTTTTTCTTCTACAAAATCAATCACAGCTTTGATACCATCTTTCACCGTCATACCTGTAATAAAGCCTGAGTTGATACAAGTGCCCTCTTTTGAATCTTTCGATTCTTTCCAGTTAGCAGTATCTTCGGCTTGTTCGCCTGTAGGCAATATTACTTGCGGAATAGGTAAGCCAAAGTGTCGTGCGAAAACAAAATCGCGGCTATCGTGAGCCGGCACTGCCATTATGGCACCAGTTCCATATCCTGCCAATACATAATCGGAAATCCAGATAGGAATTTCCTGATTTGTTAATGGATTAATAGCATAAGCGCCGGTAAATACACCTGTAATTTTATTAACCTCTGTCTGACGTTCACGTTCCGAACGGTTTTTGGTCCATTGAAGGTAGTTTGCAACGGCTTCTTTTTGTTCAGCAGTAGTTATAGAAGAAATAATTTCGTGTTCGGGACAAAGCACCATAAAAGTGACACCGAAAATTGTGTCAGGTCTTGTTGTGAAGATACGTATCACCTCACCTAAATCCTCTCCAAAGGATAAGGCTTTAGATACCTCACCTAAATCCTCTCCTAAGGAGAGGACTTTAGATTCGAGCTTATATTTAATAGTGTCGATAACATTATCAATGTTATGTATTATTTCTTCGTTGGAGAAACGGATAACTTCAAATCCTATTTTTTCAAGTTCTAGTGTGCGTTCAGCGTCTTGTTCCTTTTGTTGCTCATGAATTTTACCATCTACTTCAATGATTAGTTTCTTTGATAAACAAACAAAATCAGCAATATAATTGCTAACAACCTGTTGCCTTCTGATTTTAAAACCAAGTTGATTTCCTCTTAAACATTGCCACAGAATATTTTCGGTTTCAGTTGGTTCTTTACGCATTTTTTTGGCATTGTCTTTCAGTGCAGCCCAATCCAAGGGATTTGTTGTATAAAAACGTGGCTTAACTCCCTCTCCTTTGGAGAGGGTTGGGGTGAGGTCTCTTTCTCCTTTGGAGAGTGCTGGGGAGAGGTGAAAATTTATTTCTGCACCTATTGATTTTCCTATCCAATTCTTTTGAATTTCCTTAATAGAATCGCTCCAATCAATATTCTCTAAGCCTTGCAATAATCTTTCGGCGTAAGCTGATATGCGAAGCGACCACTGACGCATTGATTTGCGTTCAACAGCATAACCACCCCTAACAGATAAACCTCCCACCACTTCATCATTGGCTAAAACAGTTCCTAATTGAGGGCACCAGTTTACCATCGTATCCGAAAGGTAAGCCAAACGGTAATTCAATAATGTTTCTTGTTGTTGTTTTTCCGACTTTGATTTCCATTCATCGGCTGTAAAAACTGGCGTTTCACTACAATTTGCATCAATATTGATATTACCTTCTTTTTCGAATATTTTTACAAGTTCGGCAATGCTTTCGGCTTTGTTGGTTTTATTATTGTAATAGTGATTGAACAATTGAATAAACGTCCATTGTGTCCATTTGTAATAATCAGGATTGCAGGTTCTCACTTCGCGATCCCAATCAAACGAAAAGCCAATTTTATCTAATTGTTCGCGATAACGGGCAATGTTTTTTTCGGTAGTTATGGCAGGATGTTGCCCTGTTTGAATGGCATATTGTTCAGCCGGCAAACCATAAGCGTCGTATCCCATGGGATGCAAAACGTTAAAACCTTTATGACGTTTGTAACGAGTATAAATATCAGATGCTATGTAACCCAGCGGATGCCCAACGTGCAAACCTGCTCCCGAAGGATAAGGAAACATATCCAACACATAGTATTTTGGTTTTTCTGATTTGTTTTCGGTTTTGTATGTTTTATTGGCTTTCCAATAGGCTTGCCATTTCTTTTCTATTTTGCTAAAGTTGTAATCCATATAAGTAAAAAGGTATATGATTTTGAATGAAGCTGCAAAAGTAAGAAAAAGTTTGCGATTTGGTAATTGGAGAAATTAGCGAATAAAAAACTATACGCTAATTTATGTAATTAAATGAAAAACAAATAATTTGTGATTATTTCTGCTTTTTTAGATAATAATTTGATCAATTCTGGTAGAATAAAAAAAGGAAGATATTTTAGTATCAAAACAAAAAATCACTTCCCGTTCAACATTTTATCAAACTCCGGCATTCCGCGCAATGGATTTAACATAGGATCATTTTGAAGTTTACTAGTATTAGAAAAACCAAATTTGGAAGCTTGTTGCAGAGATGAGACGGCTTTCTCTTTTTTCCCTGTATTGGCATACAAACAAGCTAATGCGTAGTAACAATCAGGATTTTCCGAATCTACTTTTTGGTAAATTGAAGTAAATAGTTCAGCTGATTTCCAGTCCTGACTTTGTAAAGCTCGATTGGAATAACTATAACAACTCAGGCTTATGTATCCTTTCAAACGTTTTGCCACATTTCGATACAAACTATTTGCTTGCTTTTGGTCATTATCCAGCTTTTTTAATTCAACATTCCACCAATCACCTTGCTTTGTTTGATAGGCAGCCATAAATTCTTGTTGCTTTTGAGTTTCATAGATTTCCAATGAAGCTTGCTCTTTTAAATAATTTTGAACTTCCGTAATTTGCAATATTTCATCCAACATAGCTTTGGGCTTTGAAATATCGGTAAGTTGATTTAAAATATTGATGGTTCGTTTGAGAATATTCATACCTTTAATCAAAGAATCAATTTGGTTGCAAACTTTAAGCTTAGATACTTTTTGCAGGTTAGTATTTAAATATTCATTGATAATGCTTTTATTTTGTGGAACAGTATTGTCTTTTATAGCATAAAGCTGCATTATATCAAAGGCTTCATTGATTATTGATTTCGGAGGCCATTCATGTTTGCCTTCAAATAAGATTAATTCCGCTTTTGAATTAAGCTTTTGCAAAGAAGTATGCAATTTTTGCATCTCCAGATAATTCATATCACCATCTGACGAAATCCCGATAAAAGTAAAAGTAGGAGCCACACTTCCAGCTTCAAAACTCGCCGAACAAGCAACTACACCTTTTACACCCTGCATTGATTGAGCTACAGAACAAGCAATGCGTGCACCACCAGAAAATCCGAGCATATACATACGAGTAGTATCTATAGATAATTTGTTTTTGGTATCGTTAAACAATTGAGACAAGGCATAATTTAAATCATCGGAGCTTAATCCATTGCGAGAATTATTGGAACCTATTACGATATAATTGTATTTTTCTGCAGTTTCCTTAAGTAAAGCTACCGGTATATGTCCATCGCCATGAGAATCAAAAGCATATATTACAGGAAAAGTTTTTTTAATATCATAAGCCGTTGGCATATAGAGGCAATAACTTTGATCGTTGGTAGCTTTGCACTCTACCCTATCAATAATTACTCCTTTAGCAAAACGTTTCAAAAACATTTCTTTGGGATTTGACGCTTTGTTACACGATACAAATAATAGCAATACGATAAGATATAAAAAGTGTTTTTTCATGGTAATTAAAATTTAATGATACAAATGTACATTGATTTTTAATAAAATTACATTTGATGTTTCATTGGTTGTTCAAAAATAGAAAAAAAACACACAAACAACTGTTTATCTATTTATTATATTAAAATAAATTTTCTCTATGATCATCAATTAAATAACCATAAACGCAATAAATTTCATTTATTAAATCTATTAAAGTTTAGCTTAAATGAAGATAACTTACTTTTTCGTCTTTGCTTGAAACTTAATAATGAACCCACTATAAATAATATTATTTTTTTAAAGCTTATTCCTAATTCAAATCCATAATTGACAAAATATATTGTTTTGAGAAAATTTGCTGTAGCCTTGTTTACAAAAAACATATAAAAAGAATCTCCAACAAAAGAAAAATTAAACTATTTTTGTTTATTAATTATTACAACACAATCAGCATAGAAGATGTATATTATTGACGAGGAACTAGAGAAAAAAGAAATACTAAAACGCTACCGAAATATCTTTACCGTATGGCGATCAAATATAAGCAAAGACGATAAAAAATTAATTCGCAAAGCATTTAATCTGGCTGTAAATGCACATAAAGATACACGTCGCCGAACAGGTGAACCATATATTTACCATCCACTTGAAGTTGCTTACATAGCCATCCAAGAAATAGGGCTAGGAACCACTTCTGTTATTTGTGCTCTTCTGCATGATGTAGTAGAAGACACCGACTATACCATTGCTGATATCGAAGCTCTTTTCGGAAGTAAAGTAGCTCAAATTATAGATGGACTTACCAAAATTGAAGAGATATTTGATCATACAACACTTTCGCTACAAGCCGAAAATTTCAAAAAAATACTCCTTACACTCTCCGATGATGTGAGAGTAATTCTCATCAAACTTGCCGACCGTCTCCACAATATGCGAACTTTAGATGCAATGCCCAAAGACAAACAGCTTAAAATAGCCTCCGAAACCATTTATCTCTATGCACCCTTAGCCCATCGTCTTGGATTGCATGCTATTAAAAGTGAACTGGAAGACTTGTCTTTAAAATACACGGAACCTGCTATTTACGAAACCATTTCTACCAAACTAAAAGAATCAGAATTAGAAAGAGCCCGATTTATTGGAAAATTTATATACCCCATCAAAAAAGCTCTCTCCGAGAGAGGAATTAATTATACCATTACCGGCAGGGCAAAATCTATTTCCTCCATTCGAGGCAAAATGAAGAAAAAAGAAATTCCTTTTGAAGAAGTTTTCGACCTCTTTGCCATACGTATAATTATAGATACACCACTGGAAAATGAAAAGTCTGATTGTTGGAATGTTTATACCATTGTTACTGGGTTTTATCGTCCAAATCCCGATAGACTCCGCGATTGGATTTCAATTCCAAAAGGCAATGGATACGAAGCTCTTCACACAACAGTTATGAGTCATTCAGGTAAATGGGTTGAGGTACAAATCCGCACAAAACGTATGGACGAAATTGCCGAAAAAGGATATGCAGCCCATTGGAAATATAAAGATTCTGACATCGAAAACAACAAATCAGAATCAGGTTTAGACGATTGGCTCAACAGAATTAAAGAAATTCTTCAAAACCCCGAAGCCAATGCATTAGATTTTTTAGCCGACTTCAAACTCAATCTCTTTGCTGAGGAAATATTTGTATTCACGCCCAAAGGCGATATGAAAACACTTCCGGTAAACTCTACTGTATTAGATTTTGCCTACAATATCCATTCCGATATTGGTAATCATTGTATAGGAGCAAAAGTAAATCACAAACTTGTTTCAACCAATTACCAACTTCAAAGTGGTGATCAGGTTGAAATTATTACCTCAAGCAAACAAATACCAAAAGAAGAATGGTATGAAAGTGTAGTAACTGCAAAGGCAAAACTAAAAATAAAAGCAGCACTAAAAGAAGTACATAAATCTCATTCAGAAGATGGAAGAATAGTACTTCAGAAACTTTTTGCTCAGTTGAATGTGGAATTTAATAAAACCAATATTGGTCTACTTAAAGAATTTCTAAAAATCCAAGGTAGCACTCAACTCTTTTACATGGCATTTTCCAATAAGCTAACTATAAAAGATTTAAAAACATGTTTCCAAAGCGAAGAAAAAACTAATTGGATAAATTACATAAATCCATTTACATTAACAAAAAAAGCAATTTACCAACCCATTGTAACCCTTGCCGACGAAATCAGAGGACAAATTAAAAACAAACCCGAAACTTTAATGCTGGGTGAAAAAAATGAAAATCTAAAATATATCATTTCGGACTGTTGCAATCCTATACCTGGCGACGATGTAATTGGACTTATTACTCCAGGCGAAGGCATAAATATTCACCGTACTAATTGCGAAAAAGCCATACAACTTATGTCGAAATATGGCAATCGAATAGTAAAAGCAAAATGGAAAGAAAATGAAGATATTACATTTTTAACAGGCATAAAAATTACAGGAATTGATAAAAAAGGAGTTGTAAAAGATATTTCTCGTCTTATATCCGAAGATTTAAACATCAACATCCGATCATTTAATTTACAAAGCAGTGAAGGTGTTTTTGAAGGTTTAATTATGATTTATGTTAGCGATACTAAGCATTTAAAAGACCTGATGAAAAAGCTAAAGCAAATTGAAGGTATACAGAAAATAATAAGAATGAGTTAATTATGTTTAATTCTTATGCTTTAAAATAATCTTTAGCTTATTCTATATTAATATTAATATAGAATAAGTTTTTTTACTAATTTTATGCATTCAAAAACAGCAGAAAAATGAGAGAAAAAATCGACAATACGTTTGAAACTGTTAAAAAGCACTTTATCACCTATCTTGATGCCAACGGACACAGGAAAACGCCCGAAAGATACACGATACTAAAAGAAATTTATACACTTAATGGACATTTTGATATAGATTCTCTTTTCGTTAAGATGAAAAAAAGCAAATATGCAGTTAGCAGAGCTACTTTATATAACACGATGGAATTATTAATAAAATGCAATTTAGTTACCAAACATAAATTCACCGAAACAAAATCAGTTTACGAAAAATCATTTCATTTTAAACAACATGACCATGTTATCATTACTAACTCCGACGAAATACTCGAATTTTGCGATCCACGAATAGAAGAAATTAAAAAATCAGTTGAAGAATTGTTCGATATCAATATAATGGGACATTCATTAATATTTTATGCAAAAAGAAAACAAAAAATAAAAAGTAAATAATGAAGAAAGTTGATGTACTTCTTGGCCTGCAATGGGGCGATGAAGGAAAAGGGAAAATTGTTGACGTTTTAACGCCTAATTACGATATTATTGCCCGATTTCAGGGAGGTCCAAATGCTGGACACACATTAGAATTTAATGGAATAAAACATGTATTACATACGATACCATCAGGTATTTTTCATGAAAAAACGATCAATATCATTGGGAATGGAGTTTTAATTGATTTATTAATTTTTCAAAGAGAAATTGATAAACTACAAGAACGCAATATAGATGCTACTAAAAATCTTAAGATATCAAAAAAAGCTCATCTTATTCTTCCATCACATCGTTTGCTAGATTCAGCTTATGAAAATGCAAAAGGGAAATCAAAAATCGGTTCAACGCTCAAAGGAATAGGACCTGCCTATACCGACCGAACTGCTAGAAATGGTTTAAGAATTGGTGATTTGTTACGCCCTGATTTCATTCAAAAATATACTCAGCTTAAAAATCAACACATTGAAATATTAAAATTTCACCAATTTGATTACGAAAATCATCAAATTGAAAATATGACATTTGCCGAATACGAAACAAAATGGTTATCGGTAATTGAAACCTTAAAAAAATTCGACCTTATTGATAGTGAATATTATATTAATCAGGCAATCAAGGACAATAAATCTATTTTAGCAGAAGGCGCACAAGGGAGTATGTTAGATGTTGATTTTGGATCCTATCCATTCGTTACTTCATCCAGCACCATTACAGCCGGAGTTTGCATTGGTTTAGGTATTTCACCCGACAAAATAGGTAAAGTAATCGGAATATTTAAAGCTTACTGTACCCGTGTGGGTAGTGGTCCCTTTCCAACTGAACAAATAAATAGTGATGGCGAAAAACTCAGAGCTGAAGGTCGTGAGTTTGGTTCTACTACCGGTCGTCCCCGTCGATGTGGCTGGCTAGATTTACCGGCTTTACAATATGCTATTATGCTAAATGGTGTTACAGAACTAGTTGTAACAAAAATTGATGTACTAAATTCCTTTGAAATTATTAAAACTTGCCAACAATATAATTACAATGGCACGCTTATTGATTATCTTCCTTTTGAAAATGAAGAAAATCTTTTGCAACCCTTATATGAGCAAATAAAAGGCTGGAATGGAAACATAAATCACATTTCGACGTATAATCAATTTCCTGAAAATATGAGAAATTATATCGAATATGTTGAAAATATTGTAAAAGTTCCTATTACGATTATTTCAAACGGACCAGATCGAATACAAACAATTTTCAGAAGTTTTTAATTTAAAAATAAAAAGTTATGCGAAGTAAAATTCTTTTTTTTCTAATTCTATTATCTGCTAATGTTTTAGCTCAAAAAATTGACGAAGAACAAGTTCCTAAAGATGTTTTAATTGGCTTAGAAACAATTTATCCTGAAGTAAAAGCAAAATCATGGGAGCTTAAAGAAGGTAATTACTTTGCTAATATCAAAGTTGATGGACAATCCGGGAAAGCAGAAATTACACCTAACGGGAAATGGATAATTTCTAAATTTCCTGTTGGTGAAAAAGAATTACCAAGTACCATTGTGAAATTCTTTTACGATAACTATATTGGTTATAAGATTACTATTTCTCAATATATTGAAGAACCAAATGATAATAATTACTATTACCTTAAAATTCAGAAAAAAGGTTTAAATCAGGAAGAGAATGGGGAACTCTTTTTTGATTTATCTGGAAAATTAACAAAAAATACAGCTCCTGAAATAGTAAAAGCTAATACAGAAATAGCAAAAAATGAAGTTGCAGAAGAAGAAAAACCTGTAAAAAACAAGAAGAAAAAAATAGAAGTTATTGAAGAAGAGAA
Organism: Bacteroidota bacterium; assembly: GCA_013377005.1. GTDB lineage: Bacteria > Bacteroidota > Bacteroidia > Bacteroidales > JACABE01 > JACABE01. The sequence continues at coordinate 41,161 of JACABE010000030.1, forward strand.
GCCTGTGAAAAGCAGTAAGAAAAAAACAGAAATTGTTGAAGAAGAGAAACCTGTAAAAAGCAGTAAGAAGAAAACAGAGGTTGTTGAAGAAGATAAGCCTGTAAAGAGTAGTAAGAAAAAAGTAGAGGTTGATGATTCTGAAGAACCTGTAAAAAAGGCAAAACCAGAAAAAACTGTTGCAACAACAAAACCCAAACCAGAACCTAAAGTTAAAGCTGAAAAACCAGCAAAAGAAAAAAAGAAAAAAGAAGAAGATGAAGATGTTTCCTCTTCAAGCAATGTAGATGTTCCTGTAGTTGTAAAAAAATATTTTGATAAAAAATTCCCAAGATCAGAAGAGGTTATATGGAGTCAAAAAGATTCTAACTTTATTTCAGAATTCTTTTTCCATGAAATGGAACAAAAAGCTGAATTTGCTCCTGATGGCAAAATGGTTTCTACTACAACTATTATGGATCCTAAAAATATTTTCAGACCATTAGAAAACTATCTAATTAAAAAATATGATAAATACAAAGTAGTTAAAGCTGAAAAAACGCTTTATGATAGAACTTACCAGAAGCTTTTTCCTGAGAAAAAACTAAAAAACTATTATTATGTTGAAATCTCTCAAAAAGTTAAAGGTAGTAAAATTCCTAAGATTACTAAGCTTTGGTTTGATGGAGTTGGAGCAATTGACCATATAGAAGAAGGAGATATAGAAGATGACTCTGGTTACAACAATGAAGAAAAAGTTGGTAAACATGATAGGAGTTTTGAAGAAAAAGTCGGAGACAAATAAAATAGTTTCTAATAATAATTTTTGACTAAAACCCACAGTTATTGCTGTGGGTTTTTAATGTACATATATGTTAAAAAAAACAAATATCAAAAAAATATTCTTTTTTTTCTTGCTTGTCTTTCCTCTTATTAGTTTGGGCCAAACTAATATAACTTTAGCAGCCGATCTTATGCGATCTCATGAAACCGATAAAAACATTAAGGTTCTTGTCGGAAATGTTGTATTTAATCACGAAGGAACTCATCTTTATTGTGATAGTGCTTACTTTCATGAAGTAGAAAACAAAATTGACGCATTCAGCAATGTAAGAATTAAAATGAGCGATACTTTGAATATTTATGGAGATTTGCTAAAATATGATGGTAATACCAAAATTGCTGAAATTTACAACAATGTTAAATTCGTTGATAATCAAACTATTTTAACAACAGAATATCTTAACTATAGCAGAAATAGCGGTATTGCAAGTTATAATACTGGTGGTAAAATTGTAGATAAAGAAAATGTTTTAACAAGTAAAATCGGACACTATTATACAAATAATAAGCAGTTTTTCTTTAAAAAAGACGTGTTTATAGTAAACCCCAAATATACAATAGCCTCTGATACTTTAATGTATAATACAGTAACGAAAATTGCATATTTTTATGGCCCAACCAATATTGTAAGCAAAGAAAACACAATTTATTGTGAAAATGGATGGTATAATACAAAAACAGATAAATCTCAATTTAGCAAAAATGCTTGGTTACAGACAAAAAACCAACATCTGGAGGGAGATAGTTTGTATTACGATCGAAAAATTGAATTTGGAAAAGCAATTGGCAATGTTACCTTAACTGATACAGTAAAAAACATTATTATAAAAGGTAATTACATCGAAAATAGTGAACAATTGCATAAATCTATGGCGACAGATAGTGTAATGGCTATTTTTGTTGATAAAGGAGATTCGTTATATATACACGCTGATACACTCAAAGCTAAATATGATACAGCCGATAATATTGAGTTGTTATGTGCATATTACAAAGTAAAGTTTTTTAGAGCAGATATTCAAGGAAGATGCGACTCTCTATCATTTGTGATGAAAGATTCTTTAATGAATATGTACTATAATCCTGTTTTATGGACAGATGAAAATCAACTTTCGGCTGATACTATTCATTTACTTTCCGGAAATAACAAAATGAAAGAAATGTTTCTTCGAAACAACGCCTTTATTATTTCACAAAGTGGCAAAAATCAATTCAATCAGGTAAAGGGCAAAAATATGCAAGGATTTTTTGCAGATAATCAATTGTATAAAGTTGACGTTAAAGGTAATTCTGAATCTATTTATTATATGAAAGAGGAAAATTCTACTAATTTACTGGGAATAAATAAAGCAATAGCAAGTGATTTATTAATTTTTATAAAAAATAAACAAATAGAAAGCATTACTTTTATTAAAAGCCCCGAAGGAACATTATACCCTGTAAATGAGTTAGCAGAACAAGATAGAATTTTGAAAAATTTCAAATGGAGGATCAGTCAAAGACCAAAAGAAAAGCTTGATATTTTTAAATGGGAATAATTTAGACTTACTTTTTAAGAATCCCGTTATATAATTCATAAATACACGCAGTCATTCTGCTCCATTGATATTTTTGTTTTTCTCTCAAAATACCTTCTATAAAGTATTCAGCCTTATTATTTTCATAAAAATCAAGCATTTGATCAGCAATATCTTTTGGATTTGCTTCAACTACATAACCAGCAATTCCATTGGGAACAATTTCAGATAGCCCGCCAACATTGGTAACTAACATTGGTTTGTTGAAATGATAACAAATTTGAGTAACACCACTTTGTGTAGCATTTTTATATGGTTGAACAACCAAATCAACTGCACAGAAATAGTTTTTTACATCATTATCAGGAATAAAATCAGTTTTTAAAACAATATATTCTCTTAGATGCAATTGATCAATTAAATCTAAATAAGGTTTTGAATCTTCATAAAACTCTCCAGCTATAATAAGTTTTATCGGAAGTTTCCTTAAACGCTCATCAGCAAATGCATGAAGCAGTATATCCAATCCTTTGTAAGCACGAATAAAACCAAAAAACAGCAAATATGAATACTGAGGATCTAGACCTATATTATTTAATGCAGTTTCTTTGCTTAAAATTTCGCCAAAATTATCATACAACGGATGAGGGCAAAATGATTTTGGTATATTTTTATCAAATAAATTCAAATCATTAATTACCGATTTTGACATAGCAATAAAACCATCAACTGCTTTTACAAAATAATTAGTTAGCTTAAAATCTCCGATACGTTTTTCATGAGGAATAATATTATCAGCAATACATAAAACTTTGGTTTTCTTATTCTTCTTTGCAATGAGAGCAATGGTTCCGAAACAGGGAGCCATAAATGGGAGCCAATATCTAATAAATAAAATATCAGGACTTAATTTATTTATTTCTTTTCCAACCTTAATCCAATTAAACGGATTAATGGAATTAACTTTAACATGAATATCTAAATTCTTAGGGGCTTCACGATCAGAATATTGAGATTTTCCAGGAAACAAAAAATTAGGGTATTGTAAGCTAAAAGTGTAAATTACAACTTTATTTCCTTCATCTTGTAATTGTTTAGCCAAGCGTTCATTGTAAGTAGCTAACCCTCCTCCTCTAAAAGGATAAGTCGTCCCGAGAATGATAATATTAAGTTTTGGGGTCATTTCTTGATAATAAAAAACAAAGATACAAAAAATATGATGCGATGTTTAAACGATTCTGTAAAGTTATTCTTATTATTTAATGCGACTAATAATTCTGTTATTATTTAGCAAATACTAATATAAATGTCTTTAAAAACTACAATCTATGTTTTCATAAAAAAAGCTTAACTATTAATCTATCATTAAAATACATAAATTAAAAATTGAAATCACTTTATTGCTAAGCAAAAAAAGAAAAATTTTGAAAATCAAATTATCTAAAGGATTTTTCTTAATTAATGAACAAGAGTTCTCTGTACTTTGGTAATGGCCACAATTCATCATCTACCATAAGTTCCAGACTGTCGGCGTGAGCTCTAATTTGGTCGAAAAAGGGCAACACCCTTTCGCGATATGATTTTGCCTTTAAATAATTATCGTCCTTGCGGTTGACATTTTTACGTGTTTCTACCATTTCATTCACCAGCAGATGGATTTGGGTAATATGGAATGAAATATCCTTTATATTTTGTAATTGAATGCCTGCAATGTTCCCGAGGGGTTCTTCAGGTAGGATATATTGCAAGCCTTTAACATTTTCTATCAGAATATTCTGATAGCGGATAGCAACAGGCAATATATGATTAATGGCAATATCTCCTATAGTTCTTGATTCAATCTGTATTTTTTTTGTATAATTCTCTAATTGAATATCCATACGGGCTTCCAACTCACGATGAGATAGCACTTTTGCATCTTCATACATTTTAACAACTTCGGAATCAACAAATATTTTCAGTGCTTCAGGTGTGGAAGTTGTGTTTAGCAGACCTCTTTCTTTTGCTTCATCCAGCCATTCCTGGCTGTAATTGTTCCCATCGAATCTTACCCTCTTGGTATTGATGATATATTTTTTCAGAACTTTTACAATGGCTTCCTCTTTGATCATTTTACGGGCAGTTAATTTATCGACTTCGGCTTTAAATGCAGTTAATTGGCTACCAACCATCGTTAACAATGCAATCATAGGAGCTGCTGAATTTGTAGAAGATCCTACCGCCCTGAATTCAAATTTATTCCCTGTAAATGCAAAAGGAGAAGTACGGTTGCGATCAGTATTATCCAGTAAAATTTCGGGAATATGAGAAATAGCCAGACTAGGATGTTTTTTATTCTTTTCATTGCTGCTGCCTAAGATTGGGAATTTACTTTTTTCAATGGCATTGAGAATGGCTGTAAGTTGTTCTCCGATAAATACTGACATTATAGCCGGAGGGGCTTCGTTGCCACCCAGTCGCATATCGTTGCTGGCCGATGCAATAGAAGCCCTGAGTAAATCGTTTTTTACGTTTACTGCTTCAATAATTGCCAGAAAGAAAGTAAGAAACTTCAGATTAGAAGCAGGAGTCTTGCCTGGTGATAATAAATTATCGCCCTGATCTGTCATCAGTGAAAAATTATTGTGCTTACCCGATCCATTGATACCTGCATATGGTTTTTCGTGCATGAGTACCCTGAAGTGATGCCTACGTGCGGTTTTACTCATGATATCCATCAGCAAAACATTGTGGTCGATGGCAATATTGATTTCTTCATGTAAAGGAGCACATTCAAACTGATTTGGTGCCACTTCATTGTGACGGGTACGTATTGGAATTCCCAGGAGATAAGCCTGGTATTCTATATCTTTCATAAAATTCACAACTCTTTCGGGTATGCTGCCAAAATAATTATCTTCCAGTTGCTGGTCTTTAGCCGAAGCATGACCGAATAGAGTACGTCCGCTAAGTGCCAAATCAGGACGGGCATTGTACAAGGTCTCATCTACCAGAAAATATTCCTGTTCTATACCCAGTGTTGCTTTTACTCTTTTAATATTTGTATCAAATAATTGGGCAACTTCCGTAGCAGCAGTATCCAAAAAATGAAGGGCCTTCAACAAAGGTGCTTTGTAATCAAGGGCTTCGCTTGTATAGGAAACAAAAATGGTTGGGATACACAATGTTTTATCGATAATAAATGCAGGAGAACTAGGATCCCAGGCTGTATAGCCACGTGCTTCAAAAGTATTGCGAATCCCGCCGTTAGGGAAGCTGGATGCATCAGGTTCCTGCTGTATAAGGCTGCTTCCATCGAAAAACTCAACGGCTTTGCCTGTATCGTCGACGGTAAAAAATGAATCGTGTTTTTCGGCAGAACTTCCTGTTAAAGGTTGAAACCAATGGGTATAATGGGTAGCACCTTTCGAAATGGCCCAGATTTTCATAGCCAGGGCAATTTCATCTGCTGTTTTACGGTCGATCTTTTCATTCCTTTCTATCGTTGCAAGCACTCTTTTATAGGTAGCATCACTCAGAAACTGCTGCATACTTTCATTATTGAAAGTCATTTCTCCGAAAATTGTTGAGATTTTAGTATAAGAAGGTAGAAAAACAGGACTTGCATCCCTTTTTCCTGCAATTTCCAATGCCTTGAAACGTGTATTGCCCATATTTTTGCTTTTTTGAATATATAAAGGATATATTTTAATTTATATTAACAATTATCTGAAATTTTATGCTATTTTTTAAAATTTATTGCTTTACTATTGAAATAAACAGCAAATAATTATTGTTTTAAACAAATAATATGGAATAAAGTTTTATTACGGAATCAATTCTGGCAATTTAGCACTTATGTTGCAAATTTTGATAAAAACAAAAAATATGAATTTTAAATGCAAAACAAGGGCATACATTCCGCAAATTTATTTGAAAGCAGGGATAAAACACTTTAGTTTCCGTAAACGAGGATATACGCAGGTTTGAATGTATAAATTTATATATATTAATGATTCTTAACACTTAAGTCCTATATCAGGAATTTTCGTATTCACATTCCGAAGAATCCACTTATTATGGTTCAAAATAAAAAGCCAGCCCGCTTGAACTGAGTTTTTTTGTTTTGGGCTGAGTTTTTCTTCTTATTTGACTTCTATCTCAAAAACTTCCTTCTGAATATCGTTTTTTAGTTCAAGGATATAAAGCCCTTTTTTAAGCAGCAAAGGCTTTTTCTCTTTTTTATCATTCAACTGTATTACATCAAAAGGCACGGCTATTGTAATGTCTTCACCTTTGCAATAGGCTTTGGCGAGGAAGGGATAGTACATTTTATGTTTTTTTGTTTCTATATAATATGGAATTCTATCCAATTGATACAACCAGTCAGGTCTTTTAGCAATATATTTTGTGCGTGGATGAAAAACCACTATATCAATTGCATCCGTGTTATAGGCAGTCATAAAGCTTTTGTTTTTTTCATCGACAAAAACAGTGGGTTTATCTACATTGGCGAGTAAATAATATCTGTTTTCGATGGAGGTATCGCTTCTTTCAACCATTCTGGTTTGATCAATGGAAAGTGGTTGATTTTGAGATCCTCTTCCTAAAAATCGCCAAACATAAGAAGCCATCATATAACCATCCCATTCTCTGGTAATATGTCCATATCCTGCCCATAGCACTATTTTTGCAGTTGAATCGGCTTTAAATATTTTCATTATATTAAATGCTTGCCGAATTTCTCTTTCTAAGCCTACACCAACTTGAGATGAAAAAGCATTTTTTGGATTATAAGGAACTACACAGCCTCATTATCATCTATTTCATAAGAAAAAACATGAAAGCCTATTTTAATGGCTTCTCTGCAAATATTCCCCATAACAGGTTCTGTCAATAACCATCCTGTTCCTAATATGGGATAAGCTCTTTGGTTTAGCAAAGAATCGTAACCTAACGCTTCCATTCCCAGATATCTAAAACCTGAGTTATATAGTTTCTGTAATAAAGTAATAAAATAGGCTCTTTGCTGCGGCATATTATGTGCTTCATTGAACATCACTACTTTCTTATTTTTAGCTCTATTGATAATGTATTCTGTGGCATCAACGGCTTTGTAATTTGAAAGAAATACAGCAGTATCTTCCGATGATAGGTTTTCTGGTTTTCGTGCTTCTTGTCCTTCATCCATTGTTTTGATGGCTTGCTGGTATTCGCCAATAAAAGACAGATAATAAGATTGAAAATCTTTAAAACCCCAAAACTGATCGTTTTTAAAATTAAGAATAGAATCTCTAAGATAATATTCAGGAGATGGAAGTTGAGCATAGGATAAAAAATTTCCCAGCATTAATAAGAGGGTAAACAGGAATTTGGTGTTGATTTTCATAGCTTTTTAGTTTATAGATAATTACAAAAGTTTATCTATTATAACTGTCATGATTTCATAGTGAGATTAAATTAAACAGAATGCAACACTCATGTATTTTAATTATTCTATTGGTGAATATCCAGCCTATTCATCTCCAAATTCATCACGGATAAGTTTTACTCGTCTTCTATAAGGAATATTATTATCAAAATAAGTAAAATATTTATTACTCATACCTGATAAAATAAACTCTGAAAACAGTGATTTCCTCATTTTTTTATCAATTTTATCACTCATCTTCAGTTCTTCATTTAAATAATAAGCGTTTAGTACATGACAAAAACATATAATAATTTGAATTACAAACATATATGTTAATA
>JACABE010000031.1 GCA_013377005.1 Bacteroidota bacterium
AGTGAGGTGTAACAGATTCCTCACTCCGTTCGGAATGACAAAAATACAATTATTTTACAATTGTATGCTTATGCAATACTATTTCCCTACAATTACAATAGTCGGGATGCGACTCCAAGTCGCACCCCGACTATGTCTTTATTGAGAAAGCCCATAATGTAAGTGATTTAAAAGTAAAATCAATTATTTATGATTGCTGTAAATTTAAAACGTGGATAAGATGAATACATTCAATAAAACAAGTCAGAAGATTTGATACTTCGGTTTAAATCTTCGTCAAATCTATTTCAAAATTATAATCTTTTTCGGGTGTACTGCAATGCAAAACACACTGATCACATACCGATAGTTCGCCTCTCAATCGTCTTTTTACCATATCTTCCGTACGATAACGAAGAGGTTCAATACTAATTTTCTGAATAATTTCGTCGGCAAAAGCGTACATCAACAACATTTTGGCATTGTGCTCCGAAATACCGCGCGAACGGATGTAAAACATGGCTTCGTTGTCCAGTTGTCCTACTGTGGCTCCATGGCTGCACTTAACATCATCTGCATAAATTTCCAAAAATGGCTTGGTATTTACCTTGGCTTTATCGGTTAGCAAAATATTTTTATTGCTTTGCGAAGCATTGGTTTTTTGTGCGTCTTTCGAAACAATAACATGACCATTAAATACTGCCGTTGCCGAATCGTCTAATATTCCTTTAAACAGCTCACTGCTGGTGCAATTGGGCTTTAAATGTTCAACAAATACCATATTGTCGATATGCTGCTTTTCATCCATCAGGTACAAACCGTAAATATTGGTGTCGCAGCCTTGACCGTCCATTTTTACATAGTTATTGTTTTTGAGAATACCACCGTTCAAACTCATTCCATTGCTGCATAATCGAGCGTTATCGGCAAGGTTAAAATAGGTGGAATTGATAATGGTAGAAGCATTGTTTACATTTTGCATTTTGTAATGATCCAGGCTCGCATTTTCGCCCAATACAATTTCGGAAACGGTATTGCTTAAGCTTTTCTGATGATTGTATGAATCGTCGCAATGAATAAGCGAAAGCTTGCTATTCTTGCCAAGTACAATCAAATTACGTGTTTGTAAACAAATATTTTGGTCGTGATGGATGACATTTACAATTTGAAATGGTTTTTCAACCTCAACGCCATCAGGGACAAAAATAAAAAAACCATCCTGAGCCATGGCTGTATTGATAGCCGTGAATGCATTCTTTGAAGAATCGGCATACTGAGCAAAATATTTTTCGATAATGTGAGGAAATTGCTGTAAAGCAGCTGCAAAACTTCCGTAGATTACACCATTCTCAAGTTTTACCAAAACTTTATCTTTACTTACATATCTTCCGTTAAGCATAGCAAGCATGATGGTATCGAGATGAGGAACATTGCATTGAAAAACTTTGTCGATATCCTCAATTATTTCATGATTTTGGTAATAATGATTGTATTCTTCCTGGTAAACTTCAGTAAGATTGGTATTTCTCCATTCTTCCAGTTGCTGTGTTGGCAATCCTAATTGCAAAAACTGATCAAAAGCTTCTTTTCTTCTGGTAAATATTTTTTCAGTATCATTTCTTTTAATATCAGACTGATAAACCTCAAAATCATGGATGAGCTTATCGCTTAAAGGAAATGTTGTTTTTTCTATTCTCATTATTAAATATGTATTTTAATTTTATTGAGATTCCTCGTTATTCCTCGGAATGACAAAACAATCAAACTTTATGAACTAAGTTATAAAATATCTTTAATCCATTCGTATCCTTTGCTTTCCAATTCCAACGCCAGTTCTTTACCACCCGATTTTACAATACGTCCTTCAAACAACACATGTACAAAATCAGGAACAATATAATCAAGCAATCGTTGATAATGAGTAATCACCACAGTCGCATTTTCGGGACTACGCAATTTGTTAACACCGTTGGCAACAATACGCAACGCATCAATATCCAAGCCCGAATCTGTTTCATCCAATATTGATAATGTTGGATTGAGCATGGCCATTTGGAAGATTTCATTCTTCTTTTTTTCGCCACCCGAAAAGCCTTCATTAACAGAACGATTGGTTAGCTTAGCGGTAATTTCAACCATCTTTTTCTTTTCTTCCATCAGGCGAAGAAATTCACCCGAAGGTAATGGATCCAATCCGTGATATTTGCGTTGTTCGTTTACCGCTGTTCGCATAAAATTGGTCATACTTACACCCGGAATCTCCACAGGATATTGAAATCCAAGGAAAATACCTTCGCTGGCACGAGCCTCAACAGGCATATCTAATAAGTTTTTTCCTTTGTAAAGAATTTCTCCTTCGGTAACATCAAAAACTTCACGTCCGGCAATTACCGATGCCAACGTACTTTTACCGGTTCCATTGGGTCCCATAATTGCATGAACTTCGCCTTTGTTTACTTTCAGATTAACACCCTTTAATATTTCTTTTCCATTAATGGATGCGTGTAAATTTTTTATATTGAGTAACATATATATAGTTTTTAAAGTTATAAAGCAGAAATTTTTATAAAGTTATTTCATTTATTATTTATAACTCATCATTCATAATTATTATAAGTCTTTATATTTTTGATACAATTCTTCTTTTGATTTCCATTGCCACCTTCCGATGAAAAATCCAATTAATAGCCAATAACCAAAACGAATAAACAACCATTTTAAACTAAAATTATTGTCAAATATGAATTCAAAAAGAGTAGCCAAAGGACCCATTAAACCACCCCAAAGAAAAGAGCCATAAATTAAACAATATCTCCATTTACCTTTTGCACGAATTTTCTCCCATCTTTCGATAGTTTTATCAATTTTGCCTTTTTTTTCCATGATTTTTTATTCATCATTTATAATTCACAACTCATCGTTCAATCTATCCAACACTTCCCTCTAAGCTGATTGAAAGCAATTTCTGCGCTTCCACTGCAAATTCCATTGGAAGTTTGTTCAGTACTTCTTTGGCATAACCATTTACAATCAATCCGATTGCACTTTCAGTTGAAATTCCTCTTTGTTGACAATAAAACAACTGATCTTCAGATATTTTGGATGTGGTTGCTTCATGTTCAACTATAGATGAACTATTTTCAGTTTTGATATAAGGCCAGGTATGTGCACCGCATTTATCGCCCATCAATAGAGAATCGCACTGGGAATAATTACGTGAATTGATTGCATTCTTAGAAATTTTTACCAATCCACGATAGCTATTGTTGCTATAACCTGCGGAAATACCCTTTGATATGATGGTGCTTTTGGTATTTTTTCCCAAATGTATCATTTTACTTCCGGTATCCGCTTGCTGATGATTATTGGTAATAGCAACAGAATAAAATTCACCTACCGAATTATCGCCTAACAATATACAACTTGGATATTTCCAGGTAATGGCAGAACCAGTCTCTACCTGAGTCCATGATATTTTAGAATTACTTCCCTTGCAAATTCCACGTTTAGTAACGAAATTAAAAATTCCTCCCAATCCGTTTTTATCACCCGGATACCAGTTTTGTACGGTAGAATATTTTACTTCCGCATCTTTCATGGCAACAATTTCAACAATAGCAGCATGCAATTGATTTTCATCTCTCTGCGGAGCTGTACAACCTTCCATATAACTTACATACGAACCTTCGTCGGCAACAATCAGTGTTCGCTCAAACTGACCGGTATTGGCAGCATTAATTCTGAAGTAGGTTGATAATTCTATAGGACAACGAACTCCTTTAGGAATATAGCAAAATGATCCGTCGCTGAATACCGCAGAATTCAACGCTGCAAAATAATTATCACCATAAGGAACAACAGAACCCATGTACTGTTTCACCAAATCAGGATGATTTTGAACAGCATCGCTGAAAGAACAAAAGATAATTCCCTGTTTGGCTAAGGTTTCTGTAAAAGTAGTTTTTACTGAAACACTATCAATTACGGCATCTACTGCAACTCCTGATAACTTTTTCTGTTCATCAAGCGAGATACCTAATTTCTTAAATGTTTCCAATAGCGTAGGATCCACCTCATCCAAACTCGTTAATTCTTTTTTCTTTTTTGGAGCAGCGTAGTATATAATATTTTGATAATCAATAAATGGAATTTTAAGATGTGCCCATTGGGGTTGTTCCATTTCCTGCCATTTTTTAAAAGCTTTTAAGCGGTATTCCAATAAGAATTCAGGTTCGTTTTTTTTTGCTGAAATAAATCGTACAGTATCTTCGGTAAGCCCTTTTAGAGAAGTGTCCATCTCAATATCTGTAACAAAACCATATTTGTATTCGCTATTCGTTACTTCTTCTATTATATCGTTTTTATTGTAAGCCATTTATGAATCCCATCTCTTAATTTAGATTTAATATAAATAAAATGCAAAAATATCATTTTTGAAATTCTCTTGCAATTAAATAAGGAGTTTTTTCTGGGAAATAAACAAAACTTATGTTGAAAAGTTTTGGTAAATTTGCCGTTGAAAAAATCATTATTGCAACAGTATATGTTTGAAGACAGAACAAAAAAAAGAACAGAATTAGGCGAATTGGGTGAGTTTGGATTAATTGATTATTTAACCAGAGATATCGTCTATAAGAACGAAAGCACCATTAAAGGTGTTGGAGATGATGCTGCAGTAATCAATAATGCCAATATAAACACTTTGGTTTCCACTGATTTGTTAGTCGAAGGTATTCATTTTGATTTATCATATTCTCCATTAAAACATTTGGGGTACAAAGCTGCTGTAGTAAATTTTTCGGATATTATAGCAATGAATGGCACACCTAGGCAATTGGTGGTAGGCATTGCTGTTTCTAATCGTTATTCTGTAGAAGCACTGGACGAATTATACAATGGCATTAAGCTAGCCTGCGATAAATATAAGGTTGATTTGGTAGGGGGTGATACTACATCGAGTATTTCCGGTTTATTTATTTCGTTGACCATTATTGGAGAAGCTGCAACTGAAGAAATCACCTATCGCAATGGTGCCAAAGAAGGTAATTTGTTATGTGTAAGCGGTAATCTGGGTGGTGCATATATGGGATTATTATTACTCGAACGTGAGAAAGAAGTTTATAAAGCCAATCCAGCTTCTCAACCTGAATTGGAAGGCTACGACTATATATTGCAACGCCAGTTAAAACCTGAAGCAAGAATAGATATTATCAAGTTATTAAAAGAAAAGAATATTAAACCCACTTCAATGATTGATATTTCTGATGGTTTAGCTTCTGAAATACTTCATATTTGTAAACAATCGGACAAAGGTTGTAATTTGTATGAGGAAAAGATTCCTATTGATGCTACAACTATTCTACTTGCTGAAGAATTTAAAATTATACCGACAATAGCTGCATTAAGTGGTGGTGAGGATTATGAACTACTTTTCACCATTGAACAATCCGATTTTGAAATAGTAAAAAGTTTAGAAGACATTCATATCATTGGGCATATTACGGATAAAAACAGTGGCGCAAATCTTATAACCTCATCCGGTGCAGCCATTCCTTTAAAAGCTCAGGGATGGGATGCTTTAAAGGAAAATGAATAGTTTTTGTTTTGCTTGATGCCGCTGACTAATAGGCTTAATGAATAGCTTATATATTGCACTTGGCTTAAAAATCAAAACTAAACTGCAAATCCAAAGAAGAATTTGTCAATTTTTTCTCTAATGATAGTAATTTCCCCTTTGTTTGTAATCCTCCGGCATAGCCAACAAGTTTGCCATTGCTACCAATAATTCGGTGACAAGGAATAATAATAGAAATGGCATTGGCTCCGTTTGCATTTGCTACAGCTCTTACAGCATTTGCATTTTCAATTTTTTCGGACAACCTAAGATAAGTGGAAGTTTCTCCATAACTGATATTTAGCAGCTCTTTCCATACTTTTTGCTGAAAATCACTGCCTACCATAAGCAATGGAATGTCAAACTGTTTTCTTTCGGAAGCGAAATATTCACCTAACTGTAAGCACGTGTTGTTTAGTAGTTCATCCTCTTTTTCTAAAAATGTAGCTTTTAAACCTTTTATTAATCTTTCGTCGATAGTGGTTCTCATTTTTCTGTAACGCCAATCGCATAAGCAAAGTTTATTTTCATAACTTCCTAATATTAAATCACCATAAGACGTTTTGAGGTAATGTATATGGATGTGATTCATAGAAATGTTATAAATTAATTTAGGTTATTGAAACAAACACACATATTTTGAGCTTGTTTTTTTATTTACAAAAAGTGTGGTAAAAGAAATACTTATGAACTAATTTTTAATATAACTTCCTGAATTTTAACAAAATTCAGTGCAAAGAAGAACTCCAGCCTTCAATAAACCACAAGACGTTGATATTCTCAAAAATAATATATTGTATAAATGAGATTATTAATCCGTTTTTTGTAATATCTGCTAATTATTAAAAATAGTTTATGCCTGTTTTCCTTCTACTATTATAACAATTTCACCTTTTATAGATTTGTCTTTAAAATAGTTTAAAATTTCTGACAAGCAACCTCTTTGAGTTTCTTCGTATATTTTTGTCAACTCACGCGAAACGCTAGCTTGTCTTTCAGCACCAAAAGTTTCAATAAACTGTTCCAAGGTTTTGATTAATCGATGCGGTGATTCATAAAAAATCATGGTTACATCTATTTCCGATAGATCTTTTAGCTTAGTTTGACGACCTTTTTTTACAGGTAAAAATCCTTCAAATAAAAATCTGTCACAAGGCAAGCCGGAATTTACAATAGCAGGAACAAAGGCTGTAGCACCAGGAAGACATTCAATATCAATATTATTTCGTAAACATTCACGAATCAATAAAAATCCGGGGTCTGATATTCCCGGTGTGCCTGCATCTGTGACCAATGCAATGGTTTCTCCTGTTTGCAATCTGCTAATAATTTGATTCAGTGTTTTATGCTCATTGAACTGATGATGTGAAAACATTCGTGTTTCAATTTCAAAATGTCTGAGTAATATACTTGTTTTGCGTGTATCTTCTGCCAAAATTACAGATACCTCCTTCAATACTTTAATTGCGCGCAAGGTAATATCCTCTAAATTTCCGATAGGTGTGGGAACCAAATATAATTTTGACATAGTGATAGCGAATAGTAAGTAAATAAAAAATAATAAAGAAAAATACTATTATACAATTATTTATATAGAAAAATAGAACAATAAAATAATGAAGTTAATGAACTATAATTATAGTATTTCAATAAAAATTCAGAGCATAAAATTAGTAAAATAAAATTTATTATTGTAATGTAGTTTTTCAAAAAAAAATGTTTAATTTTGAGTTTCAATTAAACATAAAATTTCATTCAATATGAATAAGTATAAGACAGTATTATTTATTGCAGTGATTACGCTTTTAATATATGCTTGCAGTAAAACTGAAGATCCCATTAACAATGATAATAATGTTATTATTCCTACTTGGTTTTCTCCAAACAATGATGGAATTAAAGATGAATGGAAAGTAGAAGATCCTTTTAATTTAATTGATATAAGTCAGTTTAGTGCAAAAATATATGATACTGCTCATAAGTTAGTATTTTTGGCAGTTGATAAAACTAAACCTTGGCTTGGAAACAAATCAGATAGCGTTACGCCTTGTGATACGGGAAGTTATTATTATGCAGTTCAATACAGATCTTGGACTGGGATTAGTCGATTCAGAGCTGGTACTGTTTTTCTTTCAAGAAAGAAGCCATAATCACAGCTTACTATTTTTCTGAATTTCAGTTAAATCTCTGAATTTTTGATTATAAAACTATAAAAAAAGGGATAAAGTTGTAAAACTTTATCCCTTTTTAGTAATAAATTTCAGTGTAATTATTTTTTCGCTGCTTCTTCAGTAGCTGTAGGATCTTCTACACCACGAGTTGCTTTAATCATTACCACGACAGAAGTTGGAACATTTAAAAATTCAACACCTTCTACTGTTAAGGTATTAACCTTTACAAAATCAGCAATATCTAATGTAGATATGTCAACTTTGATAGTATCTGGTAATGCTACTGGAAGTGCTTTTACTTTTAACTTTCTCATTTTCACAACCAGTTTACCACCTCTTAAAACACCAGGAGATGTCCCAACAACTTTAATTGGAATGCTCATGATGATTGGTTTATCATCAGTAATCTGAAGAAAATCAACATGTAAAATATTATCACTAACCGGATGATATTGAACATCTTGTAAAGTAGCTTTGTATTGTTTTCCATTGATATCTAAATCAATAAAACAAACTTCAGGTGTAAAGATGATGTCTTTAAAATCTTTTTCATTTGCAATAAAGTGAATTTGATCTTTTCCACCATACAAAACACAAGGCACTTTTCCGTTTCTTCTGTTCATTTTTGCATCTTTTTTCCCTACGTTCTCTCTTAGAGAACCGCTCATAGATACTGTTTTCATTTTAATTTATGTTATTTGTGAGATTAAAACTTTCGCCTTTTAAGTTTCTCTCCCGAATTATTAATATATTTAATAAGGCGAATTATTTTAAATCAAAAGTATTGTATAAATTTGAAATAGACTCATTGTTTTCAACTCTTCGGATAACATCTGAAATAAGTTTTGCTACAGTAATAACGTGAATTTTATTACTTTTACTCCGTATAGGAATAGTATCGCTAACAACTACTTCCGTAAAAGGTGAATTTTCAATTAATTCATATGCATGACCTGTTAGTAAAGGATGTGTAATAACAGCTCTTACACTTGCAGCACCATTTTCCATCATCAAATAAGCTGCTTTAACAATCGTATTTCCAGTATCAATAATGTCGTCGAGTAATATTACATTTTTACCTTTTACATCACCAATTAATTCCATTTTTCCTACTTCATTAGGTTTGTTTCTTTGTTTATAGCAAATAACAAAACCTGTGCCTAAGGTTTTTGCATACATTCCAGCTCTACGAGTACCACCTGTATCGGGCGAAGCAAATGTAAGATTAGGTAAATTAAGGCTTTTAATATAGGAAATAAACACTGAAGAACCATACAAATGATCAACAGGAACATCAAAAAAACCCTGAATTTGGTCAGCATGTAAATCCATTGTAATAACCCTTTGAACACCAGCAGCTGTTAAAAGATTAGCTACTAATTTAGCTGCAATGGAAACCCTTGGTTTATCTTTTCTGTCCTGACGGGCAAATCCAAAGTAAGGAATTACTGCAATAATACGGCGAGCAGAAGCTCTTTTAGCAGCATCTATCATCATTAAAAGCTCAAGCAAATTTTCGGAAGGAGCAAAAGTTGATTGTATAATAAATACATCATTACCTCTGATATTTTGCTCAAAAGATGGTTGAAATTCACCATCTGAAAATTCTACAACTATTGATTTACCGAGCTCTTTGCCATAGTTTTCAGCAATTTTTTCCGCTAAATAACGTGTTGCTCTTCCTGAGAAAATATTAACAAGATTTGACATTGTGTAGCTTTTTACTTTGGGCTGCAAAAATAACTATTTTATTTGAAAAAGAAATCTAAAATCTACTAAATAAAATTATTAAAGTTTTTTTGCTATAATTTAATAAAAATGTATTAATTTTGCAAACCTTTAAAAAGTTCTTGTAAATGCCCAGATGGCGGAATTGGTAGACGCGTCGGTCTCAAAAACCGATGAGGTTACACTCGTGCCGGTTCGATCCCGGCTCCGGGTACTTTTTGAAAGCTCTGATTTGTCAGAGCTTTTTTTTTGTACTTTTGCGTAAAATTTTACATGGTTGCAATAAAATCTTTGATTATTGCATAGACAATTAATAATATTATAACTTTACTGTATTCGTAAAATGGATGAAAATATAAAATCTAATAATAAATACCTTCCAATTATCTTTTCCTTTGTACTGATAATAGGTATTTTACTAGGTATATTGCTATCAGGAACTTTGCAAAATAAAAATTTATTCTCTGCAAAAAACAAGCAATATGACAAAATAAATGATGTAATAAATTTTGCCTTACAAGATTATGTTGATACTATTTCTAAAGATAAATTACAAGAAAAAGCAATCACAGGAATGCTTGAAAGTTTAGATCCTCACTCTGTTTATATTTCATCCGAAGAATTTAATGAAGTCAACGATCCTTTAATGGGAAATTTCGAAGGTATTGGAGTTCAATTCCGTATTCAAAATGATTCAATAATGGTTGTTAATACTGTGTCGGGTGGTCCTTCTGAAAAAGTTGGACTCAGAGCTGGTGACAGAATAGTGAAAGTTGACGGAAAAAATGTTGCAAGGATTGGGATTAAAGATACAGACGTTATAAAAAAACTGAAAGGCAAGAAAGGCTCAACTGTAAATGTAAGTATTTATAGACGAGATGTTAAACATTTACTGGATTTTAATATTATAAGAGATGTTATTCCTACTTACAGTATTGATATTTCATATATGGTTGATAAACAAATTGCATATATCAAGCTGAGTAAATTTTCTGCAACTACAATACAAGAGTTTTCAAAAGCATTGGAAGAATTAAATCAACAAGGAATGCAAAAATTGATTCTTGACTTAAGAGGTAATGGTGGTGGTTATCTTCAAGCAGCTGTTGTTTTAGCTGATGAATTTCTCTCGAAAGGAAAACTTATTGTTTATACTGAAGGGAAAAACAGACCTATAGAAAATTATTATGCCACCAGCAAAGGTATTGCTGAATCCAAAGATTTAGTTATTTTAATTGATGAGTGGTCAGCATCGGCTAGTGAAATTATTGCTGGTGCAATTCAGGATAATGATAGGGGTTGTATTATTGGAAGACGTTCATTTGGAAAAGGTTTGGTACAAGAACAGTTTAGTTTATCGGATGGTTCGGCCGTACGACTTACTGTGGCAAGATATCATACTCCTACAGGAAGATGCATACAAAAATCATATAAAAAAGGGATGAATGATTATATGAACGATCTCAACCAAAGATATATGAATGGTGAACTTGAAAGCGCTGACAGTACAAAGTTTGTTGATTCTTTAAAATATACAACTCCAAAGGGAAAAGTTGTTTATGGCGGTGGAGGTATTATGCCGGACATTTATATTCCTTTACATCTTGATAAAAATCTTGAGTATTATAATCAATTACTTAATAAAGGCTTGGTGTATCAATTTGCATTTGAATATACCGATAAAAACAGAAAATTGTTTGCTTCTTACAGAAATGCTAATGATTTTATTTTAAAATTTGATATCAATAATGCCATTTTTGAGGAGTTTACAGAATATGTTGAAAAAAATGGTGTCAGTAAAAATCTGAAAGGGTATGCATTGTCTCTTGATAAAGTAAAAATATTACTTAAAGCTTTTATTGGGAGAAACTTATTTGACGACAAAGGTTTTTACCCTATTTATCTTCAAACAGATAATGCATTTTTAAAGGCAATTGAACAGTTGAAGCATAAAAAATAGATTTGAACATAATGTTTTTCTCTTTGTTTACTTAACAAAAATATTATAAAACCTTTAAAAATAAAAATCATGGCTTTCGAATTACCAAAATTACCTTATGTAATGGATGCTTTAGAACCATATATTTCAAAACAAACTATTGAATTTCATTATGGTAAACATCATCAAGCGTATGTAAATAACTTAAATACCTTAGTTCTCGGTAGCGAATTTGAAAATACTAACTTAGAAGATATTGTTAAAAAAGCTACAGGTGGCATTTTTAACAATGGCGCTCAAATTTGGAATCATACTTTCTATTGGAATTGCTTGAAACCTAATGGTGGTGGGCTTCCAACAGGTAGATTATTAGATGCTATTAATAAATCATTCGGTTCATTTGATGATTTTAAACAAAAATTTTCTACAGCAGCGGCAACATTATTTGGTTCAGGCTGGGCATGGTTGGTTAAAAATAGTGATGGCTCCCTTGCCATTGTTCAGGAAAGTAATGCAGGAAATCCCTTAAGAAACGGACTTACACCTTTGTTAACTTGTGATGTTTGGGAACATGCTTATTATATTGATCAACAAAACAAAAGACCTGATTATATCTCAGCATTCTGGAATTTAGTGGATTGGGATGCTGTAAGTTCTCGTTTGTAAGTACTTTTTAAATATAAATGCTAAAGCCAGTTTTGTAAAAAGCTGGCTTTTCTTGTTTCATCATTTAAATTTTCCATTTCAGGATACGTTTTTCCAGTTTCGTCGGAAAATGATTTGTAATGGATTGAAAGCATTGTTATTTTGCAGTGTAAAATTTAAAAAAATAATCAGATGAAAAAAATAGTATTAATTGTTGTTTATATTCTTGTCAGTATTTCTATTGTTTCTGCTTCCAATGCTCCAATAGGAACAATACGTGGTGTAATTTCCGATCGTATCACTAAAACTTTGTTACCAGGTGCAAGTATTGTATTGTTAAACTCTTCACCTCTTATTGGAACAATAAGCAATGCTGATGGAAAGTTCAGGCTCGAGAATGTTAATGTGGGAAGGGTTTCTTTGAAAGTTATATTTATGGGATACAAAGATGTATACCTTAATAATCTTACACTAAATACCGGTAAAGAACTAGTACTCGAAATTGAAATGGATGAAAATGTAATTACCCAGCAAACTGTCGAAATTAAAGCCAGTTCGGATAAATCGAACACTTTAAATAAGATGACTTCAGTATCCGGAAGATCTTTTACTGTCGAAGAAACAGGACGTTATGCAGGTTCACGCAACGATGTTGCCCGTATGGCTTCTAATTATGCAGGTATTGTTGGAAGTAATGATGCCCGAAATGATATTATTATCCGTGGCAATACACCTTCTGGTTTATTATGGCGTTTGGAAGGCGTTGATATTCCAAATCCTAATCATTGGGGAGCACTATCTGCTACAGGTGGTCCTGTCTGTATTTTGAATAATAATGTTTTATCGAATTCTGATTTTCTGACAGGAGCTTTCTCTGCTGAATATGGTAATGCTGTTTCAGGCGTTTTTGATTTAAAAATGCGAAATGGAAACAACGAAAAACATGAATTTTTAGGTCAAATTGGTTTCAATGGATTTGAATTAGGTGCCGAAGGACCGATTAATAAGAAAAATGGTTCTTCTTACCTGATAAATGCAAGGTATTCTACACTAGAAGTGATGGAAAAAATGGGTGCCGATTTTGGTACAGGTACAGGCATTCCTAAATACAAAGATTTTTCGATGAAGTTGAATTTTCCCAAAACCAAACTCGGAAGTTTTTCACTATTTGCCATGGGAGGGATTAGTGACATTGAAATGTGGGACTCACGTAAGGATTCAACCAAAACTAAAGTTGATTTTTATGGGGGTGAAGGTTATGACTTAACCAATGGTTCTAATATGATAGCAGGTGGTATTACACATACTTTATTTTTTGGAACGAATACGTATACAAAATTAATAATATCGGCAGCCAGCCATAAATTTGAAACAGTTGTAGACTCATTGTCGCCTGTAAGCAAAATTAAAATACCAAACTTCAGAAACAATTTTGTGGAAAATTATCTGACAGCTTCCTTTTTTGTAAATCATAAGATAAACAGCCGAAGTTTTGTTAAATCGGGTTTCTTTCTTAAAGGATTGGGCTTTAGTTTAAGCGAAAGCATTTATAACAATGATGATAAAGCATTGCGCACTGCAACCGATTTTAACGGTAATACATGGTTATTACAACCTTATGCCGAATATCAATACAAATTCAGCGATGTTTTAACCTTGAATACTGGTTTGCATGCAATGTATTATGGCTTAAATAAAGATTATTCTATAGAACCTAGAGCTGGATTAAAGTGGAATTTATCCTGTAATCAGACGTTGAGTTTCGGATATGGTATGCACAGCATGTTGAATTCAGTGAGTGTTTATTTCCGTCAGGCAAAAATGTCCGATGGTAGTTTTAAACGTCTGAACGAAGATTTGACCATGATGAAGAGTCAACATTTTATATTAGGCTATGATAGAAATTTGTCCGAATATGTCCGTATTAAAGCAGAAGCCTATTATCAGTATTTAAGCCATGCTGCAGTAAATGGCGGTGAAAATAATTATTATTCGCTTTTAAATGAAGGAGCCAATTTTGGGTATTTTACGCCTGATACTCTGAAAGCAACAGGTACTGGCTATAATTACGGGTTGGAATTTACATTGGAGCATTTTCTGAACAAAGGCTTTTATTATTTAATGACAGCTTCTGTATTTCAATCGAAATATAAAGGAAGTGATGAAATTGAGCATAATACTGCATTTAACGGAAACTATGTATTGAATGTTTTAATAGGAAAAGAATTTGTGTTAGGACACAATTTGAAGGATAAAAAAGTGAGAAACATCTTAGGTTTTGATTTAAAAACTACTTATGCTGGCGGACAACGCTATACACCAAGTACAGTATTATATGATGCAATAAATAGCAGGTATTATAGAGATTATGACGAAAGTAAGGCATACTCACTGCAATATAAAGATTATTCACGTACCGATTTAAAAATAGTTTTTCGCAGAAATGGTAAAAAAATAACACAGGAGTTTGGCATAGACATCCAAAATTTATTTAATCAAACGAATGTATATTCTGAAAAATTAAATCAAAAAACAGGAGAAACGTCTTATATAAACCAAATGGGGATATTAATAATACCACAATATAGAATTATTTTTTAATAATAAAAGGTGTAAGATTCAGATACATTGAATAGAGATTTTAGTATATTTGTCCAAAATCAGTTATCTTAGACCAGTGCATTAGTTTCAAGTATTTAATATATAATCAGTGTTTTATAAAAAATTAATTTAAAATGAAAGAGAAGCAAAGAAAAAGTGTTGATATTCAAGATAAATGGGTGATTACTATTGGTGTTTTGGTAATGGGAGTTGTTTTTCCGCTACTTAATGGTATGATTTTGAATACAAATATGAGCATTGTGTTTTTAAATATCATTTTCTCTACTTTTAGCACAACAGCTATGTGGTTAGGGTGTAGATTTATTATTTTCAGAATCTGGAAATATTTTCCTTGGGATAAAAAACCTGTTAAACATCTGGTTTATGAAGTAATAGGTATTGCAATTTATTCATTAGTTATTGTAAAGCTGGTATTTATTATTGCATCCATTTTTTTAACTGAAAAAACAGGTAAAGAATATAACTTTTGGAGTATCTATTTATGTTGTTTAATTATCTCACTGATAATTTCTTTTGTACATGAAGCTGTTTTTTTCTATATGCTTTGGATCAAAACTATAAAACGAACTGAACAGCTGGAAAAAGAAGGTATATTATCGCAATTCGAAACACTTAAAAATCAGGTGAATCCTCATTTTTTGTTCAATAGTTTTAATACCCTCATCACTTTGATAGAAGAAGATAAGGACGTTGCAGTGGAGTATGTGCAAAAATTATCGGATTTTTTCCGAACCATATTACAATTGCGAGATAAGTCCATAATAAGCATTCATGAAGAGCTGGAATTGATTAAAACCTTTAGTTTTCTGCAAAAGAAACGTTATGGAGAAAATCTTATTTTGAAAAATATGATACCTTCCACAATGTTGTTAAAAGGTGTTGCTCCTTTAACATTGCAAATGCTTGTTGAAAATGCCATTAAGCACAATATAATTTCCAGCGGAAAGCCTCTTAATATCGAAATTTCAGTTATTAATAATGATTATATTCAGGTAAAGAACAATCTGCAAAAAAGAATGGATGAAGAACCTTCGGCTGGACTGGGCTTGCAAAACATCAGTAATCGATACAAGTTTTTATGTGAAAAAGAAGTAGAAATTGTTGTTTCATCCCAGTATTTTGCGGTAGCTATTCCATTATTGGAAGACGTAAGCTCAACAGAATTCTAATAGAGGAAATTATATAATAGTATGATTTTATGAACTATTTATTTTAATCAAAAAAAGCTTCAACTTGTTAAGGGTTGAAGCTTTTTAAATAAAACATTAGATTCTTTATGCACCAATTAGCATTTTGTAGGCAGCTGCATCAAGTAATTCCGCAACTTGATTATTATTGGTCATTTTAATTTTCACGATCCATCCTTTTCCGTAAGGATCCTGATTAATTAATTCAGGTGTTGCTTCTAATTCTTCGTTAAATTCAAGAACTTCTCCTGCAACAGGCATAAACATATCAGAAACTGTTTTTACAGCTTCAATTGTTCCAAAAGTTTCTTCTTTTTCAAGGGTTTCACCTACGGTTTCCACTTCAATAAAAACGATATCGCCTAATTCGCCCTGAGCATATTCAGTAACGCCAATAAAAGCTTCATTACCTTCTACTCTTAACCATTCGTGGTCTTTAGTGTACTTTAAATTTTCTGGTATTTTCATGATATTATTGATTTTTTAATTGTCAAAATTACATTATTTTTATTAAAATTTTCATTTATTTTCAAAATATTATTGGGCTAATGAGAATCTAATACTTATTCCTGCGTTGGTTGTTGAATTTGGGAATGAGGAAGAAATAAAAGGATTATTAATTACTTTATCAAAGAACGCCCTTAAAGTAAATCGTTCGTTAAGCATATAATCTGCAGAAAAATTTAAAGATATAACTTGTTGTCCGGCAGAAATTTGATTGATATTTTGGTCAACTCTTCTTAAAACAGTTTTATTTGAACGAATAGAAAAATCGCATTTTAATGTAATATCACTTTTTAATAATTTTCCTATAATAATTTCAACATCTTTAATGCGATAGCCCAAGCCAATGATAAATTCATTGCTGGTAAGTTCTGTTAATTGATTGTTTGTAAAGCTAAGTGATAAATTTCTTGATTTTTTAAATTCGATATTAGTCAACAAACTATTTACCCATGATAATTCAATTTTAATTAATGGACTAAATTGTTCACTAATAGTTACCTGATCTATTTGTTTATTAGAAACATAGTTACCCAACATGTTTTTTACAGTTTCATTCCCATTTGCATCTGGATGCGATAGAATATTGTTAGTAAAAGATCCAACACTATAGCTTGATCGATAAGCATTTGAAATAGAAATTGTCCTGAATATTTTTTTCAATGCCTTTATTTTACTTAATCCTGTGTAATTTAAAGTCCAGTTAGGTATTGGAACTTTTGGAAATGGAGTAAGTCCAATACCACCAGGGTCTCTTCCAGAATAAGCAGCCAAAAAAGCAGGTATTAAAACCTGTTGCGAAGTAGCACCATATCCTTCAGGGAAAAGTTGTCCCGTTATTGAATCGGCGGTATAATGTCCATTCCAGTTAGGATTAGCATTTGCAAGACGAGTGGCAATAATTTGACGATTATCTAAGAACTTCTGGAAAGTAGCATTTGAATAATCTGCATTATCACCACTAAACGATGTTAAAATAGTCATATATGACATACTGAAACTACCTGTTGTTGTTGGAGGTGTTGATGGAGGTATTGTTTTAGTTAAAGGATCTATTTTATAGTATTCAGTAGTATTTTCAGAATAAGTTCTATTGGCGGTAAATTCTATTTTCAAATCAGGAATAGGTTCAAAACTAGCTCGTGCATTGATACCTGTAGTAAATTTAGTTAAATATGGTTTATTACTCAATGAGTCAGTAGAAAGCCATCCATTTTTTGCAGCACTTGCTCTAATATCTTCCTGAGAACCCAAGATAAAACCAAGTCCTGGAGCATTTCTGTTCCAATCATTTCCTAAAGCCACTGGTGATGGCATAAATCCAGGTAATAGTATTCCATTGTTTTCAGTAAAACTAATAGATGCGGTTTTAAATCCCATGATAAACTTCAATACTCCATCACCAATTTGTTTGAAGTAATTAGTTTTCTTCTTTATGCTATCATTTTCAGCGAGTGTCTCATCTTGCTTTTCATCTTGTAAATTAGCTTTACCTCTTCTATTCGGCATCATTGGAGTACGACTTGCTGTGGGTTGACTGCTTTTATTTAAATTTTCCAAGTATTTAATTTTATTAAACAAAGAAGTCATAGCAACACTAAAATTTAATTGTTTAGAGTTATTGTTTTCGATGCTGTTACCCATTCTCTCTTGTAATGAGCGAGGAGATGCTTCCCATTTATAATCAGCACCATAGCGAGCTTGAGCTGTTAAAAAATTAAATGCAGGAATTTTATTAATTGGTACTGAATAATTGACGTTAATATTCTGACTGAATCTTTGAGGGCGTCCTAAATCAAGAATGTTACTCCAGACAGAATCTCTTTTCTCTTTAGTATCAATTCGTCCCTGAGGTTCGTCAATAGTAGCATTAGCAGTGGCAGTGTATTCAAATTGTAAAGATGCAGCGGGATCATATTTAAAACCATAAATACGATTCCATTCAAATTTTTTATAAAAAGTAGGTTCAAGAATAATAATACCAGCACTTTTATTGCGAAGTTTGTTTTCGTTAAATTCTCGATTCATTTCTGTTCTAAACGACAACATTTTAGGTTCATAATTAAAATTAAAAGCTTTAATAAGCGAAAAGGCTTTGTATGTGCTTATAAATTTAATTCTTTCGAAAGGTCTTACGTTTTTGGGCGTTTTTGAATAATTATAACCGAGACCTCCTCTATAAGTTTTTTTGATATCATATTCGATATCAATATTTCTTTTGTAAATTTCAGAATATGAGTAAGAAACGTCAAAATTTTCAATATCATAAACTCTATTTTTAGTCGAAGTTCCTGTTCTTTCTTTCCGGACATTCATGAAATTAATATTCTTTCGGGTAGTATAATCCTGAACCAATTGTCGAATTGAATCTCGTTGATTTTCTGTTTGATAAGTAGCTAAATCATCTGCAAGTTTCACATCAGGATCTAATGGATTATATTCAGGATTACTTATTGATTTTGAATAATCATAATGCATTGGAATTTTAAGACCAACTTTTTCTGAAAAAAACTTGCCAAGTTCTAAATTTGTAGCAATATCATAAGAAGTAATATTTTCTTTTTGCGTTTCATTTACTTTTTTCTCGAGACTACCAAATCCTGCTGTAGAGTAAGTTCCGGAAACAGCAACATCTCCCAAATCAGCAAGATTAGCTCTTATTCTAGAAGTGGCTGCCCAACCCGTACGATCGTTAAAGTCAGTTAAGCGTAACTCATTAACCCATACTTCAGCTGATTTTGGCAGCATATCATCCATATCATTTAGATTGCGTTTTTTAGGGTTTCTTATACCAATCATTAATGTGTTAACATTGCTGATACTTGGTGTTCCAACAACTGTATATCTATATTTACCATCTGTTTCAACATAATAACTACTTGCAGCAGTATTTCCTGCTCGAACTAATTGATTTCTGCGTTCTTTTACAGCAACTAATTTTTCAAGATCAAGGATCATTTCATTAGCATCTGGCCATATAGCTGATGGTTCTAAAGAAGTTGTTCCCCATGGGGTATAAGTAAGAGGGATTTCAACTTCGTAGTAATTTTGTGTAAAATCGGATCCAATACGGATAAAAGTATTTAAATCGCCGTATTTCAGTTCTTCATCTACTTTTGCTTTTTCAGCATGTACATACATTTTTAAGTATTTAAACTGCCTAAAGTCGAAATCTGTAGTTTTGTAAATAGCTCTTGCATCTCCATCCACCAAATTAATGACTTTCATACTTAGCGATTGTTCATTCAATTTTTGAAGATTAGTCGTTGATTGATCTTGTTCTCTGGTAATTCCTGGTGGAATTACATAGGGAACTGGTGTTCTCTTTCCATTTTCTTCAATGTTAACAGCTGATACATTAAATGTAGTCCCCGACTGATCTCCTGTAATATAATCACCAGGCGTTAATAATTGACTATTATATTTTCTCCATTCTCCCCTAACTAAGTCAAGCGTGGCAAAACGACAAATAATAGGTTGTGAAAAGTTTTTTAAGAACATTCTCATAAAACGTATTGATTGGAAGTTTTGTATTTTTCCAATGGTTTTGTCAGGTGTGCGAATCGGGATTTTAAACTGATACCATTTTACATTGGTTGTATTTCCATTAGGCAATCTGACACCCTGTGCAAAATTTATATCTGTAATATAGTTTTGACCAACTTCCATTTTGCCTGGTTTTAAATCAATGAGATATTGATAATAATTTTCAGACTCACTTAATGTATTGTCAGCATTAATATCTTCAACATTTGGCATTGTTGTAGCATTTGTAGGATAGCTTTCTGAACTTTGATTAGATGTTGGTGAGTTGCCATCAGGTCCATTATACTTTTTATATCTTTCAGCTACATTTGCAAATAAAGGATTTTGATCGAAATCACTACCTCTAAAGTAGTGAAAATTATCGGCGGATGGGTCAGCTATAGCGTTATTATATGCTTGAGATGAAGTTCCATATAAATTTACAATTTTTTGAATATAATTAGTGTCAAAAAATGAAATTTCATCAATAGTTTTTAATCCATCGTAACCAACGTCCTGAAATTCGCGAGACGTTGGATTATTGTCAAATGAATTTACCAAAGCCTGTAGTTTAGGCACACGACCCCAAATAGTTGTATCAACATTGGTAACAATCGCAGTTGTTGGTAGCCCATTTTCAAAACTTTTTCTGCCATCTCTCAAAATATCTTCAGAAATATCACCTAAGTTGAAATATAATTGACCTCCTGAGTGTGTTGGGTTATCTATAAAAGGGTCCATCATCCAAAATTCAATATACTCAACGTTAGTAGCTTCAAAATCTGTAGTTTCTATTTTTCGCATTATCCCGCCCCATCTTTGCTCTGGATTTTTTAAAGTACCATCAGCATTTAATCCCGAAGAAATACCTGTAATTCCATTTACGTCATAATTATAAGGGCCTCTTTCTGTGGGGTAATAAGCTAAGTTTAATACTGAGATATTAGTTGGTTGTCCATTTGGAAGTTCTTTATTCGGGAAAACTTCTGTTTCGTAAACCTCTCTTACATAAGGTAATGAGACGTCATTTTTTGAAACATTAGAAGGTTTAGTATCTGTACTATAAAATATAGGATCAATTACATACCAAGCAAGTTTAGCACGATTGAAACCATAGGATAATCCAGTGTTTTGGGCTGCTTCTGGGAACATTTTTCCGTAAACTGGATCATTTTGAATTTGTTTTTGTGGAGTACTAGCTAAAAACCAAGTACCCATATTTTTTAAATCGATAGAAGATTTACTTCCTTCAAAATCATCTATATATGATGTTCCTGTGGATCCGATTGCACTAGAATGACCTGGTATAAATTGTGCAAATTCTCCATAGAAATTTATTTTTGAAGGTGTTTTTGTTTGATAAAAAGGTAAAGCATCAATCATTTTTGTTAAAAACCTTGATTCTGTCTGATAAGCAATGTCAACGCCCCATATTGTATTGCTAATAGGTTCATCTCCATAATTAACTTTTTGTGTAAGTGGGCTTTGGTGAAGATTCATTATAGTGCCACCTACATTAAAATCTTTATTAAATTCGTAATTCACATGCATTCCCATCATACGCTTGGTCATGATATTAAACATGGAATTACTTTCCATTGAAACATTAATAGGAGCTCCTGAGTTTAAAATACCTTCGTTGATTATTCTCACTCTACCTAGTGTATAGTCAACAGTATAATCAACATTTTCAGTAAGAGGAATTCCTCCTGAGGTAACTTTTACCGAACCTTGAGGAATGTTAAATCCACCCAATGAAATTTCTGAACCGGAGGCTGATTTGTAAAACCCTTCAAGTAAAAACTTATTTTTGTCAGGATATTGTTGTGCTTCGGTTTTCGTTAATGTGTATAAGGAATCGAAACAATGCTTATCTGCATATTCTTTGTCGTTCAATATGTTTCTTAAATCTTTTCCGAAAGGCTCAATTAATGGAAAATAAATTCTTCCGTTATTGGCTTGAACAGTTCCTCCTGCAGTAGCAGCATTATCAATAAAATCAAAAACTCCATCAGGAGTAGGATTCATTTGTGCATCCAGCGTATCAAGATGTAGTAATCTGATTAATGGAATCCCTTTCTTTGGCCCATCGTTAAAAAATCCTGTAGGAACGCCACCTTTATCTCCTGAATATAAAATATTTAATCTAAAATCTTGTTTGTTAACCTGATAAGCTCCTAACGAATACACATTTTTCATCATTAACTTCCATAATGAACCATGAGTATTAAGAGTAGTGCTTTTTAGTAATTTTACAATTAACGCTTTAGGATCGCTGATTCCCTGATCGGAAAATTCACCAACCTGATAAATTGTTGTATCACCGATAATGGTATACTGATAGGCTATTGCTAATACCTGATCTGCATTTAGAGCTGAGTTAAGCGAAATGAAACCTAATTTGCTATTGAAATAATATTCGGTAGGAGCTAATTTTTTTGCACTTTCTACTTTTTCAAAGTCTTGTCCTGAATTATATCCTAAAACAGGCCCTTTTAAATAATCACTTACGGTATTAATATTTCTTACCTTAGCAGTATCCGTTAATATTGAAGTGAGATTATTTGAATTGTTTGAAGGTAAAACTTTACCAGCGCTTCCACTTACAATATTGGAGTTTGAAGGGTTGTTTTCTCCTAAATCAGTGAATGCTACAATATTTCTATTATTAGTTGTTGGTGCTCCTATATTAGTACGCCAAACTTCAATTTTTGTGATATTAATATTAGATCCAATAATCGGTAAAGACGAAAGTGCGTTATTATAATGATCCCTGAAATAGTGTGCTATAAAAAAATGTTTATTTTCTTCGTATTGGTCGGCTTTAAATTTAAAAGTATTGGTTTCGGCACCACCCTGAACTGTAATATTTTTTGTTTCTGATTTTTGTTCCGAAAAAACGCCTGTAACAGTTGTCCTTCCAAACTTTAGTTTGGTTTTTACCCCAAACAAACTTTGACTCCCTTGTATTAAGGTTGTGTTCAATGGTAGATTTACATCTCCTGCTTCTAATAATTGAAGTATTTCATCTTCTTTGCCTTCATAACGTAATTTAAGCTTGTTTTCAAAAGAAAACATTGACTCGGTATTATAATTAGTCTTAAATTCAATCTTATCACCAATTTTGGCAATAACACTCATTTGAATTTTCTCCTGAAAATCAAAATTAGTTGTACTTCGCTGATTTATATCAATTGAAGGATCATCACGTTTATTACCGATAACAGAAAATATAAGTTCTGCAGAACCTTGAGGACGAATATCAATAGTGTTACTCCCAAATATTTTTTCAAAAATTTCGCTACCAACTTTTAATTGTGGGATTAAACCACCACCACGATTCCCTGCATTGGCTGCTTTTGATCTTTCTCGCCAATAATTTTGCAATGATTGATCAATATCATATTGTTGATATTCTTCAAAACTCATATTATTGGGCGTTTTATAATCCAAATCGCCCATTTTACTGTTAAAATTATATTCATTTGTGCTTGGATCATAAATGATTGAATCCTTCACATTAGAAGGATCTTTCATATACATCGGGTGATTAGACTGATTTCCAGTAAAAGGATAAGATTGATTGGGGATAGGGTAATGCAAACTATCAGGGGGATTTACTGTAATATTCTCAGGGTAATATCTGAGAGAATTAGCACCTACAGGTCTGCCACTTAACATTGGCACCTGAAAGATGAAAGCAGTAAAAGTAGTAACAAACAGTAAACTAATTATATATTTTAATATCCGCACCTAAATTTCTTAGTTTTGTATAGTAAACGAGTAAAATATTATTTTACAAGCAACCTATTTATAAATTTTTTAAAGCACTCTTAATTAATTGTTCTACAGTAATATTTGTTGGTTCAGAACGTATAATTTTATCCAGCATTTTCTCAACTAGATTTTTATTAAAGCCAAGCATAATTAAAGCAGATAACGCTTCTTCTCTTTTTGTATTGTGTTCAACAAATAAAATTTCTTTATCTCCACCCAATTTTCCCAATTTATCTTTTAAATCAAGTATTATTCGCTGAGCTGTTTTAGTCCCAATACCTTTAATAGATTGTAAAACAGATACATTATTTGCTATAATAGCTTGAAAAATTTCTTCAGGAGATAATGATGAAAGCATCATACGAGCTGTATTGGCACCAACTCCCGACACACTTATTAAATGGCGAAATAAGGTTCTTTCTTCCTTATCTGCAAAGCCATACAGCGTATGTGCATCTTCTTTTATAGCTAAATGTGTGTATAATTTACATTTCTCTTCATCTTTTATTTTAGAAAAAGTATGTAGTGATATGTTGATCATATAACCTATTCCATTACAATCAATAATGGCATAGGTAGGTGTTTTTTCATATAATTTACCCTCAAAATATGAATACATATCGAGATTTTAGTTGTTAAATATTCTTCCCCAAAAAATAGAAGTATGCAAAAATACAAATTTTGTATTAAAATAATGATGTGTTTTTGAAAATGTGTAGAAAAGTGTAATAAAATATATAAATTATTAATTTATATGGAGAGCCACTCATGGGATTCGAACCCACGACCTACGCATTACGAATGCGTTGCTCTACCAGCTGAGCTAAAGTGGCTTGTAAAAAAAGACCAAAAAAGGATGGTCTTATTTCTTGTCGGGATGAGAAGATTCGAACTTCCGACCCCCACGTCCCGAACGTGGTACGCTACCAACTGCGCTACATCCCGAAACTTTATTTTATAAATTTATTATGTCTCCCCGGCGGGATTCGAACCCACGACCCATTGATTAAGAGTCAATTGCTCTACCAGCTGAGCTACGGAGAGTCCTTTTTCTAAAAAGGATTGCAAAAATATAAAAACTTTATTTGATTCTGTATTTTTTTTGCAAATACTTTTTG
This sequence comes from Bacteroidota bacterium, assembly GCA_013377005.1. Classification (GTDB taxonomy): domain Bacteria; phylum Bacteroidota; class Bacteroidia; order Bacteroidales; family JACABE01; genus JACABE01. The sequence goes on from JACABE010000031.1 coordinate 24,810, forward strand.
TTACACAATATTAATTATAATGATAGTGTAAAATTATTTTGAATAAAAATCTATCATCCATTGGATTGCTCTTTTACAAACAGGACAAAATAAATTTGCATGGGCCGATTTCATTGTACAATCTATAAATGGTCGGTAAACGCCTTTGCTAATATAACCGCCACCTTCATAAACACCTGTTATTTTATTATTTTCATTCACAGCTGGAGTTGGAACAGGTGTATTCTTGTCAAGCATATTTTTCCATTTACTTTCAAAATTCACCAAAGTGGTGATATTGGGTTCCCAGGGTTCTATTGTTAAGGGATAAAAATCTTCAACACTTACTTCGGAAGTGTAATATTCATCTGCCAAACCCGCAAATGCATGTCCGAATTCATGTTGTAATAAAAATTCGGATTGAGCATTACCAGCGGCTGCGGTGCAATAAAAATTATAAATACCGCCACCACCGTATTTTTTCGTATTACACATAATAATAATTTGATCATAAGCCACATTGGATAATTGATCGTGCAATGTTTTGTTTTCTAACGTCATCAAATAACGGTCGGAATTAATTGTATTAAAGCTTGTACCTAATATGGTTTTTGCAACAAAAGTATCAACAGGATTTGTAATACCTGATTCAGCAGATATTGCAGCATCTCCCCAAATATTTATTTTGTCGATATTTTTATCAAAGGGTTTAGATTTTAATAGGTAATCTTTAAAATTCTCAAAATCTTTCTTCATCTTCTCAATATCTTTTTTTGTATAACCATCGGCTATAATTGCAATATCTAATTTTTGAGTTACATCTCCTGAATAATGAAGTGGGATTATTTCATTTGAACTTTTCTTAGGTTTCAAAATAAATTCGTTTTTAGTGTCAATTACCTGTGATGCTATATTTTGCCATTTACTTAGCGAATCACGACTTTGAAAAACTACATTAATAACTTTTTTTGGAAAAGGAATCAACATGGTTTCCGAAAAATTTCCACAACTCCCTTTTCCTTCTGCAGTTGTTCGCCATTCAGCAAAAAGAGTAGAATAAGCCCTTGAATAAATTAATTTACCAGAAAGCGTATCATAAACCATAATCCTGAATTTTCCATAGTCAAAAGTATCAACCAGATTTATTTTAGACCCTGCCCATATATCTTTCTCAATTAACTCGTCAGGACGGTAATACTCATGTTCATAATTGCCTGAGTGAAAATAATCTATCCTCAATGTTTTGTTTTCAAAATAGTTGTCAAACTGAGAATATCCTTTTAATGAAATGAATAATAATAAAATAAATAATATTTTTTTCATTTTATATATTTTTAAGTTTTAATAAGAGAAAAGTTCTAAACTTCAGGTAAAAAAGAGTAATCATCATAAATTACTAAATTTCTACATCTTATGAAATTTAAGCTAAATATCTTATCTGGATTTTATGAACTATTAATTCTGCGAAAATAAGTGATTTTTATCAAAAATAGTGTTTTGTATTGATAATTTATTTATTTTTGTAAACATTAATAATTCTATCTTTATGTATAGTATAGATTCAATCCATCAACCTAAAAAGCAATGCTTTTTAAACATCAAGAACAGAGATTGTTTTGTTCTGTAAATCCTTTCGTTATCATTTTAAATAATCCCAATCAATTTACAAACAAAAAAACTATACAATATGAATTTACCATTTGCAGAATCATATAAAATAAAGATGGTTGAACCCATCAGAAGAAGTACAAGAGAAGAAAGAGAACAATGGATTAAAGAAGCTAAATATAATCTTTTTAACTTAAGAAGTGATCATGTTTATATTGATTTACTCACAGATTCCGGAACAGGTGCGATGAGCGATCGTCAATGGAGTGAGATGATGCTCGGTGATGAAAGCTATGCTGGAGCTTCTTCTTATTTCAAAATGAAAGATGCCATAAAGAAAATTTTTGGATATGAATATTTTTTACCCACTCATCAGGGTAGAGCTGCCGAAAACGTGTTGTTTTCGGTATTGGTAAAAGAAGGAGATGTTGTTCCTGGCAATTCTCATTTCGATACAACCAAAGGTCACATTGAATTCCGCAAAGCTAAAGCTGTGGATTGCACAATTGACGAAGCTTTTGATACTGAAATTTTACATCCTTATAAAGGAAATGTTGATCTCACAAAATTAGAAAACGTTTTAAAAACAGTACCTTCAGAAAAAATTCCATTTATCATTATTACTATTACTTGTAATTCTTCAGGTGGGCAACCTGTTTCTATGGAGAATATGAGAGCTATCAGGAAAATGGCAGACCAATATGGAAAAATGGTAATTTTTGATTCTGCTCGCTTTGCTGAAAATGCTTACTTTATTAAAATGCGTGAAAAGGGGTATGAAAACAAAACAATTAAAGAAATTGTAGCTGAGATGTTTTCCTATGCTGATGCCATGACCATGAGCAGCAAAAAAGATGCAATTGTGAATATGGGCGGTTTTATTGCTATGCGTAGTGAAGAATTGTTCCGTAAAGCCAGTGTTTTCAATATTATGTTTGAAGGTTATATCACCTATGGCGGCATGTCAGGTCGCGACATGAATGCTTTAGCACAAGGACTGGATGAAGGAACCGAATTTGAAACTCTTGAAACCCGTATCAAACAAGTAGAATATTTAGGCGGCAGATTAGAGGAATTTGGGATTCCATTCCAAAAACCAGTTGGAGGACATGCTATTTTTGTTGATGCTAAAAGAATCCTCCCTAATCTTCCACAAGAGCAATTTATTGCTCAAACTTTAGGTGTTGAATTATATATTGAAGCAGGTATTCGTGGAGTTGAAATCGGAACGATATTAGCTGATAGGGATCCTGTTACCCGTGAAAACCGTTATCCTGCTTTAGAATTCTTACGTTTGGCAATTCCTCGACGAGTATATACTAATAACCATATGGATGTAATTGCCGTTGCGCTGAAAAATGTATTTGACCGCCGCAATGAGATTACTAAGGGCTTTGAAATAATTTATGAAGCACCTATTATGCGACATTTCACGGTTGAATTAAAAAAAATATAAACTTCACAAAATCGAATTATATAAGACGATGCTGATTTAGTTTGGTATCGTCTTTTTTACAATTATTATGGGAAAATTAAAAAGATATGAACGAGTATATGATCAATTACAGCAATTATTGCTAAAAAGCGATGATAAAGAAGCTCGTATGTGTACTATTACTGCGCTGCTTCATCATAAAATGGATCATTTTTTTTGGACAGGTTTTTATTGCTTACAGAATGAAAAATTAATAGTCAGAACATATCAAGGTTCGATTGCATGTATGGAACTACAAAAAGATATTGGGGTTTGTTGGGCGAGTATCAATAGCAATAAAACTATTGTAGTTCAGGATGTTGAGCAGTTTTCTGGTCATATTTCCTGCGATTCGCGTTCAAAGTCGGAAATTGTAGTCCCTTTACATGATAAAATCGGTAAAATAATTGGAGTTCTGGATGTTGATAGCAAAGAATTGAATTCCTTTGATCAATTAGATGCGTTTTGGTTGGAAAAAATAGTTAGCTTAATCTAAAAAATAGCAGAAACTACAAATCTGTAAGATTAATTACTGTATTTGAAAAGTTAAGGTATGTTAAGTGTTTCTTCTTTTTTTTAATAAAAGTCTTTTAATTCTTATATTTAATTAATTTTGCAGCCCAAAATTTTTGACCTTGAGTTTTTTAGAATTAATTTTAATTGCAATAGGCTTATCCATGGATAGCTTTGCAGTTTCGCTCACCAGCGGAACTTTACATTGTGTAACCCCTAAAAAAGGCTTGAAAATTGCATTGGTTTTTGCCTTATTTCAAGCTTTAATGCCTGTTCTCGGATGGTTACTTGGTAATATATTCAAAGACTTGATAGAAAAAGTTGATCATTGGATTGCCTTTTCACTACTATCTATTATCGGGTTAAAAATGATTATAGAAACATTCAAAAAGCCAGAAGAACGAAAATTTAATATTAATAAAAACGCTGTATTGATTATGCTGGCAATTGCCACTACCATAGATGCTTTTGTTATAGGTATTAGTTTCGGTTTTTTAGAAGTTTCTATCTTAAAAGCCTCTATTATAATTGGTATAGTTACTTTTATTATTTCTTACGGCGGGATTTGTTTAGGAAAATTAAATCGCTTTATCAAACCTCGCACTGCTGAATTAATTGGTGGATTGGTGTTGATTATTATAGGATTAAAAATATTAATAGAACACAATAAATTAATATAAACAAACACTTTGGTAAACTTATAATCATAGATATTGTTATAATTGTCCAAAGATTTATCAATAGAAAAAAATATCATTATGTTTAAAAGATTTTTTAGCTTTCTTGCTATCATTTTTATCATTCAATATTTAGTAATCGCCCAAATCCCAACAGGATACTATAATTCTGCAACTGGAACTGGAGCAACACTTAAAACACAATTATACAATATAATAAAAGGTCATACAGATATGGGGTATGGGGGTCTATATACCTGTTATACAACTACTGATAATTTACCTTCAGGCAAAGTTTGGGATATGTATTCCTTAAAAGCTGATGGAACTGCAAATTATTGGTTTACAAATTCAGCTAGTAGTTCTAATCAATGTGGAAATTACAATAGTGAAGGTGATTGTTATAACAGAGAACATTCATTTTGCGACAGTTGGCTTGGACAGGCATCTCCACAAAGATCGGATTTATTTCATGTATACCCAACGGATGGATATGTAAACAATCGTAGAAATAATTACCCTCATGGTAAAGTAGGAACTGTAACTTGGACATCTTCCAATGGCAGCAAACTTGGTAGTTCTGATCCAACGACAGGCTATTCAGGGACTGTTTTTGAACCTATTGATAGTTTTAAAGGTGATTTTGCAAGAAGTTATTTTTATGTAGCCACTCGTTATGAAAATTTAATTGCCGGATGGGCTAGTAATACAGGTGCCGGAGAACTTTTAGCAGGAAATTCTTTTCCTGCTTTTAAAACATGGTTTATTAATTTAATGATGCAATGGCATACACAAGACCCTGTTAGTGCAAAAGAAATTAATCGAAACAATGCCGTTTATGCATATCAACACAATCGAAATCCGTATATTGACCATCCTGAATATGTTAGTTTGGTTTGGGGTAGTGGAACTTTAATTTTAGTTAATTCTATTACAGTTCAAGGTCAAGGTGGGGCTACTTCTATTTCTGCTCAAGGTGGAACTTTGCAAATGTCGGCAACTGTTTTGCCTTCTAATGCTTCAAACAGCACTTTTACCTGGTCGGTAAAAAACCCAAAAGCTACAATTAATACCAGTGGAATTCTCACGGCTGTGAGCGATGGTATTGATACTGTACTTGCCACTGCTAATGATGGTTCAGGTATTGTTGGAATGAAAGCAATTAATATTTCTAACCAAGGCAATGGAATTAGCAACTTTATTTATCAAACAAATAATGTTAGCATTTTCCCAAACCCAGCTAATGATGACTTGAATATTGAAATTAAAAATGGAGCTTTAATTCCTGAAAAATTAAGTATTTTTGATATTAGAGGGCGTGTTATTTTTCAATTATATGATTTAAAATCGTTTAATAAAATTGATATTTCTAATTTGGATAAAGGGTTGTATTTTGTTGTTTTAAGTAAATATAACCAACAAATTACGTATAAAATAATAAAATAAATTATCATGGTAAAAAGATTTTACAGCTTTCTTGCAATCATATTTATCATTCAATATGTTGCAATTGCTCAAATCCCTACGGGATACTATAATTCAGCCAATGGTTTAACAGGTGCTCAACTTAAAACGGCACTACATTTAATAATAAGAAATCATACCCAAAGAACTTACGCTAATTTATGGACAGATTTTCAAACAACAGACAAAAAATCTAATGGTAAAGTTTGGGATATGTATTCCAATTGTGATTTTACATTTGTTACCCAACAGGATGGAGGTTCTGGCGGAACTGTTGAATGTCAGTTTTATAATAGAGAACATTCAATGCCAAACAGTTGGTGGGGTGGAACTCAGGATACTATGTATACAGATTTATTTCATTTAGTTCCTACCGACAAATATGTTAATAATGCAAGAGGAAATTCATGTTTTGGGCAAGTAACAGTTCCAAGTCAAACATTTTTAAACGGTGGAAAAATTGGACCATGTTCATTTCCGGGATATACAGGAACCGTGTTCGAGCCAACTGATAGTTTTAAAGGCGATTTTGCCAGAAATTATTTTTATTTGGCTACTCGTTACGAAAATAAAATTGGTTCGTGGAGTTCGGATATGCTTGCAGGAAATTCATTTCCTGTTTTTACAACTTGGGCTAAAAATTTATTATTATCATGGAATACAATAGATCCAGTTAGCCAAAAAGAAATTGATAGAAATAATGCCGTATATGGGATTCAACACAACAGGAATCCATTCATTGATCATCCTGAGTATGTTAATTTAATCTGGGGTGGAGGAACTTTAATCTTAGTGAATTCTATTACTATTCAAGGTCAAGGTGGGATTACTTCTATATCTTCACAAGGTGGAACTTTACAAATGTCTGCATCAGTTTTGCCTTCCAACGCAACCAATAGCACTTATACGTGGTCGGTAAAGAATTCAACTGCTACTATTAATTCTACGGGATTACTCACTGCAATCAGCGATGGTATTGATACTGTAGTTGCTACAGCTAATGATAGTTCAGGGGTAAAAGGTATTTTAGCCATCAGTATTTCTAATCAGGGCAGTGGAATCAATTACATTGATTTGTCAGACAAAGTGGCTGTTTACCCAAATCCTGCTGTTGATGAATTAAATGTTGATATCAAAAAAATGCAACTACTCCCTGACAATATAACTATTACCGATATTAGAGGGAAAATGATTTATCAACTAACAAAAGTATCCAATCACCAAAAAATTGGTGTCGCTGAACTTGAAAAAGGAATGTATTTCATTACGATTAGTGGGAAAAATTGTAAATCAGTATTTAAGTTTATACGATAATGTCAAAAATAAGAATTACCAAAGAATTCAAATTTGAAAGTGCCCATGCTTTATTAGGTTATGATGGTCCATGTAAAAATATACATGGACATTCATATAATATGGCTGTAACTGTAATCGGGCAACCTATTGAAGATCCTACTTCGCCTAAAAACGGTATGGTTTTGGATTTTGGTATTTTGAAACAAATTGTAAATGATTGTATTGTAAAACCATTCGATCATGCGCTGGTATTGAATGCAGAAACCAAGAATGTGAATACTATAGAAGTTAAATCATTGTCCGAAAAATTAATTCTGGTTAATTACCAACCAAGCTGTGAAAACTTTTTAATTGACTTTGCAAAAAGAATTAAAGAGAGATTACCTGAGAATATTCAACTTTTTTGCATTCGATTAAATGAAACATCTAATTCTTATGCAGAATGGCATGCTTCTGATAATGAATTAAAATAACTTTTGTTATGGATTTCTATATTTATATCATTACTTGATAAGATATTCAAACAACTTAACTCTATATCAAAGAAGTGTTCTGAATAATTTTCCTTAAACGGGCTTGTTTAAGATATCCAATAAATCTTTTTCCAAACTATTCATTGGAGCTTCTACTATTCTTCCAATTTCTTTATTTTTTCGATAAATGATAAAAGTGGGAACTTTTTGAATATTGTTTTTGCCTTTTTCGAAATTTTCTGCATTAAAGAAATGATCTAAGCATAAAATATTTATTTTCTTAGTTTTGTATTTAAGGACATCCAGAATTTTAATAAACCTTGAAACCTGTTCTTTGCTGTCACCACACCATGTTCCCATTACAATTTCAAATTTTATTTTCTTTATTTTTGAACGAAGTAAAGTAATAGTAATGCTATCAGGTATATAATATTTATATTCATCTTTAAAAACAAGCCCAAAAGAATCAGTTTTTAATCCTTCTATATTACAATACCCAATTAAAATTTCTTTATTTGTTTTTGTATCAATGATTTTTTTATTCAGTGTCTGAGCCTGCAAATTTAATGTCATACAAAAACACAGAATAATATTGATTAATATTTTTTTCATAAAGTTTAGAATTAAACAGCACAAAATTATAAAAGCTTCTTTCAAATGAAGAAGCTTTTAAGTTAATAATTTCATAAATAACTATTTGTTGAATAAAGTATTATACACGTTTAATATCAGCGCCCAAAAGTCTCAAGCGTTCATCTATTTGTTGATAACCACGATCAATTTGCTCAATGTTGTGAATGATACTTTTACCTTGAGCAGAAAGAGCTGCAATTAATAATGCAACACCGGCTCTAATATCTGGCGAAATCATTTCGATACCACGTAATGGGTATTGATGATCTAAACCAATAACAGTGGCACGGTGTGGGTCGCAAAGGATAATCTGAGCACCCATATCAATTAGTTTGTCAACAAAAAACAAACGACTCTCAAACATTTTTTGATGAATTAAAACACTGCCTTTGGCTTGTGTGGCTACTACCAATGCGATACTTATTAAGTCAGGAGTAAACCCTGGCCAAGGTGCATCAGAAACAGTCATAATAGAACCATCCATAAAGTGTTCAATTTCATAGTGATCTTGTTGTTGTACAATGATATCATCGTTTTCATTAAGAATAGATATACCTAATCTGCGAAATACTTCTGGAATAACGCCAAGAAATTGATAATTTACATTTTTAATTGTAATTTGAGAATGAGTCATTGCAGCTAATCCAATAAAACTGCCTACTTCAATCATATCAGGAAGGAGTGTATGAACACAACTATGCATTTCTCTAACGCCTTCAATAGTCAAAAGATTAGAACCAACGCCTTCAATCTTTGCACCCATACGGTTGAGCATATTGCAGAGTTGTAATAAATAGGGTTCGCATGCAGCATTAAAAATAGTGGTTTTCCCTTTAGCCATCACTGCAGCCATCACAATATTAGCAGTTCCTGTTACAGAAGCTTCATCAAGCAACATATAACAACCTTCAAGTTTTGAAGCATCAATCTGATAAGATTTACTAAAATTATCATAATTAAATTTTGCTCCTAATTTTTCAAATCCGATAAAATGGGTATCTAAGCGACGGCGGCCTATCTTATCGCCTCCTGGTTGTGGAATATAAGCTTTCCCAAATCTGGCAAGTAAGGGACCTACTATCATTACAGATCCTCTTAATGAGGCTGCTTTAATTTTGAATTCGTCAGTCTTTAGGTATTCTAGATTAACTTGATCGGCTTGAAATGTATATTGCTCTTTGGATGTTTTTTCTATTTTTACTCCCATTTCGCCTAACAACTCAATGAGTTTGTTAACATCTCTAATGTCAGGAATATTGCTGATAATAACTTTTTCTGAAGTAAGTAATACTGCACAAATTACTTGAAGAGCTTCATTTTTAGCACCCTGAGGCGTAATCTCTCCATGCAACCTATTACCACCTATAATTTCAAATGAACTCATTTCTGAAATAGTTTTAAACGTTAATTTTCTTTTCTTTTTGCTTGTGGAAAGTTATTGTTTTTTTTTATGGGATTATTCCTTTTTATAGGATTGTTATTACCAGGTTTATTTTTGGAAATTGGTGGTTTGGTTTTTGCCAGTATATCAAATGAACTATTAAACTTAAAATTTTCATTAAGTTTTAATTGCCCTTTCGACATAATATTCAGGTGCTCAACAATAACCTCATCGTCAACGCTATCGCGATTCCAAGTTAAATAGGATTTTTTTAGATGATTGGCTATAAGTTGGATAATTCTTTCTTTGGCTGGACCTTCCTCCATTGTAGTAGCTTTGTCAATCATTAACTCAATATTTCTTCCATAATGACGGAAAGCAAACTTTTTATCGGTATAAGGAACTTGTTCAGGTTTGATATTTAAAATTTCTTCTGTTGGAATAGGATATGGAGAGTTAACGTCTAATTTGAATTCAGAAATAATAAACAGATGGTCCCAAAGTTTGTGTGTAAAATCCGCAACATCACGCAAGTGAGGGTTGATTTGCCCCATTACTCTTATGATCCCTTTTGCAAGTTGATTGCGTTTTTCTCTATCTTCAACGCTTACTGCATGTTCTATCATTTTTTGGACATTACGTCCATATTCAGCGATAATAAGTTTATTTCGCGTTGAATTGTATTCCATTTTTTTTTTTTAAATAATTATTGCTTTTTTCCTATATAATCTAATATTGTGTGACAGCCCAAACCTCCTTGATACGTATTAAAAATTATACTATCTTTGATAAAATAGCCTCCAATTCCGCGATAATTTAAAACAGGAATTGTAGTTGAAAAATTGCCATCAACTTCAATTTTTATTGCTACGTCAAGAATTTTTATCGCAGAATCATCACATTTGCTAATATTTACATTTACAATACTATCATATCTAATAATATTAGTATCAAGCATGCATCCATAAGCACCAGTCATCCGGCATATATAGTTTCCTGTGAATTTTTCTCTATAATCTTTCGTATTATCCACAACATCTTTACGACAAGCTACTAAAATCAAAAAGATTAATAATAAATAAAATTTCATATCAAATTTTCTTATTACATGAATTCTTAATGTTTTGCAAAGATAAGTAATATATTTATTAGTCAGTAAAGAAAACACCCTTTACCGACCAAAGCCAATAAAGGGTGTTATTACGGTATTAAATACTTAAACTAATTGAACAGCTTTTATTAATTCTTTACCAACTTCAATTGCTTTTTCATTTTCAGGGATCAACTTATGATGACGTGCTGGTAATGATTTTTCTAAGCCTTTGTGAATAAATTCAGGTTGAATTAGCGGTTTAAGTTTTAAGAAACCACCCAAAACAATCATGTTGAAAGTTTTCATTAATCCTTGCTTTCCAGCTTCTTCCGAAGCTTCAATGGTATAGATATTAATATCTTTACGTTCGGGATGATGAGTAATTCCGTTTGGATCATAAATAAGTAAACCTCCTGGTTTAACTGTATCTACAAATTTGTCCATAGATTGCTGGTTTAAAATAATAGCAGTATCGTAGCTATTAATAACCGGAGAGCTGATACGTTCGTCGCTAAGTACAACTGTTACATTTGCAGTACCACCACGCATTTCTGGACCATAAGAAGGCATCCAGCTAACTTCCTGATTTTGCATTATGCCGGAATATGCAAGAATTTTACCCATTGATAAAACACCTTGTCCTCCAAAACCGGCTATGATTATTTCTTCTGTCATAATTTCAATTTTTTTATAATTAAAAAATTATTTAACCAATTGACCATCTACTTTAATATCTCCTAATGGATAAAATGGAAACATATTTTCTTCCATCCATTTATTAGATTGAATAGGGGTCATCTTCCAACCTGAATTGCAATTAGAAACGATTTCAACAAAAGTTAAACCTTTATTTTCTTTTTGCATATCAAAAGCTTTACGAATTGCTTTCTTGGTTTTACGAACGTTTCCTGGCGTATGAACTGACTGACGAGTTACGTAACGAACACCTGGAAGTTGAGCTACAAGTTCTGTCATTTTAAGCGGATTGCCCATTGTAACAACGTCACGACCATAGGGACAAGTAGATGCTTTCATATTTGGCAATGTAGTTGGAGCCATTTGACCTCCGGTCATTCCATAAATGCCGTTGTTGATAAATATAATGGTAATATTTTCGCCACGATTACAAGCATGGATTGTTTCAGCGGTTCCAATTGCAGCTAAATCTCCATCACCCTGATAAGTAAATACTAACTTTTCAGGCATTAATCTTTTAACAGCAGTAGCCAAAGCAGGAGCTCTGCCATGTGCAGCTTGCTGCATATCAATATTCATAAATTCGTAAGCTAATACTGAACATCCAACAGGAGCTATACCAATGGTTTCGCTTTGAGCATTCAATTCTTCAATCACTTCCATCACAATTCTGTGTGCAGTTCCATGACCACAACCCGGGCAATAGCTTAAAGCTTTGTCTGTAAGTAATTTCGTTTTTGTATAAACTAAATTTTCAGGTTGTCTGATTTGTTCTTTTGTTATTTCTGACATTGTATTAACCTCCTATGATTTTTTGTTCTAAAGCTGCTACTACTTCATCCGGTGTAGGAATAATTCCGCCATAACGTCCGAAATGTTCAACTTTTATTTTACATTCAACTGCTAATTTTACATCTTCCACCATTTGCCCTAAGCTCATTTCTACAGAAAGAATACCTTTAACCTGAGTTGCTAATTTTGCCAATGGTTTTTTAGGAAATGGAAATAAAGTAATCGGACGTAACAAACCAACTTTGATACCTTTGGCTCTGGCTATGTCAACAGCTTTTTGACTGATACGTGCACTTGAACCGTAAGCAACAATTAGATATTCAGCATCTTCAGTTTGAAACTCTTCGTATCTAACTTCATTTTCTTCCATAGCTTGATATTTTTCAGCTAAATGGGTTACATGTTTTTCCTGTTTATGAGAATCAAGATCTAAAGAAGTTATGATATTTCTTCCTCTGTCATCAGTTTTTCCATAAGTTGCCCATGGTGTATTGGCTTTGATTTCTTCTTTAGTGAAACGAGGTTGATGTGGCTGAAGTTCTACTTTTTCCATCATTTGTCCGATAACACCATCAGAAAGGATTAAAACCGGATTGCGATATTTGAAAGCTAATTCAAAGCCTAAGCCTGCAAAGTCAGCCATTTCCTGAACAGATGCAGGAGCTAATACTAATAATCTATAATCGCCATGTCCACCTCCTTTGGTAGATTGGAAATAATCAGATTGAGCGGGTTGAATAGTGCCTAAACCAGGACCTCCACGAACAACATTTACAATTAAACAGGGAAGTTCAGCTCCTGCAATGTAAGAAATTCCTTCTTGTTTTAAACTTATACCGGGGCTTGAAGAGGATGTCATCACTCTTTTTCCACAGCTAGCGCCACCATATACCATATTGATAGCTGCTACTTCACTTTCTGCTTGCAAAACAACCATTCCAGTTGTTTTGTGAGGTTCTTGGTACATCAAATATTCCATTACCTCGGATTGAGGAGTAATAGGATATCCGAAATAACCATCACAACCGGCACGAATAGCAGCTTCTGCCACTGCTTCATTACCTTTCATTAATCTCAGTTCTTTCATTCCTTTGTATTTAAAACTGTTAAAAACGTTTTTATAACTTTATTTTATAGACAGTGATTACACCATCAGGACATACGATTGCACAATTGGCACAACCAATACATTCCTCATTAATGGATTCAGCATAATGATAACCTTTTCCATTTACATTTTTTGCCATTGCAATAACATCGTTCGGACAGGCAGTTATACATACTTCACAGCCCTTACACTTCTCAATATCAATTACAATGTCCCCTTTAACTTTTGCCATTTTTAAAATGAATTAAGTTGAATACTTATAAAAATAATACTATTTTTTAATGCAACGAAATTAGAGAAAATATCTGAATTGGAGGTTTATTTTTTAATTTATTTTAAACTTTCAAAAAGAGAACGCTGCTCAAAAGATTAGTTATAAATTAAGTATATTGAATATTAATTTAAATGATCGCATGTTATTTTAATTAAAATTTAGTTGAAAAATCATTCAAGAAACTCACGTAAATTATAATTAATCAAAATTTTTCAGTGGAAGTATAAATCATTTTTATAGGTAAGAATTATCTGATAATTCGGAATATTTGAATTGGTTTTAAATTATCATTTTCTTGATAATTAGTGTTTTCTAATTAATGATGAAGAATAATTGAAATTTAAAGCTTAATTATTGTTTCTCATACTGTTGAATTTCATCAAATACAAATTCAATACTGATGCCTGCCTGACGGAACATTTCTTCCGATTCTAATCCACTATGGTATTTACGTTCGCAAACTACACGCTGGATACCACAATTAATAATTAGCATGGCACAGGTACGACAGGGGGTCATACGGCAATACAATGTAGCACCATCAAGAGAAATACCAAGCTTTGCTGCTTGACAGATGGCATTTTGTTCAGCATGTACTGTTCTTACACAATGATTAGTGACTTTACCATCTTCGTGAGTTACCTGTTTAAACAAATGACCTACATCGTCGCAATGTGGCAATCCCATTGGAGAGCCCACGTAACCAGTCACCAATATTTGTTTGTTACGGGCAATCACACATCCGCTTCTTCCTCTGTCGCAGCTGGCACGTTTTGCAATAGTATTGGCTACTTCTATAAAATATTCGTCCCAAGTAGGGCGTATGTATTTTTCTTCGCTCATATTATTTTTCAATTTGGTTAAGAACTTCTTCTACTTTTAACTGTAAATTTTCAATACTACCAGAGTTTTCGAAAACATAATCGGCCATTTCAATACATTTTCTGAGGTTTTGTTTAGTCGGGTCGCTGGTATTCATCTCTCGTTGCTCATTTTGGAGAAAAGTATTGTAGTTAATATTATCTGTTTCCGAATTTCGGAGAATGATGCGTTCAAATCTCAATGGCGAAGGTGCATCTATAGCAAACAAAAAGAAATTACCTTTTTCCCTGAGCGAATCTATTTCACCGGGAGTTCTGATACTTTCGATTATACAATTTTCGCCGGAAAGCAATGCTTTAAAATATAACTGATCCGTAACATAAGAAGGTGAATGTTTTGAGCGGAGTTCGTTGGCAACAATTACCATACTATCACGGTTTACAGGCATTTCTCTTTTTTCAATTTCCTCAATCAAAAAGCTTCGTACCGAATAATGTGTAAATTTTTTATGATTGACAAGATATTCAACAATAGTTCCTTTACCTGCACCCAATGTTCCTGTAATTCCTATTATCAGCATAATATTATAAATCTTTGTTTTGTCAAACAAACTTATTAATAGTTGTTTGTTTACAAAATTATTATTTTTAATTTAATTTTAGCTTTATTATTTTTAAATTTGTAAGAATAAAAACAGAAACACTTTTTAAAATGAATCAATTATACCCTATGCAATTCAAGCCCGTCTTTAAAGACAAAATCTGGGGCGGTATGAAAATAAAAACCGAATTAGGACTGGATTATGCGCCTTTGCCTAATTGTGGTGAAGTATGGGCGCTATCTGGCATTGAAGATAATAATTCAGAAGTGGCAAATGGTTTTTTGGAAGGAAATGAACTCAATGAACTCGTTGAAGTATACATGGGCGATTTGGTAGGAGATGCCGTTTATGAAAAATTTGGTAATGAATTCCCTATTTTGATAAAATTTATAGATGCCAATGATTATTTATCCATACAAGTACATCCCGATGATGCATTGGCAGCCAAACGTAAAATAGGTTATGGTAAAAGCGAAATGTGGTACATATTGCAAGCCGATGAAAAAGCTGAACTGATTACAGGTTTTAATCAGAAAGTCAATAAGGAAAGCTATATAAAACACTTGCAAAATAAAACTTTAAAACAAATACTGAATATTGAGAAAGTTAAGAAAGATGAAGTATTTTATATTCCTGCCGGACGTGTTCATGCATTGGGACCTGGCTTGTTACTAGCAGAAATTCAACAGACTTCCGATACTACCTATCGCATTTACGACTGGGACAGGCTGGATGATAAAGGCAATCCGCGTCAGCTGCATGTGGAAGAAGCCCTGGATGCTATCGATTTTGAGGTATATGACAATTATAAAACAAATTATCCACATACCCTGAATAAAACGGTGAATGTAGTTGAAACTCCTTTTTTTACGACCAATGTGTTACAGTTAGATAAAAAACTGGAGAAAAATTATGAAGAACTGGATTCATTTGTAATCTTTGTATGTATTCATGGAAAGGGGGAACTGCATTATGGAAGCGAAAAACTTGATTTCAAAAAGGGCGAAGTTGTGCTTTTACCTGCTAATATAAATAAGATTCAATTATTGCCTTTAGAGGAGATTAAGCTGCTGGAGGTGTATATAATATAATGATGAATGATGAATAACGTTGGAAGACAAAGTTTGGATAACCCCAATAACCAATAACTAAATTAACAGCCATGGCAAAGAAATCAATGAAACAGAAAAAGATTTTTGTACTTGATACTTCTGTGATTTTATACAACCACAATGCAATCAATAGTTTTGAGGACAATGATGTTGTGATTCCGATTACTGTACTCGAAGAACTTGATAATTTTAAAAAAGGCAACGATATCATCAATTTCGAGGCAAGAGAATTCATCAGGATTATGGATAAACTTTCTGAAGAAAATACATTGCAAAACTGGATACAGCTGGATTATCCGGGTGCCGGCAAGTTTAAGGTAGCTATGGATGAATTCAGCGAATTAGATGCCCAAAAGATTTTTGGTGAAAACAAACCCGATCATCGGATTTTAAATACTGCTTTGGTTATTAAACACGACTATCCTAATCATAAGGTGATTGTGGTGACCAAAGATATCAATCTTCGTTTGAAAGCTAAGGCTTTGAATATGCCTGCTGAAGATTATCAAACAGGAAAGATAAAAAACGTTGAAGGCCTTTATTCAGGCAAAACAATCATAGAAGGACTTACCAAAGCTATCATTGATAAAATTTACGAAACAGGGGAATGTAATCCTGAAGAGATTGGAATTACAAATACCATCCCTAACCATTATTATATTTTAAAGAACACTAAAAATTCTGTACTTGCTTTTTATAACCCTATTACCGAAAAAATAGAAAGACTTGAAAAGAAAGCAGCTTATCGTATTATGCCCCGTAATGCTGAACAGGTTTTTGCTTTACATGCCATTATGAATCCCGAAGTAAAATTAGTTACCATGCAGGGAGTTGCCGGCACAGGAAAAACTTTATTGGCATTGGCAGGTGCCTTGGAACAAAAACGCATGTTTAAGCAAATTTATTTGGCACGTCCTATTGTACCGCTGGGGAATAAAGATATTGGATTCTTGCCCGGAGATATTAAATCCAAACTGAATCCTTATATGGAACCCTTATTTGATAACCTGAAATACATCAAAAATCAGTACAGCGAAAGAGACAAGGAATTTAAAACGATTACTGATGATATAGAAAAGGAAAAATTGGTAATCCAACCACTGGCTTATATTCGTGGTAGGAGCTTATCGGATATTTGCTTTATTGTTGACGAAGCCCAGAATCTCACACCTCATGAGGTAAAAACTATTATTTCTCGTGCCGGTGAAAATACCAAAATAATATTAACAGGCGATATATATCAGATAGATACACCTTATCTTGATTCTCAGAGTAATGGATTATCTTATCTGATTGATAAAATAAAGCATCATCCGATTTATGCCCATATCCGCCTCGAAAAAGGCGAACGTTCTGAATTGGCTAATCTGGCGAATGATTTGTTGTAAGTATTGTATTGATTAACAATGATTTTTGAATTATTATCGTATTTATACTTATAATTTCTATAAATAATTTTTACTTTTGTAAATTAGTACAAAACATTAAAATTTCAGAAGAATAAATATCTGTTTAACAGTAATATTATTTACATTTACGATTGCTTTTTGTCATCTGATGAAAAAATAAGAACTAAAGGGAAGGTTTGTAAGTATTACATTAAAAGAAGCTTATGATAAAAGAGCTTGGGAAATAAGTCAACAATTTAATTTGTAACAATTTAAATAGAATATAAAACATCTATTATCTAATAAAAAGCAAAATGAAATTATTAAAGTTCATATTTTTTATCTTTTTGGCATGTTTGTTTACTCAAGGAAAAGCCCAGACTCTTCAAATTGACAATGTACAAGCTAGTTTAGGAGATACTGCAAGTGCTTCTGTAAATTTTTCTAACATTGACAGTGTAGGTTCTATTACTTTATTTATTGGTTATGATACAACAAAACTAAAATTTGTTAATTATACCAATCTTAATCCAGTTATTAATGGAGCTGTGATTAATGATATGCATAATTTATCTAATAATGCTCTTCTTGGGAAAATTGCAGTTTCATGGGCAGAAATAAATAGTGTAAATTTTCATTCGGAAATATTTGTAAACCTTAATTTTAAAGCACTATCAATAGGAAATTGTCCCATTACTTTTTTCAATAACTGTGAACTTGCTAATTCTAATGGTCAAGTTATTACTATAAACTATTTAAGTGGAAGTATAACTGTTACTGGTTTATCTGTAAATGATAATGACCTTTTAGATTTTAAGATTTATCCAAACCCTTCAAACGGAATTATTTTGATAGAAAAAGATTTTTTGAGTGAAAAATCTGAATTACAACTTTATAGTTTACAAGGCAAAATTATTTATTCTGAATATATTAATAACATTAACAATCATTTAATTAAAGAAATTAATCTTACTACTTTTCCAAAAGGTATTTATTTTGTGAAAATTAGTAACAATCAGTTTGTAAAAGTAGAAAAGGTAATAATTCAGTAAACTGTTTTTGCTGAGGTCTAAAAAATAATTTATAAGTTAAAGATTGCTAACTTCTTCAAGTGTTTCAAATATATCTTCTAATGCTGTGGAAGTAACCAGCCTGATACGATAAGGTTTAAAATCGGGAATATTTTTAAAATAACCTGAATAATGTTTACGCATTTCAGCTAGGCCTGTTTTTTCACCTTTCCATTCTATGGATTTAATAATGTGCTCTTTACATATGTTTACTTTTTCTGCTATATTGGGTAAAGAAGGTAAATTCCCTGTTTCAAAAAAGTATTTTACATCTCTAAAAATCCATGGATTACCTATACATGCTCTACCAATCATAAGTCCATCTGTACCATATTTAAGCATTTCTTTGGCTTTTTGTGGGCTATCAATATCACCATTGCCAAAAACCGGTATTTTCATCCGGGGATTATTTTTAACTTTCCCTATTAAAGTCCAGTCAGCTTCACCATGATATAGTTGTGCCTTGGTTCTTCCATGAATACTGATTGCCTGAATACCTATGTCTTGTAATCTTTCTGCTATTTCTACTATAGGTTTGCTATGTTCATCCCAACCCAAACGGGTTTTTACAGTAACGGGTAACTTTGTAGATTTTACAATGGCTTCTGTAATCTGAATCATTTTAGGAATATCATTTAATATTCCAGAACCTGCACCTTTAGATGCAACTTTTTTTACAGGGCAGCCCCAATTGATATCAATAAAGTCAGGATTAGCTTCTTCTGCAACTTCTGTTGCTCTGCACATCGCATCCATGTTGTGTCCAAAAATCTGAATGCCAACAGGCCTTTCTGTTTCATCAAAATCTAGTTTCTGAATACTTTTCGAAACATCACGAATCAAACCTTCAGAAGAAATAAACTCTGTAATCATTATATCTGCACCAAATCTTTTACACAAAGCCCTGAAAGGCGGATCTGTAATATCCTCCATAGGAGCTAATAAAAGCGGAAAATTGGGAATAAGGATGTTTCCTATTTTTAGCATTCGTGTTTTATTTTTTATAAAAGTGCATTTCTTCGATATAGGTAAGCACTTTTTCAGGGAGTAAATATTTTACCGATTTGCCATTTTGTATTGCACTACGGATATAACTTGAAGATATTTCCATTAAAGGTGATTCAACCCATTTTACAGAAGGGTGATTGGCAAATGCGCCACCATCAAAACCCGGACGGGGATATACTAATAGTTGATAACGATTGAGTATTTCCTCGTAATTGAACCATTTATGAAAACTGCTGAGGTTGTCGGAACCAATGATCAGACAAAATTGTCGTTGAGGATAGATTTCTTCCAGATTTACCAAAGTGTGTATAGTGAAAGAAGGTTGTGGAAGTTTAAATTCAATATCACAAGCCTTGAAAAGAGGATTGTCGTCTATGGCAATCTTTACCAAGGCTAAGCGATGATGGTCTTCCAGTAAACTTGCCTTTTCTTTGAGTGGATTTTGAGGAGATATAACGAACCATATTTCATCCATATCAGAATTTGCAAGCATTTGATTTGCAATTATCAAATGTCCGATATGGATAGGGTTGAAAGAACCAAAATACAAACCTGTTTTTTTATGCATGTTGAATTACTTTTGTATAAAATTCTCTACCATCTCAACAGCTTTTTTTACAGAATCTTCCAACTTGTCATTTATTAAAACGATGTCGAATTTATCAGCAAACCCAAGTTCCCAATGGGCTTTTTCCAATCTTTTCCTAAGACTATCTTCTGTTTCTGTACTTCTGTTTAGCAATCTGTCTTTCAATGTTTCGGGTGTAGGCGGCATTACAAAAACCGATAAAGCTCTTTCGGGATAAGCATTTTTAATATTCAGTCCTCCAACTACATCTACATCAAAAATAACATGATGGGCTTTAGTCCAGATTCTTTCCAATTCCGACTTTAATGTTCCATAGTATTGGTCTTTATATACTTCTTCCCATTCCAGAAATTCGTTGTTATTAATTTTTGTCCGGAATTCGTCGGCTGATATAAAATAATAATCTTTCCCGTTCATTTCACCTTTGCGCATAGCACGACTGGTTGCAGAAATGGAGAATTCGAGTAAAGGATTAATTGCTAATAAATTTTTTACAATCGTTGTTTTACCTGCTCCCGATGGAGCCGAAAAAATAAATAGTTTTCCTTCAGGCATTTTATATGTGTTTTCTTTCAACAAAATCTTTCAATGTAAGATAAGCAACCATGTCATCAGCCCACTTATATTTTTTCTGGAATTCTTCTAATAAATTTACTGCTTCGGCTAAAGTTTTAAATTCATTTAGTTTTAATATAGTCTCATTGTATTCTTTCATATTTCCTTTAAACAGTTCATTGATAAAAAGAAATTTTTCATTAATACCAATTGCAGATTTTAAGTCTTTTATGGCATTATGTTGCATTCTAGAACTATAACTTTTGTCTGTTTTGTTTTTCTGAATTCTTTCGTTCAATGATTTTGTATCATCTTTATATTTGTCTGCTATTGTTAAAGTACTTCCGAATAAATCAATAGGAGTTTCGGTTTTAGGTTTTTCTATCGGAATTTGTTCTTCTCTGATCTCAAGAGCTTTTTCTTCAATAACAGCTTTAGGTTCAGGCGTAAAGATAACTTCTATATGTTCGTCAACTACAAGTGATTGAGGTGTCTCTGCGATTATTGTCTTTTCCTCTATCACGGGCTTTTCATGTACAATTATTAAAGGTTTTTCTTCAGTTTCTTTAAATTCTTCAATTACAAAAGGAACTTCTTCTTTCCTTTCCTTAAGGTTATCTGTTGATAAAATCAAATTAGTTTTTTCCAAATTGCAATATTGTTCATAGAGTTTACGGATATTTGACTTAATAATATCCATATCAATTTGCGGAATTTTTCCGATATACGTTTTGATATTATTGTTTTGTTCAACAATTAACTCGGTCTGTCGAGTAATGTTTTCCATAATAATAGCTTTATCCATAAACTTAAAATATTTAAAATACGAATAGTTGAAAATTCAAGAAAATCGTATCGTTGTGAATTAAAAAATACTTCGATAAAATTAATTAAAATATTTTTTTAAATGATAAATTTACAAAATTCTTTTAAACAAAATCAGTCATGGTTAAATACATTGTTCCTGATTAAATGTAAATAATAAAAAATCAATTTTTTAAGAATATTTTTTTAAGAATCAAATTGTCTTATTTTTTGATGTTCGAGTCATGCATGTTGATATTAAAGCATGTAATTTAAAAAATGAATGCGAAATCTAATAAGAATAATCGTTAATTTAGCCGAATATAAAAAGAGATATTATCTTAAGACAATAATCTATATATGCGTAAATATATTGTTTTTTTATTTTATTGGATTTTAAAAAGAAAAATATGAGAATTATTGCAAAAAAAACAGCAGCGATAACTGAAATTTTATTAGATGAGTTTGGAAGTGCATCAAAAACTAAAATTAAAAAATTGATAACTTCTGGAAGCATTAGTTTGGAGGGAAAAACGATAAAAAAGACAGAAACAATTATCACAGAAGGTCAAACGCTTGAATATACTAAATACAAAGATAACTCAAATAAAGTTCAGGCTCCGTTTAAAATAGTTTTTGAAGATGAATATCTTGTGGCAGTTATAAAGCCAGCAGGAGTGCTTACTCATGGAGATACAGGGAAGAAAAGTGTTTCATTATTAAAAGTAATGAGTGATTACGTAAAAGAAGAATCTAGAGGAAAAAAACGTGCTTTTATAATTCATAGGCTCGATAGGGAAGTTTCTGGGATTATATTATTAGCAAAATCAGAAGAAATGATGCAGCTAATGAAAGATAGTTGGCAAGATACAAAAAAACTTTATTATGCCTTGATTGAAGGCCATCCGGAAGTAAATGAAGGAAGTATTAAAAGCTGGCTCAAAGAAAGTACTCAGCAAAAAATGGTGTCAGTAGAAGAAAGTGATGATGCCAAGTTTGCCGTTACACATTTTCGTATATTGGAAAAATTGGATGCACATACTTTATTAGAAGTAAATTTAGAAACAGGACGTAAAAACCAGATTCGAGTTCATTTTTCTGAAATGGGTTGTCCAATAGTTGGCGATCGCCGCTATGGGGCTGATGATACTTTTGTTCGTCAGATTCGTTTGCATGCTTTTAGTCTGTCGTTTACACATCCTGTTACAAAGGAACTTATTAATTTAGAATCGAAAATGCCTCATAATTTTTTGAAATTAAAAGAAGAAGATGAAAAATATAAGTAGAGAGATTTTCTAAAAATAAATAATTAAATTTTGGGCAAAAAGTTTGCTATTTCACTAAAAAATAGTAATTTTGCACCCTTAAATTTAAATAAATACTTTAATAATCTAATAAACAAAAGTTTATGCCAGTAAGAATGAGATTACAAAGACATGGTAAAAAAGGAAATCCTTTTTATCATATTGTAATAGCGGATGGTCGTGCACCTCGAGATGGTAAATTCATTGAGAAAATTGGCACTTATAACCCTATTACCAAACCAGCAGAAATCGTTTTAAACATTGATAAAGCGATTAAATGGCTAAATAACGGAGCTCAACCTAGCGATACAGTGAGAGCCGTATTATCTTTTAAAGGTGTTTTATATAAAAACCATCTTTTGAAAGGTATAACAAAAGGTGCTTTAACCCAGGAACAAGCAGATGTAAAGTTTAATGAGTGGGTTGCAGCAAAAGAAGCTAAACTTTCTGGTTCAAAAACAGCAGAAATTATAGCATCAAAAGAAGATTTAAAAAAACGTTTAGAGGCAGAAGCTAAAGTTAATGAAGCTAAAGCTGCTGCAATTGCAGATAAAAAAGCGAAAGCCATAGCTGCTCTTAAAAAAGCAGAAGAAAAAGTAGAAGAGGTTGAAGCAACAGAAGATACCGTTGAAGAAACTCCTGCTAACGAAGATAATGCAGATAATACTGCAGAGTAATTTTTTTCATAATAAATTGTTTAGTTTGGAGCCGAGGTAATTATCTCGGCTCTTTTTTT
>JACABE010000032.1 GCA_013377005.1 Bacteroidota bacterium
AAAATACTCAATTGAAGCCTTTTGATGCAAACTATTTATAGAGGAAATATATAAATACTTTAATGAATCTCAGATATTCTTTTCGCTTTAATATTTACTAAATTAGACAGAAAATTAAAATTAAATATTGTAATTGAAAAAAAAATTATATCTATTGAAGATTTAATAATAGATAATAGCAAAGTTATATTTTGGAAAAATAATCTAAAGAGGTATATTATTTTGAGTGAGAAATTATCGAATCAAAAAACATCAATTATTTTCATCAATTATATTCCAAATTTTCCATGAAGCTTCGGCTTGCTCAATAAGCATATCCAATCCGCTTTTTGTTAACGAATTATGTATTTTTCCTTTCTGAAGGAAAAGAGTTTCTTCCGGATTATAAATTAAATCGAATAAGAAATGTGAAGAATTTAGAAAATGGTAAGGCAATAAAGGGTTTTCAATTATATTAGGAAACATTCCTACAGGAGTTGTATTTATAATCAACTGATGAGTATCCATTATTTCCTTTGTTAATTCATTATAAGTCAAAAGGAATTGACTTGTATTTCGACTAACTATACGATAAGGAATTTTAAGTTTCTCAAAAACGAAAACTACAGCTTTTGATGCACCCCCAGTTCCAAGCACCAAAGCCTGCTTATGGTGATTTTTTAACATTGGAATCAGTGTTTTTTCAAATCCAATAACATCAGTATTAAAACCTTTTAAATAAATCTGTTGATTTACCTTACTGATTTTAACAGAATTAACAGCACCTACTTTTTGAGCAATTTCATCTAATTCATCAAGATATGGAATAATTTTCTCTTTGTACGGAATTGTAACACTCAAACCCTTTAAGAGTGGTTCGCTAAAAAGTAAATGCTTTATTTCCTCAATATTATTCAACTCAAATAATCTAAATTCAGCATCTAAAATACCTTCTTTTTCAAATTTCTTTGTAAAATAAGTAGCTGAAAAAGAATGTGATAAAGGATAGCCAATCAGTCCAAAAAGATTCATGAGAGAGAAAATTACTATTGCGTCAAGAACTGATGAAATGTGTCTCCTCTCAAACCCATACGAAGTGTTTCAATTGCTATTACTTCATTAGGTGCAATGTTACCAAGATTAATATTAGTACCAAAATGTTTAATAAACCAAACTTGTTGTGATTTCAAAGGAGCTTCCCAAATAATTTTTTCAATAGGAACTACAGCTAATATTTTGTTAATCAATGCAACATGAGCATTTCCATTTGGACGGTATATCCCAACATTTCCACTTTCACGTGCCTCAGCTATAACTTTTACAGAACCAGCTTGTAATTCGCTTTGCATCATTTTAACCCAGCGTCCTGGTGCTATGATTAATCCGGCTTCCTTTGATCCTACTTCTGAAATTACGGTATTTTCTGTTGCTAATTTACTAATATATTCACACTTTACATCATGTTTCATTTCCATTGAACCATCAGAAACTTCTACTGTATTGATATTTAATTTCTTAATAAATTTACGATAATCATCAAATTTATTACGGATTATAAATGCTTCGAAAAGCGTACCGCCTAAATAAACTTTTATATTGTTCGCTTGATAGAATTGGATTTTTTCCTTAAGTTTATTAGTAAATAACGAAGTGCCAAATCCTAATTTCACAAAGTCTATCAGATGACCTGATGTATTAATCATATCTTCTGCTTCTCTAACACTTAAGCCTTTATCCATGACCATTGTAATACCATTTTCACGAGGTTTTATAGTTCTGTCAGGCAACTCAAAAGGAAGTTCAATCAGCATATATTAAATAGATTTATTGGGGTTTTCGATATCTTTTTTAAATTGTTCGATGATTTCGATGAAATAAGCTTCTAATTTTAATTCTGAAATATAATCAAAAAAATCGTTCAATGGTTCAGCATCAATTTCCAACGCAATTGCAATGGTAATATATGCTGTTTTAACTTCTCTATTGAGTAATTGGTATGCAGCCAAACGATAATATAACTCAACATTCTTTGGCATTATTTTCAGCCCATTTGAGATAACCTCAATAGCAGCTTCTATATCTCCATTTTCGCGGAAAGAGTCGGAATAATCCAACCATGCATCCGTGTTATTTGGTTCATCATTCAATACTTTTTGATAAATTTCAGTAGCACCTTCCATTTTTTCCTTATGTAAAATTTCAGCTAATATCAATTGATATTCAGAATTTTCTTCATTTAAAGAAATTGCTTTCTTAATATCATTAATACTTTGAGCTACCTTTTTTAGTTCATAAAACGAAATTCCTCTGCCCAACCAAGCATCCGAAAAGTATTCATCACTTTTAATAGATCTGGTATGATAATCAATAGCTGCATTAAAATCCTCCATTTTCTCATAACATTCACCAATATAGTAATAAGGGATGGCATAATTGTTATCTAAGAGCAATATTTCATTGTAAACATCAATAGCTTTTACAAATTCCTCCATACCAATATATGTAGCTGCTTTACTATAATATGCAGAAGTATTGATATCATCAATGGCTATTGCATAGTCAAAAGCTTCAATGGCTTTTTCATTTAATCCTTGAGAATTAAAAGCAGCTCCTAAATTTACCCAAGCAACATAACTATATGGATTTTCATTCAGGTAATTTGTAAAAAACAAAATACATTCATCACTTAGTTGTGCAAATTCATAGCTCATGGCAAGTTCATACAAAACCATTTCGTTTTCGGGAGAGATTTCTAATGCTTTTTTCAGATATTCAATGGCTTTTTCGTAATTGCCAAGATTTTCGTATTCAAAAGCAATATTTATATATACTTCGTCTAATTCTTCTGTTTTTGCTATTGCTTTATGGTACTCTTCAATTGCTTTTTCGTAACGTTTAAGCTGACTATAAATAGCACCTTTTGTAAAAAAAACATCACTGTTATCAGGATCCATACCTTCTAACTTTGATAATAATTCTAATGCTTTTTCGGTATTATCAGCATAAGCATACAATTGGGCTTTTTTTAATAAAATACCAACTGAATCAGGATGCTGACTTATCGCATGTTGAATTAGTTGATTTGTATAAGAAATATTCTCATTATCAATATAATAATCTATTAACATTTCATATTCTTCAACATCAAAAAAGAAAGATTGATTTAATTTGAGTTTTCGCTCAAATTTATCAACTAACTCTTTCATCTCTTCATCATTAAAACTTTCAAATTTATCGTCCATCACTTCCAATCATTAATTTGACAAAAATACTACTTTTTAGAGAATTATTGAATGTGTTTGTTTTATTTATTAACCTTTAGAAGTTAATAAAAAGAATATGATTCTTAAAATCAATAATTCAAATCAAATACAGTTGTGTCAAAAGGGACACAGTAAACAGATGATTCGTGGGGTGTAGAAACGTTATCCTTTTTCACAATCCATTTTACTATCATATTTTGCCCTCCAAAAGTTCTGCATTTTATTGTATTCGAATACGTTTGTCCTGTGTAATTAATTGGAATGTTATTACAACAGTTTAATCCTGTTGGTTGAGTATTATTAAACCAATAACTAATAAAATCAGTATTATCAATAAAAGAGGTATTTTTAACATTCAGCTTAAAATACGCTTCAGGGTAAATAGAATAATTAAGGCTATGTGTTCCAGCAGGTAAATTCTCCACAGATATATCTATAGTTTGCCCGAAATATTTGGGTTTTTCAATAGTAATTCTAAAACCAGCATCTTTTGCTTTAGTAATTTGTAAATTATAATTCCCGGATGCATCAGTGGTAACTGTAGCTAAAGCCATATAATTAGGATTATAAGTTCCACTTTGTATTCTACTAGCCCAAAAAGTAACTTCTGCATTTGCTACAGCAATATTCTGATTAGCATCAGTTATTTTCCCCTGAATTATGATGGTGTTATTATCATCTTTTTTGCATGAATCAAGAAGCACAAAAAATCCAAACAATAAAACCCATAATATTGAATTAATAAAAAATCGCATCTTCTTTATATTTTTAAATACTATAACAAAGATACGAAAAAACTATCTATTTTATTGTATTATAAAATGTTTTTATTAAATATAGCTTCATTAAAAATATAATATTTTCTTCGAGAGAGTTGAATCACCACTTTGTATTATTGCAAAATATATTCCTTTTGGGAGATTTACAGGTGTCCATTTAATGTTATGCTCACCTACATTTAACTTGTCATCAACCAAAACAGCTACAGTTTTTCCTGTAATGTCTCTTATTTGAAATACAATACGCTGTGAGTTTTTATTCAGATAAAAATGAAAATTAGTAGAATTAGTAAAAGGGTTGGGCATATTTTGCTCAAAATTAACCACTGCTAAAGCCTTTGTATCATTTATACCAGATGGAGTTCCAGCTTTTATCCAAGCTGTATATATTAATTCGGCTAATTTATGAGAAGCTTTGCTAAAAAGACTGATGGTATAAGAACTCGTTTTGTTCCATAAAGCAAGTTTATAAGCAGAAGATGTGCTATCACCTCCTGCAACTGCTTTTGCATAAGTGTCGGCCAACAATACTGAGTCTTTATATTTGTAACTATTGTAAATATATTCAAAAACATATTGATTTACATTATCAATTACATTCAGGTTGGTGTCACCAGAATATATAATTTGACTATTATAAGCTGAAATCATTGTAGATTCATAACGAGAATGAATACCTTTATTCCCTGTCAATTGCCCATCATAATTTTTCGTAATATGTAAAGGCATGTGCCCATCAGCAACATAATGTCCCATATCAGAAGCAATAAGAATAGCTTTATTCCAGTCGGAACGCTGAAAACATTTCACTAAAGTATCATAAGCAGTAACTGTAGCCCAAGGTAAAATACCTGCATCCATTACAAATGAACTTCCATGAATTGAAATAATTGAGTCCCAGGTTTGAGGAATACGATGTAAAGTGCTAAATTCAGAGTAATTATCAATATCAATATAATGCTTTGGTACTTCAGTTGGATCAGTATCTTTTCGAGTATCGGCATCTGAGGCATGATTTTGCAATTGACTTCCCCACGATAAAAATTGAGCCATTTGAAAATTAAACGAGTAAGTAGCATTGAAGTTAATTTTTCTATGCCCAGTAGCCCCCCAACTAATAAGAATAACAGCTATAATAATAAACAATAGCGTTGAAGTGATTTGTTTTTTCAATTTTTAAGTAATTTAATATTATAAAATACAAAATTACATCTATTTAAACGAAACAGAATTAAATATTTGTTAATACCTTAATCTAAAAAGAAAAAACCTTTTGAATAGCTTCAAATCTTAAACTTCTCCTTACCTTTGCATCTTCACATAAAACAATTTCAATGAAATTTGAAGATTATCAGCTTTCAGATCAATTAAAAACTAATCTTTTTGAAGCAGGTTTTATACGACCAACAGATATTCAATTTAAAGCAATACCTCCTATATTTAAAGGCGAAGATGTATTGGCTATTGCTCAAACAGGTACAGGAAAAACAGCAGCTTTTGCTATACCTGTAATACAAATGTTGCAAGAACGAAAAAAAACTAAAGAAAAGAAGAATATCAAGTGTATTGTAATGGTTCCTACACGTGAACTAGCTTTACAGATTTCTACAGTTTTTAATCAATTAGGCAGTGGTACGGGTTTAAAAACTTTTTGTGTATTTGGAGGAATTGAACAAGATCAACAAATTGCACAACTACAAAGTGGATTAGATATTTTAATTGCAACACCTGGCAGAATGTTCGATTTAGTGAGCCAAGGTTTTATTAAACTAGATAATATTGAAATGCTTATTCTGGATGAAGCAGATCACATGCTTGACTTAGGATTTATTAAAGATATAAGAGATTTAATAAGATATTTGCCAAAAAAACGCCAAACCTTATTTTTTTCAGCTACTATTGATGCTGAAATAAAAAAGCTGGCTTACTCATTGGTTGACAATCCTATTCGTATTCAAATTTCTCCTAAAGATCCAGTTTCTAAAAATGTCGAACATTCTGTGGCCTATATTGAAATGGATGATAAACGTTTCTTTTTGGAAAGGTTAATAAAAGAAAATCCTGATAGTAAAATTTTGATTTTTGTTCGAACCAAAGTTAGAGCTGAACGTGTCTGTGATGCCATGGAACGTGTAGATATTGAAGCAAAAACATTGCATGGAGACAAGGAGCAAAAAGAAAGATTATATGTGTTGAAACAATTTAAAGAAGGAACATTAAAAACACTTATTGCAACAGATGTAAGTGCCAGAGGAATTGACATTCCTGATGTGGAATATGTAGTAAACTATGATTTACCTGATAAAGTTGAAAATTATGTACATCGCATTGGGAGAACAGGCAGAGGAATTAAAAAAGGAAGTGCAATCTCATTTTGCAGTTCCGACGAAAAGGAAATCCTTACGGACATAGAAACTTATATAGGTAAAGAAATTAAGATTGTAAAAATAAAAAAATCTGAATACCAGGATACCATTGATTTTTCGGGAGAAACTATAAGCGATTGGAAAACTTTAATAAAAAATGCCGAAGAAGCTTCAAAACCTTATCAGAAAAAAAGGAAGAAAAGGTAAATCAATGGGTAAATAGATTTATCTGATATTATCAAAAACAATTAGCGTCCTCCCATACCTATTAGTTACATATTTAAGCAGTTTTATAAGATACTTATTAAAATATTCATATAAGTTCACTAACATTTAAAACAATAGTCTTTAACTTTTATTTTAAATTCTCTCAATTTAAAATAAAGTATTAGCTATTTTACTATAAGGTCAGTAACAATAAATATCACACTGAAAAAAAAAAGAAATTCGTCAAATTATTTATTATTATTTTCAAAAAAAGAAAAAAAAACTACTTTTGTCATTCAGAGAAAACTTTCTTTAAATTACAAATTGTGGAAAACAATACTTTTCATCAGGCAGAACTAGCAGCTAAGTTTATAAATCAAACCGACCGTCATGTTTTTTTAACAGGAAAAGCAGGAACAGGAAAAACCACTTTTTTAAAATATATTATCGAACACACCCACAAAAAAGCAATTGTTGTTGCTCCTACTGGAATTGCAGCTATTAATGCAGGTGGTGTTACCATACATTCTTTTTTTCAACTACCTTTTGGCAACTTTGTGCCCACAAGCCTCGGAGTTGGCACGCCATTGTATTTCAAAGTAAATGATGCTCAATCTATTATTAAAAATATACAAATGCGTGATAACAAACGTAAGTTAATAAGAGAAATGGAGCTCTTGATAATAGACGAAGTAAGTATGTTACGTGCTGATTTACTGGATGCAATTGATATAGTACTGAGACATATCAGACGATCTTCCTATCAACCTTTTGGTGGGATACAGGTGTTATTTATAGGAGATTTGCTTCAATTGCCACCGGTAGTGAAAGATAATGAATGGGAGTTGTTGAGCAAATACTATCACAGTATGAATTTTTTCGACGCAAGAGTATTATCTCAGAATAAACCTTTATACATTGAATTAGACAAAATTTATCGTCAGGATGATGCTATTTTTATTAACTTATTAAATAAATTACGTAACAATACAGTGACTACGGAAGATGAAGCCTTGCTCAATCTTTATTACAATCCACATTTTCATGTAGCAGCTACTGACAGTTATATTACTCTTACTACTCATAATCGTAAAGCTGCTGAACAAAATGAAACCACTTTATATAAACTCAATGGAAAAACACATTCCTTTGAAGCCATTATAGAAAATGATTTTAATGAGTTTATGTATCCTATTGAAAAAGATTTAGTATTAAAAATTGGTGCTCAGATTATGTTTATTAAGAATGATCCAACAGGTGAACATCTTTTTTACAATGGAAAATTAGGTGTAGTGTCAGATTTTAATGATGATGGAATTCAAGTAAAATTAGCTGATTCAAATAAAATTATTTCAGTTGAACGTTATGAATGGCAAAATATTCGCTATATTTTAAATGAACTTACCAATGAAATAGAAGAAGAAGTAATAGGAACTTTTACACAATACCCAATTAAACTGGCTTGGGCAATAACAGTGCATAAAAGTCAAGGTTTAACCTTTGAGAAAGCTCTTATTGATATTAGTGAAGCATTTGCACCCGGTCAGGTATATGTAGCTTTGTCAAGACTAAGATCATTACAAGGATTGGTATTAACATCCAAAGTTAATTTTAAATCATTACACGTTGATGAAATGGTTGCTAATTATGCAAAAACTAAAGATCAACAAGGCAATTTAGATGCTATTGCAGATACTGAAGCTCTGGCTTATACTCAAAATTATATTAAACATTGTTTTAATTACGAAAACCTATACAGAAGTACCAAATACCACGTTGACTCTTACACCAAGGAAGACATAAAATCGGTAAAACAAAAATATTATAAGTTTGCTTCGAATTTAATGAAAAAAATTGAAGATTTGCAACCTGTTTCTGACAAATTCCGTCAGCAACTGTCTAATATATTAAGACAAAATACTTCGAATACTAATCAGTTAATCAAAAGCAGAGTAGAATCTGCCAGAGATTATTTTATTCCACTTTTGCAAGAGATTTCTAATTTTATTTTAAATCATATTGAAATTGTTTCAGCAACCAAACGTGTAAAAACTTATCTAAATGAACTGTTCGATTTAGAGTTGATGATATATGAACAAATTAAACAAACATATAAAGCCGTTATTTTTGCCGATGCTTTATTATATAAAAAAATAATTTCTAAAGAAGATTTACAGAAAATTCATGAAGACCAAAGTCGGTTGCACAGAATCAATGAATTACTTTTGGGCAATAATAAGATTGGCACTGATACCAGTTTACCAAAAGAACGCAGCAAAAAGGAAAGGAAAAAGAAAACAGTTGCCTCAAAAAATGACAGATCTGACATCAAACCAAAATCTCGGGAAGAATCCTATCAACTCTATATTAAAGGAAATGATATTCCAGAAATTGCCCGATTGCGAAAAATGGCAGAAACTACTATTGAAGGACACCTTTCTTATTATGTTTCGACAGGAGATATAGATATTTTAAAGTTTATTTCGGAAGAAAAACTAAATAACATTATAACTATAGCTAAAATTATAGAAACTGAAAACCTTAGCCCTATCAAAGAACGACTAGGGAGCGAATATTCTTATGCAGACATTCGATTTGCATTATCTTATTATCGTTCAAAAAATTAAACTTTGATTTTACAAAATATGAATTGATTTATTATCTTTAATTAAATACATGAAAAATATTAAATTGAGAAATCAATTCTTCAAATACTAAGATAAAATATTATAAAATTCATACAATAAGCTTAATTTTACTACCTTTGCCAATGAAACAACAGTTCGTTCTATCGCTGTTTCACTCAGTTGAGAGAGAGGAAAGTCCGGGCAACATAGAGCACCATACTTCCTAACGGGAAGGTATTTTGAGCAATCAGAATAACAGCAAGTGCCACAGAAAATAACCGCCACGATTCGTTGGGGTAAGGGTGAAAATGTGAGGCAAGAGCTCACGTTCAGTATTGGCAACAGTGCAGAAGGGTAAACCTTATGGGTTGAAAGACCAAATATACCGGTTGTTAAGGGCTGCTCGTCCGATGCCGGGGGGTAGGTCGTTAGAAACTATCGGCGACGGTAGTCTTAGATAAATGATAGAAGTCTTTCAGGGGATACAGAACCCGGCTTACAGAACTGTTGTTTTTTTTATTTAACTTCATTAAAAACAAGTATTGCTTGTTAAGTCTGTATTACTTCTCTAATTCCATAATTTCTAAATCTTTAATATCTTTACCATCAATAGTAAAGCGCACCAACGTTATTACTCTGTGAAACCCATATTTTCCGGCAGCACCCGGATTAATATGTAATAATTGATTTTTTTGATCGAACATTACTTTTAAAATATGTGAATGACCAGAAATAAACAATTTAGGCTTTTCAATTTTAATAATATCTTTAATGGGAAAAGCATATTTTCCGGGATAGCCACCAATATGAGTCATTAATACTTTAACTTGCTCACAAAAAAATAATTGTTTCTCAGGATATATTTTTCTGAGTAATTGATCGTCAATATTCCCATATACAGCTATTAAAGGCTTAAAATCACTTATATTTTCCGCAACAGATAGATTCCCAATATCGCCGGCATGCCAAATTTGATGGCAATCCTTGAAAAAATCAAATATCTTGGGATGAACAAAAGTATGTGTATCAGAAAGCAATCCAATATTGGTCATAAAAATAGGGCTTATGAGATTTTAACAGGCTTGTATTGCATTTTTCTATAATTTTGCAACAATTTACAAAATTATCATTTATTACTTATCAAACCCCAATTTTATTGAAAACCGATAAAAAATACTTTATATTTTTACTTGCCATTTTATCCATGCTATTTTGGGGAATGTCGTTTGTTTGGACTAAAATTGTATTGGAATTTTATGCTCCTATTACAACTATTTTTTTACGATTATTAATTTCATCTATAGTATTATTTGTTGTTCTAAAACTTACAAAACAACTCCAAAAAGTAAAGAAACAACATTATGGATTGTTTCTTATATCAGCATTTTTTGAACCACTTTTATACTTTTTAGGTGAAAATTTTGGATTAAGAGAAGTTTCGTCAACTATTGCATCTGTAATCATTGCTACTATTCCAGTAATTACACCAATTTTTGCACATTTTTTATTAAAAGAAAAAATTTCAATTTTCAATATCTTAGGAATCGTTATATCATTCTTAGGTATAATAATAATGATTTTTGATAGAAACCTTAACTTTACAGCTTCACCAAAAGGTATTGCACTTCTGTTTGTTGCCGTTTTTTCAACAATTGGTTATGCTGTTGCTATAAAGAAATTAGCTGCAATTTACACTTCACCTACTATCATTACTTTTCAAAATATTATTGGAATATTTTACTTTTTACCATTATTTCTTATTTTTGATGCGAAAGATTTTTTAATAATCACTCCGTCATTTAAAGCTATTGCAGCATTGGTTCAATTAGCAATATTTGCATCTTCATTGGCTTTTATTTTTTACATTCACGTTGTAAGCAAATTAGGTGTAAGTAAGGCTAATATATTTACTAATTTAATCCCTATTTTTACTGCTGTTTTTTCCTATTTCTTATTAGATGAAAAGTTTAATGTTGTAAAAATAATTGGTATTGCAATTGTAATTGGTGGAGTTTTTCTTTCACAAATTGACAAACTTATTGTAAGCTATAACAATGGTAAGCAATTGAAAAACAAGTTGGGAAAAGGAAAATAATTGAAAAAGATATTTTTTTCAAAAAAACAGCTCTAAAATTAAATATTTTTATAATTTTGCAGTCCTTAAAATGGCGAGGTAGCTCAGATGGTTAGAGCGTCGGATTCATAACCCGGAGGTCACGAGTTCAACTCTCGTTCTCGCTACAAAATGTTCATCATTTTATTGTCCTGTGGTGTAATTGGCAACACGTCTGATTCTGGATCAGAAGAGTTTAGGTTCGAGACCTAACAGGACAACACAAACCCATTTAAGATTTTTTAAATGGGTTTTTATTTTATACTCAATATCTAAACAAAAAAAATATTTTACGAAACAGTCTTTGCTAAAACACGTTCCGCATAAAATTTTTTATATCTTTGTTCAATCAAAATATAAACCGTATTTCAATTTTTTACTATAAAAAAACAATACAATATGAAAAAAATAATTTTAATATTTACAATAGGGATTCTCTATTTTACTTGCGAAGCTCAAACGAAAGACGATTTACAAAGTAAAGCAGAGATATTTTCTGAGAAAACAGGAACTTTAATACAAAAGGAATTTATTGATATTGGAACATTGAAAAAATGTAAAATTCAAGTTGTTCGTTTTACCGATCTGATTACTAACGCCGAACAATCGGCATTAAAATTTGAGTATGAATTAGCTTCAAGTACTTCAACTGAAGTAAAAAATACATTTCTTGATGCAGACGAACTAGATGGTTTAATGAAATCTTTAAAAATTATACTAGAAAAGATAAATTCAAAAAAACCAACTAATTATACCGAAATTTATTTTCGTAGTCGTGGCGGTTTTGAAACTGGTTGCATTCAAAATGACGGTGTTTGGACAATATATTTAATTTTACAAAAACTTGATGGAGAACGTTATGTATGGATAACCATAGCAGATCTTCCTATTCTATATAACCTTTTAGAACAAGCAAAAGATAAATTGTAGTAATTTTTACAATAAATATTTATTGAAATGCAATTAGAAAAAATAATTTCAGAAGCTTGGGATAATAGAGCTTTATTAAACGAAACAACTACTCAAGAAGCAATTAAAACAATCATAGAATTACTTGATAAAGGAGAACTACGTATTGCTCAACCAACAGAAAATGGCTGGATAGTTAACGAATGGATTAAAAAAGCGGTAATATTATATTTCCCTATTCAAAAAATGAAAACCATTGAAGTGGGTCCTTTTGAGTTTCACGATAAAATCCCTTTAAAGAAAAACTACGAACAATTAGGTGTACGTGTAGTTCCTCATGCTATTGCCCGCTATGGAGCATATATCGAAAAAGGTGTTATTTTGATGCCTTCCTACGTCAATATTGGTGCTTATATTGGAAGTGGAAGCATGATTGACACTTGGGCTACAGTTGGAAGTTGTGCTCAAATCGGTAAAAATGTACATTTAAGTGGCGGTGTTGGTATAGGTGGCGTGTTAGAACCAGTGCAAGCAGCTCCGGTTATTATTGAAGATAATTGCTTTATTGGTTCACGTTGCATTGTAGTGGAAGGTGCACATATTGAAAAAGAAGCTGTTTTAGGTGCAAATGTTGTTATTACAGGCTCTACAAAAATTATTGATGTAACTTCTTTTGAGAATAAAGAATATAAAGGTTTTGTTCCTACACGTTCTGTTGTTATACCAGGTTCTTATACCAAAAAATTTCCAGCTGGAGAATTTCAAGTTCCTTGTGCTCTCATTATAGGAGAACGTAA
This sequence comes from Bacteroidota bacterium, assembly GCA_013377005.1. GTDB lineage: Bacteria > Bacteroidota > Bacteroidia > Bacteroidales > JACABE01 > JACABE01. The sequence continues at coordinate 13,041 of JACABE010000032.1, forward strand.
AGCTTCAACAGATTTAAAAACTTCGTTAAATAATGCATTGAGAGATTATGAAGTAGCGTTTTGATTTTCCTTTATGCATTCCATAATTTTCTTTTTTAATTTCCAACAAGTCATGTGCCTGATTTTTAATTTTTCGGACAAATTTGAAATAGAAATATCAGGTAAACTGCAAACTTCATAAGCCATTTTAAACGCTTCGTTAATTGGTATTTTACACCTATGAAACATAGTATGAGCTGTTGCCGACTCATCATGTTTGCATTTAGTACACCTTCTAGAAAAAGGAGTTTTCCCTTTACAGTAATTCGTATTTTCGCATTTATTGCAAACATACCCATGTTTCCATTTTTCGTTGGCTAAAAATTCCAGACATTGCAATTCTGTTGAAAATTGGAGCTCAAAATCTTTAGTTTTAATTTTCGAAAACTCGAACTTAATCATATTTTAATTCTTAATTTTTGAACCTTTTTATTTATTTTCTGTTTACAAAGATAATAAAAAAGTGATATTAAAGCGATATAATTAAAAATATATTTATCTTTGCAAAAAAAAGAAATTATGAAAAAAACAAATCTATTGATCGTAGTATTATCTGTCATAATGATGGTAAGTTGTAAAAACACAACAAAAAACAATGAAGAAACCGTTAAACCTGCCAACAAATTCGATAACCAAGGCAAAGTTATCCAAATAAGCAAAATGGATTTTGCAGATCTAATTATGGATTACGAAAAAAATCCACAAAATTGGGTTTTTAAAGGAGAAAAACCTTGCGTCGTTGATTTTTATGCTGATTGGTGCAGACCATGTAAAATGGTTGCTCCAATTATGGAAGACTTAGCTAAAGAATATGAAGGGAAAATCAATATTTATAAAGTAAATGTTGATAATGAAAAAGAATTGTCACAGTTTTTCCAAATTGAAAGTATTCCTGCTATTTTATTTATTCCATTAAAAGAAAACCCTTCAATGCAAGCTGGAGCAATGTCAAAAGAACAATACAAACAAATAATTGAGGATTTTCTATTAAAGAAAACTATCGATACAACTCAAAAAATAAATTAAATAACATATATATACATACCACAATGGAACATTTAACAAAAGAAATCTTCTTAGAAAAAGTATTTAACTATGAAGTAAATAAAGAATGGAAATTTGAAGGTGAATTACCTTGTATCATTGACTTTTATGCAGATTGGTGTCAACCCTGTAAAATGGTAGCTCCTATTCTAGAAGAATTATCTAAAGAATATGAAGGAAAAATTAATATTTATAAAATTGATACCGAAGCTGAACAGGAATTAGCAGGTGCTTTTGGAATTCGTAGCATCCCTTCCATTCTATTTTGCCCTAAAGAAGGACAACCTCAAATGTCAATGGGAGCATTACCAAAAGATTCATTTAAACAAGCAATTGAAGAAGTACTCTTAGGTGTGAAAGCTTAATATAGATTTAAAAGAAAATGAAGGTGTAGTAATCGTACTACACCTTTTTTTTTTACTTTTGCAAACAATATTTATAAGTATATAAACGATTTGTTAGTATTATCCACTGCTTTAAGAACTTTACAAACTAATATGATACCATTTTCACCACCACGTATTGATCAACTAATCATTGATGAAGTAATTGACACTTTAAAATCGGGTTGGATTACAACTGGACCTAAAACTAAACTTTTTGAAAAAAAGCTTACAGCTTATGGTGGTCACAAAGCTACCCTCTGTGTTAATTCGGCTTCAGCTGGTTTAGAACTTGTGCTACGCTGGTTTGGTGTAAAAGAGGGTGATGAAGTAATTATTCCAGCTTACACTTATGCAGCAACAGCTAATGTGGTGATACATTGCGGAGCAAAACCGGTTTTTGTAGACATCAATGATGACTTTAACATTTCAGTGGCTGCAATTGAAAAAGCTATAACTTCCAAAACAAAAGTTATTATGCCTGTTGATTTAGGTGGGTTTCCATGCGACTTTGACGAAATCAATATGCTGGTCAACAAAAAAGATATAGTTACTTTGTTTAAAGCCGAAACAGATGAGCAAAAACAGCTAGGCAGAATTCTTATTTTATCTGATGCTGCACATTCAATTGGAGGAATTTATAAAAACAAAAAAGTTGGAAGCCTCACAGATATTACTGTTTATTCATTCCATGCCGTTAAAAACCTTACTACTTCTGAGGGTGGAGCTATTTGCCTAAATCTTAATAACGAATTTGACAACGAGGAAATTTACAAATACCTCAACACAAAATCGCTACATGGACAAAACAAAGATGCATTAGCAAAAACCCAGATAGGCAACTGGAAATATGATATTGTAGAAGCAGGATATAAGTGTAATATGACAGATATTTTAGCTTCAATTGGACTTGTGGAATTAGATAGGTACGATAAAGATATGCTTGTGAAAAGAAAACATATTTTTGATTTATATACTGAAATGCTTTCGCAATATAAATGGGCTCAAATACCAGAATATTCTAACGTTACAAAATCATCTTCTTTTCATGTCTTTTTATTAAGAATAAAAGGAATTTCCGAACAAGAAAGAGATGAAATAATTTCCGAAATTTTCAATGCAGAGGTATCAGTAAATGTACATTTTGTTCCACTACCAATGATGTCGTACTATAAAAACTTAGGCTATAAAATTAAAGATTATCCTAAAGCTTATGATAATTACAGTAGAGAAATCAGTTTACCTGTGTATTATGATTTAACAGATGAAAATGTACAAACTGTTGTAAGTGCAGTTGCTAATGCTGTTGATATTGTAATAAATAAAAATCACTTAACAGCCTGATAATGTTAAAAAGAATTTTTGATTTGTTTTTTTCAATGGTTGGGTTAATTATTTTAGCTCCATTTCTTTTTATCATATCAATATCAATAATTTTTGATTCAAGAGGAGGCATATTTTACACTCAAAAGAGAGTAGGAAAAGATAATATTGATTTTTCTATGTTTAAGTTCAGAACCATGCGAACAGGTTCTGATAAGAAAGGACTACTTACTATTGGTGATAAAGACAGCAGAATAACAAACGTTGGCTATTTTTTGAGGAAATATAAAATTGACGAACTTCCACAATTGATAAATATCTTAAAAGGAAATATGAGTTTTGTTGGACCACGTCCAGAAGTCAGAAAATATGTTGATTTATACAGTTCAGACCAATTAATTGTTTTATCAATCAGACCGGGAATAACAGATTTCTCATCTTTAGATTTTATCAATGAAAGTGAAATATTAAGTCAATCTTCTAATCCTGAAGAAACTTATATTAATGAAATCATGCAATTAAAATTAGAACTTTGCAAAAAATATATAAAAGAAAAATCTTTCCGAACTGATTTGAAAATAATTACGAAAACAATCTTGAAAATCATAGGTAAATAGTTTACTTAGGTTTCAAAAAATATTGCTATCCTTTACATCCATCTTACAACTAATTTCAAGTATTATAAATTACAACCTGAACAATTCTTGATAGGAATCATTGATTAATTAACGATATTTTTAACATTTTTATTTTAAATAAATTCGTTAGTTATCAAAATTATATTAATTTTACAAGTTGGTAAATTACAATATAATATACAATTCTTATATTATATAAAACATTTATTATGAGTAAATTGAAAATATCATCAGATTAAATGGAGTATTTTTCAGTTATAAAAAATATTATATAAAAAATTAAATCAATATTTATTAATCAAATTTATATTTCTCATGAAAAAACTATTATTCTTATTAATTGCGACATTTTTCTTAGCTACAAGTTCATGGGCACAACTTACAGGAATAAAAACTATCCCTGGAACTACTGGTTATAACACTATTAAAATGGCTATTGATTCATTGAATGCAAAAGGTGTTGGCACAGAAGGTGTTAAGTTTAATATAACTACAGGACACACGGAAATAGCTCCTTCTGGCGGATTTGTTATCACTGCTACAGGAACAGCAGTAAATCCTATTATTTTTCAAAGAAATGGAACTGGAGTAAATCCTATAATAACAGCTGGAATTGGAACAGGTACAACTGATGCTATTATTAAAATTACGGGTGGAGATTATATAACTTTTGATGGAATTGATCTTAAAGATACTACCTCTAATACCACTGCTACCACCCAAATGGAATGGGGGTATGCTTTAGTAAAGAAACAAAACACCGCTCCTTTCGATGGTTGTCAATTTGTAACTATTAAAAATTGCTCAATTAGCTTAAATAAATCAAATACAGTTTCTGTTGGTATTTATGCAGGAAATCATATTGCCACAGCAACAACAGCTCTAACAATTACAGCTACTACAGATGCTATGAATAATTGTAAGTTTTTTAATAATATTATCTCAAATGTTTATAGTGGTATTTCTGTTACTGGTTATGGTGCAACAACTAATCTAACATTATATGATTCAAACAATGAAATTGGTGTGGATGGAGCAAATATTATTACTAATTTAGGTGGTGGTAGTGCTATTGTTAGAGGAATTTTTGTAGTAAATCAAAAAGGCTTAAAAGTAGCTAATAACATTATAAATTCTTCAATAGCAGGACTAACTGGCGCTGGTTTCGGAATTTTTACTACAAACGGGACTTCTTCAAATGTGGATATTTATAATAATACGATCACCCTAACTGCCAAAACTGGTACTTTTACTTCAACTCTCACAGCCATAAGTAATACAATGGGCAGTACTGCAGCCTCAAACACAGTAAACATATACAATAATACAATTTCAAATTGTAATTTATCAGCAGCTACTAGTGGTAGTTTTATTGGTATCTCAAACACGGGAGCTGCTGCAACTGTAAATATTTATGGCAATATTATAAACGGAGATACTTTAGCTGGAACTGGTAGTTTTACCGGTATTAATAACAGTGCTGTTATGGGGACAAATCCTTTAAATATTTACTCAAATGTAATTACCAATAATGCTAAAACAGGTGCCAGCGGTAATATGTATTGCACCCAAGCAAATACGGCAACTATTGATTTTTACTCAAATATTATTCACGATAATTCTGCTACAGGGACTACAACATTTTATGGATATTATAACTTCAGTGCTGCTGTTTCGGAAACTTATCGCAATAATACCATATACAATTTAACTCATAGCGGAACAGGAACATTAATTGCCTTTAATGATTCTACATCAACTGGTACAAAAAACATTTTTGGAAATACAATTTATTCTTTAAACTCTGGCGGAAATGTGACAGGCATGTTTTTTAAAGCGGCTACAGTTGCAAATATTTATAAAAATAATATTTATAATTTAAGCACAAGTGGGTCAGCATCTCAGTCGATAGGTATTACTTATACAGGAACTACTGGTAATATTTATAACAATTATATATCCGATATCAAAGCAACAGCATCATCACACGCAACTGGAGTAATTGGCATTAACCTTGGAGGTAACACTCAAAATCTTTATTATAACACAATATATTTGAATGCTATCAGTTCTTCTTCAACTACTTTTGGAAGTGCCGGTATTTATAAATTAGCAGTGACAGTAGGCGATTTTAGAAATAATATTATTGCAAACAACTCAACTGCAGGTTCTACTGGATTTACTACAGCATTCAGACTATCAGGAATATATACTGCATCTAATTATGCTGCAACGTCTAATTACAATTGTTTTTATGCAGGAACTCCTTCAACAAGCAATTTAATTTTTTATGATGGTACAAACGCCAGTCAAGTTCTTGATTCTTTCAAAACAATTGCAACAGGAAGAGATATAGCGTCTATTAGTCAATTGCCTCCTTTTGTAAACACTACGTCAACACCATACAATCTTCATTTACAAACTACCATTTCTACTGGTTGCGAAAGCGGTGGTATTAGAATTACATCACCAGCTATTGCTGATGATTTTGATGGCAACATTCGCTGGGGTGAACCCGGATATACAGGAACTGGCTCTACAACTGATATTGGGGCAAATGAATTTGAAGGAAAGCCTATTTACACATGTACCACACCTAATCCCGGCAATTCTGTTGCTTCAGCTAATACTTTATGCTTAGGAAATTCAACTGTACTTTCATTACAAAATTTAAGCTCAGGAACCGGGATTAATTACCAATGGAAAAGCTCTATCGATAGCATTACTTATACTAATATTTCCGGTGCTACAGCTTCAACATATACTGCAACTCCACTAACTCCTACTTTTTACAAATGTGATGTTACATGCCCAAATGGTCCTATCACTACAACTTCTAATCCTGTTAAAATTATCTTTTCTTCAAGTATTGCTTCAACTACTCCAGGATCTCGTTGCAATTCAGGAACTGTAAGCTTAGCTGCAACAGCTAATGGAACAGGCACTTTGGTTTGGCACACAACCGCATTTGGTGGAGCTCCAATTGGAACAGGTTCTCCATTTACCACACCTACAATTACCGCAACAACTGATTTTTATGTAGGTACTGAAACTTATTCTCCTAATACAGCAATTGCCATTGGAGCAGGTGCTTCAACTTCTTCTGGATTTCCAAATCCGTTTTATTCTGACAAAAGCAATATCCATACACAACATTTAATTACTGCAGCCCAATTACAAGCAGCAGGATTAAGTGCAGGGAATATTACATCAGTGGCTTTAGATGTTACATCTATAGGCACTTTACCAATGATTAATTTATCTGTAAAAATTGGCACTACTACTGCAACTAGTTTGACTACTTTTGCTTCTAATACAAGTTTTAGCACAGTTTATACAAATGCTTCTTTAATGCCAACCTTAGGCTCAAATGTGTTAACCTTTACGACACCTTTCAATTGGGATGGTGTTTCAAATATTGTATTGGAATTTTGTCATGGAAATGCATCTTCTACTGCAGCTATGAACAGAACTATAAAAACTGATGCTACAGCTTATGTTTCGTCTATTAAAACAAGTTTAATATCAGCTGCTGATTCCGCTACGATTTGCAGTGATGTAGCAAGTAATTTAGTTTCCTACTCAGAATGTCCTAAATTTGTGTTTACAGGACGAGCTGTTTGTTCTAGTCCTCGTGCAAAAGTAAGTGCTACAATAACTCCTGCCCCAGTTCTATCAATAACAGCCAATCAAACAATTTGTAATAATACTATCACAAGTTTAAAAGTAATTTCCGATACTAATAGTTATAACTCTTATATTTGGACTCCTTCCACAGGATTATATACAAACTCTACAGCTACGACAGCTTATGTAGCTGGAGCAAGTGCCACTACTGTTTATGTAAAATCCGCTACTCCGGTTGTTACAACTTACACATGTTCAGCCTCCAATGCATTTTTTTGTGCAAATACAGCAACATCTACTGTAGCTGTGTTACCAGCAAGTCCCACTATTACAGCAGTGTCATCTCCAATATGTGGAAGTGGCAGATCTCTATTATCAGTTTCTCCATCCACAGGTTATGGTGATGCTACATTTCAATGGAAAAGCTCTTCAGATAGCATAACTTTCACCGATATTATTGGACATACCACACTAAATGATACAACAGCAATTATTAGTTCAAAAACATATTATCAATTAATTATTAAAGATGGAACGGGGAATACATGTGTTCAACCTTCAGTAAGTGTTGCAGTAAATAATCCTCAGGTTTTAACTACAGCAGGAGCAAACCGCTGTGGACCAGGCACTGTTAATCTTGCAGCAACTGCAAGTTCTGGTACCACTTTAAGATGGTATTCCACTTCAACTGGTGGTAGTAGTATAGGAACAGGAACAAGTTTTACAACTCCAATTATTACAAGTAATACAGATTATTATGTTGCTGCAGATTTTAATAATACAGCAACAACAGCAACTATTGGCAATGGAATAGCGACTGCATTTGGCACTTACACTCCATTCTGCCATACTTATGGCGGTAGTAAAACTCAATATCTTTTTACTGCAGCTGAATTAACTTCAGCAAATATTAAAGCAGGATCCATCAATGGATTGAGTCTTTTTGTTACTGCAATGGGAATAACATACAATGGATTTTATATCCAAATAGGCAATACTACTCTAACTAATTTTACATCAACAGCAAATATTCTTGGTGGTTTAACTACTGTTTATAATTCAGCAAGTCTCACTCCTACAGTTGGTACAAATAGCTATACTTTTTCAACACCATTTATTTGGGATGGTACTTCAAATATTGTTATCTCTTTAAGTTGGAGCAATACTAATGGAGGAGGAAGTTCTGCAACTGTAAAAGTAGATCCAACAACAAATTATTCAAGTCAAGGTTACAACAAGGATAATGAAACATCTGCAAATATGCTAGCATTTACAGGTTCTGTAGCTGGAAGTGGCACATTATCAACTTCTCAAAACAGGCCTCAAATTAGATTTAATTACACACCTATATGTTCAAGTGCACGTTCTACTGTATCTGTTATCTATTCAGCACCTCCGATTCTTAGTCTTAGTGCAAATCAAACCATTTGCAGTAATTCAATTTCATCATTTTCTGTAACATCACCTTTGGCAAATTTCAGCTCTTATACATGGGTCCCTATAACTTATCTATATACAGATAGTTTATGTACAATCCCTTATACTGCATCGGCAAGTGCTACAAAAGTTTATGCTAAACCAACTTCAAGTGGAAAGATTGATTACACATGTACAGCAAACAACTCCTCGTCACTTTGTTCAAATTCAGCTACAGTAACACTTACAATTAATCCAACACCAACTGCATTAGCTATTACACCATCTTCTTCTACGATTTGCCCAGGTATAATTCAACCTTTAACTACCAATGGAGGAACTATAACAAATGCAGTATTATTTTCAGAAAACTTCAACGGGACAACCAATAATTGGACAACTTCCAATACATCCACAGGAACAAGTCCAACATCTGCTGATTGGAAATTAACAACAGATGGTTATTTTTATAGTAGTTATGGAACATGGCATAGCAATGATAATTCTCAATTTTACATGTCTAATAGCAATGCCAGTGGAACTGGTTCTAAAACAACAACTACTCTAATTAGCCCTTCTTTTAATACAACAGGATTTTCCTCATTAGCATTAAAATTTTGGCATTATTATCGTTACAATACTGACAGTGCAATGGTTGAAATTTCTACTGATAGTTCTGTTTCTTGGACTCCTTTAAAAGTATATAAATCAACTCAAGGTAATATATCTGCTTTTGTTAGAGATTCTATAGATTTTTCTTCCTATATAAATCAACCTAATGTTAAAATCAGATTTAATTATTATGATGCAGCTGGTTATTTTTGGGGAATTGATAATGTAAGTATTACAGGAAACCAAAACACTTCTATTGTATGGTCACCAATTACTGGATTATTTGCTGATACTGCAGCAACTATTCCATACTTAACAGGAACGAGTGCTTCAAAAGTTTATTCAAAACCAACATCAAATATAACATACAATATTATTGCTACTAATGCAGTACTTTGTTCCAGTTCAGGTAATTCATCAATAACAGTTAATGCACTACCTGCCAATGCAGGTGGGATCTCTGGAACTACTTCTACTGTATGCCAAGGAGAATCTGGTTTTGTATATAATGTTCCGACAATTGCTGGAGCAACATCTTACACATGGTTATATTCTGGTTCAGGAGCAATAATATCAACTTCATCCAATAGTGCAACTGTTAATTATTCAGCTACAGGAACTACAGGAAATCTAACTGTTGCTGGTCATAATACTTGTGGTGATGGGGTATTTTCTGCAAACTTTCCTATCACAGTAAATCCAATACCAGTTACAGGTGGTACAATATCCGGAACGGCCAGTGTTTGCCAGGGAGCAACAAATATTGTGTACTCAGTTCCTGCTATTGATCATGCAACTTCTTATGAATGGTCATACTCTGGAACCGGAGCTAATTTTACTCCAATTACAAATACTGATAGTGTAATTATAAGTTTTACATCTACTGCAACACTTGGTAATTTAAAAGTTAGAGGTAAAAATGCTTGTGGAAATGGTTTATATTCTGCTAATTATTTTATTACAGTAAATCCATTTCCATCTGCCGCAGGAACAATCTCTGGTTCTGCAACTGTTTGCCATGGATATAATAATGTTGTTTACACAGTTCCTGCTATAAATAGTGCCACATCTTACATTTGGTCATATTCAGGAACAGGTGTTACTTATACAGCAAATACAACAACCAATACTGTTTCTATTAGTTTTTCAGCAACAGCAACTATTGGTAATTTAACAGTATTTGGTCGTAATGCCTGTGGAGATGGTATTATTTCTGCAAGTTTTCCTATTACCTTTAGCAATATTCCTGCTGCTGCAGGAACTATTACTGGTACTTCTGTAGTATGTCAGGGGCAAAATAATGTTGCGTTTTCAGTTCCTGCAATAACAAATGCAACTTCATATAATTGGTCATATTCAGGTGCTGGAGCAACGTATTCTGGAAATTCCAATAATATCACTATTAGTTTTTTACCAACTGCTTCATCGGGGAATCTAACAGTATCAGGTCATAGTAATTGCGGTGATGGAATCATTTCAGCTAGCTATCCTATTACAATTAATCTTTTACCTGTTGCTGCTGGAACAATATCAGGAACAGCTTCTGTATGTCAAGGCGTAAGCAATATTACTTATACTGTTCCTGCTATCTCAAATGCGCTAACTTATACTTGGGCATATTCTGGTTCAGGAGTAAATTTTTCACCAACTACAACTACAAATAATAATACTATTAATTTTTTATCAACAGCAACCTCTGGTAATTTAACTGTAAAAGGACACAATGCTTGTGGTGATGGTATTATTTCTGCAAATTATTTTATAACTGTCAACATCACACCTGATGCAGCAGGAGCTATAACAGGAAATGCCGCAGTTTGTGCGGGAGAAACAAATATTACTTATCATGTACCTACTATTTCTGGTGCCAATTCCTATGTTTGGAATTATTCAGGTACAGGTGCAAGTTTTTCACCATCAGCCACTACCAATGCAGATAGTGTTACTATTAGCTTTAGTACTTCAGCAACGACAGGAAGTTTAACAGTTAAAGGGCAAAATAATTGCGGATATGGTGTAGTTTCTGCAAACTATCTTATAAATGTTAACGGAATTCCTGCTGCAGCAGGAACTATAATTGGACCAACTACTGTTTGTCAAGGACAAGATAGTATAATTTTTAAAGTTCCCAGTATTTTAAATGCAACATCTTATATTTGGTCTTATTCAGGTGCCGGAGCTAGTTTTACACCAACTACAACTGAGGATAGTGTAAAAATCAGCTTCTCTCCAACAGCTACACAAGGGAATTTAACTGTAAAAGGCTATAGTATTTGTGGTAACGGAATTCTCTCAACTAATCATGCTATTCATGTTAATCCTCTTCCCGGAAATGCAGGAGTAATAACTGGACCGCAATATGTTTATAAAGGATACTCCAATATTAAATTTAGTGTTCCTGTAATTTCGGGTGCGAGCTCTTATGTTTGGTCATATTCCGGAACCGGTGTTACTTTTGTACCACCATCAGGAATAACTACAAATGATACTATATGGCTCAACTTTAGTTCAACGGCAACATCTGGAAACTTAACTGTTACAGGTCAAAATTCATGTGGAGATGGAGCTGTTTCTCAAAATGCTTATATTGCAGTTTTCCCTGTTGGTATTGATGATCTTGGTAATTCTTTAAATTTTCAAATTTATCCTAATCCAAGTAAAGGTATAATTACTGTTAATATCAATGATATAAATAGTAATTTAGATTTACAGATTACAAATATTCAAGGCAAAGTAATTCATAAAGAAACGCTTACTAATGATAAAACATCTTATACCCAAGATATTGATTTAACAAGCTATCCTAAAGGAATATACTTTGTAAAAATTATCAACAAAGACTTTACTAAAGTTGAAAAAATTGTTCTTCAGTAATTTATAACAATTACTTTACTCAAAAAGAGAGGCTGTCTTTATAGGATAGCCTCTCTTTCTATATATAACTGCTTATGATTATCTATTCAATTTAAGAATACAAAATGAATAGATTTTCAGAATCAACAATTAACTTAAACCCTATTCTACAAAATACAAATGAGAGCTAAGAAAGAGTTTAACCTATCTTGAATTTCATATTACTTATTTTGTAACTAAACAAGATATTTTGAAAGTAAAAAAGCCTAAATTAATGGAGTAATTCAGCTTTTTTAGCATTGATATGTTTTAAGTATTTAAGATATAGCCTTTCTACCTTTTCACGTGCCCAAGGTGTTTTTCGTAAAAACGCCAGACTCGATTTTATACTGGGATTTTCAATAAAACAACGAATATGAACTAATGCTCCCAATGCATCCCAATCAAAGTAAAAAACCAAATCGTTGATAATTTCTTCCAGCTTAATACCATGTAATGGATTGTTTTTTTGTATCTGATTGGTCATTGTATCAATAAATTGTTTTTAAGAGTAATTCTATCATTTCTGATAATAAATAACTGCTGCTATATCTTATTATATTTAATATAGCAACAGTACTAAATAATAAAACTTCAAACCTTAATAAATGTTTGAAGTTTTATTACTAAAATAAGAACATCATAAATATAAAAATTTAATTTACGCGTAACCTATAAAATGGTTGTGTTTAAGATAAATTAAAAAGCCTTATTAATCTTCATATTAAAATCAATTTGAAGATTAATTATATCATAAAAGTTTATTACTGAGGAACCTGTATAATTCCATCAGGTGTAGTAATTTTTACGTAATAACTAGAAGCAATTGAAAGAAATTCAATTTGAACATTGGTTTCTATAGCTGCATTATTATCGCTATTTGGTGTACGCATTAAGGCGTTAATTAAGCCACTTTGTATATATGGAGATATTGTATTAACAATAACTTCATGTCCAGTCTGAATAACTGCAGAAAATGATTTATAAGGACTAACTACTCCATTAATATTTCCACTAAACTTATATTGATCATCTGTAATTATTGTTGTATCACCCATCATCCAATCTATATGGAAAAGTGCATTAACATTAATAACCTCACCTCCTTTGGTAATAGTAGCATTATAAATGCTATCAGTAAAAGAAATAATTGGTCCAATTGTATTTGAACTTTTAAAACCTTGGACTCCAGTATTAGTAATCTTGATATTACCTGTTATAGGATTACCTCCAACAGTATAGTTGTTAAAAGTAATATTAGCAACAGTTCCTAAATTCCTAAAATCACCATTCAAATTAGCTTCAAATGAACCACTTGAAGGAAAAATAAATGTATATAAATGAGTGGAAGGGGTATATGAAACTACAGCACCACCAATGTTAGCATTGCCGGAAGCCATTAAAACAGAGTCATCTGAAGCTCTACAAAGTAAATCAAAAATATCACCATATACATCTTGAATAAAAGCATAATTTTTTGCCAAAGTTTGCTGCTGTTCATAATTTACAGGAGCATTGGGATCATCACTTTTATTACATGAAACTGTTATAAATAACAAAGCAATAAACGACAAGAATAAGTTAATTTTTTTCATAAGCATTCTTTTTAAATAATGAAACAATTTATAAATAACTACACAAAGATACAATAAATAAAAAGAAAATCACAATTTTTAACTTAAAATCTAGAGAGAGAGAAAACTGTTAGAATTTTTAAACATTTCAAACTTCTCTAAAATAAATAATTTAAAAGATATTTCACATAACTTATTTAGATGTTAATCGTTGCTTGATAGCTTCATAAAGTACTACTCCACAAGCCACAGAAACATTTAAAGAAGCTATTTCTCCTAAAATAGGTATTTTTACAATATTATCTGTCAATCGCAAGTATTCAGGAGAAACGCCATCTTCTTCGGAACCCATAATAATTGCTGTTGGCACTGTATAATTAACCTTATAATGATAGTCTCCGCCTTTTTCAGAAGCCGCGATGATTTGCAAACCGCTTTTCCTTAAAAAATCAATCGTAATTTTGAGATTTTCGCTTCTACAAACAGGAACAATATGTAAAGCACCAGCAGAAGTTTTTAGTGCATCTGCATTAATTTGTGCACCACCTTTTGAAGGAATAATTATGGCATCAACTCCTGCACATTCTGCAGTACGGGCAATAGCTCCAAAATTACGGACATCTGTTATCCTATCAAGAATAAGAATAAGTGGTGTTTTTCCTTGTTCCCAAATCATCGGAATTAGATTTTCAATCTGTGTATAAGAAACAACTGAAGTAAAACAAGCTACGCCCTGATGGTTTTTCATGGTCAGCTTATTAAGCTTTTCCAATGGAACATATTGAAATGGAATATTGTTAGATTTGATTTCATCCATTAATTCGAGATAAATTTCACCACGTAAGCCGTTTTGAATAAAAATCTTATCTATTTCTTTTCCTGATTTTATAGCTTCTATTACAGGACGTATGCCGTATAAAAAATTATCTGTGCTCATTGATTTGGTTATTTGTTATTTTTTATTTGTATTAGACTTTTTAGATGATTTATTTAGGTTATAGTAATTTTATATATTATTTCTATTCCTCAATTAAATCATCCGTCAATAGTTCCATTTGTTTTAAGGAAACTTCGGCTATGCTTTTTGTATTTTTTGCGCCTAATTGTCTTAATTTTTCTACTCTACCTATTAGATTCCCACTTCCTGTATGTAGCTTTTTGTTGGCTTCCTGATAGGTTTTTTGAACGGTGTCTAATTGATTGCCTAATCTTTTTAAATCATCAACTAAGCTTGCAAATTTATCGTACAACTTCCCTCCTTCTGTGGCAATTTCAATGGCATTTTGAGTTTGTTTTTCTCTTTTCCATATCGATTCAACCGTTTTAAGTGTGGCAAGTAATGTTGATGGACTTACGATGACTACTCTTTTGTCCCAAGCAAAATTAAACAACTCAATATCTTGCTGAATAGCTATGCTAAATGATGACTCTATCGGCAAAAACATCAATACAAAATCAGGGGTATTAAATGCATCGGATGAAGCATAACTTTTTTCACTTAGCCCTTTTACATGGCTTTTTAATGAATCAATATGTAATTTGCTAAATTTTTCTTTGTCTTCGATAGCTTCTGCATTTACGTATTGCTCGTAAGCAATTAAAGATACCTTAGAATCGATAATAATGTGTTTGTTATCCGGTAGTTTTATAACAACATCCGGACGCAAAATTTCGTTGTGGTCGTTACGAGCAGTGAATTGTGTTTCGTATTCTTCGCCTTTGATAAGCCCTGAGCGTTCTAATATTCTTTCCAACACCATTTCGCCCCAATTTCCTTGCTTTTTATTATCGCCTTTTAAGGCTTTGGTTAAGTTATTGGCTTCTTCACTTATTTTGCTATTGAGTTCATACAGCTTTTTAACTTCTTCGCGTAAGCTGGTATTGTCGCGAACACCCTGTATGTGGGTTTCCTGTACTTTTTGCTCAAACAATTGAATTTTTTCCTTTAATGGATTGAGTATTTCAGATATATTTTTTTGATTGGTTGAAGTAAATTCCTGCGAATTCTGTTTGAGTATTTTGTTGGCAATATTCTCAAATTCGGTGGTAAATTTCTTTTGTATTTCTTCTAACTCTGCTTTTTGAGTATTTAGTTTCTCAACAACATTACGGTATTCAACTTCGGCTTTGGTGATACGATTTCCTAATAAATCTGACTTTTCCTGTTCGGCAGCAAGCAATGCTTTTATGGTTTCTTTTTCGTTTTCAATATAAGCAATTGTGTTTTGAGCATTTTTGATTTGTATTTCTTTCTCGGTTTTTTCAACCAATAATAGCTTCTCGTTTTCCGAAATCAGAAGTTTAAACTGATCAATGGTTTTGTGTGATTTCTGTTTTGAGAGAATGTAACCAATTATAAACCCAAGTATTAATGCTATAAATGCCAATAGAAATTCCATAAATATTTTAGTATATTTTCTTCTACAAATCTACAGATTTTTTAATTCAAAACTTCAACTTATCTTTCTATTTTTGCATTGTATTAAAAATGGATGGATTGATAGCATTAAAAACATGCAGAATTTGCCCACGAAATTGTGGTGTTAATCGCTATTCGGATAAATTGGGTTATTGTGGAAGCGATGCCGACTATAATATTTCTTCTATTGTATTGCATAAAGGCGAAGAACCTGTAATTAGTGGTAAAAATGGAATTTGTAACGTGTTTTTCAGTCGTTGCAATTTGCAATGTATTTATTGCCAGAACGAGCAAATAAGTTGTAATAAGGGCAAGGTTATTTCGCATAAATATTCGCTTGAAGATATTACTGATAAAATCATAAGCATTTTCAAGCATTATCAAATTAACTCAGTAGGTTTTGTATCGCCTTCGCATTATGTTCCACATATTATTGCTATTATTGACAGCTTGCGTTCAAAAGGACTAAACCCTATTACGGTTTATAATACAAATTCGTATGACAAAGCTGAAACTATTGGTCAGTTGGAAGGATATATTTCGGTGTATTTGCCCGATTTTAAATACAAGGATAATGGGCTGGCAAAAGATTTATCAGGAGCAAATGATTATCCTGAAATAGCTGCAAAAGCCATCAAAGAAATGTATCGTCAAAAAGGAAGTACAATTATAAAAAACGATGAAGGTTTGGCTGAGTCGGGTTTAATTATCAGACATTTGATGTTGCCTTCGCAAATTGACAATAGCTTGAAAGTGATGCGTTTTATTGCTGATGAATTATCGCCCGATATTTCTTTATCGCTTATGGCGCAATACCATCCTATGCCAAACGTAAAATCGCATTCCTATTTAAACAGAAAGCTACATACAAGCGAATATGACATGGTTGTGAAAGCATCGGAGCAGCTTGGTTTTCATCGGGGTTGGATACAGGAATTAGAAAGTTCGGATGTTTATCTTCCCGATTTTCAAGAAAAAGATCCATTTGAGAGATAAAACTGGTTTTTAAATGAATTAGTTAAAATTTAATGGAAGGTATTATGAGACTCGCAAAACATTAAAGTGTGACACAATTTTTTTGTTAGTAATTTTTATCAAGACTTACTTTGAATCTAACTCTAAAAACCTATCATTCTCAACATTAAATAAAAATCCCGTATAACGATCGTAAGAAAAATACTTTGGTGTAACAACATTTGAAGGTAAATTTTCTTTTACATATTTATTCATAAGATAGTTGTAGAAATAATTAGTATTTTTTATTGCCGAATAATCTGTCAACTGATAAATTCCAGCTAAAGTAATTGGTGTGATTTTATAATGATAAGTTACATTATTATTGGCATCATCCAAAAGAAAAGAACTTTCAAGTATATCTTTCATTGAAAAAGTGCTGTAAAAAACCTTTTCATTATTTAATCCTGAAGATGAAAATTCAAACCAATAATTTAAATTAATGACATTAAGCGTCTGGTCCTGATAATATACCAATGAATTAAAAAAAAGCTGTTCATCTCTATAAATATAATCATCTTCATTCATTTCAACTTGAGCAATATTCAAAATATACTTAGAAACTTCCAAAGAATTAAAGCTACTTATAGAATCTCGCGTAAATACCCTAAATCCATAACATTGAAGTTCATCCTTAATTTTTTCGTAAAACTTATTTAATAATTTTACATCGCTAATAGAATCTAAATACAATGTTTTGGCTGCCCACAAAGAATCTTGCGAAGATACATCCAATGAATCAAAATTTAAAATTCTCTTTAATTTTTCATTTGTAAGTATCAACCGATCAGTACTAAGCAATAAAATAGGAGTGCCTTTTTTTGTATTTACAAATTCCCTTGCTAATTCACGTTCTGCTGTACATGAAAAAAGCAAGACAATTAATATTGTTACAGAAAATAGTACTCCTATTTTATTAAAACTCGATTGCTTAGTAGTTGTTTTGTTCATAAAGATCTATTAACGCAAAAAAAATGCGAAAATTATATTTGCTCAAGCATTTTTTGTCCAAAAGCATTTCCGTAATCTAAGCATTTATTAATTTGTTCGTTATGTGGTGTAAATTTAATAAACAAACTTTCACCAAAGAAATTTAATTTTAAATTGATTAAATTACTTTCGATAATTTTAGCTCCTTCACCGCTCCAACCGTAAGAACCAAAAGCACCAGCTAATTTACCTTTGTCGCGTAATGGATTAATTAAAGCAAACATCGTATAAATTTGCATTAATATATTTTGGTTAATTGTTGGACTTCCTATTATCAAAGCATTGCTTTTTGCAATTTTTTCATCTAATTCGCCAAGTGACATAGTTTCAATATCGCATACATCTACTATAAAACTACCTGTTTGTTTGATACCTTCTGCAATTTTTTCAGCTAACATAGCTGTGTTATGATATGCAGAAACATAAGTTATCAATACTCGATTTTCATCAGGTAATGCTATGGCTAATTTTGAAAATTCTTCAGATAAATCTACATAGCGTTTCCATGTTTCAGTTAATAAAGGACCATGCCCGTTACATATCGCTTTGATTTCCAAAGGACGTATCTTTTCAATGGCTTTCAACATGAAACGACTGTAAGGTTTCATTATCACATCAAAATAGTATTTAAAAGCATCGTCCCAGTTTCCAACTTCGGTATCATACATTCTTTCATCACAAAAATGAGCTCCAAAAGAATCGCAGGTAAAAAGTACTTTATCTTCTTCTAAGTAACAATACATTGAATCGGGCCAGTGTAAATTAGGAGCACTTATGAATTTAATTTTTTTATTTCCTAAATCCAAAACGTCTCCATCTTTAACTACTAGGTGTGGGAATTCTTCGCCTAATAAATCATTTAGATAACGAATAGCATTTCCGCTACCAACCACAATTGCCTTTGGTGCAATTTGTAATAAATTTTTCAAATTACCTGAATGATCAGGTTCAGTATGGTTTAAAATTATGTATTCAATTTCAGCAGGATTACAAACTGCTTTTATTTTTTGTAAATAAGTATCCCAAAATTTTTCTTTGGTAGTTTCAACGATAGTTTTTTTATCGGCATTTATAAAATATGAATTGTAAGTTGTACCATATTTTGTTTCCATCACTACATCAAATGTAACTATATCCGGATCAAGCACACCTATCCATTTAACATCATCTGTTACTTTTAAAATTTTATTATCAGTCATATAAAGAATTAATTATTATTTCTTTTTAAAAAAGTGTCATTTGTACTGGTTCATCGTCATCTTCTTCATCCGTTTTTCTTTCAGAAATCTTTCCAAAATCTTCAAACGGATCAGGTTTAGTTTCAATTTCCTCAATTTCGGTAGATAATTCAATGGTATTTTCATTTTCGTAAGGCAAAGGATCTAACATTATCACTTCTTTTACAAAGTGGCTAGTTAACCTTTTCCCTTTTGCTTTAAACCCTTTAACGGCAATAAAATCAGCAAGCAATATTATTTCATTATCAATATGTTTACCATTCTTCTTTTCATCAAAAACAACCTCAGCCTGAGGTAAATAATCGTTAGAAACCGAATAGATGAACGAATCGTTATGTTCACCTAAAAAATCTTGTTTTTTATCAGATTCTTCTATTTGAAATCTTTTAACATAAGCCTTTTTAACCTCACCGTCATAATAGACGGTTGAAATAATTTTTGCAGGATTATATTTTTCGATAATGATCATATCTTCATCAAAATGATTTGATAAATCAAAGCTCAGTAAACGATAATGACCCGATTTCATGATGGTTAATATCTTATCAGTTGGTTTAAAAGCACCTAAGTAAACTCCTCTCGATTCTGTATTTAATCGCATTACGGTTTCATCGTACCAAATATTTCTGGCACCTAAGGTTGAAACGCCTTCATCTTTTAAAGCTACTTTTTTAACTAAATGCTTGGTTAAAATATTCCCTTGTGAACTTCTTCCTTTAATAGCCAGATCGCTAAAATCAAAATCAAAAATAGTTTTCTTAAGCTTTGGTTTAGGTTTATGTATTACCTTAACAACTTCAGCTTCTCCATTTTGATTAGCAGTAAAATAAAGCACTTTGCTCCCTTTAGTTCCTTTGGTAAGGTCATATTCTTTATCACGAGTTACACCTACTACTGCAAACCTTTTTATATAAGCACTTCCTTTTACACCATCCTGATATACCATGTTATAAATAGTCCGCTCATCGTTACGACGGAAAACAGCAATATGTAAGATATTCTGTCCGACAAATACTTTATCTGCTACTTTGGTAACAATAAAGGTACCATCTTCTCTAAAGACAATTATATCATCTATATCAGAACATTCACCCACTAACTCATCTTTTTTAAGTCCTGTTCCTGCAAATCCTTCCACTTTATTTACGTATAGTCTTTCGTTAGCAACAGCCACCATGGTTGCTTCGATATTTTCAAAGTTACGGAGCTCAGTTTTTCGTTCTTTTCCCTTGCCGTATTTCTTTTGAATGCGGAGGAAAAAATCAATGACATATTGCGTTAGATGTGCCAAATCGTATTCAACTTGTTTAATATCATCTTCAATAGCTTTGATTACATCATCTGCTTTATCGGAATTGTATTTTGAAATACGATCTATTGGGATTTTTCTTAAACGGAGAATATCTTCCAAACTAACTGCTCTGACAAGATTTTGTGTATATGGTTTTAAGCCAATATCAATGGCTTCGTTAATTTCGGCATCTGTTTTACATTTTTTCATATCTTCATACACTTCTTTTTCGATAAAGATACGTTCTAAAGACACAAAATGCCATTGCTCAAGCAATTCGCCTTTTTCTATTTCAAGTTCAAGCTTAAGGAGAGCTACAGTATTGTCTGTAGATATTTTCAGGATTTCTTTTACGCCAATAAATTTAGGCCGTCCGGCATCAATAATACAGCTATTAGGCGAAACGGATACTTCGCAATTGGTAAATGCATACAATGCATCAATTGTAGTATCAGGAGAAATACCTGATGCCAAATGTATAAGTATTTCTACATCACGAGCAGTGTTATCATCTATTTTACGAATTTTTATTTTGCCTTTATCGTTGGCTATAATAATAGATTCTATTAATGAAGATGTAGTTACACCAAATGGTAATTCGGTAATGACCAACGTTTTTTTATCTAACTGATTTATTTTTGCACGTATTCTTATTCTGCCTCCTCTTAAACCATCATTGTATTTTGTTACATCTGCCATACCGCCGGTAAGAAAATCGGGCATGAGCTCAAAATCTTTACCTTCAAGTATTTTGATGGATGCATCAATTAATTCATTAAAGTTATGAGGAAGTATTTTTGAAGCCAGGCCAACAGCAATACCTTCTACTCCTTGTGTAAGTAATAATGGAAATTTAACAGGTAATGTAATAGGCTCTTTGTTTCTGCCATCATAAGAAGGTTTCCAACGGGTAGTTTTAGGATTGAAAACAACATCTAAAGCAAATTTAGATAATCTGGCTTCGATATATCTTGGTGCTGCTGCTCCGTCGCCGGTATGAACATTCCCCCAGTTTCCCTGGCAATCAATCAACAATTCTTTTTGCCCCAATTGAACCAATGCATCACCTATAGATGCATCGCCATGAGGATGGTACTTCATTGTATGCCCGATAATATTGGCTACTTTGTTGTAACGACCATCGTCCAACTCTTTCATAGCATGCAATATTCTTCGCTGCACGGGTTTTAATCCATCATTAACTTCAGGAACGGCACGTTCAAGGATTACGTAAGAAGCATAATCCAAAAACCAGTCTTTATACATACCCGTTAGGTGCAATGTCTTTCGGATTTCTTTATTAGAGTCGTCCGTAACAAAACCGCTTTCGTTTATTTCAGTGTTTTCTTCCATCTATCAATCTAAATTCCATTACTTCCATAATCGTATCAATACTACTTCTCCCAAAAGGAAAATCAGGGCTAAAATTACAAACAATTTCCATAATTTTATACCTTGATTGATTTCTTTTATTAACATTCCGAGGTGTTTTTTACCACTTTCAATCAGTGTGAAATTATTGAGTTGTTTGTCTTTTAATTGTTGTTCAATTTCTTTGATTGTATAAAAATCAAGTCGGGACTCGTTGCGGTCGTAGTTAAAAGAAATGTTAGAAACCAAGTCTTTTCCTGCAAAAAGTTTATAGTTTTCTGCTTGTTTTACCTGATTATGAAAACTAACTTCTAACTGCGAATCCATGTTTTTATGTTCAGGAATAACATCGAAACCTAAGGCTTCGTTTTTTAGTTTCAATACATCTTCGCCTTGCAAATTAATATTTTTTAGCGCAATGGATTCATCATTGCCAATGGTATAAAACAATTTAGTAATGGGTTGACTTTGAAGTGCGATATTTAATAATGCTGGAACAAAGATTGCATGACGGGGAAAATTACTCCAGCTTGCATCTAAGGGTACTGCTGATTGATATACAATTCCTTTGCCTGTGATGCATGCAGTTAAAAAATCTTTGTTATTGAGCATTCTAAGTAAATACTCTTTGCGTGTAAGCTGTTTACTTGCAAAAGTATAAAACGAAAATACTTTAGGTAAGTCAATGTTTTCGGGAAGCTTTTCAAATACATCGGCAAACACAGGATGATGAATATTAAGTTGCTCTACGCGAGTATCGGTAGAATCTTTGTTTTCATAGGTATTAATGTTCAATGTAGTGGAAAATTGTCGATAGCTTTCGAAATCAATGTTGGTAGCTGGAAATACCAGGAGGCTTCCGCCATTGTCGACAA
This sequence comes from Bacteroidota bacterium, assembly GCA_013377005.1. Lineage (GTDB taxonomy): Bacteria > Bacteroidota > Bacteroidia > Bacteroidales > JACABE01 > JACABE01. Next base: position 35,787 of record JACABE010000032.1, read on the forward strand.
ATCTTTTTAGTTCCTGGGTTAAACCTGTTGATATGGTTTTTAAACCATTAAGCACTATTAAATCATTGTTGCGGAAAGCTGCATAATCAATATTTCGTTCGTTTACATTGCTCAATGTAAAAACTGAATCGAGCTGATAAATTTTGTTGAGATATTGACTTTCTTCGCTTCCATTGATGAGCATTACTGCTATGTTTTTGGCTACATTGTATGAGAAATAAAATTTATCATCATATACAATGGGGTAATCGGTAAGTTCTACATAACCGCTTTGGTAACCACTTTCGGTGATGCGATACGAAACGCTCATGGTAAGCTCGTCTTTTTCTTTAACATCGAAACTTGCCACAGCCCGTTGATTTCCGTTTATGATTAACTTTAACGGGATTTTTTCATACGCAATATCAGAAGCATTTTTAATTTTCACATTGAGTTTTACATTTTTGTTGAGCTGCAATATGGGCGAATCGAACCAGCAGCTATCAATGTAAAGGTTGTTGCTTTTTTGAGGAATGACAGGAATCAGATAAGTAGAAACATTGGTGTCGTTTTGTATGGCATCAAATAGGGTAACGCTCTTTTGAAAATCGCTGATTAGGTAAGAAGCTTTGTTGGTTTGTGGCGAAAGGTTTAATACATCGTTCTGGCGTTTGAGAATCTCGGGCAGCTTGCGTACCGAAGGCGATATTTCTACTTCATCCAATAGTTGCAAAAATTCTTCTTTGCTGAACAAATGCTGGTGTTTTCCTTCAAAATCGTTGGTAAGCAATTGAAATAAATCGGAATTAGGATAGGCTGATACTATTTCCCTGGCTTTTTGTTTGGCTACATCCAGCAGTTTGGTTTCATCGGCAACGGATTCCATGCTGAATGAGTTGTCAACATAAATACTTACTACGTTTTTGCCTTGTATTGCTTTTTTGTTTCCCATAAAAGGCAGATAGGGTTGGGCAAATGCCAATACCAGACAAATAATTGCCAGTATGCGCATGGCAAGTATTAATAAATGCTTAAGCCGCGAATATTTTTGGGTTTGAACTTTTAGTTCTTCCAAAAAACTTACGTTGGAAAAATAAACTTTCTTAAACCTTCGGAAATTAAATAGATGAATGATGATTGGGATGCCTACAGCGAGCAGACCCCAAAGGAAATATGGATTTATAAAGTGCATTGCGATGAATTGAAACAGCGATTAAAATTAGTGCAACAAAGATAAGGATATTTATTGATTTATAGATTTGATGAGGTATTGATTATTTTTATTTTTTACCTCATAAAAACATCCATCCATCGAAGCATTGGCAGTATTATCTTGTCTTTTGATTTCTTTAGGAAAACTAGTTATGAGTTTGCAGGAAAAGATAAATGGGATAGGGGAATAAACGCTATTTATTAATTATTGGAAGGGTAGTCTCGATTATGCCTCGTTGATTGTAAATATAATAATATTATTCTTTATCTTTTTTTTCTTCTTCAAAACTAATACCAATAGCAAAAGCAAATTTATTCAGTTGTTCAGATTCATTGGTTTGCATTATTTTTTTAATATTTGCTTTAAAATCCTCCGCTTCACTTTCAGCCTTGTTTATAATTTTTGCATATTCAGTACTATTTTCTAAAATAAGATTTAAACATTCAGAATCATTAATTACTATATTTAAAATATTACGTGTAATAGCACCATCTTTATTCTTTATTTTATTAATAAAATCGAATTTTGTTGTAAAATAAATAAACTGGACAGTATTAATAATAGGTGTTTTATTGCAAAAATCTTCTCCTAATGAAATTATAGTAGCTAGAAGCTTAGATTTGTTAGCTTTATTAATTATTATTTCTAAAAAATTATTGAGGGGCAAAATAGTAGAATCTTTTGCAATATCTGCAAGAATCATTTTGCTAAGATCAATAAGATTGTCAGGTAAGGTTTTAAGAACATTTTCTTGAATAAAAATTGTAGCGCAATTGAGCCAATAATAAGTGCCTATGTTACGATTTGCATATAATTCTTCTATAGAAATATTTTTCATCCTTTCAATAGCCACACTATTAATGTAATTAGTCAAATCATTCAATATTGTTGCTGAATTTTTATAAAAATCAAATTGAGGAATTATTGAATCAATATTTGCAACAGTTATTGATTCTTTTGCGAATTTACACCATGGGTTAAATCTATTTAGTAAAATTGTATCGTCAACTCCAATTTTACTTTTAATTTGCTCATAAAATGGAAGGACTTTCACAATACTCATCTTTGAAATACCGTATGATTTTTCGGTCAGCTTTTTAACAACATTATCTAATAAAACAGAAGACCAATTTACAGATAATAGAAGTAATTCACCATAGCTACTATAATATTCAATTCTTTCAGCAATTTTTTCATCTAAACCTTCAATTAATGTAGTATTGATAGATAGTGTAAGTCCTATAGCTACTAAATCATAATAAGTGTCGGTTGTTTTATCAGTTATAAAAGTGAGTAGGGATTGAATTTGACTTTGTGTGAATTGTATTTTTAAGGGTTTTTCTTTTGAAATTAGTTTGTAAACATTAATTATTTCAGGAAACCCATTTATATCTACTATATCCTCAGTAATTGCGTTTTCAATGGTTGTATTTAAAACATCGAATTTATATAAATCATCTTTAACCAAAAATTTAATAAAATCCATTTTGGGTAATGTAGCAGGCACAGAACGAGCCAAATATTCATCAAATATTTTATTGTCGGAGTAAATCTTATATTTTAGAAAATCCGCTTTTGCAATATTCAAGTATTCTATAAATACTTCAGGAGTTACCTGTTTTGGTGTTAAGAAATTTGCAATGTTAATATCAAGTTTATTTTCTGAGATAAATTTTTCAAACAATTGCATTATAGTGTAAAATAAATCACCCTTAAATTCATTAAATTCTTGATAAGAAGCGCAAAGATATTGTACTAAATTTATCTTGTTTTCATTATCTGTATATAATAATAAATATTTGTGAGTATCAGCAAATTCAAGTTTATCAATTTTGGTCGTCAATTTAATCTTGTTGAAGTCATTCCATATTTTTATAATTTCATTATTATTCGAATTCGTTAGTTTAGATAAGCTAATAATTGCTTTATCAATAAAGGTATAATCAACTTCTCGTGCTTCTTCTTTTAGAATTGAAATAAAATGTTTATTGCCTGAATATTTATTAATATCGACCTTTTCATCACCTTTAAGAGTATTTCTTAAATATTGTTTTAAAGCAATTTGGGCTGCTGAAATGACATCAATTCCATATACTAAAGCAGAGATATAGTTTTGTAATTCTTCTGTATCATCTACATTTTTTTCAATTGATCCTAAGTATTTTTTAGATAAAATATTATCATCTACAGAATCTTCTAGAATTTCTTCTTTTCTTAATATAAATATTGCAATTGGTATTAGCGGGATTTCATTAATCCAAGTTAATTTTAGCGAAACTAATTCATTTATGAAAGATATTATGTCGCGTGGTGTGTAATTTATTCTAATCAAAGAAAAAATACGTTGTATTTCCTCTTTACAATCATCTTGAGTGGTTCCAAATGCCTCATCAAAAAATTTATAAAAAATATCCTTCCTATCAGTTAGAACGGGAGCTGAAACTCTATATATAATTGGAAAAGTTTTAATAATAAATTGGCAAGTTAATGCCTTTTTTTCGCTATCATTTACTTTTTTTCCATCGTTAAAAGCATTAGCTAAGTGGATTTTATCAAATGGTATGATTACCCATATATTTTTATATCCATCTTCTGAAAAGAAAGTATGTATTGATGACCATAAATCTTTGACTTTTTCGGATGGCAATCTATCCATATTGTCAAAAACAACAATTAATTTTTTTCTCTGATTTAATTCAATAAAATCAGATATATCATTCATCCAATTTTTAAATTCGGTAACTGAAGGTTCATCCTCACTGATTGTTTCGTAGTTTACGTCATTTTCTATTTTATCGTTATATATTGCAAGTAAATACCCAATGTCTTTATACCTATGATCTTTGCGGCATGCAAACCTCCACATTATTATACTTGCCAAAACGGGAATCATTGATATTAGTATAGATAATAATATGGACCACCAAGAATTTACCGATTGTTTTGTTGCATAAGCAATAAAAACAAATATAGGTGTCAGTATTGCAACGATTGCTGAAGCAGCCATACCATTACTAATTCTTGGATACTTTTCAGATATAGTTTCAGTTTTTCGCGCTAAAAGATATTTCAGTTTTTTTTCCCAAGTTACACTTTCTTTTCCACCTCCTCTTTTGGTTATCTCTGTTTCGCCATCAAGTATATTTTCATCAATTAATTTCTGAGTTAATTGCTCTAAAAATGATCGTCGTTGTAAATCTTCTTGATTTCCCCACGCATCATATTCAAACAAATAATAACTATTTTCAACATTCGTTTTTAGAATTTTTATTACATTGGATTTACCTGAACCCCAGCCACCTTCTAATCCAATTATTTGAGGCAATTTAACTTTAGGATCAAGAAGGTTTAAATCATTAACCTTCTCAATATGCCTTTCAATAGCTTTTGCAACTCTTTCTGCTGATTTTCCTTCAAGAAAATCTTTTCCTGTTGGTTTATTTTGAATAAATTTCGGGAATTCTTGTTTTTCCATTATTAATTTGTATTATTCATTTTATATAATGAGGCATAACATTATTCTAACCTTACCAAATCAATTACAAGTCTGCTAAATTTGGATGCTATGCAAAGCTTTTGAAAATGATATTTTTCTAAGAAATCTTCAATAATAATTTCTTAGAAAAATATCCCAACTATATCCATCCCCACTTAAATAAACGCAATTTCTACTTCCACATCAGCAGTTGTATCTTTATTTACGAAGATGATATATTTGTTGCCGGTTCCTAAGGTGGAGGCGGCTATTTCTACTTCTTCGTCGGGTAATATTTCGTGCAAGGTAGCGGGTACTGCTGCATCGGCAGTGGCTGCTGCATAATAAAATATAGATACGGTGCTGCTGTTGTTTGTTATCAGCAACACATCTTTTGAGGTAAAGGTAAAGTTGGCGGCTATATGGGTAGCGGCTAATATTTTAAGCAGATACAATTGATTGTCATCGTTGGTTTTGGTTTTACGATGGGGTGTAATCAGCTTGTCGTTAAAGAGCGTTAATAATACATCGGGTTGGTCGGGGTTGCTTAAAATAATGGTACAAATATTTTTTAGTATTTGTTTGTCGATTAGTTTTTTCTTGGTTTTGTAGTCGGGTATAATGCTCTTAACCTGTGTTTGTGTTGATTTTTGTTTATTGAAAGTATCGAGATATTTTAATTTTACATTTTTAAAACCAACTGCAAAAGCAGAACCTAAAGCAGTATCGAATTTTTGGCCTTGTTTTTCCATTAATTCCATGTCTTCTTTAATGGTTTCAATGGTTGCTTTTTTAAAAATACTTAATCCTTTGGGGAAGACTTCTTTTTGTTCTTTTGAATTCTTTTTGAATTTTAAGATTAAAGCTGCATCAAATGCATCGATTAAATCGAAATACTCATCTTTTACATCATTTACATCTTTGGTAAGGTTTACTTGCTTGCTCAGGTTTTGTTTGCGTTGCGATATATCGCTAAAAACTTCGTTGTAAAGTTTTTCCGACTCGGTAATGATAGCTGTATATTCCGGCTTGTTTGTAGCTTTCATACTCTGGATGTGCTCGTACAGAAATTCAGCAATGGACGATCTTCCTACTCTTGCATTTTCGGTAGGAGAAACTGTGAAGCTTTCAATTTTTCCCATAATTTTTTTAATTTTAAATTGTTAATATTTTGTTTAGGCTACAAAGAAAATAATTTTTTTTGATATACGAATGTTTTTTATAGAAAAAATCATAGGTTTTAACAAAATATTTTTAAACTAAAGCACAAGCTATTGATATACATATATATCAACATTTGAAAATAGGGCTAAAAAAAGAAAAACAGCCAGGTATTGTTTTTTTTATCAGCCGGAGAAGCCAAGTTATTTGATAGTAATTTTAATTAAGACTTTGTAAACGTATAATACCGTATTCACATTTCTGACCAAGCTTTGCAGACTTGCGAAGCTTTACTCACAAAATTGACTAAGCCTTTGCAAACTTGCGAAGCACTACTCACAAAAATAACCAAGCCTCCGCAAACTTGCGAAGCTCTACTCACAAATTTGACTAAGCCTCTGCAAACTTGCAAAGCACTACTCACAAAATTGACTAAGCCTCTGCAAACTTGCGAAGCTCTACTCACGAAAATGACTAAGGCTTTGCAGACTTACAAATACATAATTATTAACAAGATATGAAATCCTGCGAAATTTCTGTAAAAACGCAATATGGGATGGGGTGTTTTTTTATAATGGTGTTTGGCAGGAGGTTTATGAGGGGGAGGCAGATGTTATGACTGATAACTTTTGAGGGTTTGCGCAAACCGCAGTTATGAGCTGTACTTTATTCGTTTAAATATTGTTTAGTCAATTTAACTGTTGAGTAAAAATAATCTAAAGCAGCTAAAAAACTCTTTTGAACCTCTTTTGCTTTGACCTTTCGACCAATGATTTCGAGGTCTTTAGTTGCACAAGCATCTCCAATCACGGTACAATTAAATCCGAAATCTTTTGCTGCTCTTGCGGTTGCGTCAACACACATATGTGTCATCATCCCACAAATCACCAAATCGGTTATATTATTGTTTTTTAAATAATCAAACAGCTCCGTTTCTCTGAAACTATTAGGATAATGCTTTATAATTATTTTTTCTTTTTCTAATGGTTTTACTTTTTTATGAATTTCAGCACCAATCGTATTGGGCAAGAAGAATGTTGCAGTTGGTTTTAGCGCAAGATGCTGAATGTGTATTATCGGCAATCGTTGTTCTCGAAATTTTTCAAGAATTAATCTCGCGTTATCACATGATTTATCTGAATCGACAAGTGTCATAGCTCCATTGTCGAAATAATCATTTTGAATATCAATTATCAGTAAAGCAGTCATCATTTTATTTTTTAGTATAGCCCATTACTTTTATATATGGAAAACCTTACAAAGCATGTCCATATATGGATTGCTTTGTAAAGTTTTTATCAATTTATTATTATACAAAATTACTTTTTTTAAATTATCGTGTATTTGTTTAACAAATTTTCTAAAACATATTCATTACATACTAGTAAACAGCCTGAAGTTTCCGCATATTGTATGTTAGCTACATATCTTTTCAAATTAAAATGTACACTACCAAGCTATGCGCACACCTTTGTGTACTAATTGTCCATTAGGAAACTGATCGCGAGCAATTGTCACCAGACTAACTACTGTACTTGCTCCCTCTTCAACTTCCATGGGGGCAGCATCTGAGCCAAGATCAGTCTTTACCCAACCCGGATGTGCAGCAGCTACTGCAATTCCCTTATCTGCCAGTGTTTTGGATTGAATTTGTGTAAGCATATTAAGACCAGCCTTAGATGTCGCATATCCTACGGTCATGAATGACGAAATATATTGCCACATATTTTCAGCTGCATCAATAGAGCCTAATTGCGACGAAAGGTTAATTACCCTGGCGTCGTCACTAACTGAAAGAAGAGGCACCAATGCTTCAGTAATTGCATAGGGGGCGATAAGATTGACTTCGAGTGTACGTCGAATCTTTTCCGAATTAGTTGGTTTTCCGTCCCATTCTAAAGCAATTCCGGCGTTATTTACTAATACGTCGAGCTTAGCATAATTCTTTTCAAGATACGTCGCAAGATTGGCTATATCGTCAGTATTTGTAACTTCAAGTGGCACCGTATGAGCATCGCAACCCGCTGCAATAAGCTCTTCAGCCGCCTTTTTGCCAGCCTTTTGGTCACGAGCAGTGAGCACAACTGTATATCCGAGCATACCTAGTTGACGTGCAATTTCCTTACCAATTCCTTTGTTTGCCCCTGTAATCAGGGCTACTTTTCCATTTTTACTTTTCATAATATTATTCTTTTATTTATTTATAATTTCTTTTTTTATAAGCTTTGCAGCTATTTGTATATATAAGGAAAATCTATACAAAGCATGTCCATTTGGACGGCTTAGTATAGTTTTTATCAATATATTATTATACAAAATTACTATTTTTTAATTATCGTGTATTTTATTTAACAAAATTCCCAAACATATTAATTACTTAATTCATTATATAATTATTGATTCTATTTCTTCTTTTGGGGTAGTTTAATGTATTCTTAAGATATAAATGCAAAAATGGAAGAGGTATTTTATCAACACTTTAGGTAGGAAGTTTATGAGGGGTAATGAACATAATACGAGTTAGCGGTTCATTGTTTTTATTATTCAGTTTTTCCTTTGAATGTCATATAAATTGCCATCGCGTGTCCGTGTCCTAATTCATAGTCCTCTTTTAGCCAGTTAGTGATTTCGGTCGCTTTTATGCATGCTGTAAGTTCTCCATTTTTCAAAAAGCCTTTTTCCTCTGCAAGTTTTTTGAAATCGTCAGGGCTTTTACCTGTCTTAGCTTTTATATTGTCTATGTATGCTTGAAATGACATAATTATTATTATAAACTTGCAATAATTGCACCCATTGTAATCATTACAATAAATGAACTAACAGCTTCAAACAACCATAATTTGAAACTTCGCCCCATCCAAATAACCTCAATAGATGATGAAGTAACTAAAAAACCTAACCATAATAATATAGCTAAAACTATTCCTCCCCAAATTCCCTTTTCAGCTAAATAAGGTGATGAAGAAACAAAGAAATATATAACCGCCATTACAAAAGCAGTTACAAATTGAACAAGTAAATTCCAAAGCATTTGAGGAATCATATCTTTAAATTTCTCGTTTCCTGTTGGATGAATATTTGCTAATTTCATCCACAGTTTTCCAGCTATTGGTCCATGAAAAAGAAATCCAAGAACAAAAGCAGCCACTGTAGCAATACAAACTGCAATTAAATTGATTGAAGTCATAGTTTCCTGTTTTTAACCCGTTGTGCATTTAGGAAAGATTTACTTTTAAATTGTTGGTAGGTCT